>DATMDU010000162.1:0-1741 GCA_035557535.1 Pyrinomonadaceae bacterium
TGCGACTCCACATCCTTTTCCACTTAGTCACCACTTAGGGGCCTTAGCTGATGGTCTGGGCTGTTTCCCTCTCGACTACGGAGCTTATCCCCCGCAGTCTCACTGCTGCGCTCTCACTTACCGGCATTCGGAGTTTGGCTAACGTCAGTAACCTGGTCGGGCCCATCAGCTATCCAGTGCTCTACCTCCGGCAAGAAACACACAACGCTGCACCTAAATGCATTTCGGGGAGAACCAGCTATCACGGAGTTTGATTGGCCTTTCACCCCTACCCACAGCTCATCCCCTCAGTTTTCAACCTAAGTGGGTTCGGTCCTCCACGCGGTCTTACCCGCGCTTCAACCTGGCCATGGGTAGATCACTCCGCTTCGGGTCTAGACCCAGCGACTCAATCGCCCTATTCGGACTCGCTTTCGCTACGGCTTCCCCACACGGGTTAACCTCGCCACTGAGCACTAACTCGCAGGCTCATTCTTCAAAAGGCACGCCGTCACCGGACAACGCCGGCTCCGACGGATTGTAGGCACACGGTTTCAGGATCTATTTCACTCCCCTCCCGGGGTACTTTTCACCTTTCCCTCACGGTACTTGTCCGCTATCGGTCACCAGGGAATATTTAGGCTTAGCAGGTGGTCCTGCCAGATTCGTACGGGATTTCTCGGGCCCCGTACTACTTGGGAACACTTCAACGGAGTTCGCGCCATTTCGACTACGGGGGTATCACCCTCTGTGCCGGGCCTTTCCAAGCCCTTCGTCTATAACACGAATTTCTGACTCCGCGCTGTCCTGGTAGAGACAGCCTGAAGGTCCCACAACCCCGACCATGCAACGCCTACCAGCTATCACACATGATCGGTTTGGCCTGATCCGCTTTCGCTCGCCACTACTCACGGAATCGCGGTTGCTTTCTCTTCCTGTGGGTACTGAGATGTTTCACTTCCCCACGTTCCCTCCACTCGCCCTATGTGTTCAGGCGAGGGTGACTGGAGATGAATCCAGCCGGGTTTCCCCATTCGGAAATCCTCGGATCAATGTCTGGTTATCGACTCCCCGAGGCTTATCGCAGATTCCTACGTCCTTCTTCGGTTCCTGGTGCCAAGGCATCCACCGTGTGCCCTTAAAAACTTAAGCCACAAAGATGCTCGCGTCCACTGTGCAGTTCTCAACATACGGGCGGCACCCCGGTGCAACGACCGCCTACCACCACCCCCACAGGGACAGCAGCGGTTCGACCACCACCAGGGCCCGACCAGCTCCCCAACAAACGAGAAACCGGCCCGAGGCCGGACACCAAAGCGTCCGAGCCCTCAGGACCCAACAACGTGCCAAGCCCACCCAGCCACCCAGGTCGCGTTCCGCACCGGGACGAACCCGGCCGTACTGACAACCCACGCAACCACGCAGGCCAACTAATTGATGTTCCACCCTTGAGCAACCTCCCCGGAACGAACGTCCGAGGCAGGCCTCCTGGACCACATACGTGGCCAGATGCTCCTTAGAAAGGAGGTGATCCAGCCGCACCTTCCGGTACGGCTACCTTGTTACGACTTAGTCCCAATCACCAGTCCCACCTTCGACGGCTCCCTCCCACAAGGGGTTGGGCCACCGGCTTCGGGTGTTACCAACTTTCGTGACTTGACGGGCGGTGTGTACAAGGCCCGGGAACGTATTCACCGCAGCGTTGCTGATCTGCGATTACTAGCGACTCCGACTTCATGGGGTCGAGTTGCAGACCCCAATC
>DATMDU010000163.1:0-3088 GCA_035557535.1 Pyrinomonadaceae bacterium
GCTGGGGATCGGCTTGCGCAAACTGGTGAACGTGGCGAGAAAAGCCGGGCGCGAAGCGACGGAGAGAGCTGCCAAGCGTTCCCATCAGAACCCGGGTTGCGGCAAGGCAGGTGAACCGATTGATATCGTCACCGGTGCCAACGTGGACGATTTTATCGACTTCGCGATGCCTGCTCCACGATTCGTCTGGCGGCGCTGGTACAACTCCCAACACCAGCATACGCAGCATCCAAGGCCTCTCGGTTGGGGATTCCGGCACGCATACCAACGGGAGTTGCGCTACGACGCCACTAGCGCGCAATTCACCTAGGCGATTTCTTGAAAATATTTTACCTCTTTAGGCTGTGGAAGCCGGTTGGATCAAAATGTCCCATTTCGGGAGTTCAGGATGCCGCTCCAAGCGGGCCTCCACGGCCTTCATCGCCTTCTGGCCCAACTTCACGCCCTTTTGGTAAACCTGACGACTCAGTTCCACCACCGGATGCAGACCTTTCCAGGTCATGCTCTTGGCCCACTCCAGCATCGTCTCGGCATCGATCAGTTTCGTCCCATTCCAGTGCAGCTCCAAAATCCCCCAGCACCGCTCAATCGGATTGTACTTGCTGTGATAAGGCGGGTAATACAACAGCTGGATCGGCTTGCCGATGGCATCAGCAAACTGCACCATGCGATAGAGAAACTGCGTCCGCCTTCCACTACTCTCGGGACCATTATCCATTTTGATCTGGAGCTTGGAGACTCCCGCCTTCTCGTGCTCCTCTAACCGATTCCACTTGGCTTCCAGGCTATCGACAAGAAAGTCACTCGTTTTGTAGGAACTGCCAAAGAGCAGGTCGAGTTGAGCATTATCTTCATCTACAATGCCGCACGGTGTGTATTTCTCTTGCCAATCCAGATCATGATCCCAGGCACGATGATCGCCCCGCGTCTGACCCCCACGGGACAAGTCACCGATCTTCACGGTCGCTTTACAATCCACACTCCAGCGCTTCACCGTGCTGGCTAAGACCGCTTCCTCGTCTTTTTTTTAACATTGTCAAAGATCGCATCCGTCTCGGGAAGTTTCTTGAGCGGCTTACTCTTGACCACGTGTCGCAAGCGAAAGCCCAGGCGATTCAAAATCACCGCCATCGTCGACGGAGCCGGCAGGATGGCTTCCTCAATGCCCTTTTGTCGCAGACCTTCAATCGCGGTTTTGGCCGTCAACCGCGTATAGGATACCGGGGTGCGAAACGTCGGGTCTTGTTGCGAATGAGCCAAGGCGAGGTCCCGGAGGGCCTGCGCCGCCGCGGGATACTGATCCTCCCAACGCAGGCGGCCACTGAAAGCGGCATGTAAACTCAGACACTCCATGCCCGTGCGCGTTTCGGCCAGGCCCACTTCAATGTTTTGTCGACCCCAACCAAAGACCTCCTCGGCGCGACGAGCATTGCCGTCACAATACTTCAAAGTCATCTCCGCCTGAAAAGCCCGTCGAGTGGCACCGGTCATGTGCGAGGCAGCCAGGCGTAAATCGGCAATCTGTTGAGGCGTTGGAGAGACAGAGGCGGACGGAGTCGAAGCGAACATAAGCATCGGATAACCTCACGAAGATGGATGGCAGAGCAAACGAAAGCTCAAGCTTAACCCCTCAACGCTTCGTTATCTCGGTAAAACTTTTCGTAGAAATCGCCTTATTGGACGGCACCACGATTCCCAAGCCCAGATTCGCGACCCTTCCAACATCGCTCGCGCCGATGCGGCTCTGGGCAAGAGCGGTATCGAAGAGGTCAATACCCTGATCGTCCAGGAGGCCCACGGCTTTGGCTTTGTGGACGAGGGGGTGCTCTCGTCGGACACGACGGCACAGGAGTTGCCCATTGGCTATCCCAACGAACCGGGTATTTTGCGGGGCTTGGCCCAGCGCTGTGGTCGGGCCTTGACGCAGTTGAAGAAGCGCTGGGTGATGGGGCTCGAAGGGTCACTCGATCAGGTCCAAACGATTTTGCGCTCCGTCAAGGAACACCACCTGTTCACCAAGGGCAAGTGGGCCAAACGCGAGGTGTTGACGCGCATCTTGAGAGAAGTAGGCGAGGTGATGGTGCCAACCCGGCCGCTTCTCGAGCGGCTGGGGTCGAGTTCGGAGCGTGTCATTCAGGGCGCCTGGAAGCAGCTGGTGGCGATGCACGAGGTGATCAAGCCGCTGACGAGACAGATCGTGCAGTGGATCACGACGGGGGTGGTGGCCAAGGACAAGATTGTGCATGTGGGGCTCCCGCAAGCCCGCGCCATCGTGCGCGACAAAGCCGGCAAGAAGGTGGAATTCGGCTTAGCCTATCTGATCAGTCGTCTGGGCGGTGGCTATCTCTTTGGGACGTTAATCGCGGCCAATGCAGACGAGCGCCAGATGCCGCTGAAGGCGCTCGAGGGCTACCGCGCCATTTTCGGTCAGAAAGCGACTCCGGAGTTGGTGGTCTACGACCGCGGTGGCGATTGTGCCCTAACTCGCCAGCAGCTCTCCCGGGCGGGTGTCAAAGAGGTAGGGATTCAACCCAAAGGCAAGCGGCCCTGGTCGGTTGCCGAGGGAGTCCGGGATCAGATTCGCACCGAGCGGGGACAGACCGAGGGAGTCATTGGCACGTTAAAGAGCAGTCGGTACCAGTTCAACAAGCCCAAAGCCCGTCTTTGGTCAACACTGGAGATGGCGGGTCCGAGGTCTATCTTATCGTTCAATCTGAACAAGTTCATGCGAGATTTGGTGGAGCTGACCAGATGAGAAATTGGGCTATCGACTCGGATCGGAAGCGAAACGAAAGGAGCAGAGGACGGGAAAAGAAGGGGTGGGAGGTCTAGATGACCTCCAATTGAATTCTGCGACACGCTCTAGATAGAGCGTGTCGCAGAATTCGTATGTAATAAAATTAAGGGTTTATGCGGGTCGAAAACTGAGATCTTAATATGTTTTGCAAAGAGAGCAAGGATGTATTGACGTCCCGGAGTTCTCAGTTTCCCGTAAGCCCTTTATTATTCAATGTTTAGTTTGCGACACGCTCTAGGTATGCGGAATGTCGGATTTCTTATTTGATCCGCACAATCACCGCATGTGGAT
>DATMDU010000164.1:0-1571 GCA_035557535.1 Pyrinomonadaceae bacterium
TAGTCTTCATTGTGATCCACGCGGCAGGCGCGGCCAGCGCACCGGCCACGATCACAGCGAGCACACTGTGCTTATCCGATATGTTCCCATCGTAATTTTTCTTCTTTGCCTTCTGAGTTTTTTTGTAGAGTCTCATTAGCGTCCGGATGTTAATTGAACAAATTTAGTTGATTAGGTGAAATAGCCTGAATGTCATCGGTGATGATTGTGTTAAGTAGGTGATCTAATGGAATTCGTTCGAACATGGTCAGGCTCAAGATCTGTAGCATTTCATACAAACTCGCCGAAAGGTTGAGTCGCTTTTTGACGATGGCGACGAGCACGTAAACCGAGACTGCAATCCAGACTTGGGTTTTGACGGCGTTCTCGGAGGTGCCGAAGAAGACTTTGATACGAAGATGCTGCTTGATCCATTTGAAAAACAACTCGACCTGCCACCGGCAGCGATAAAGCTCGGTGATGGTGAATGCTGGCAACGTGAAATTGTTGGTGAGGAACACCAAGTGTTTGCCGGTTGTGGGGTCTTTGAATCGGACGCGACGCAGCGGCGTGTCGAAATCTTGACGGGAGTAAAAGCCGGTGAGCACGATGGTCTGATCGCAAATCAAGCCCGTGCTTCGATCGACCGGATGCGAATAACGACGCCGGGCTTTGAGGTTGGATTTGGCGCGGGTCACAAAGAAGCTTTTCGCCTCGTGCAGCCGATAAAGCCGTTCGAAGTCGATGTATCCTCGGTCCATGATGTAGAAAGCGCCGGGTTCGGGCAACAGCAGATCCAGAACGTTGACGTCGTGCAGTTTGCCATTGCTGATGTGGAGAAACGAAGGGATGTTGCCGCGCAGGTCCAACAGCGTGTGCAACTTGATGGCCGCCTTGGTCGAGCGAAACGGAGCCCAAGGAAATACCGACAGGCACAAGTCGATGGTGCTGGCATCCAGAGCATAAACCGTATCTTTCAGGTCGATGCCAAATGCTTCCCCAGCATAAAGACGACGCGCGATGGCAATGAGCGACTGGGCAAAGTCGGCGTAGATGCGCCAGTCGCGATTCTCGTTGGCATCGGCCAGAGTGCTGCGCGACACCCGGCTCTTGATGCCCATGTGGTACAGCTTGCCCGCTTGTGCGCGCAGGCAGGCTTCGATGTCGCGCAAACTGTCTCGATAGGTCAGTTGAGCGAACGCCATCGAGAGGTATTGGTCGAGACAAGAAAAGCTCTTGACCTTGTGCGCTCCGCCATAGCGCGCCACGCAACGGCGAAACGTGGTCAGCGGCAAATGCTGCGTGACTTGCGCGAACACCAGTTTGCCCAAGTTCATCAATGCCTCCTACGAGTGAGTTCCTCGCAGGATCGCAAATCGATGAGGCGCAGTTCAAATCGAGACCAAGAAAAATCATGAATTATCTATTTCGAATCAACCAATTGCCGCTCTCCGACTACTCAACGTCCGGACAGCAATGGATGCGCACCTTCTTCTGTGATCCTCATGCACCATGGCAAAAAGGCGGTATTGAAAACGCCATCGGACGCATGCGTCGAGGGCTGCCTAGGAAAACCGACTTGGCCACGTTAC
>DATMDU010000165.1:0-1230 GCA_035557535.1 Pyrinomonadaceae bacterium
GCAGGTCGGAACTTACCCGACAAGGAATTTCGCTACCTTAGGACCGTTATAGTTACGGCCGCCGTTTACCGGGGCTTCGATCAAGAGCTTCGCCTTGCGGCTAACCCCATCAATTAACCTTCCGGCACCGGGCAGGCGTCACACCCTATACTTCCACTTACGTGTTCGCAGAGTGCTGTGTTTTTAGTAAACAGTCGCAGCCACCAGTTTTCTGAGACCCTCATCAGCTCCAGACGCGAAGTCCTTCACCGTTAAGGGCGTGCCTTCTCCCGAAGTTACGGCACAATTTTGCAGAGTTCCTTCATCCGAGTTCTCTCAAGCGCCTTAGGATTTTCTCCTCACCCACCAGAGTCGGTTTACAGTACGGTCCTTGTTACCTGAAGCTTAGAGGTTTTTCCTGGGAGCTTGGCATCAGCTACTTCGCCCCTAAAAGGGACTCGTCATCACGTCTCGGAATTGTGCTCCCGGATTTACCTAAGAACACTTCCTACTCGCTTAAACCGGGACAACCAACGCCCGGCCAGCCTAGCCTCCTCCGTCCCCTCATCGCAGTAACAAGCGGTGCAGGAATATTGACCTGCTTCCCATCGACTACACCTCTCGGTCTCGCCTTAGGGGCCGACTAACCCTGCGCCGATTAACGTAGCGCAGGAAACCTTGGGTTTACGGCGTGCGGGTTTTTCACCCGCATTATCGTTACTCATGTCAGCATTCGCGCTTCTGATACCTCCAGCATGCCTCACAGCACACCTTCGCAGGCGTACAGAACGCTCCTCTACCACGTGCACAATCCGAAGAAAGTGCACATCCGCAGCTTCGGTGCATAGCTTGAGCCCCGTTAAATCTTCCGCGCGGGCCGACTTGACCAGTGAGCTGTTACGCTTTCTTTAAAGGATGGCTGCTTCTAAGCCAACCTCCTGGCTGTCTATGACTTCCCACATCGTTTCCCACTTAGCTATGACTTTGGGACCTTAGCTGGCGGTCTGGGTTGTTTCCCTCTTCACGACGGACGTTAGCACCCGCCGTGTGCCTCCCGTGATTGCACTTCTCGGTATTCGGAGTTTGCATCGGTTTGGTAAGACGGGATGTCCCCCTAGCCGAAACAGTGCTCTACCCCCGAGAGTGATACACGAGGCGCTACCTAAATAGCTTTCGAGGAGAACCAGCTATCTCCGAGCTTGATTAGCCTTTCACTCCTATCCACACCTCATCCGAAACTTTTGCAACAGT
>DATMDU010000167.1:0-3126 GCA_035557535.1 Pyrinomonadaceae bacterium
AGGTCGTCTTTTAATTTCAGCTATCGCTTTGGACAATGCTGCTTAGAAACAACGAGAATTGTGTAAGGTTTATCACCAAATATTATCCTTGCACGGTGTAAGTTATATAGCCGGTGGACGTGCAAGCAAAGCTCTATACGCCGCAATGTCAACTAACGCATCCTTTTCGATCCGCAGACTTCTGGCTGTATCCACCGCCCGAATACCCGCCTCAAGCTTTCCCCGTTTCTCATACAGTTCGCGCATCTCACGGATAAGTCTGGCCTGTACTTCTGTATCAGCAAACGTTCGCATTTAGCTCCCTTTCGAAAAAGCATCATGGGAGAGCAATTAGTAAGCCAGGGTGAAGTCTAGCAATCCTCAGTGAAATGCGATGCAAAGCGCCGCACGAGCAGACATTAAACTTCAGGACTGAACGAAACCGCAGTCAGCAGAACATAAACGGACAAGAATGAAACGAAGGCTGCCAGCCGAGTTTAATGTTTCCATTTGCATTTCCGCCAAGACACACGCAACGCGGCATTGCCGCATCCTCTTGATACGGAGGTACGAACGGCACGTTCACCTTGTAATGATGTCCTGTTTTGTTCCCGTCTGTTCCTCAGCGTTTCTATTTCATGCCTCATGGTTATTGGCTTCCCGTTGCTCCTAGCATGACGCAAAGGCTGCAGTGCTTTAACTGCAAAATCCGGCGGCAGTTACCTTGGGAATAAACAAGCGCGGCAGATCTATCATAAACGGATTTGGACTGCGCCCCTCCGACTGGAGAGATTTTAGCGAGAATTGAGGGAATCGCGATCGGCAGTTTCAGTTAGTTGAATCGCCATCTCGTATTCCGTCGGAGGTAGATACCCCAGAGCGGAATGCAGTCGTTTGCTGTTATACACCTCCTCGATGAAGTGGGGAATTCGCTGGGTCACATCGTCGAACGTCTCGTAGTTGGCCAGATGGACTTCCTCGTACTTTAACGTCTTGAAGAACGATTCCATGTGAGTGTTGTCGTAGGGATTGCCGGTCCTCGACATGCTGATCTGCATGTTGGCCGCTTCGAGCATGGCCATGTACTCACGACAGGCATACTGCACCCCGCGATCAGAGTGATGAATGCATCCGGCTGGAGGATGGCGTGCCTCCAGAGCGATTTTCAGAGCCGCCAAACACAACTCGGCATCAATCCGCCTGGAGAGCGCCCAGCCAATTACCTTACGTGAATAGCGATCCAGGATAGCTGCCAAAAAGACAAACCCCGTCAGAATCCGGATGTAGGTTATGTCGGCTACCCAGGCCTGATTGATTCCCGTCAGCTTCTTTTCCGCTAACAGATTCGGATAGACTTTCTGGCCATGATTCGAATCGGTGGTGGCGATCTTAAAGTTCTGCCAATGGATGGGAAACAGCTGGTATCTCCTCTGGACTCGGCGGATCTTTTTGTCGTTGACCACCATTCCCTCACGGCGCAGCTGCTCGCCCAAACGCCGATAGCCATAGCCCGTAAACTCTCCCTGGATCCGCTCGATATGAGCTCTCAGTTCAGAATCGCTATGGGCCTGCCTCTCAACGTCGGCCTTGGGATGGTAGTAATAGCTGCTTGATGCCAGCTTCATGATTTCGATCCCTTGGGCAACCGAGGCAAACTCTCCGCGGTGATCACGGAGGTACTGACGTTTTTGCGCTGGCGCAGCCAATCCTCGAGTTTTTTTAGGTGGCGGTTCTCAATATACAACTCGGCCAGTTTTTCCTTGAGCTCTCGGTTCTCACGTTCCAAGGCTTTCTCGCGAACCGAGGGCGCTCCATCAAGACCTCCCTGACGGGCTTGGTCTCGCCAACGATCAATTACGCTCCCTGAGATCTGATACTTGCGGCTAGCCGCATTGACCGACATCAGACCCGATTCTACCTCGCCAACAATCTGTTGTTTGAATCCAGTTTCAAACTTGCGCCGTTGCTTTCCCATCGATCGACTCCTTCTGACGGGTCAATTCTACCCGCCGGTTAAGCCGATCGCACCTCCCTCAAATGCTTACTTCTTTCCTCCAGTCAAGGGGGCGCAGTCCAATTATTAGTCATGCTTGACCCCACCGAAGATAAGGTTCTCCAAGGCTGCGAAAAAGCGAATTCGTGTGACGAGAGGAAGGCTGATGCTGGCAGTGCTGGAAAGCGCGACGGAAGACTCCCAGAGGTGTAGCAATGAGAGTGTAAACGGAAGCTATGCTGCAGCTAAATAGAGAAATTTTCTTCGAAGCAAGCTCTAATCACTTTTTTTCTCGAAAAAGTCTGTGAAATTTTACAGCTTCGATCCACTTAATTATATAGGGGATTACCCCGCTGGAAACACTCGCATTGTAAGCGAAACGCGGTCCGATTCGGCCAATAGGAAGCCACTAGACTAAGCCCCTTTCACCGGGTCGTGAACAGCATGAGCGAAGAGCTCTTCGGAGTAATTCTCCTTTTCGCTCTAATGGCGATTATGTTTACGGTGATACGTATCCTACTATAAATTAACCCTCAGCCTTTTCCCTCCCGATTGTTGACGGCTATTTATACAGTAACGACCATATAGGCCCATGATGACTTTATGTTAGACTTTTTGATTGCGGCCGCAGTATTCGTTATCTGTTGGAATAGTTGCTCTCTCCTGGCCACAGAACGGCTTATGGCTCGCCTAAACAAGCCAGACTTCAGAGTAGTCATTAGCAGCGATTTGAAGAAACCGCGCAGCTAAATTTCAGCACCGCGCTCCTGGTCACATAAGCGCGACGACCGCCTAAAGCCGAGGCGGATCACTTCGGATGTTCCAACACAATCAGACATCCGACAACCAGGGCGTCATTCGCAGTTGAGAGAGGGAGGATCTCTTCGGTATGGTCTACTCAATGCATTAACAAAGTCTCTTTGCTTGAAAAAAGCTTTGTCTAATCTGTATTGATTCATCTTACGGGAGAGCGTTCTTACGCCGATGCGACAGCTCTTCGCTGTCAGCGCTACATTGCCGCCGAAATCGTTCAATTTCTGCGCAAGATATTGCTTCTCCTTCTCCACCAGCCATTGCTTCAATGGGACGGAAACATCGCCGGCTGATGCATGGAGAGCGTCCTCATGAGTGCCGTCGGGTAAGTCGACATGTTG
>DATMDU010000168.1:0-7501 GCA_035557535.1 Pyrinomonadaceae bacterium
ATTCGAGTCCAGGTAGTATCTGCATTCAAGCGCCAACGGCGCGAAATGTAATAGCCTGGGCCAGCGGCCCAGGAGTCAATCGAGAGCAAAGATACTAAGCGCTGAAAGCGCGGAATAATGGTTACTTAGGAAATCGCGGCAATTCTTGGGTGGCCATTTCGCGCCTTCAGCGCTGGAAAAATGCGCCGTCATTGCCCAGGCCGTTGGCCTGGGCTTTTACATTTCGCGCCGTTGGCGCTAAAAGCAACCATCAACGACTTTTTGTGCAAAGCCCTGCACCGGCTCAGCGTTCACAGCGTCTCTGACGTGAACCTGTAACGAAAACCTCACCGCGCAGACGCAGATGTTGCGCAAAGTTATTGACTTACTATTCGCCTCGTCATATTGTGCCGAGCGCAGATTGCACCCAACGCTATTGGCTGACCCCACAGCTGTCTCAATGCAACTCGTCTGATGCAGCCAATACCTTCCAAGCCAGTTAAGTGCTCCTGGCCCTGGTTACCAAAGTCTGGAGATAAGGAGAAACGATGCGCAAGCCTATTTTCGATGCCATCCGCGCTGAGCGGGGCAAGGGTTTCACCCCCGCAGAAGTGGATGATATCGACGCCCTCCTCGAGCGGCTCGGGATTGAGGAGGAAACTGTTCCGGCGGTGCCTGCCGCGCCGGATCCGCCGCCCGCCTTCGCCGGCACGGCGGGACTCGACAACTCGCCAGCCTTCTTCGATTCGGTGCGCCAATCCGGAGTTATGGGTGGCACGCTCAGGGCGGATCAAGTGAGTGGCCTGGAGGCGGTACTCAACGCCGCCAAGGCTGCGGCCTGGCCGGTCGCCTTCACCGCGTACGCGTTAGCGACCGCCGGCCACGAGACCAACTACACGATGCAGCCGGTTCGCGAAGCTTATTGGCTGAACGAAAATTGGAGGCGAACGCACCTGCGCTACTATCCCTTCTACGGCCGTGGCTACGTCCAGCTCACCTGGCAGGAGAACTACCAGAAGGCAGACCGAGAGCTGGGGCTTGGCGGAAGCCTGAATGGCAATCTCGATCGCGCCCTGGAACCTGACATTGCCGCGCAGATTCTGGCCAAGGGAATGCAAGAGGGCTGGTTCGCCGGTGACAACAACGGGCGCCACACGCTGGCGCGACATCTGGCGGCAGGGATCAGGGGTACCGAAGCTCAGTTCACCTCAGCTCGACGGATCATCAACGGCACCGACAAGGCTGCGAAGATTGCAGATGAAGCAATGAAGTTTCAGACTGCTCTAGAGGCGGGTGGCTGGTAATTGACCTTCTAACGACAAAATGTAGGGGCACGGCATGCCGTGCCCTATGATGTCGCTACTTCGCCAACTCATCAGTCAGGATAATTACTTGCGCGGGATCCTCAAGTCCATATGCCCGGCGGTGGGTTTTCTTCGCGTCGTTTACGATGGTCAGTAGCGGGTTATGAATTTCTTTGTTCAGGCCGTCGCCGGTCAGAACCTGGAGTAGTTCGGCTACCTCATCCTTTTCTCCGGTTATCAACGTCCAACCAGCTTTCGCTTTGAACTGTGCGCCCCACGCTTTGAGTCTTTCCGGCGTGTCTGTTTCAGGGTCTGTCGAGATGGAAATCAGAAACACATCCTTGCCCAACCGCTCACCGAGCTGGGTTTGCAGCCTTGAGAACCTGGCCCCCAACATTGGGCAAAAGGTCCTGCAGCTGGTAAACACAAAATTGATTACTACTACCTTGTCTTTGACCAGGTCCGCATAGAAGTTTAGCTTGCGGCCATCCTGGTCCAGCACTTTGACATTGGGAATAACGAGCTTTGGCCGTGGCTTTGACAGGGCTTTGCCTGGCGCCGCTTTCGTGCTGCTGGCAGGCGGCGGGTGCGCGTGGCTGCCTGGATGCTGAACCTGTTGCTGCGTCTGCGCAGCCAGCGTGAAACTAATCCCCGTACAAACCAGGACGAGCTTCGCGCCGACCGCGAAGCACGTAGCGGCGTTCACCTTACTCAGAATGGTTTTTGCCGGCCCGGAATTCATGCTTACTCAATCTTTATGACCTTCGCGACCGAAGGAACGCCCGCATTGTTAATCACAAACAACATGTAATGTCCCGGCGGAGCCAAATTCGAGTTTGCGGGTGTATTCACGCGTAGCCCATATCCGATGCGTGAAAAAGTCAGCTTGCTGATGCGCTGATTAAAATTGATGGAATGTGTCACTGACGAGAGCCGCACCATTGTTACCTTGTCGAGACTGACCGCATTGGGCGCGAGCAGCAGGAACTGCGAATTATAACTCACGACGTCAGGCGCGTAGCTGATAGTCGGACGCGTCGCCGGAGTGCCATCGGGATTGAAGAGATACGGTGGGGTGAAAATCTCCTGTTGATATTCAGGATTGTTTGGCGGGCATTGCTTCGTTTCGGCAGCTCCTGTATTACCACCAACAAGAACTCTGCCATCAACCAGCAAAACAGCGAATGAATGGTATGCCCTGCGTCTGCTCATCAGGGCCATTGGCGACCACTCGCCGTTTGTGCCGCTGTCGGGATCCCATAACTCAGCCTCGTAGATTATGTTTTTCGGACACGGATTGTTGAACCCGTCGCCCTTCGTTCCACCTGTGGCCAGGACCTTTCCATCGGCAAGGATAGTAAGATCCAGGTGCCGCCGCGCATTCGCCATTGATTCGGTTTCAGTCCACGATCCAGTCTCGTTCGTCAAATCGATCGTTTGCGCAAGTTCAGTCGGAGGCTGGCCGCCGCCGGCCATCATGACCTTATCAACGTCATACATGACTGAAGACCCGTTGGAGCGATCCGTTATGCAGTTAGGCGGATTGGGGCAATAGTAAGGTTTGGTCGTGGTGCCCCAGGAGCCCGTGCCGGCGGTGTTTAACCAACGAGAAGGAGAATTTGGTCCCGCGTAAAAGAGCCTGCCGTCTGACCCCAGGAACATACGTGGGTACAGCGGCAACTCCACATTAGCCGCCGTTGACAGAGTGCGTAAGGCCGTGCCCGCCGGGTTTAGCACCTCCGGAGTATTGTTGATTGGACAAGGCGGCGATGAAGACTCGCAGTCGAGACCCGACAGAATTGCTGTCTCGCCATTGGCTAAGGTAACCGTCGTCGGATACCAACGGTAATTCGCCATATTGGGCCCGCTCGTTGCAGGAGGACTCGGCGATGGTGACGGGTTAAGATCGAAGATCGCTGTCGCCCTCGAACCGTCTACCATCCCTCCAAAAACATTCCCGCCGGCGGTAAACAATCGGCCGTCCGGCAAAAACGAATGGCCGCTGCAAAACAGGTCCGAACCGTAGTAGTAAACATTTTGGATGTTGGCGCTGGCGACGTCCGGGTCACAGAGTCCACCGGTGAGAACGCAAGTCCAAAGACGACTCCAGGTGGGAGCGGTAAACGGAAAGAAGGCGTTCGGCGACCAATGCAGTACCTTGCCATTCGGCAAAACGGCTGCGTGGCTGACCACTGACGCTGACGTAAAACTTGGTTCCCATTGACCGAACTCGTAGGGGGTTGGCGGCGCTACAACTCGTGACGATGCTACAACTCGTGAAGGCGCTACCACTCGTGACGGTGCTACAACTCTTGGCGTGGGTTTGCGCTTGCCGGAAGCATGAGTCAATGAGACCAGTCCGAGAACAATTAAAAGCAAACACGCGGGGAACACAAATCTTTTGGAAGTGTGAGCAAAGTGAGACATGGGGTGACCTTTCTTCAGAGAGCAGTGCGGCGCAATCAAGCTGTGGCCGAACCAGACTATTTATCTGAAACCAGTGCGAGGTCGGGGGGTGTGGATTATATGCCGGAGGTAACTTCACAGCAAGGAAATTTGCATGGATAATGCGTGAGAAACCAGTTGCATTTTCGCGGGCGCTACGACACTCAAAGAGGAGATACCCCATGACGATGAAACCATCATTCCAGTTGCCTCTCAAGTGTGGTGAGACATGGCGTGCTTCTACCTACGACGGCCACGCCCCCGATCAAAACAGTCTCGATCTGCAACGGTTCAGCGGCAATACGAATGTCAGCGCTAACGACGATGTCTTCGCTTCGGCAGCCGGTACCGTGATCGAGGCGTTCGATACGAATTCTTTGGACGAGCCATACGGCAGCGTCATAACCATCCAGCACGAGGGCGAGTGGAGATCGCAATACGTCCATCTGGACGATGCACTCTCCGTAAAGAAGAACGACAAAGTAATTCGAGGCCAGAAGATCGCCAAGATTGGCGGCAACATCGCCATCTACGGAATTGCGAATGCGCACCTGCACTACGTCCAGCTCAAGGGCGCAAACACCGTACGCGCGACGTTCAACGGAGTCGACACCGCAGTTCACGCCGGTGCGCCTAAGGATGCCGCCGGCCATTACCCCCTGGAGAATATCGTCAGCGCTAATTGTCCGGTGCCGCCGTTTGGACCACCCGTTTCAGCGGTGTCAAGAAATTCCAAATGCCTGGATGTGTTCGCCATCGGGCGAGACGGACGCGTCATGGCAGCGGCATGGGAGCACGGACTCCTGGATGTGAATTGGCGCGGATGGTGGCACATCCAGGGGGGCTTGACCGACACGAATGGCCACATTTCTGCCGTGTCTCGCGAACCCAAGAGGCTGGACGTTTTCGCTGTGGGCGGAAACGGAACCGTCTACACCGCAGCCTGGGACGAGAATACCAGCAGCTCCGGTTGGCGCGGATGGTGGCCTATCGAAGGGTTGAAGGCGCCGCCTGGATCCCACGTCGGGGCCGTGTCCCGTCATCCGAACAAACTCGACATCTTTGTCGTCGGCAACGATGGGCGCATCTACACTGCGGCCTGGGACCAGAACGTCTCGCAAGGTAAATGGCGCGGGTGGTGGAACATTCAGGACGGTAAGAACTGCCCGGCGGGCGCACTCGTCAGCGCTGTCTCGCGGCATCCCAGTAAGCTCGACGTGTTTGTCGTTGGCAACGACGGACGCATTTACACCGCCGCCTGGGACAATAACGTCAACGACGCCAAGTGGCGCGGATGGTGGAACATTCAGGACGGTAAGAATTGCCCGCCGGGCGCGCCCGTCGGTGCCGTGTCCCGCCATTCCAATAAACTCGATGTGTTCGTTGTAGGAAACGATGGACGGATTTACACCGCCGCCTGGGACCAGAACGTCGGCGACGCCAAGTGGCGCGGATGGTGGAACATTCAAGAGGGAAAGAACTGTCCTCCGGGCGCACCTGTTAGCGCAGTATCACGAGACGCAAACAAGCTCGACGTGTTTGTAGTTGGGAACGACGGACGGATTTACACTGCCGCCTGGGACCAGAATGTCGGCGACGCCAAGTGGCGCGGATGGTGGAACATTCAGGACGGCAAGAACTGTCCTCCAGGCGCGCCGGTCAGCGCCACGTCACGCGACAATGACAAACTCGACGTGTTCGTCGTTGGTAACGACGGCATGGTCTATACGGCCGCGTGGGCACAAAACGTCGCGCAGGCAAAATGGCGAGGGTGGTGGAAGATCGTGCCGTAAGAAGAAACGATCCACGAAATCACACGAAGAAACACGAAAAGAGTCTCTCCGTTCGGGTTATTTCGTGTGACTTCGTGGACGCAAGAATTGCGCAAAAGTTATTGACTTTCTATTCACATCGTCATATTGTGCCGCCTGCAATTGCACCAACGTTATCGGCTGGCTCCCACGCAGCTGCCTCAACGCAACTAGCCTGATTCAGCCAATAACCTTCCCGTAGCCATTTCAGGGACCTTAGCCTTTGGTTCACCCGAAGTCTCTGGACAAGCTTGCCGAATGGGACAAAATAATCCACATGTGCGATGCGGACGACGAAATCGATGACGCGAAAAAGCTCGGGAACCCGACGCCCCAGTAACACGGCTAGAGATGAAGCAGTGCAGTGATTTGTTCTGCTCCTGCGGCCGACGTTTCGTTGGATTTCTTTCTGGTATCCCTCCCCTTCCCTTTGGGAAGGGGAACGAGGGGAAGGGCTTGAGCGACGTCATGCCCTCTCCCCAACCCTCTCCCAGAGGGAGAGGGAAATGAGAAGCATAGTTCGACGACCGCGGGTGCTGGTTCGACAACCGCAGGCACTAGTTCGACAACCGCAGGCGCTAGTCCGCACTGGGCAGACGCCAGCCCGCAATCAGATGTCAGATGTCAGTTCGCAACGGGGTAAACGATGACTCAAGATTCAGACATATTCGGAAGCATTGTAAGGACCATTATTTTCTTTATTGTTGTCTTCGCCATCTACCGTTTTGTGTCTGGCTGGCGTAGTTATGACAGTCAGTTCACAGAAATCAGAACGGCATGCCTCAAAGAGACAAAATTCACTCAAAGTTCAACCCCACTTGTGGTCCTGGAGGCACTGGGTGAGGCTACTAAGACTGGCAGATACTGTACTTGTGTCTCAGACCGGGCGAAGCAATATGTTTCGAAGTTCGACATGGCCCTTACAGTTGGCTCGTATGGACGCATTAAGAGGTTTGATCCTGCGAGACTTATGAGGGGTACGAGCATGCAGAACGAAAGAAGGCTATGCAGGCCGTTGCTTGATTGACGTATCCGGCTAGAATCCGTCCAGCTAAGGTAACAGCTCGTCGCAAAAATCGAATTGATTACTGCCTCGGTTTCTTCCTTGCATCACTTCGCACTTGAACGAGATGTTGATGCCAGGCACTAACCCCACAGCGACAATCTTTATTGACTAACTACACCCCTTGTCCTATCGTGCACCTATTCACGCAGTTTGCTTCGCAATAATCCAACGGCTGTTCCACGCAGCTGCCTCAGGCAACTAACCGGTTCCGCCGTTCCTGGCCTTTTACTCGCGAACTAGGGGGACTCAGTCTTTGGCGCTCCAAAGGCTCATCTCTTAACTGTCCATCTCAACCCACTGGAGGAAATATGAGTAAACAAACGCGCAGGAAACGTCTTACGATCCTTTTGGCTCTGGTGATGATCACTCTGTGTTTATTGCCAGGGACTCCGGCCAGCCGGCTTGAGGCCAATACTTACTCCTGTGAGCAATACGCCTATTGCATTGAATATACGGTGTTCAATGAATACGCCTGCCGGTGCGAATGTCCGAATCAGGAGTGCTGTGAGTTTTACTATCCGTTCATCCCCTATGGATGTCCGGGTAACCCAAGATCAAAGGGTAAGGAAGAAACAAAGAAACAGATTGCCGTACCTAGCTACAGTAAAGACCTGGGGCTTAAGCGTTAAGGCAGACCGGTAAGCAAAAGCAGTGGAGGCCGCGCGGAGTTAATAGTTTCTCAACTTCGCGCGGCCTTGACTTTCAAGTATCCCTGGCAACGTTGAAGTTTGAAATAGGGACGATGCCTACTGATTGGTAGTGGGTCAGTTTGCTTTGCGTCCTTTGCGAAAGCCTTAGCGACCTTTGCGGTAAGGCTTTAGTACAAAACAAAACCGCAAAGACCGCCAAGCTGAAACGCAAAGTTCGCAAAGGAAAACTGTTTCGATTTCCAAACT
>DATMDU010000169.1:0-1786 GCA_035557535.1 Pyrinomonadaceae bacterium
CCAGTGAAGCCGCTCCGCACTCTCGGAATGCCCGTCCGAAGTCACAGGCGTAACGAGCGCAGTGGAACGAATTCGACTGGATTATAGGGCTGGAACGACCTTGACCGGACGGTATAATGAAGAGAGGGCGGCGGCGATCACAGTGCTCGTCAATCGCTCTACGACGAAAGCAAACAGAGAGTTTTTCGAAGTCTCGAACCAATACGAACGGTACTTCACTTGGGTTGACGAATTCCGCAACGAATTCGGGCATCCGCAAATAGCTTCAGGGGCACCACCGTTAATCTGATGATGCAATTCGTAGCTACTCCATAGGATGCTATTGGCCTCTGGCAGTCGCACCGTGCCGCATTGCTTACAGCGAATTTAATCTTGAGCATGCCGGGCGAGTCGCCGCTAGCAGGCTGTTGAACAACCCACCTTTTTTTCAGTTCGTGATGGTGAGTTGTGTTTTTCCATGCGGGTGCTGAAGTAAACTCGCGGGGATTTTTTGATTTCAAATCGCCCAGCCGTTCCTCTCTCAGGAGGTCGCGACACTTTCAAGTCTGGCCATCCGTAAGAGGTTGTAGGTGCCGGCCACGAAGTAGCCCCAGGCTTGCGTGCGTTCCAATCCCAGGTAGCGGCTGCGCCGCAGGCCACCAATCGTTTTCATCCAGCCGATGATTTCTTCCACGCGTTTGCGCACGCGCTGGCTCACCTGATAGCCCGCACGCCTCGTGGTGCGGCCATCCAGTCCCTTCACTTGCAACTTTTCTTTGCACGCCACGTGCGGGCTGATGCCGCGCGCGCGACAGCCTCGCACTAATTCCTTCTGATGGTAGTTCTTGTCTCCACCGAGCGTCGCGGGGGTGATGCCGGTGTAGAGTTTTTTGTGCGCATCAATTTGGCGCAGGGCCATCACCGGTTCGGCTTCGGTGATCGGATTGTGCAGCGTGAAGTCGGCGCAGAGGCCGTGCCGGTTCTCCATGAGTAAATGTCCGCCAAAGCACAGGCGTGCTTCTCGCCCGTTTCCTTTGCGGTAGAGCACGCTCTGGGGATCGGTCGTGCTCTGGTGCGTGTCGTTTTTGCGTTTCTCACCGCGGAAGTTCACGCTCGGGTTGCCCGGGTCATCGTCTTTGGCGGAGGTGATTTTCTTTTCGTCGGCGCCGTCCTTGCGCACGAAACTTTTCAGGCTCGCCCAAGATTCAATGAGCGTGCCGTCGGCGGTGAAGTGGGTGTCGCTCGTCCAGCCTTCCTCGCGCGAGAGTTGATAAACTTCGGCAAAGAAAAGCTGCGCCACCTCGGCCGCGAGCACGCGCTCATAATTTTTGGCGAAGAGACTGTGATCGAAACTGCCCTCATGAAACTCACGATCCAGAAACCACAGCCAGAGGAGATTGTAGGCGAGCTGTTCGCAAAAGAGCCGCTCGCTGCGCACGCTGTAAAGGGCGGTGAGCACACGGGCCTTCAAGAGTTGCTCGGGCGGGATGCTGGGCCGGCCCGTGTCTTCGTAAAGTTCATCGAAGAGCGGGGAGAGTTTTTGCAGCACGGCATCCACGCGACGCTTGATGGCGCGCAAGGGATGGTCCGCCGGCACGACGGCATTGAGGTTGATCACGGTCAGGAAGTCGGGCTGGGCTTGAACTTTTCCACGCATGTCGATCCGATCCGACCCGCTCCTTTCTGTTCAAACTATTTTGGAGTTTTTCAACAGCCTGCTAACCTCCCAACGTGCGTTGTAGCCCTTGTAGTTGGCGGTGCTATGAATGTCGAAGCGGGGAATGGTGGGCAAGCGGCCCAAGAAGTC
>DATMDU010000170.1:0-96123 GCA_035557535.1 Pyrinomonadaceae bacterium
AGTTTGCTTTGCGTCCTTTGCGAAAGCCTTAGCGACCTTTGCGGTAAGGCTTTAGTACAAAACAAAACCGCAAAGACCGCCAAGCTGAAACGCAAAGTTCGCAAAGGAAAACTGTTTCGATTTCCAAACTGACCCACTACCTACTGATTCGGTTTCTTGCCTCACTCTGTTTTCTGAAATTGACCGATAAATGTAGACTCTGTCCTGAGTCGCAGAAAACTACCTCGAATGAAAATCGGCACGACCGGTAACGCCGTACTTCCCTGGGTGCGTTTCAGCAGTACTGTTCAATAAATTGTCTTTGTAAGTCTGAAAGTCTTATCCGGTTAGAAGGAAAAACTCCATGATGCGATATCTTCCGGCTCTGCGTGTGGGTGCCATTCTGCTGGCTTTGGTCTTTCCGCAACTGCCTTTGCCGGCAAGGGCCCAAGACCCTGATTTCAAAATCTCCACCCTCGAACAAATAAAAGAAGACTTTGCCACCGTGCCGTGTGCAGACAAGGAACGGCTGGCAGCGGTCAAGTCTCTCTTTGAGCGCGCCGGCGTACCGTCCTCCGAGATAACGACCGATAAGCATAAGAATGTGGAGAATATCGTCGTCACGATAAAAGGCGCGTCTGCCGAAAAAATCGTGATTGGGGCCCACTATGACAAAGTCGCCGATGGCTGCGGAGCATTGGACAACTGGACGGGAGTGGTCACCTTGTCGCATCTGTACAGGACGTTTAAAAACATCCCGCTCAAGAAGACCCTGATGCTCGTTGCGTTTGGGAAAGAGGAGAAGGGACTGATTGGCTCACGCGCTATGACCAGCGCTATCACTAAAGAACAAGCCGCGGAATACTGCGCGATGATTAATATCGACAGTTTAGGCCTGGCGCCGCCCCAGGTGGCAGACAATATGTCGAGTAAAAACCTATCAAAGTTTACCGAGGATCTGGCGAAGGAGATGAAGATGCCGTTCGGCCACGCCAGCATCGAAGGAGCTGATTCAGATTCCACTCCCTTTAAGGAAAAGAAGATACCTGCCGTGACGATTCATGGGATGAGCAAAGACTGGCCGAAGTTTCTCCACACCAGCCTGGATCAGCCTTCCAAGGTCAACCCGATGAGCGTGTATATGGGCTATCGGCTTACCCTCGCTATGATCTTTCGCATCGACGAGGCCAGCTGCGCTGCGTACCGGTAATGGGTCAGGTTTGGTTGTGCCTTTATCAGCCAGCGCCTACTGATTCGGTTTCTTCCGCGCCTTCACGTCGCTGTGGATGATGTTAATGACGAGCCCCAGGCCTCCAATGGCGGCGATGACAAAGAAGATCATTGGTAAACCCGGGTACCCGAGGATGCGGAATGAAGTCTCCACCCGCATCAACATCGCCGCTCCCACGATCAACGCGGCGAGGATTAGGCCGAGCGTGATTCTGTTCGCGACTTTCTGAAATCCTTCCACCAGCAGCTTTTCGTCGATAGCGTCCACATTCACCTTCAACTCATTGTTGCCCACCGTGTCCAGAATGTTGTTGATGCGGCCTGGGAGCTTCTCGACAAACTCTTTCAATTCCACCACTCCGCCGATCAAGTTCACCGGATTGATGGTCTTCAACAAATTGCGTTGCAGTATTTCGGTGGCGCGTTGGCGAATCACCGATGTCGGTTCGAAGTTTGGATCGAGTGTGTAGACCACACGGTCGAGATTCAGCAGCGCTTTTGCCACCATCGTGAACTCCTGCGGCAGCCGGAACCAGCAATCTGCGGAAATCTTCGTTATCTCCAACACGACCTGGCCGGAATTTAGACGGCCCACGCTCGAGCCTGAATGCTCGGCCACCAGTTCGGCGACCCGATTAACAAACTCCGTCTTCATGAAGCCAGACTTCGGCTCGCCCATGCGAATAGTTATGTCGGCCGCTTCCTCGCCTTTCCCTTCACTGATCGCCAGCAGCAATCGCAGCAGGTTGTCCTGAAGACCCGGCATTAGCCGTGTCACCATTCCCAGATCCAGGATCGCGATCAGATCGTCATCGGTCAGGAACACATTGCCGGGATGCGGATCGGCGTGAACAAAACCATCGATCAACATCTGCTTCAGGTAGGCGCGAAACAGTTCGCGGGCCAGGCCGCCGCCGTCGAGTTCCATCAAACGCAGCGGCGTCAGATCGGTAATTTTCTTTCCGTGGACATAGTCCATCGTGAGCACGCGCGAAGTGGTGAAGTCGTCGACGGGCTGAGGAATAATTATCTTGTCAAACTCGCGCAGGTTTTCGGCAAAGACTACCAGATTGTTTGCTTCGACTTTGAAATCCAACTCCCGCAGGAGACTGCGGCGAAACCCGAGCAGCATGTTGCCGAATTCATAACGCTTGCCCATCTCGGTATGCGTATCGAGAAACTCGGCGATGTCGTTGAGCGATTCGAGGTCTTCAATGATTTGCTCGCGAATTCCGGGCCGTTGCACTTTGACCACTACAGTACGGCCGTCGCGCATGTGGGCCAGGTGCACCTGGGCCAGCGAAGCTGCGGCGAGCGGTTCGGGATCGAAGTCAGCAAACGCTTTTGAAATTCGGACGCCAATTTCGCTGGCGACAATCTTGTCCACTTCATCGTAGGTAAACGGCTCGACACTATCCTGCAAACGCGAGAGCGCTTCGAGGTAAGGCGCAGGCAGGAGATCGGCGCGGGTGGAAAGCAGCTGGCCAAGCTTGATAAATGCGGGACCAAGTTTCTCCAGATCGGCCGCGAGCTCTTCGGCTTCAGGGCGTGATTCCGCCAGCGCGTGCTCGTCCAGCTCGAGACTTTCTTCGAGGCCGGCCTGTTTGACCAGATCGCTGCGCCCATACTTTGCCAGCAGGAGGGCAACGTCTTTGTATCTTTTCAGGCGTTCGGTTTTAAGCGAGAGCATTTAGCGGTTCCTCTAGGTGGCACGGGCGTCCCGCCCGTGGATCACGCGTAAGATGCGCGTGCCACATCGCATTTCTACTAGGCCTTGCCGTCCGGGGACGCTAGCGTTTATGCTGCAACGAACGTTTGTAAAGTAGCTTTTTGCCATAAGTTTGTCGGAGATCCCCCGGTCTCTGAGTTTACGCGATTACCCGGTCGCTACCGCTCCTGGTTCTGACTTTTTCTAGCAAGAAATAGAGTTTCAGTGCAGGTCGAAGAATACAGAACCGGGAGCGGTAGCGACCGGGTAATGCAACCTACAGAGACGATGAAGGAGATTAAAATGATTAGGAGATCGTTGTTCATGGCTATGTTGGTGGCAGCTCTTGCCGTGTCGGCATTTGCGCAAGCGCCCGCGCCATCACCGACTACGAGCCCCGCTCCAAGGCCTCCGGCGCCGAAGACGCACCTGAAAGTTGGCGATAAGGCGCCAGACTTTACCCTCCGCGCGACGGACGGTAAGACTTACAAGTTGAGCGACTTCAAGGGCACCAGGAATGTCGTGCTCGCCGTTTATGTGCTGGCGTTCACCGGTGGTTGAACGAGGGAATTGCAGGCGTACCAGGCTGGTATCGCCAAATTCGAAGGAACCGAAACACAGGTATTCGGGCTGAGCGTGGATAGCGTTCCCGCTAATCGTGAGTTTGCCAAACAGATTGGGGTGACGTTTCCACTCCTGAGTGATTTCAAACGGACCGTGGTGAAGGACTACGGAATTTTCAACGAAGAGCAGGGCTTCGGCAATCGCGCCACGTTCCTGATCGATAAAGAGGGGATCATTCGTCACATCGACGAAGGAAACACAGCCATCGATCCAACCAGCGTGGTTGAGGCTTGTAATATTCTGAACCGAAAAAAAGCAGGCTGAAGGCTGGTTAGGCGGCAGTTTGCTTTGCGCGCTTTGCGAAAACCTTTGCGCACTTTGCGGTTAAGAGGGGAAGGTTTGTCTCTTCATCCCCTTCCCTTTGGGAAGGGGAAAGAGGGGAAGGGTATAGACGAACTAAAACCCTCTCCCCTTCCCTCTCCCAAAGGGAGAGGGAGATGTTAAGACCATGAACTGCACCCTCCCAAAGGGAGAGGGAGATGTTAAGACAGAAAACCGCAAAGATCGCCAAGTCAGAGTTCACCAAAGAAGAACAGCTCCTCTTCGACTGGACCGGACCGTCTAGTTCGCTTGCGATACTTTTGGACCGGCAGCGGCGAGCGCGCGGTCAATCGCAGCTCGCAATGCCTCACTGGTTAGTTCAGTCAACATCACGCCATTGATAAAGATCGTCGGCGTACCACCAACGCCGTAAAGCTCACCCTGCGCGATATCGTGTCTCACTTCTGCTGCAAATTTCCCGCTGTCCAGAGCGGCATCGAAACGGACGCGATCCAATCCCAATTCAGTTGCATATTTTTTTAGAGAAGGAACGTCGAGCTCCTTCTGATTCTTGAAAAGCAAGGTCGCATACTCGAAAAACTTTCCCTGCGCATGTGCTGCATTTGCGGCCTCGGCCGCTTTCCGAGCCTGAGCATGCATCGCGAGCGGAAAATCGCGCACTACGAATCTCACCTTCGTTCCATACGACTTCAACACTTCCTCCAGGACCGGGTGCATCGCGGCACAGCTTGGGCATTGAAAATCGGTAAACTCAACAATCGTCACCGCTGCGTTTGCGGGACCGCGAGCCGGATCATCGTCCGCACTCACTGCCTGGGCTGGGGCTGCGGGTTCGGTGAGTAGAATGCGAATGTTCGCTCCCTTTCTCAGCCGCGCGGAAAGCCCTGCCTCCAGTCGAAACTGGTTTTGCTCCTGCAGGTAAGCCGCAATTTGATTGCGAGCGGAGTTAAGATCGCCTTTGAAGCTGGCTTTGTTTTCCGTGAAGAATTTGGCCACTTCATCTTCGGAGGGAGGACGCAACTTGTCGCTGATTTCGGTGCGGATAATTTCCTCGGGACCTACGCCGCGCCGGTTGGCTTCTGCAAGCAACAACAAATCATCGATCGTTTGATCGAGCGCCTCGCGCTGCGGGCGATAGGTGCTCAGTCGCAGCTCATAAACGATGGGTTTCAGCCGTTCATTGATTGTGCCGGCGGTAATCGCGCGTCCTCCCACAGTGGCCAACACCGTCGAGGCCGGCACATTCGCACCGGTCGGCTGCGCGCCTTTCACCACCGAAGTAGAAGCACGAAGCCGTTTTACCAACGCCGCTGAGATCGCCGCCTCGCGCTGGCTGCGCAGGAATTCAGTGACTTCCTTCCGAGCGGCAGCGATATCGGCCGGGCCCACTTCCACGCGATTGTCCTGCATAAACTTTGTGACCTCAGCCGCAGAAGGTTCCCCAATTTTCCTGGTCACCTCGAGATCGTAAAACTGCTGCGGAGCCACTCTGCGCCGGTTGGCCTCGGTCGCGAGCAGCAGCGTGTTTATTTCCATCTCCAGGATTTGGTTTCTCGTCTGGGCAATTCTTGCGTCGAGAGTGTCAGCCAACTGGCGCGCGCGGGGGTTAATATCTGCCGTTGTCAGGTTCTGACCATTAACAATCGCCAGGAGCACTGGCGGCTTGGGCACTGCAACGGGAGTTGGGGTCGCGGCGGATGGTGGAGTTGGCGTGGCTGGTTGGGTGGCCGCAGGTCTGGGACGCGGCCGGCCAGCGCCTCTTCTTCCGGGTGTTTGAGCGGAAGCTGTAACTGCAATCAGGAGGGCGATGGCAACTATCGAGGGGGTTTTTAGAATGTTCATAAGTTTTAGTCGTTGCGCTTCGTCTGGGGGTCGAATGATATTGAAGATGGGGTTCGAGCACAAATCGCGGTGAAGTGGATATCCACTGATTACACCGATTTCACAGATTCAAGCCGAGGGCGCGCTCCCCTGTAATCCTTGATGCCCAACCGTTACTGTTCAATCTGTGTAATCTGCGGACAACCACTAGTTTGTGTTCGCTGCAACCAGCTTGCGCACCGTCTCGAGCGTATCAATCTCGTCAGGCTTCTTGTCAGGGCGCAACCGGAGAATTCTCGGAAAGCGTAACGCGTATCCACTCTTGTGTCGCTTCGATTCCTGGACCCGATCGAAGGTTACTTCAATCACAATTGTCGGTTCCACCAGGCGAACTCTTCCGTGCGCAAATTCCTGAGTCGTGTGGTTAGCAAACCACTCAGTCATCTCCGTTAACTCAACATCCGTCAAACCGGAATACGCCTTGCCGATATTCAACAGCTCACCGTCATCTGCGGATCGCCGCACTGCAAAGGTGTAGTCTGATAGCAGGTTCCTGCGCTTGCCATGACCAACTTCCACCGCGGTAACTACCACGTCGAGCGTGGCAATTGCCTTTTTTACCTTAAGCCATTCACGACCGCGCTTGCCCGGTTTGTAAAAGGAGGCGGGGCTCTTGATCATCAATCCTTCGTTGCCGCGGGCGCGCGCGGCGTCGAATTCGTCATCAAGCGCCGCTGCATCGCGAAATCGTTTGGCCGCCGAAAGTCTAACCGTTCCCGAGGGGGGGATGATTTGCTCCATTAATTGCCGGCGGCCCTCGAGGGGTTCGTCTGTCAACACTTTCCCGCCGGCATACAGAAGATCGTAAGCCACCAGGATCACAGGAACATCTCTTAGCAGTTCCTCGCCGATCGTTTTTCGTCCCAGACGCTTTTGCAGATCGCTGAAAGGTAAAATCCTGTCGTCCTGCGCCGGAACTATTTCCCCATCGATGACTGCATCTATCGCAAGTTGTTGGAGCGGAACGATCAGTTCAGGAAACCGGTGCGTGATTTCGTCCATCGTTCGCGAATAGATGGCCACGCGACCGTCTTTCGTGTGGACCTGAGCGCGAATCCCATCAAATTTGTCCTCGACAAAAAATTCGGCAGGCATTGTCCGGGTTATGTCCGCCAGGTCTGCCGCGGGCGTCGCCAACATAAACTTGATCGGATGAAACAAGCGCATCTCGACGTTTTCAAGATCGTTTGACCGAGCGCGCACAGCCGTTTCACCGATATCGCCCAGCAGCATGTTCACTTCGGCGACCCGGGCTAAGCTTTGCCCAAAAGCGCGGGCGACAGCATCTTCAACCAGGCTTTCGCGCAACCCGATGCGCAGATCGCCGGCCAGGAGCTTAATCAAATACTTCGCTTCGAGCGGGGTGGCCCGCTTCAGGACTGCGACCAGAATGGCGATCTTGTTTTTGTTGCCGCGAGTTTCGCTCAGGCTGGAGATCAGAGATTCAGTTTCGGCGAGCGTGATTGATGGCTCCGCAAACAGTTGCGCCGCGACGACCGCTTCGTGAGCAGCCTCCCCGGCGTCACCCAGACGAACGTAAATAGGTTGGAGGTCTTCGTTGCTCAATCCGGTCGCTTCGATCAAAGCCGCGCTGATGATTGCGCCGCCCACGTTGGTAGTGCGGGCATCATTCGAGGCGAATTGGTGACCTGCAAAATAGCGGGCCGCGCGCCCCAGGTCGGCGTCGTAGAGTTCCTTCAAAAACGCGCCCACCAGGGCCGCCTTTTCAAGCTTTTTGGTCGTGGCCGCCACTTGTTCCGCTACTTCTGCGAGATGCTGCAGGAAACCTGGGGCCGTTGTGTCGGTGTAGATAGAAGCCGCCATATCCAGAAAGTTGCTGAAGCCGGGAGCGCAGACATCCTGTCTGCCTCAACTCGCATTAACCACGAGTGTCGCGAAGAGTGTCAAGTGAACAACAAATCGTGCCGAGTGTGTCGGAGTACAGGTGACTGGGCCCACCGCTTCCCAGAGCTATTCGCGTGCGCGCTCACTGCCGGCAAGATGCCTGCGCTGCCAGCGTCAGGTAGGTCGCTCCTTCTGCTTTGTCAGGTCACGGGTTACAATCGCCGCCTTCGGAACTATTCCGCACTACTAACCTTGAGGAGTATCCAACGAAATTGTTTCTTTTGATCCTCGAATCGCTGGGCAGTACCGAGCTGCTCTTCATCCTGGTGATGGCCCTCGTGTTTTTCGGTCCGCGCAAACTGCCGCAGCTCAGCCGTAAGATGGGCAAACATCTGGCTGAGTTTCGAAGGGCTTCCGAAGATTTCAAACGTACCTGGGACCGAGAGGTGACGTTGGAAGAGTCGGCAACTCAGAATTCTTCGCCGGCGCCAACATACGAAGGATCTTCAATTTGGGAAGAAGGCCAAAGCTCGCGGGAACTGCAACCGCCAACTATCGAAGCTGTACCAGCGGATCGCGTCATACCCCGCCAGGCCCTTGACCCGATGGAACCTGCGGATCTTCCATCAGCTGACGTCGCTGATTCGAACACCACTGACGTGAGTTCAGTGATTGACCAACCTGAACCCCCGCGCAAGCGCGATTGGTTATAAACCGCCCGTCTGTGCCCACATCATATTAAATGTCAACGTTTCTACGAGCACTCACCAGCGACAAGGGTAAGGACAGCGACCTCGGCGGCCAGATGTCATTCCTCGAGCACCTCGATGAACTGAGGAGCCGCCTGACACGTTCCCTCTTGTTTGTATTTGTGGCGGGACTTCTCTGCTGGTTCGTCTCGCGTCCGATTTATGCTTTTCTGGCTGCGCCGGTCGAGCAGGCACTGGCGGAAGCACAAAGACGCGAAGTGCCAATCACCGGGCTGACCGGTAACGAAACGATTCTGCCCCTCGGCTCAATTCGCGAAAACGATTCCGGACGATACATTTTTTCCGAAGAAACAAAGATCGGCACCAGCCTGATTCCGGCAGGCGCTGCAGTCCTGGCGAAGGCCACAAAGGATTCCGACGGACAACTTCGGCTTTTTACCGATGAGGCTTTGTATGCCGGCAACACGGTTATTCCCAAAGGAGTGCGCTTGCCGCTGGACTTTGCCGCGTTACCGGAAGCGTATTCCGGAATCAATGACAAGTTGATAGTCACCAGCGCCACCGAACCGTTTTCGCTTTACCTCAAGGTGGCGCTCTATGCAGCATTGTGCTTGTCCATTCCCTTTTTATTGTGGCAGATCTGGGCTTTCGTCTCACCGGGCTTATATCCGCACGAGCGCGGCTATGTGACGCCGTTCATCGCGCTCTCTTCGATTTCGTTTGTGCTGGGCGCGGCGTTCGCCTACAAGATCATCTTTCCGCCGGCCGCCAGGTATCTCCTGGGATTGGGACAGGATTTTCGGCTCCTGCTGAAGGCCAACGACTACTTCGATCTCATTATCATTGTCATGCTGGGCATGGGGATCGTTTTCCAGATGCCGGCGGTAACCTACGTGCTTGCTCGCATTGGACTTGTTACTGCCCGTTTCATGGTCAAAATCTGGAAGACGGCGCTCATCGTTATCCTGATTTCCGCGGCCGTACTTTCGCCTACAAACGACATTCCCAACATGATGCTGTTTGCCACTCCGATGGTCCTGCTTTACATCCTGTCGATATTCGTGGCATGGATATTCAACCGTCCGCGGCGGGTGGCCGAGGAGAACCCATAATTGCTTTATCTGGAGTGCTTTTGCCCAACGTTCCGCCCGCCATCGAAGCAACGATAGGGCGCGTTTCCGGCATCTTGACTGTGATCTGCCGAGACCTTAGAATCCCGAGTCCACTTGAAGCGCCTGATTTGTCCTGATTCGTACCATTTTGCGTCCAATGAAAGTTAGCAGGAGTTTAGTTATGTCGTATGTAAGAGCCTTTGTTCGTCAGCCAATTTTCGCCATCGTTTTTATGGGCGCCATAGTTGGCTCCTGCCTTCCCGCATTTGCTCAGGACCCCCGACGGACTCAGGACCCGGTCGACAAACCGCGCAACGTTAAGCCGGAACTTAAGAAGGCGTATAAAGATTGGCTGGATAAGGACGTCACTTACATTATTTCGGACGAGGAGAAGAAGGCGTTCAAGAAACTGGCTACGGATGACGAGCGCGAACAGTTTATCGGCGAATTCTGGCGCCGGCGCGATCCGGATCCCGACACGGACGAAAACGAATTCAAAGAGGAATATTACGAACGCATCGCCTACGCCAATGAACATTTCGCTTCCGGTATCCCGGGCTGGAAATCGGATCGCGGCCGCATCTGGATCATGTATGGCAAGCCGGATGAACGCGAAACCCATCCAATGGGCGGCAGTTATGAACGTCCTTCCTACCACGGCGGCGGCAACACTACGACCTATCCTTTCGAGGTCTGGTTTTACCGCTACCTCGCGGGGGTGGGTTCAGGAATTGAAATTGAGTTTGTTGATCCGACAGGCAGCGGCGAATACAGAATCGCCCGCAACCCAGACGAGAAAGATGCCATGCTGCACATCCCTGGCGCCGGCCTGACACTTTCAGAACAACTCGGTCTTTCCAGCAAGGGCGATAGAATTTCCGGACTTGGCGGCGTCGGTGTGGGGAATTACCAACGCGAACAGGATAGCCCGTTCTCCCGTTTGCAAATGCTTGCCGATCTCAGCCGCGCGCCTCAGGTCAAGTTTAACGACCTCGCGTCCGCAGTAAACACCGGCGTAATCGAAGACAATCCGCTCAACTTCGATATCCGGGTTGACTTCTTCCGCCAGTCAGACGAACGCGTGATCACCGCACTGACAATTCAAACTGAAAACAAAGACCTGGTCTTCCAGGACAGCGGTGGACTGCAGCAGGCACGCATCAATATCTTCGGCAGGATCACTTCGGTGGCCGGACGGCGCGCTGGAGTCTTTGAAGATCCCGTTATCACCACTGCCACGCAAACGGAGCTGACCGAGGCCAAAGACCGCAAGTCTGCCTATCAAAAAGCGGTGGCGCTTGCTCCCGGAACCTACAAGGTTGACGTGATCGTCCGCGACGTTGCTTCGGGCGCCACCGGCGTCAAGCACATCGGCTTTACAGTTCCCCGGTACGATCCGCAGAAGCTTTCGACTTCCACTCTGGTGCTCGCCACCAGGCTTGAAAGTCTCGTCGATCAGCCGGCTGTGGGCCAATTCGTGATTGGTCAAACGAAGGTGATTCCAAATGTTTCCGGCGTCTACCGGCGAGGTCAACCAATCGGTGTTTACATGCAGGTCTACAATGCCGGCATAGATCAAACCACGCTTCGTCCGTCAGTCGATGCAGAATATGTGCTATCGAAAGACGGTAAGGAGCTCGGCAAACAGGTTGAAGACTGGCGCGGCCTCAGCGACTCCGGTCAGCGTCTGACGCTGGCTCGGATGATCGACACACGTGGTTTGTTACCCGGGGATTATGAGCTGGTAATTCGACTTCGAGATCGCGTTTCCGGTCAGTCTCTGATTCCTTCGGCGAAGTTTTCCGTCGTGCAATAGTAACGAACCCTCAGGTCGTTATTTGGAAGACTGGTCGGAAAATTAGCCAGCGATTCCTTTAGTTAGACTAAACATCCGCGTCTCCCCTTGCGGTCACTTGTACTTTCCGGAAGGAGTTGCGCCTGTGTTTTCCCAGAACCTAACTTTGCGGTTTCTACCCTTCATACTTTTGCTGCTGTTGGCTGCCACGGTAGCCGCCCAACCTCGGCCAGCCAGACAGGCCAAACCAAACGAGCCAGCCAAAACACCGGATGAAAAGCCTCGCAAGATCAAACCTGAGCGAGGCGACGCCTACAACCGTTGGTTGAATGACGATGTGGCGCCCATTATCAACGAGGCCGAGCGCCAGGCATATTTAAAGCTAAAGACTAACGAAGAGCGAGAGAAGTTCATCCATCACTTCTGGGACCTGCGCGATCCTGATCCTGACACCGCGGAAAACGAATACCGAGACGAGTATTACGAACGAATCGCCTACGCCAACGAGCATTACAGTTCGGGAAAGCCTGGCTCGAAGACAGACCGCGGTCGCATCTACATCAAGTTTGGCAAGCCTGACGATATCGAATCGCGTCCGAGCGGTGGTTTGTACCAGCGAATGTCTTACGAAGGCGGCGGATCCATCTCCGCCTATCCGTTTGAAAAATGGTTTTATCGTTACCTGCCTGGCGTGGGCAGCGGTGTCGAAATTGAATTTGTCGATCCAACCGGAAGCGGTGAGTATCGAATTGCGCGCAATGCCAATGAGAAAAATGTTATGGCGCACGGACTGGCCTCGGCCGACTCGGCTGATTCCGGTTATCGGCGGGAACAGGATTCGCCGTTTGCCATAATTGAGAAGCTGCGAAACCTCGAACAACCTCCGGAGTTCACACGTAGAACCCCCGGCGGCACAACCAGCGGTCCGGTGATTGACGACAATCCGCTCAACTTCGATATCCGCGCGGACTTTTTCAAACTCTCTGATGGCCGCGTCCTGACAGCCTTTACCTTGCAAACGGAAAACAAGGATCTGGCATTCAAGGACAGCGGCGGATTGCAGACCGCACGTCTGAATATCTTCGGTAAGATTGTTACCGTCACCGAGCGCAGGGTCGGCGATTTCGAAGATTCGGTCACTACAAACGCGACGGTAGCCGAACTAACGGAAGCCAGGGAAAAACGATCCGCATACTCAAAAGTAGTGGTTCTGGGACCCGGTCACTATCGTGCAGATGTCCTGGTTCGAGATACGGTTTCCGGCGCCACCGGACTCAGGCACTTTGGATTTCAGGTTCCCAACTACGAAGATCATAAACTGTCTACCTCCAGCCTGATCCTCGCGAGCAAACTCGAAAACATGGACGGCAAACTGGCCACCGGTCCCTTCGTCATCGGGCAGACCAAGGTGATCCCAAATCTGACTGGAATCTTCCGACAGGGCCAGGCGGTCGGAGTCTATCTGGAGCTTTACCACGCGGGCATTGACCAGACCACGCTACGCCCGTCCGTAGATGTCGAATATGCATTGCTGAAGGATGGCAAGGAAGTTTCCCGTCAAACAGAAGACTGGAGAGGAATCGCGGACTCAGGTCAACGCCTGAGACTCGCCCGGCTGATAGATACGCGCGGTTTGCAAGCGGGTGTTTACGAATTACTTATTCGAATCAACGATCGCGTTTCAGGCCAGGCACTGGAGCCATCAGCAAAGTTTACTTTGATAAAGTCCCGAGAGTAGCCACTAATCTTAATATGCGCGCCTTTGCGTTTGACTCTGCGGTCCTTGCAGTTATGTCCACCTTAACTGCAAGGACGCAGAGATCTTCGCAAAAACGCAGACCAAATTGCACCTTCCGTATCCGTCTCTCCCTGACACTAAACGCCCATTTTCGACCCGAGTGCGGGCCGGTCGCGCCGGATGTTAAGATAATTGCGAATGAGCGAACGCTTAAATCTCACAGGATGCTCCGCCGCCGAGCTGATTGATTTTGTCGCCACCATTGGCGAACCGGCATACCGCGGGCGACAGATCTTCGCGGCGTTGCAGCATCGGCGTCTTCAGAGTTTTGACCACATGACCGATCTGCCCAGGGCTTTGCGTGACCGTTTAAATGAAACTGCGACTGCGTCGACACTCACAGTTGAATCGCGTTACGTTTCTGAAGACGGGACCCGACGATTCCTGATGAAGACGCACGACAGTCTCCCGGTTGAAACAGTTTTCATTCCCGAAGAACATCGCGACACGATCTGTTTTTCGTCACAATCCGGCTGCCCGCTCCAGTGCACTTTCTGTCTCACCGCGCAACTGGGTTTATTACGATCGCTAAGCGCGGGAGAAATCGCCGAACAAATAATCATCGCGCTCAATGACGTTTATGGCGTTGGCATACAACCTCCGCGCGGCACAAATCTGGTGGGAATGGGCGCGGGCGAACCGTTTCTTAATTTTGACGAACTGATAAAGGCCCTGCGCGTGATAGCTGATCCGCACGGGTTGTTTATCGTCCCAAACCGGGTAACAATTTCGACCGCCGGAGTAGTGCCGCGGATTCTGGATCTGGCAGAAATTCCGGATCGGCCGCACCTGGCGATATCGTTGGGCGCACCAACCGACAAGCAACGCAACGAGTTGATGCCGATAAATAAAAAATGGCCGCTCGATGAGCTGCTGGCTGCCTGTAATGTGTTTCAGACGACGCTCAAGGCGGGTGAGAGATTTACGTTTGAATACGTCCTGCTCGACGGCGTAAACGATTCGGACGAGCATGCGCGACAACTCGCCAACCTGCTCAATCGTCACGATCTTCACGCCAAGGTCAATTTGATTCCGCATAATCCGGCTGAGCCGCTGCCCTATCAACCATCGCCCGCCGAAAGAGTGACGCAGTTTCAGTCGATCCTGGAATCGAAGGGCGTGCGCAGTTTCGTTCGCCGGCCGCGTGGCCGCGACATCTTTGCCGCCTGCGGTCAGCTTGCCGCCCGGCGCGAAACCAATCCGATCAGAGCAAACATTACTTCAATCCTGGCCCAGGTAAGTTAAACCAACTTTATGAATTCATTAATCACCAAAACTTCCGCAATGCGTTTCGTTTTATTGGCCTTCATCATGCTTGGCGGCGGAATCTATTCGGCCACTGCCAGCGCGCAACCAAACATCACCGTTAACGGAAGCGTCGCGCCCGGCAAAATCGCGCGTGGCCGCACGGCACAGGTAACGGTGGTGATGAACATCCCGCGCGGCTACCACGTCCACTCCAATAAGCCGCTTGAGAAGTTTCTGATTGCTACGCAACTTCAGGTGGAGGCGCCCAATGGCTTACGCGTCGGTCCCGTGACGTATCCGCGCGCGCTGTTGCGCCAGCTGAAGTTTTCCAAAAACCGGGTTGCAGTTTATGAAGGCCGGGTGACAATGCGTTTCAGTGTCGCAGTCCCGACAAATTTTCGCACCGGCTCTGCCGAGCTTAAAGCAAAGGTGAGATACCAAAGCTGCGACGATGAAGTTTGCTTTCCGCCACAAACAAAAGAAGAGAAAGTGTGGCTCAACGTTGAGTAGTGAAGTCTGACGGACGACCGAAGACTTCGGTAATCCTTGAGTCGTCCCTGGCTTGGGTCTACCACGATCGTCCGTCATCGGTCATCCGTCATCGGTCAGCCATCATCCGTCCAATCACTGACATCAGCCGGCCAACTTTACCAAGCGCCTGTTTCTCGCGCCGGTAAGAGAAAAATAGATCCGTGCGGCACATCGTACAAAGCGGGGCCGTGTAGATCTTTTTGCTGTCAACTCCGGACGAAAGCAATTGATCGCGATTGGCCTTCAGTAGATCAATACAGGCGTGATGCTCCCGGGTCGGACTAAAGAGCGTTTCGGCATCAGCAAAGCGTTCTCTGAATCCAGTTATTACTTCAGGGCCAACCTCATAACAACACGAAGCCGCTGCCGGGCCGATCGCCACCGTTACATCCTCGGGGCGGGCACCGTATTCCTTGCCCATGCGCTCGAGCGCGTAGAAAACTATTCCGGCAAACGTGCCACGCCAACCGGCATGCACCGCAGCAAATGAACCAGTCCGCTCGTCTCCAATCAGCAAAGGCACGCAGTCGGCGGTTTTCACACCAGCCAGGACATGTGGAGCATCACTGACGATCGCATCGCAATAAACTGTTTCACCCGTGCCGTCCTCGGCGGGTTTAGCATCGTCGCGATCTTTGACCGCGCGCACGTCAACTCCATGCATCTGCCAGCAACCTGCCAGGGCCCACTCGCCCGGAAAAAGCTTGAGAAAGCGGCGACGATTCTCCAGAATGTTTTCCGCTGCATCTTCATTGAAGCCCGCCAGGTTGAGCGAGTTTTCGGGCATGGGGCTGGTGCCGCCGGCGCGTGTTGAAAATCCATTGACGAATCCGGCTTTTTCGAGTGGCGCGCAAACCAGAGCAGTTACGCCGCCGGTCGCGCGCCAGTAAAAGCCGGCACGCTCGAGTTCCTGGTCACTTATGATCATCTCCATTGGCATAGACATTATCGAAGTAGCGCGAATTCGCGAAGTGCTCCTGCGCACCCCGCGTTTCGTCGAGCGCGTTTACACTGCGGCGGAACGTTTGTATTGCGAAAGCCGCGGGGCGGTCGCGGCGCAGCATTATGCCGCACGCTTCGCTGCAAAAGAAGCGGCCTTGAAAGCATTTCAAACTGGCTGGCGAGGTGGAATCAGTTGGCAGGACGTCGAGATTAGTTCATTGGAAAGCGGTGCCCCGGTGTTGGCTTTTCATGGCCGGGTGCAGGAGTTGTTTCTGTCCTCGGGCGCTACCGTCGCTCACTTATCGTTATCTCACACGAGCGAACACGCGATCGCGCAGGTCGTTTTGGAAAACGCGGGATAAAATAGGGTTCCGGGACAACGCTGTAGTGGTGTTTGACCTGCGGCGATGTTCATTTTCGGAAAGACTGTCTTCGCTCCGCAGGAGCGAGATGTTTATAGAACGAACTCCCTTTAGATCATCTTCGCTCCGTCAGGAGCGAAATATTGCGCTCCTGACGGAGCGCGCCGTGTGGATTTCGGTAGCCGGCGCTACAAACATTCCGCTCCCTACGGAGCGGCGTTCTACCGCATCGCCGTGGTCAGTGTTCGCCGCCCGTCGGAGTCCACGTCAACGCGCGTGGCAGCGGCCTCAGATGTCTCACCTGGCCGGACAAGCCTGAGTGGCGGCCAGCGGTGTTGGGCCAGGACTGTCTTGTCGTCAGCCTCCGCTCCGCTCTCCGGCGCAAGTTGCCTCTCTTCCGGCAGATTGCCATGTTTGAAACACTCAAGATTGGGCATCAGGCGTTCAGTCACGGCAATCAGCTCGCGATGATCACAAGTCAGAGTTGAGCGCAGACCATTGTCAGCATCTATTTCCACGAATTTTATTCCCTCCGGACATTCAAAGTTTTCGGCGCCAAGCTCCGGGCGAATTTTTATCGCCGAGCTCATGAAATCTGCCCACACCGGCAGGGCTGCGGCAGCTCCAGTCAGCCCAAGCTGACGATTGTCATCAAAACCGATCCAGACAACGCAAACCAGGTTTTGCGAATAACCCACAAACCAACCGTCACGCGAAGTCCCGGTTTTTCCGGCGATGGCTGTTCCCTTAAACGCATCTCTTGCCGCGCTGCCAGTGCCATGATCGATCACATCCGAAAGCATGTTGGTGACCATGTACGCGGTCGTGGGGCTGATGATCTGCTTTGTTTCGTCATTCACCAAATCAGAGGCATTTGGTTCGCCTACTCCCGCAATTGCCTTTGGCTGGACGCGCCGCCCGCCATTAACGAACGTTGCGTAGGCCGCGGCGAGTTGCAGGGGTGTGACTTCCTCGGTGCCGAGGGCCATAGACGGATAGCGTGCCGGTCTTGGTAAGCCAAACTCTGCTGCCAGATTTGCCACGCGCGCCAACCCCGTCTGCGTTGCCACATCAACTGTGACGACATTCAGAGATCGCACGAGGCCATCTCGCATGGGCACGTCACGCATGGAATAACCGCCACCATAGTTTGCCGGGCGGTAAACTTTATGACGGTCGTAGACAAATCCGCGCGGCGAGTCGGCAAACGGTTGTACGGGCGACATCCCGTCTTCAAGCGCAGCTGCATAGACAAAGGGCTTGAATGTGGAGCCCGGCTGGCGGCGCGCGTCGGTCACGCGATTGAGTTGGGAGTCTGCATAGTCGCGCCCCCCCACCATCGCCAACACGTTCCCCGTTTTTGGATCAAGGGCGACGAGCGCAGCTTGCGGCCTGGTGTTTTCATTTTTGTAAACGACGTCGAGGCGAGCGAGCTGTTTTCTAATTGCACTCTCGGCGAGTCGTTGCAGATCAAGATCGATAGTGGTGTAAACACGCTGCCGAGCCGTCGGCACTTCGCCTGACTCCGCGTTTGATTCCAACGCTCGATTAACGAAGTCAACGAAATAAGGAGCGAGCGCGTCGTTTGAAACGGAAATGGGCGCGACAATTATGGGTTTGGCCATCGCTTGAGCGGCTTCTTCCGCATCGATCGATCCACTGCGCGCCATTGCCTCCAGCACCAGGTTTCGGCGGTCCTGTGCGGCTTCCGGGTGTTGCGCCGGTGAGTAGCGCACCGGCCCCTGGATCATTCCCGCCAGCGTCGCCGCTTCCCAGAGCGAAAGATCCTTCAATGCCTTGCCAAAGTAGATCTGCGCCGCTTCTTTCACACCGCGTGCAGCCACTGCGCCTCGCTGGCCAAGATAAACTTCATTGCAATAGAGGGCGAAGATGTCCTCTTTCGAGAGTCTTCGCTCGAGGGCGAAAGCCAGCATAGCTTCGGCGTATTTACGCCGCACTGTTTTCTCGGATGTGAGGTAAGTGTTTTTGACTAACTGTTGGGTGATGGTTGAACCGCCCTGGCCCGTTCGCTCATCACTTGTATTCCGAAAGATGGCGCGGCCAATGCCGACCGGATCCAAACCCGGATGTTGGAAGAACCTGCGATCCTCGATTGCCAGGATTGCCTGAATCAGTACCGGCGGGAGATCGGAATAACGCAACGTCTCGTGTTTGCCGGCTTTGTAGGAAAAATCATTGGAAAGCACCTCCGGCTCGAGCGTGAACGACTCGAGCGGCAGATCATCTCCCGTTAGCTCCGAAATCGTCTCGCCGGGAGTTTGGCCGGAAAACATCGCCCGAATTACCCCAGGCCGATTGCTTCTTCGCGCTGGTCGAATCTCAATCGCGACATCCGTCAGACGAAAACTCCCGTTCCAAATTAGATTTGGGGAAGCGTCTGCCGACTCTGCATATCCCGCCCGGCGCAAGGCCTCGGCTAAACCGGACGGAGAAATGTTTTGACCCGTTCTAATCGTCCGCGGTGTCGCGTAGAGTCCGGCACGACTGGTCAGGTACCCGGAAGCCACCCGAGCGTCGACCATACGCGAGTAGTATTTGTAGGAACGCAGCAAGGCATCGCCGCCTGCGATCGCGGCTATCACAAGCAGGCCTGGAATGGATCGCAAAAGAAGTTGTCGTTTAGTTAGGGGCGCGGAATGTCTAAATGAGTAAGCCAGCGGCTTGAATAGTGATCTCAAGAGCCGCCGGCCGAGTTTACGCAGGTCTCGAAAACGTGTTCGCGCGGGTAAGGATGTGACCTCAATGGGCATGAAGAGACAAGCGATGAACGAAATAACTTACCCAACAGCAGCACCGCGGGATTAGCACACCCCTGCATAAAGGATTGGCGAGATATCGGCCGCTATCCTTCAGTGCTCCCCGTTTTCTGAATGCTTTATAAGAGTGCTAATCGACGCGGAATTCTAGAGTTGACTGCTGGACGGCGGGCGCTCGCCCGCTTTCCCGAGATAGGCCTATCGGAAACTGGTTAAGAGTGATAACTGTAGTTATTGAATGGCGGGTGAGGGCGCCCGCGGTCCCAGAATAGACCGGCGCAAACACGGCTGCGTCTTTTAGGCGCTGCGTGGCGTAGATTCGCGCTTTCGCCGGGGTTGATACCATTTCCGCCGGGCGTCAATTAGGGATTCAATTGATTCGCGAATCTTCGGCATGGCTTCAATTGCCGCTTCGTAACCCGCCGCCATAAACTCTTCGCCGCGCGAGATCTCATCCCAACGAATATGTCCAAGGCGCGGGCTGATCACGCAATCGGCCAGCTCAAGTTGAGCAAGACCTGCCATCTTTTGCACCACCAACATCGACTGGAGCAGCACGCTGATTATCGAGTGGGTCGGCCCGATGAAGGTTGCGCCTTCCGCGTTTACGTCAACCGCAATTACCAGCTCGGCGCCTAACTCTCGCGCCATCGTCGTAGGCAGACCTGCAACCAGACCACCATCCACCAATTGACGCCCCTCGCTGTCAGTTACCGGAACGTACCAACCGGGTATGGCGCAGCTCGCCCGGATGGCAAAAGGGATGTCGCCCTCATCGCGCATAACGACCGCAGCTCCAGACTTTAAATCCGTTGCGACTACGGCGAGCGGAATGGCGAGGTCTTCAAATCGCGTGATCGGGAAGCGCTCCCTCAGGTAACTCTCCAAACGATCGTTAACCTGCACCCCAAGACGCGACATCGTCATACGCCCGAGGTCACGCCAGCGTAATGTTCTGCCCATCGTTTCGATTTCGGCGAGCGGCATACCCGATGCGAAAGCGCCGGCGACAATTGCACCGGCCGAGGTCCCGGCAACGCAACTGACCGGAATCTCATGCTCTGCCAGCGCCTTGAGGACACCTACGTGGGCAATGCCTCGCGCTGAGCCGCCGGATAAAGCCAGGCCAATGCGCGGCCACTTTTCGGTTGAAAGTTTGAGCGTCACGGTGTGAGGGTGACAAGTGGAGAGTGAAATGTAAAGGAATGTTCAGAATGCGCGCTAACTTCTTTTCCCGGCCAATGCAGCGAGCGTCACGGATCTAGACCGGATTCAACACGACGATTTCGGCCCGCTCACGCGCGTTATCCAGAAAAGCATCCATGTCCGATTCGATTTTGGTTTCTGTCAGCGTCCTCTCGATTTCGCCGCGTGCTTCTTCCAGAGTAGGCACGATTTGCCGGCCTTTATACCGCGGAACGTAGACATCCTGGTAGTAATCGGCGATCTCTTTCTGCGTAATCACGACGAAATTGCGAAAACGGAAATCGAGATATTTTTCGATTCTCACGCGCTGCTCGAGAATTTCATTTAGCTTCTCGGCGGTCAAACCCACGCGCTGCAAACGCAATTGAAATTCAGCTTGCGAAGGAAATGTTTGTACCAGCTCATTCCGGGCGGTCTTCACTTCGTCGACCGTGGGTTCGATCGAAGGGAGTTTTTCCGCCTCCTCGAGAATGAGTCGCTGATCGACGATCAAGTTAAGCGCGCGATTGAGTTCGTCGGAAGTCGGACTGGCCAGCGACGTCTTAGGTTGCAGCGCCAACTGCCATAGCAAATCTGAATAAGTGATCAGACATAGATCGCAGGCAGACTGCGACCCGGCGTTTACGGTAGCGACCATCTTGTCGACCACTTGTTGAGCAGTAGCCAGTGACCAGTGACCAGTGACCAGCAGGAAGAGAAGGAGCAGACGGCGGACGGCTGTCGGCAGGATCGAACCAGACCAATTCCTCGTAGATGTAAATATCTTGATTAACATCGTCATATTCTCTTGCTGCAGTTGATCCTGCTGACTGCCGCCTGCTCCGGTGGTTAGACACTGACCACTGGCCACTGTTCACTGTTCTTCAGAACGTCTGTGTAAATCTGAAATGCAACTGTGTTCGTTTCAGTCGATAAATTGCCGGCGTACCGTCGAAGCCCCCGCCGGGTCCGCGCTGGGGAATCAGAAACTCTGGCGGGTTCAACAGGTATCCATAATCGACGGCCAACGCTCCGCCGAAAGGTGTCTGAATTCTAAACCCTAATCCGACAGTATGGGTCCAAGCGGCGCGCAGGTTCGCCGCGTTTATCGCAGCCAGAACATCGCCGGGCGGAGGTGGCGGGGCGTCTTTGCCAAACAAATCACCGACTCGCCGAAAGACGTTGCCCCCATCATAGAAAGGAACTGCCTGCAGCGATTGTGAAACCGGCACGCGCGCTTCCAGATTTACTATCGCGAGCGCGTTGCCGCCGACAGGAACCGTGAATGGATTCAGGATCACCGGATTCTTGTCCTGGTCCAGGAAAGGACCTTCAGGAATTATGACCTGACGTGGGCCAGCCTGCTCGAAATCGAAGCCGCGCAGAGTGGTTGAGCCGCCGGAAGAAAACCGTTCGCTGATCGGGAGCGTCAGATCAATTTCATCCAACCCGTTGCCATTGCGATCGCGCGGGTTGAAAAGATTCGCCAAACCCAGAGTCGCATTTCCCGCCAGGACCGTACCTCTAAATCTGTTCAGCTTGTAATAAGTCCGGTAGGTCGCCTGCATTCGATTGAAGGAAATGTTTCCACCCAACTGTCTGAGCGCCACCGCATAATCAACATTGAAGAAGCTTCCGCGGGTAGCGTCAAGCTGGTTGTACCGGCAGATTTCGCCGGGCGCACCGGTTTCAGATTCATCCCTCGAGCTGACTGCGCCCAACAAGCCGCGCTCACATCGTTGCCGTGTGTCGCGCACGTAGGAAATTCCCAAACGGGACAGACGAACAGCCCGATCAGGTTCCAGGATTGGGCGCACCAACAAGCTCTGCAGGTTAAAGAGACGGACATCTTCATAGCTATAACGGGCGAAGAGAATAGATCTGGTTTTTGAATTGAGCACCCGTTGCGTTTCGATCGTAGCCGTGAACCGATTGATAGTTGGCTCCTTGACCCGCGCGCCAAACTCATCGAGGGCGTTGCCCTCGTCATCGAGGCGCTGCACGATGCCCATCGTGCCGCGGTCAATTGCAGAGCGGAAGAAGCGCGTTACGGTCGAGTCGCGGGAATACTCGAGCGACAGGCCCAGCGGAGCAAATTGCCGCTTTCCATAGCGAACGTATCGCGGATCCAGATACTCAAGTCTGAGGCGTTGCTGCAGGCGACTAGCTCTCAGACGCATCGCGCCATGGCGCAGCTTGTTTTGTAAGTTGACGTTGCTGATTTCCAGCAGTCCCAACGCGCCGGTATCAGTTGAAAAGCCGCCGCCGTAGTCCATGACGCGCGGTTTCTTTTCTTCCACATCGATGATCAAGTCGCGACGCTTAAATCCTGAAACTGTTTCGCCGGCTGCTTCGGTGCGAATTATCACCTGCCGGTAAGCGTCTGTGAGGTAGAGCTCGCGTTCACTTTCGGCGATGAGATCGGCCCGCAGCACATCGCCTTCGGCCAGCGGAATCACACGCAGAATCGCTTCGCGTTTCGTCTCCATTGTTTTCAGGCTGCCGGTTACGCCATTAACCACGATCCGGTTGATGTAAACCTTGTCGCCTTCGTTTGGAATTGTGTACAGCAGCTTGACCTGCTCGTCGTCACCTTTCTTCGGCAACTCGACGACAGAAAAGTCGATCCGCGCATTGACGTAACCTTCGCTCGCATAGAGCGCGAGCACGCGGTCGCCGTCAGCCCGTGCCTGCGAACGGGAATAGGGCGCGCCGATTACAGTCTTCAACTGATCGCGCAGCCGCTGGTCGGTATAAATCTTGTTGCCGCGGACTTCGACGCCGGCGATGCGAGTGAGCGGTCCTTCAGTTACCTCGAAAGTGATGATCAGGCTCTCACCATTGACGGAAACACCCTGGAGCACTCTTGTGTCAACGCGGCGGTAGCCAATATCACGCATGTAAGAATTAATCGTGCGCCGGTCCTGTTCAAGCAGCGTCAGACTTGTATAGCCGCGACCATAGCCGAGAAACGGAATCAGGCCAATCGCGCTCGCTTTTTGCGTTCGCAGATCGGCGGCCACGTCGTCGTAAGTTATTTTGTTCGTGCCGGTGATGCGAATGTCCGTTAGCTTGAGCCGGCGACCGCGATCGATTTCATATCGGATCTCCACGCTGCGTCCACTTAGCGTTTCAGGATTTAAAGTTTGACAAGTTGAGTTAGTGCCATTCTCGCCAAACTCCGGCGGCGGCGGCGTGACAGTGCAGATCTCGGTCACTTCAGCAAAGAAATAGCCATCTTCCTGAAACCTGTTGCGCAGCCGGCGGGAGCCTTCCACTATCGCAGAAATATCGATGTTGCCTTCGCGCTTGACCGGCAAGAGTTCGCGCGCCGTCTTTTCGCTAAGCGGATAGTCTTTGATGACGACACTAACTTTGGGACCAACCGCGCCTTTCAGCGAAATCGCAATTAGATTCCGTTCCGCGTCGCGTTCCACTCTGGGCTCGTCCAGAATGGGCGACAGATTTCCCTGCTCGATCAGGACATCGCGAATGCGGTTAGTGTCGCGACCCAGTGCCTCGCGAGTGAATGGGGCGTTTGATTGCAACATCAGCGAGGGACGAACTGTGTTTGCGTCAAATCCTGCAATGTCGATATTGAAAGCGCTCACGCGCGACTGTTCGCCGGGAACGATCTTGTAGTTAACCCGCGCCCGCGTACCGCTTGCATCAATTTGTTCGGTGGCCTCGACTGTCGCATTGAAGTAGCCACGATCTCTTAAGTAGATCTGAAGTTCGTCGGAGTTGCGCAGAACCACCTGCCTGGAAAGTCGCGTTCCGGGCGGCGTCAGGTTTAGCCGGGCGCGCAACTCATCCTGGGAAATTGGAGTGCCGGAAGGTGGAGTCAGGTCGAGGGTAACGTCGCCAATTTGCACCTGCCGGGTAATCACAAATCGCAGGCGCAGTGGCCCGGTTCTGGTTGCTCCCTCTTCGAAAACTTCGACCCGTGCATTTGCAACTCGTTCTGAAACAAACAGCGCCTGTAACGACTCGCGCACGCCCACTGCCGAGAACTCCGTGTTCGGAGCCACGGTAAGCAGTGAAAGAAACTCAGCCTGGGCAGACGGATCAGAAGGAGAGCCTTCAAATGTAATCTCAATCGATCTGATTAGCCGCCCTTCATACTCCTCAAAGGTCGACGCCGCTGCCGATGAGCCGGCGCAGGTAACCAGGAGAATGGATATTAAGGACAAGTAAGAAACGATAACTCCGCTTCTTCGGAAACCCCTTTGCAGCAGGAACGCGAGCTGGGCAAACTTGCAGGTTGGGAAGGGTGGTCTACCCCTGCCGCCTGGAGCGCTTTCAAGCCATGCAGGTGCCAGCAGGGTCCCCGGCGCGGCAGCCGCGCTGGGGTGCCCAAGCCCACCTTCCTGACTCTGAGCTTCCTCCCAATTATTCTGTACCTGCAGACCCATTGTTAGAATCGTTTTCTGAACCTAATTTCAAAACTAAAGTTATTGCTGCGCGCCGTTAATCGTTGCGTTGAGACTTGTTCATATTGCGCAATGAAGAACAGCCGGTCGGACACTCGATATTCGACCGCCAGAATCTGATTTGGATCAGACGTTACATTCGTCGAATAGGTGAACGAAAGGTCCTTGTTGATTCTCTTCCCTAGCGTCAAACGCGCTGCCGGAGTTGAACCACGGCCACCGATCACCGGATTAATCTCAAACCGGCTCAACCCGAATAGCCGGCTGGTCGCGCGCTGCGCGGGCGCATTGATGAGCGCATCGGTTAGCAAGCTGGTCGCCGTTCCCAGGCCCGACTGAGACAGGATTGAAGTACTGGTGTCGCCGGTTGAAAGCTGCCCGGTCGTGATTAGCGAAACCACATCCGCCTGCGGCAACGACGGTTCCGCACTTACGATCGCTTGCGGTTGCGAGAGCGGGCCATTCAGTCCGACCGTCACGCGATACCCACGTATCTGCGCTTCACCCTGGATGTTAATAATCGGATCGGCGTTTGGCTGCGGCGGCAGATCCATCAACGCGCGCGTGATCGTGTAGCGATCATTTCGGAAATTGAGCGTGCCGCTGGTCGCAGTGATTCTTCCTGAAATTACGGGGGCTTTGACCGGTCCATTGATCTGCAGTGATACTGAGCCCACGAGATCCGCCAGATTATTTCTGACCACCAGCGCGTTCCGGCCTTCAACGCGCAAGTTGCTGAACAAGGTGGCGCGCGTTAGCTCCAGATCGCCGCCTTCTTCAATCGATTCCTCGCGCCGGAAGTTGATCAGATCCGCCAGCTCGATACCTTCCGTGTATTCGGTCCGCCGCACGTTTACCACGCCGCCGACCAGTTGTTCCCGGGCAGTGCCTTTGAGTTCGAGATCGATATCCACCGTCGAGCGGAAGTCTTCAGGAAACGCAACGGTCACATCGTCGCCATGCACATTGAAGAGGAAACGCGACACTGTGAATCCGTCCAGCAAGGCGCCGCCGGTGGCGGAAAGGCGGCCCCCGCCCATCGTGCCCGTCAGAGAATCTATCTGCGCCTGATTCGAAGTGAAACGAACGAGCGCCTTCAAATTGGTGACGGTCCAGCGTTCATTGCCAAGCAGGGCCGACACCGAACCACCGGCCACAGAGGCGCTGCCGTTTAGTCTGGGCCGCTCGTAGCTGCCGGTGACGCGCACGCCCACCTCGGCGGTGCCGGACAAGAACATGTCGGGCGATAGACCATTCAGCACGCGCAGGTTCAACTGCCCGTCGGCAGTCATGTTCTGCCTGCCCTCCGGGCCGATAGCGAGAGTGCCGCCGAGCACTATATTTGTTCCCGGCCCCGTAAACCGCGACTGATCAAAACTAACCTCACGCGGTGAGAAGCGAATCACGAGCGGCGACGATGCATTTAGCTGAACATCTTCAACTCTGAAGCTGAGCTGCGTGAAGTTTGCGACGCCCGACAAACCTCCGGCGGAAAAGTAGCCATCTTCGTCAAGCAGATTGCCGCCAAACTTCAGTGTCCCGGTCGCTACGCCCGAAAGTTTCACCGGCGTATCAGGCAAAACCATTTTCAGCAGCGACGTGAGATCGGCATTGGTGAGCGTCGTCTCCACGTTCGATTCCAGTCGTTCACTGGCGAGATTAACCTGCGCCACAATCGATTGCTGCGTTCCCAGGAGACCGGTTGTCAGGGTCACATTTAGCTGCTTGTTTTCCGTGCGGCCTTTCAACGCCAGGGTTCCCGCCTCCCGGCCGTTGATCACAACGCTGTTTCCTTCTCCGTCGAAAGTGATTTGGTAACCAGAGAAATCCGCCTCCGAGAGGTTGCCGGAAATTTGGGCGTTGAAGTTGGCCGTCCCTGAAACTGACGCGCCTTGCTGGCCCGTTAAGGAAAACAGCCGGCTCAGCTGCACGCCCTCGGCACGTCCTTTGAGATCAAAGATCTTCGAAGTCATGTCGTATTCGCCGCTCGCCACGATATGGCCGGCCGCCAGCTTCGCATCAACGTTTTCAATACTTACTTTTGAACCGCTGAAGGTGGCGCGTGCGACCAGGCTTTCGAGTGGCTCTCCGGCGAGGCGACCCGGCCCGAAACGCAAATCGGCGCTGCCGCTCATTGCGTTCGGAATTCCTGTAATCCTGATTTGTCCGGAAGCCTCGGACTCGGTATCGCCAAACTGCGCGCGGGTGTTCTTGTTGAGCGGCAAAGCAGCTAGCAGGTTACCGGCATTGACGCGGTCGAGAGTCGCGCTAAACGTAGTGTTATTTTCACCAGAGCGGGGTGCGTCGAGCGTGAACTGCATCCCGCCGCCGTCGGCTTCAGTCAAACGTCCATCGTCGATGCGAATTTCTGCTGCGGTCATTCGTAGCGACGCCGACAAGGCGCCCAGGTCATTGCCGTTTATCAGCAGTGTGCTAAGGGAAACGCGACCATCAATGTCAGGTGAAGTGAGTTTTCCTTTCAGGCTGCCGTTGAAAGCAAGTTGGCCGCCGAGATCAATTCCATAGCTGCGCATCTGCTCTTCCACATCCGGTAACAGGCCCGACGAGATCAAGACAGTCTGCAACTCAGCGGCATCTGACGAATTCAGATCGACCTGGAGATTGGAATCGGCGGTAAACGAAAACTGGCCCGTCGCCCTGAGTTTGGTGGCGGGCGTTTGCAAATCGGCCTTGTCAATATTGAACAATCCACGATCAGCGCGCACTGCAACTTCGCCGGACAGCGGCACCCGTCCGTCGACACCGATGTCCTGCCCGGTAAACCTGGTGTTGATGGTTCCAGTTGCCTGCTGGAAATTTGTGCCGGGAAAGGCGAGGTCAACGCTTCCGTTCGCGCGACCTGACAGGGGCACAGCCGCGCCGGCAAACGCGGTAAACGGTCCGGCAACATCAACATCAGTGAAAGTGGCAGCTATCCGCGAAGACCCTCCGCGGCCAATCGCTATTCTTGCGTTGCCGTTTGCTTTGCCACGGAAAATGTCAGCGTCGAAGTTGTTGACCTGTAGCTCGGAGTTTGTAACTACGACCTTCGCGCTCGCCTGGCCCATATTCATCTGGCCCAGCACCCCGCCACCGAGACTCAAATCGGCGCTCGCTCGATAACGACCTGACGGCTCAACGACAAACACCGGCTTCGCGAGCTTCACGTTTTCGACCTGGCCATCCGCAAGCTTTACTGTGCCGGCATTGATGTCCGCAGTTGAACCCTCCATTCGACCGCCCCGAACCGACAAACGCACGCCCGCGATGTTGATGCTGCCGACTTCGGCGCCCCCGCCGCTCGCGCCGCCAACCTGCACGTCTTTTACGACCACGCTGGTAACGCCACCGCGACTGTTAATCTCTACTTTGTTTGCCGTAACACCTTTAACTGTGGCGCCGGAGCCGGCGATCGTTCCCGCCTTCACCTGGGAAACAGATGCCGTCGCCGTATCACCCTCGCTACGCAAGCGCAGATCTGTCGCTGTGATTCCATTAACTCGGGCCCCAGAACCGGCGAGATTGCCCGCCGTGAATCGACTCGACGACGCCGTCAGCACGCCATCGTTCATCTCGGCGCGCGCATCCTGAAGGATTAGGTTCGTGATGGTGGTTCCATAGCTTCGCTCCGCGGCCGCGCGCAACTCACCAATCCAACGGAAGTCGGAGCCGGTGCCCATCACCCCGCCGACCAGTTGCACGTTGTTGAGTTGAAAGTCCCCGGCGGTCAGCAACGCGGCAACGGCGCTGCCATTTAGATCGTAGCTCTTGCCCTGGCCGGAGCCGCGGGCGGTAACGTTGAGTCCCTGCAAACGCAAGCCATCGGCTGCCAGTGCGTCTGACTTGATGTTGCCGTCAATCTTGTAATTGTCCCCTTCGCCGGAAACCGTGCCGGCAAAATTCCCGGCGCCGCGCAAAGTTGTGCTGGTCTGCAATAGATCAGAAAGCTGCGTGAGATCAACAGATGAGGTGATGTTCATCTGATAACGCAGCGCCCGCCAGTCGTCCATCGTTCCCTGGAGTTTCGCCTCGGCCACGGGCGACTTGATCACGAGGGACTGGATTTCGGCGCGCGTCTGGTTAATACGACCGCGGGCTTCGATGTCGATGTTATTAATTGGGCGGCCGTCGTAAGTAAAAGTGGAATTCGATAGCCCGAGAAAAACTGTGTTCATCCAACTCGACGCAGGCGCGGACGGGTCGTCCGGCTGCACCGTAGCTGTGAGATTTCGCGCTTCGCCTGAGAGTTCATGGCGCGCATCGCCATAGTGAATGACGCCATTTTTGATTTCAACGAAAGCGGTAGAATAGGCAAACAGAATATTCTTATTCGGCTCCGGCGGCGGAATGCGGATGTTGCGAAAGTTTGAATTGCCCTGTGCGTCAAACGTGACCCAGGCTTCGAGCCCTTCGATCTTCAACTCTTTCAGATTGATATTTCTTTGCAGGTTGAAAGCGTAGAGGTCTTCTACGCGAACAGTTGCCGACAGGCGATCGATTTTCCCCAGTTTCTCACCGGTCTGTGCGTCGTAAAGTTCGAGGCCCGACATTTCCACTGTTTGCGGCGGGAAGCCCGCATGAAACTCCTTGATCTCTGCGCGAATGCCATATTTCGCAAACGTCTCCTTGATTTGGCTGGCCACGTAACGGTCCGTGTACCCCAGCTTGTAAGCGAGAAAGATGAGGAGGATTAAAGCAACAATGCCAACCGCGCCGAAGATGGTTGCGATTACAAGATTGCGTTGATTCAGGTAGCGACGGCGACGGCCCTGGGGCGTTACAGGATGTTTGCTTTGGGCGTCGCGCTCGGCAATGAGTTCGGCAGCAAGTGGCAGCGGTTCGTCGGTTTTAGATTGGAGTGCCTCGACAATCTCTTTATCGCTCGCCGCCTCTCGCGGCTCACCTGGCCCAGGTGACACCGCATCCTTCGATGAGGATGGCTCTTTTTCGGAGCCGTTATCGCGATCATCTAAACTCATAACATCAGAGCCGGCAAGGTAACTAAGTAGGACAGGCATTCCTGCCTGTCCCCAGGTTCAATAAGAGGACAGAACCGACCACCCCGGTGGGGCTGCCCCACAGGGGACCCCGGTGAAATGTCTGTCCTACTGCATTACAGGATGGGAGATGGAAACTTCTCGAAAGCCGGGCAACATAAGATTGAACGAAGGCCAGACCAGTTGCCCTTACTTTTCCTGCAACGGCTTTCGCTCAGCCTGTGAATCCTTGAGATGCGCCGGCTGGCCCAGGGCCACATTACCGACTACCTCCAGCGCGAAACCTTCGAGAGCTGCAACTTTTGGGGGATGATTAGTCAGCAATTGTATCCGACGGAGGCCGAGATCATGGAGGATCTGCGCTCCCACACCGTAATCGCGCTCCAGTCCATACCCGGTTTCCAGGCTGGCCTCGCGTTTGCTGACATTTTCTTCCTGCATCAAGGCGTAGGTTCGGAGCTGATTCACGAGATCCAGACTATGTTCCCGTTGGCGCAGGTAAAGGACCACACCCTGTCCGGCCGCCGCGATTTTTTCCAACGCCGTGTGAAGCTGGAAACCCGTATCGTCGATGAGCGAACCAAACATGTCGCAGGTAACATTTTCCGTGTGTACCCGCACGAGCACTGGTTCTTCAGTCGCTACATTGCCCATCACCATCGCCAGGTGGACATCGCCATTGATGACGTTCTCGTAGGCGATGGCCCGGAAGCGCCCATAGACTGTAGGAAGGTCGGTCTCAACCGCGCGTTTGATTAACGTCTCTTTGCTGATGCGGTACCTGACCAGATCAGCGACCGTGATCATTTTCAGATTGTGAACTTTGGCAAACTCTATCAGCTGAGGAAGCCGCGCCATCGTTCCATCTTCATTCATGATCTCGCAGATAACGCCCGCGGGATAAAGCCCGGCTATGCGCGCCATGTCAACGCTTGCTTCCGTTTGACCGGGACGCACGAGCACGCCACCATTCTTGGCACGCAACGGAAAAATATGGCCCGGGCGCGCGATGTCCTGCGGACGAGTCTGGGGATCCACGGCCGCCAGAATCGTAGTCGCGCGGTCCGCCGCCGAGATGCCGGTGGTTATGCCTTTGCGAGCGTCGATCGAAACTGTGAATGCAGTGCCGAGAAAAGATGTGTTGTCGGCGACCTGCGTAGTCAGGTGAAGCTCATCGCAGCGTTCCTCGGTCAGAGGCAGGCAAATCAGCCCACGCGCGTGGCGGGCCATGAAGTTAATAATCTCAGGCGTAGTCTTCTCGGCTGCGCACACAAGATCGCCTTCGTTCTCGCGATCTTCGTCGTCAATGATAATTATCATGCGCCCTTCGCGTATTTCGGCGACGGCGTCTTCGATTGATGAAAAAGGCATCTTCTGAAGCGTTAGGTCTGGGAGATGAAATTCCAAGGCTCATGTTAACCCAAAAGCCCGATTGTTTGCATGGAGGAGCGAGATTTGGGCGGCCGTTTTGGTGTGGCACGCGCATCTTGCGCCTGGTCACGGGCGGGACGCCCGTGCCACGTCGGAAAGCTGAAGGATACGTTCGACGTACTTCGCGATCACGTCGACCTCGAGGTTTACATCGTCTCCCGATCGGAGATGGGAAAAGTTTGTTACTTCCCAGGTCTTGGGAATGACGGCGATTTCGAAATGGTCTTCATGCAGCGCTGCAATCGTAAGGCTGATTCCTTCCACCGAAACAGATCCCTTGAACACAAGATAGCGCGCGATCTCGGAGGGGTATGCGATGCGCACAGTCCATGAGCCCCCCAGATCAGTTGCGCCCAGGAAATTTCCCCGCGCATCCACATGGCCCTGCACGATGTGTCCACCGAGACGGGTCAGCGGCGTCACAGCCCGCTCGAGATTCACCGGCGCGCCGGGTCGTAATTTACCAATCGTGGATCTTTCCAACGTCTCACGCGAAACATCGGCGGCAAAGGAATCCGGCTGGACGTCCAGCGCGGTCAGGCAAACTCCATTGACTGCAATCGAGTCGCCATGCTTAGTGTCTTCGGTCACGATGTGCGCTGCGATGACAATGCGCGCGTTCTCGCCAAGCGATTCCACACTACGCACCCTTCCAAGCTCTTCTATGATTCCGGTAAACATTCTTCGATTTCTGAATGCGGATTTCCGAATGCTGATTGCGTTTTAGCGCATCAGCCAAACAATCAAAACGACCAGAAGGCCCAGCGCAGCGGGTCCCAGTGAAAACACCAGAATCCAAAGCGGCTCGCGTTTGAATGAAAAATCAGTGAGCTTCATAAGTAAGAGCGGGAGCAAGCCCCGCCTTCCTGGCCCGAGACGATGCAAACCGCGATTCAACCCAATCTTCTCGCAGGGCGACAGATCGGAATTGATGAATGACAAATGATATATGGAAGATGGATCCAACCAGGAGATTCTCCATTTCATTCGCGAATTCAACTTGGAAGCCCCATTAGGGGCGGGATGTTTATAGCCGGGCCGGTCGTTTTCTATCCCGCTCCGTAGGAGCGAAGTCCCTGGTTATAGTCCAGAAGCTATAAACATCTCGCTCCGCTGGAGCGAAAACGAATTCCGCTCTTGCGCTTGTAAGTTGAATTCACCATTTTCCATTCTTCATTTCTCATATCTCACTGATCAGGAAGGGGGCCCCCGCTTTTCTCCAGCACGGCAATCATCATCTTTTCAAAAACCTCACGAATTGATAAACCCGTGGAGTCGATCAGGATCGCATCATCAGCGCTTTTCAGCGGCGAGTCGGCGCGGGTAGAGTCGCGTCGATCGCGCTCTGTCATGTCAGCAAACGTTTCGCCAAAATCCGCGCCCGCATCAGTTAAACGGTCTTCCTCAAAACGCCGTTCGGCGCGTTCACGCGGCTCCGCGGTGAGAAAAAACTTAACGTCCGCATCGGGAAAGACTACGGTGCCGATATCTCGACCATTGAGAATCGCACCGCGTTGGCCCATCTCCCGCTGGCGCGCCACCATCGCCCGGCGCACCTCAGGAATGGTGGAAATGATCGACGACATTTCGGTCACCGCTTCAGACCGAATCTCATCCGTAACATCGCGACCCGCGAGCATCACCTTCAGGGAATCCGGGTCGCCTTCAAGATCGATATCCACGCCTGCAGCCAATGCTCCCACGGCCTTATCATCTTTCCCGTTCATCTTTGACTCCATCACAGCCAAAGCTACGGCGCGATACATCGAACCAGTATCGATGTAGAGCAAATCAAGTGAGCGCGCCAGCATGCGGCCAAGGGTTGACTTGCCGGCGCCGGATGGCCCATCGATGGCGATAATCAAATTCTTCTTCATTAAGGGGTAGGCGGCTTCGAGCAGTTAAGAGTTCAAGCTTCAGCTTGTCTTAGCTGCAAAAACCACAACCTGAAGGTTAAATTCTGAATTGCCTGACTTCACACAAACGCAGCGAACACTTCATTAGACATCAGCGCACCCGCGCGCGTGAGCTTGAGCAGGTCGCCATCACATTCGATTAAGCCCGCCTCGCGAAAACGCGCCAGCTCACCTTCGTTTTCTTCGCGAAGGTCTCTGCCGAAAAGCTGTCGATACTCACTCAGGCAAAGACCATTCATCATCCTCAGCCCGAGAAATACTGCCTCGGACTCGCGCTCGGCTGCTGACAGAACAGTTTCACTCGTTAGCGCCCGGTGTTCGTTTTCAATCAACTCGATATAACGTTGCAAGTCGCGCTCGTTGGCCCAACGCCGGTAGCAACCGTCATAAGAATGCGCCGAACACCCAAACCCGAAATAAGGCGCGCCGGTCCAGTATTTCGTGTTATGTCGCGATTCAAAACCGGGCAAACTCAAATTGGAAATCTCATAATGCACGAAGCCTGCCTCGGCCGCTCGATCCAGCATCACTTCGTACATCTCAGTCGCCAGGTCTTCATCAGGCTGCGGTTGAATGCCGCGTTTGATGTGTTCAGCCAGAGGTGTGCCCTGATGCACTTCCAGAAGATAGAACGACAGATGCTCAGGACGCATGGCAAACGCTTCATTGAGATTTCGTTTCCACCCTTCAAGTGATTGGCCCGGCAACCCGGCGATCAAATCAAAGCTGACATTATCGAAACCCGCGCCCCGAAGTTCATTAAAAGTTCGGCGGGTGTCAGCGGAAGTGTGTGAACGTCCGAGCCGGGCTAGTTCTGCATCGTCAAAAGTTTGTGCACCAAAGCTGGCGCGGTTTACTCCGACCTCACGAAATGCCGCAAGCGTTTCCGGAGTAACTGTTCCCGGATTCATTTCCAGGGTGATCTCGGCCTCCGCTGAAACTGTAAAGCGCTCTCGCACGACGCTCACCAGAATCTTCAATTGCTCAGGCGTCAGCAGTGAGGGCGTGCCTCCGCCAAAATAAATGGTGTCGACCTGCGTGCCAGGCTCTTTAATTTCGGGTGACGACCCAATCTCGTGAGCCAACGCTCGCACATAACGCTCAGCCGACGGCGCGCTGTACATGCCCGTGGCAAAGTCGCAATACGAACAGCGCGAACGGCAAAACGGAATGTGAATGTAGATTCCGGCGGGCTTCAAAGTGGTGGGATTGTAACACGCGCACTTCGGTATTCACTTCGCGAGTGGGCTTGGAAATTGTGTATCAATTCTTTCGGGGCGGTGTACGTGTGACAATCACTTTCCAGGAGAGTTGCAGACGAGATTAAAGGAAAGCGGAGTGGCACAGTCGTTGATAGTTGGGATTGTGAGCGGCGGCAATCGAGTTTAGGCGGAAAACAATACTAATCAATCAGGAGGGTGTTTATGGCAGACGAGAGATCAACTAACCAGAATCAGGATGAACAACAGGAACAGGGAAAGGCGATGGGCGCTGGTGCCAACGCCGGAGCTCAGGGCGACGACAAGCAGCAAAACTCTCCGAGTGAGACTGCCGGTCAGGGCGGCGGCATTCAGGGTTCGGGCCAGAGTCAGTCGAACCCGGGTGGCTACACCGGCGGCGATCGAAATCGCGATGAAGCTCAGGGATCAGCCGAACGCAGGCCGGATCCGACTCAGGGCGAGTAGCACTACTGTCAGCAACGTAAGCGCGGTGCGAGCTCAGTAACTCGCATCGTGCTTTTTTCGCGCTGACCTCCGGGTACCTCAATGTTTTCTAGCGAATCATTTCTTAGCGGCGTGAACACGGATCTGGATTTGAGGTTTTCGTAGATGCTTCTTGAAATGAGCGACAAGTTCCTCCGACAATTCTCTGGCCGTTTTGCCGGCAGCATGGACGCTGTCCTCCATGAAAGGCACTTGAATCATGCCGTGCTCATCCACCTGCAAACAACAATGATCGGCCACGCCCTCAAGATGAAATTCAATCAAATCTTTGATTCGGGCACGATATTGCTCATCTGTGTTGATTAGGTTGGAAGATACCTTTCTCTTTTCAGGAATTCTCCGGACACTGCCGCCGGCGCTGATCGTCCTACCTGAGTTTCTACTAACCCGCTCAGCCTCGGCAAATGCACGCAAAAAGTTTTCGCCCAAAATCTTGCGCACGTCGCTCTCACTGTACCCACGCTTTAATAATTCATAAGTAAGAATCGGCAGTTTGGAAATGTCTTCCATGCCCACAGGCAAGCTGCCAATTCCATCAAAATCTGAGCCGATGCCGACATGATCGACGCCGGCGAGTTTCGCGACATGGTCGAAGTGATCGATAAGAACTGAGAGGGGCGTCTCCGGAAGCGGGTTAGCGGCCAGCAGTTTGTTTGTTTCCTCTTCCAGCTTCTTCGCGTCTGCTTTGTATTGCTCTTTCAAGGCATCCATTTGCGGCTTTAGCCGGGCAGTACGCTCGGCCGTAGCTGCGATCACCTTGGAATCTATGAACCCGGGATAGAAATTTATCATTACCACTCCGCCATTCTTCGTAAAACGGCGCAGCAGATCATCGGGAATGTTTCGCGTACGCTCCCCCAGCGCTCGCGCCGAAGAATGCGAAGCGATCACGGGCGCTGTCGAAACGTCAAACACGTCGTGCATCGTCTTGTCAGACACATGGGAGACATCCACCAGCATGCCAATACGATTCATCTCGCGCACAACGTCCTTGCCAAACTCTGAAAGCCCGTTGTGAGTCGCCGTATCGCAGCAGGAGTCTGCCCAATTGTTTGTGTTGTTGTGCGTCAAGGTCATGTAGCGCACACCGAGCCGGTAAAAGTCGCGGAGGGCCATCAGCGAATCTTCGATCGCGTGGCCGCCTTCAATCCCCATCAACGCGGCAATCTTCTTTTCCTTCTTCGCGCGGCGAATATCGGCTACCGAATAAGACATCTTAAAATCATTCGGATACTTTTCCACCGCGCGATAGACATAGTCGATCATGTCGAGCGCGCGACGCGCAGATCCGCCATCCTTCGCGTAGCTGCGATCGATGTAGACGGAAAAGAATTCGGCGGTGAGTCCGCCCTGCTTCATCCTGGCCAGGTCGGTGTGATATTTGCCCACTGATGAAACGCCGATGTCGTAATTGTCGTCAGTCATAAACGACAGCACGTCATTGTGCGTATCAACAACAATCGCTTTGCGCTGGATCTCGAGTGCTTTGCGCCAGAGCTTCTCATCGCGGGCCGCGTCCGCAGTTGCGGGTTGCTGGGCGGCCACGTCGGCAGCAAGGAGACAAAGCAGACCAATAGTTACGAACAAAACTCTTTTCAAATGCATAGCGATTACCACTCCGGACGGAAATGTTTGCGGGTTAAGACAGCGCCATAGTGCAAACAACCCTGAACCTAGTCAAGGTTGGCGCATTCACAAACTTCCCAGTGGAAGTCTCATCCGACCAGTTCCCGCTTCTCGGGCTGGCAAACTATCTCAAATCATAATGTAAAGTATACTTGACATCTAGGAAGGGATGCTTTACACTCCGGCTCGCTTTGAAATTCACTGCAGAAAGGCTAAACAAATGGAAGGAGTCGTTGAAATGGGAAATAAAGGAGTTGAAAACCGCTCGAAGGCGCCCGTCGCAGTGCTGGTCTTTTGCGCCTTAACTGTGGGCCTGGTGGTAGTCCACATTCTGCTGCGTGGCGTTTACCCGCCGGGTCATCCCATCCGGCTGCTGGTTACCGCGTTAATGGTGGTTGGATTTGCCTCATTCGTTTTCCTCTACACGCGTTTGTTGTCGACGATGGATGAATATCAACGCCAGATTCAGCTGTTCGCCCTTGCGATAGGCTTTCCGCTGTCGCTCGTAACAGCATGGGGAATCGGCTACTTCCGCGCCGAAGGCCTGCTGGCCGGAAGAGATCCGCGCGATTTACCGCTCGTCCTGTTGATTCCGTATGCCGTCGGTTTCCTGGCTGCGTGGCTCAAGTATCGATAGAAAACCCACGTTTTCGCGAGGACGAACCCATGAAGAACCGTTTGAAAGTGTTGCGGGCCGAACAAAACTGGACGCAGGAAGACCTCGCTCAACGCGTCGGGGTTTCCCGGCAGGCAATCAATGCGATCGAAACCGAGAAATACGATCCAAGTTTGCCGCTGGCTCTAAAACTCGGGAAACTCTTCGGCAAGCCCGTGGAAGAGATGTTCGCGCTTGATGAGGCAGAGGAGTCCTGAGAAGTTCAAATAGTTAACTGCGACCGCGAGGGCGGCCAAGCCGCAAGTCCAACTGTGGCATGCCACGTTTTACGGCAGGAAGTTTCGGGCTATCATCGGCAGCAATGTCGATACTAATTGCCGAAGACAACGTGGCCCAACGCCATTACCTGCGCGAGATTCTGGACAAAGAGTTTTCCTCGCACACTCCGATTGTCGAAGCCGCCGACGGCGAAGAGACAGTCAAGCTGGCGCTCGAACACCGGCCCGAACTCTGCATCCTTGACATCCAGATGCCGAAACTTTCGGGCGTGAAGGCGGCGCGCGCAATTTGGCGCGACTTCCCTTCCGCGCGCATCATCTTTTGGACGCAGTTTCCGCACGAGATCTACATTAATGAGATTCGCAAGATAGTTAAGTCAGTCGATCCTCCGCCGGCGTACGGCTTCATCCACAAAAATAATCCTGAATCGCGTTTTCTACGTTTCGTCGCTGCGGTACTGGAAGACGGCGCCGACATGATCGATCCGGCGTTTAAGGATTCATTCAAACGTCCGCTACTCACAGAGTTTGAATCAGAAGCGCTTTACTATCTCGCGCTGGGTCTTTCAAACTGGGCCATCGCGCGGAAGTGTTCGCTGAGTTTGCGTGGCGTCGAGAGCCGCCTGGCTACCCTTTACGAAAAACTTTTCATCTCTACGGCCGAAGGCACGCCGCACGAAGCTTATGAGAAGCTTGCCTACAACGTGCGCACGCGCGCCTTCTTCGAAGCACTCCGGCGCGGGCTCCTGAACAATGATGAACTCGAGAAGGCCGCACAGGATCTCGAAGGCTGGTTGGAACGCGACGGAAAGCGCTTTTTAGATGAACAGAAGAGTGCTAATCAAAAGAAGAAATAGCGAAAGGGTTGTATCGCAGAGCGCGCAAAGATCGCAAAGGGTAAGAGTGCCGCCAGGTCCTCGCTGCCCTTGGCGTTCTTTGCGTCTGACTTTGCAGTCTTTGCGTTTGAGTTTCTTTCTGCTCGCCGCTTTTTGCCTTTCGCTCGCTGTCTTATTTCTTCTGCCACCTGCGCCCGTCGCGTCGCAAACGGCTGACGCTCAACCGAGCCCGGCTGCTTCGCCCTCGCCTTCACCGTCACCCTCGCCTTCTCCGTCACCCTCCCCGACACCTGTTACAGGGTTGCATCAATGGGGTGCGGTCACGCTCTTTCACGGTCTGCCGTCCGATCGAGTGCATGCAATAGCGCAGGGCCCGGAAGGTGCGATGTGGTTTGGCACCGAAGCGGGGTTGGCAAAGTTTGATGGGCGCCGCACTCAGACTATTGCGATCAATGGTCTCGCGCCCGGCCGAGTGCTCGCGTTGCAGAGCGACTCTGACGGCGCTTTGTGGATTGGCACCGAAACCGGAGCAGCGCGATTGATTGATGGTCGCTTCGAAGTAATAACCGAAATCAATGGTCACCCGATCAGCGCGATTATTACGCCTGAGCGCGGTCATGCCTTGCTCGCTTCCGAACAAGGAAATATTTTTGACTGCCGAATTCAGCCGGATGGTTCGCGGCGCACCGAACCCTTGCTCACGCAACAACTCCAAAGCGCAGACCGCGACAGTCCCGGGCCGCTGCTCATCACCAGCCTGATGATGGTCAACCAGACGCTTTTCGCCGGCTCATTCAGTCGCGGCGTACTGGCAATCGCCGATGGCCAGGCGCGCGAAATTGAGACACGGCCCACAAGTTTTTTTGTGCGCTCAATGCAAGCAGATCCGAGCGGGAAACTTTGGGTCGGATTGCGTGTGAAGAAGGAGGAGCCGGCGCTGCTGACGGGTTGGGAAGTGGCAAAAGTTGTGCGGAATGAAACTGCAACCGGAACGGTTTCGAGTATCAAAACGATCGGGAAAGATGTTTGGGTGGCTACCGACGGGCGCGGCGTCTTCCGTTTCTCTGAAGGAAAGAAGGCACAGCGATACACATTCGACGGCACTGCCGGCGGATTGCGATCGGATCACGTCTACACGATTTTCCAGGATCGCGAGGAGGTGATTTGGTTTGGCACCGACCGCGGTGTGTGCCGCTTCGATCCAAACGCAGTAAGGGTTGAATCCGTTGGCGATGTTGCTGAAAGCAACTTCGTGCGCACCTTTTACCAAACCAAGGAAGGTCATCTTTTGGCTGGAACCAACCGCGGGCTCTTCGTTCACGATACGGAACCGTCTGACTGGGACGCCGTTGGCGGATTGGCGCGCAATATCGTTTATGCAATCGCGGAGGACAATCAGGGGCGACTGCTCGTCGGATCGGCCAGCGGTTTTTATGTGGCGAACAAGCCTTCAAGAGACGCGCAGATTGAATCTCTAAGCTTTAACCGGGTTGAGGCAGGTTCGGGAAACGTCGATGCGGTCGGTAGCATTCGGGCCATCACTCACTTCCGCGGCTCCGTTTACGTTGCCAGCTATGGCCGCGGCGTTGAACGGCTTGATGAAAACCGCCTGCAAAATCTTTGGGGCGCAAACCTGGCGGTGCCGCGGGATGTGATCAGTCTTTTTGCGGATGGGGATCGGCGGCTGCTGGTGGGCTCCGCTTCCGATGGAGTTCTTTCTTTTGACGGCGCCGAGGTGAAACAGGAACCGGTTTTCGCAAAACTCAAGGGCAGCACCGTGCGTTCGATTCTGAGCACACCGGATAACACCCTTTGGTTCGCCACTAATCGCGGTGTTTATCTTTGTCAGCCGGAACGCGAATGCATCCTCGCGGCGCCCGGAGTCGAAGCACGTTCGCTGGCGCGAGATGCCGAGGCAAAACGAAATGAAGTTTGGTGTGCAACTACGGGAAGCGGGTTGCTGAAGATCCGGCTTGATGAAGAGGCGGGACCGGTGGTGTCTCAACTGGACGTCGAGCAGGGCCTGCCCTCGCAAAACGTCTTCGCCGTTCGACCTCAATCCCAACCGGACGGCAGCGAGAGCGTCCTTATCGGAACTGGCCGCGGCATCGCGCGCTATCAGTCTGGCAGAACTACGCCGACTCTGTATGCGAACCGAGTCATTAGCAAACGCGTGCATTCGCCCAACGAGCTCGCCTCGGGACTGAGCCTCGAGTATCCGCAAAACAGTTTGCTTCTGGATGTGGCAGCAATCAGCAGTCGCACCTTTCCCGAGCAGTTTCAATATGCGTTTGCGCTGCTGGACGCCAACGGCGTGCTGATCAATCGAAGGCTTTCACGGGAATCGCAATTCACCATGGAAGGTCTGAGCGCCGGCAAATATCGCGTTACCGCGCGAGTGTTCACCAAGGATTTGCTTGCCTCGGAAACGATGTCATTCGAACTGACAATTGCGAGGGCGCCTTTTCCCTGGACCTCGACAGCGCTCGCAATTCTTCTGGCGCTCGCACTGCTGGCTTTGCTTTGGGCCATTCTGGAACGCCGGCGGATCGCTCGCACCAGCGCGGCCCTCGTGGACGCGAACCGCGAACTCGCCGATGCGCGGCTCAATCTCGCGAATGAAGCAGAACGCGAGCGTCGCCGGATCGCTCGTGACCTTCACGATCAAACATTGGCTGATCTGCGACACCTGCAATTGCTCACCGATCAGTTGCCCTTAAACGAAGCTGCGCACAACGGTCAACAACCTGGTCCGGCAGCATTGCGCACCGAGATTGAATCCATTTCGCAGGAGGTGCGCAGAATCTGTGAAGACTTGAGCCCGTCGGTGCTGCAGAATGTCGGCTTCGCTGCCGCGCTCGAGTTTGCGCTCTCCCATGCGGTGCAGGATGCACCGCCTGAAAAAAGGTTTGACTATCAATTTGTTTGCGACGAGTCGCTCGAGGAACAGGCGCGACTGCCGGGAAATGTGCAGATGCAGATTTATCGAATTGTACAGGAGGCCGTCAGCAACATTTGCAGGCATGCCGGCGCCACGCAGGTAAAGATGGAAGTCCACGCTGCGAGCGATTTCATCCTGACGATCGAAGATAATGGTCGCGCATTCGATCCAAACCAGAAGAGCGGCGGCCGAGGTTTGGCAAACATGCTGGCGCGCGCAAGCCTGATTGATGCGGAGGTTTCGTGGGGCAAGCTGGATAACGGCAACGTGTTCACCTTAAGAAAATTACGTGCTGCGCCGGCCGTATCCAGTTAGCGTCGCGGCTCGGCCCCCGACTGTGCGAAAAATGCTCACTGTACACATTCTGACGGGCAATCTAACGGTTGCGGCTTTGCCGCCGCACAGTTCGGAAAGCCTCTGGCTTTCCGTTAAAGTCCCTTCTAATCTTTCCTGAAGCTCAGCCTCAGGAAAAGGTTCATAAAATTACCGAAGCCGGTAAGGCAAGCCTTACCACACTGTAGGCGGCAAAGTCGCGAGGCCAAGGCATCGCATCGAAAAATGTTAAACGACAAAGTCTTCACTTGTGGTCCGGAAGTCGATAATGCATTCGCTGCGATGCAGCCGATCATTGCACTCGAGTCGACCGTGATCGCACACGGATTGCCGCGCCCGCAGAATCTGAATACCGCGCAGCGCCTTGAGGCTTTGGTCAAAGATAACGGCGGCGTGCCGGCGACGATTGCCGTGCTTAACGGCCGGCTTTCGGTAGGACTAACCCAGGATCAAATTCGTTTTATCGCCGATGCCGGCGACATTAAAAAGATCAGCATTCGCGATCTTCCAGTTGCAGTCGCGCAAAAGTGGAACGGCGCCACTACTGTTGCTTCCACCAGCTGGATCGCCGCCCGCGCGGGTATCAAAGTATTTGCCACCGGCGGGATTGGGGGCGTGCATCGCGGCTCCCTTCCCGATATTTCAGCGGATCTGCCGGTGCTCGCGTCAACGCCGATTATCGTGGTTTGCTCCGGCGCCAAGATAGTTTTGGATCTTAGCGCGACGCGTGAATGGCTGGAAACCAACGGCGTTACAGTCGTGGGATATGAGTCCGACGAGATGGCTTCATTCTATTCACGCGAAAGCGGTCTGCCGGTCGATACGCGTTGTGACTCGCCGGCAGCGGTCGCCGGAATTTTCCGCGCTCAGCAAGCGTTGGGACTTAACCGCGCGTTGCTGGTAACTGTTCCAGTGCCGCATGAATTTGAGGTACCGGCGGCGTTGCTGAAATCATCGCTCAACGCAGCGCTGGACCAGGCCGAGCGCCAATTGATTACCGGAAGGGAGCTCACGCCATTTCTCCTTTCGCACATGGCCCAGGCCAGTGACGGGGCCACACTGCGCGCTAACATTGCTTTGCTCGAAAACAACGCTCGCGTCGCCACGCTGATTGCAGTAGCGCTCGGCGAGTAGCTCGTCTTCCATTTCGCCTTTCCCAGATTCGCGTATTCATTTCCGAGAATTCGACAACCCTGCGGCAACTCGAATGCATCACAGCCTCGAAATCCGAAGCTGCTCCCCAGGCTCAACTCTTAAAGTCAAAATTTAGAAGTAGGACAGCTGGTGAAACAAATGTGTTTCTCCTTCAGAGGTCGAAGTGTGTCTCTCCTGACTAACCCGGCTTGAAAATTTGTAGGAGGCCGCCATGAGCCGCCGTTGGCTTCTCTCTCTCTTGTGCCTTTCCTTCGTTGTTGTCTTCGTTCAACTATCGAGCGCCAATAGCAGTTTGCGCGTCAATGAGTCGGCGACAAGATTCCTGGTTCGTGACTATGCGACGGTCCTGCTTGAAGTTGTAAATCCTGCCGCCCAAAAAGTTTCGGCCCGCCTTCATTTGGAACTGCTTGACCCGAAGGACGTGGGCCGAGGAATCACCGTCCGCGTTGTGGAGCTGCAACCGGGCCTGAACAAATTGACAGTGCCGTTGACGCTGACGGCCACACGCATCAATGAAGACGATGATAGCGAGTTGCCGTGGTATCGCTTGCGTTATCGAGTTGATCCCTCAACTGATTTCAAAGCCGTTCTCGGCCCCGCCACCGGAATAATTTCACTATCCGAGATCGAGACGCCGAACATCTTTGCGCTGGAAGTCAGCGCTCCCGACCGGACCCAACGAGCGGCGCGTTACCAGGCGCACATTCGCACTCTTCATCCGATTAACGCCAAGCCAGTCAAAAATGTAGAGGTGAACCTGGAACTGCGGTTTAGCGATGAAAAGGGCGGAACGATCACAGGCTCAGCGCTGACCGACGACGAAGGCTATGCGCTCGTCGTCGTAGATATCCCCGCCAAACTAGATTCCGATGAAGGCGAGATGACAGTCGTAGCAAGAAACGGCGGATTCGTCAGGAAGGTGGACCACGAGGTTGAGCTCAACGACAGCACTCGCATTATGGTCAACACGGATAAGCCCATCTATCAACCGGGACAACCGCTTCATATTCGGGCACTGATCTTCGATGCCGGAAACCGGGCCGTGCCAAACGCGGAAGCGACCTTGACCATAACTGATCCGGAAGATACCGAGGTGTTTGAGACAAGCCTTATCACTTCCCGTTTTGGAGTTGCCACCGCCGACTGGGCCATTCCGGAAAACACACGTTTGGGCGACTACGCGATTCGCATCGAGATGGATGATGAGAGTTATGGTGACGCGGAAGCTTTACAGGGCGTCAAGATTAGCCGTTACGACCTGCCAAACTTTGCAGTTAATGTGAAATCAAATCGCTCTTACTACCTTCCTGGACAAAATGCAGACGTCGAGGTCCGCGCGGACTATCTTTTTGGCCAACCCGTAAAACGCGGTCACGTGAAGGTCGTGAGAGAAGAGAAACGCGAATGGGACTATCAGAAGCAGGCATGGGAAATCAACGAGGGTCAAAAGCATGAAGGAGAAACCGACCAAACCGGGCTCTTCGTGGCCCACATTGACCTGGCAGCAGAACACAAGGACCTTGCGGACAGCGATTACTCCCGGTTTACCGACCTCACCTTCGCCGCCTATTTCACCGATCCAACCACGAACCGAACCAAACAGCGCAGATTTGATCTGCGGGTCACCAAAGACTCGATTCATATCTACGTAGCCGAAGGCCCAAACCAGCAGGCACACGGGTTTCCCATGCAATTCTATGTCGCCACTTCGCTTGCCGATGGCAGCCCGGCCCCATGCGAAGTCGCCATCAGTGAACCTCGGACGGAAGACAGCAAATCGAGAATTTCCCCGACTGTGCTCCGGACCATCCGGACAAACAAGTACGGTCTCGCAAAAGTTACTGGCCTGGTTTTGCCGGAGGTTGAACGAGATGGGTATCCATCTCTTTGCTTCACCGCCGTCAGTAATGGTAACGGCGCGGGACATCATACTGAATCGTTTTACTACCACGGTCTTCCGGTGATTCGAGTCGACACCAACAAGCCCCTCTATGCGGCCGGCGAACCAATCCAGGTAAAAATCACGGCGAGCAAGCCGGACATGAATGTGGTGGTCGAAGTAGCGCGTGACTCAGACATCATCGAATCAAAATCCCTGACGCTCGATAAGGGAGCGGCGAATTTCACTCTGCGATACCGGCCCGCGTTTAAAGACGAAATCACGATCTCTGTTTTCTCAAAAAGCCGGGAATATCCCGACGAAGATAGCTTTCCGTTCGGCTCTCGCACCGTGCTCTTCCCGCGAAATAGGGATCTGAAGGTCGACTTCCGTTTGGACCACGCGGATTACAAACCGGGCGACAATGCAAAAGTGGACTTTCGCGTCTCCACTTCGGAAGGCAAACCCGTGAACAGTGCGCTCGGCGTCGTGATCTTTGATCGGGCTGTCGAAGAACGAGCGCGCACCGACCAGGAGTTCCGAGGTCAGTTTGGTTTCTTCGACAGCTTCAGCCAATGGCGCGGCTACGATAATCAGATCGCCGGTATCAATCGCAGGACTCTGCAGAATATCAACGCGGCAAAACCTTTACCCGAAGAAATGGTGTTGGCTGCTGAACTGCTTCTCGGATCCGGGTCAGAGAGGCCAAGCGTATTCACCGCTGAAGGATTTGAACCAGATTACCAGAGCGTCTTTGCCGGCCTGACTCGACAGCAACTTGAGCCGATCGGAAAACTTCTCGATGCTCGATATAACCAGGGCGGACTGTATCCTGCGAGTGGCGAGAGTTTGCGGCGATTGCTGGTTGAATCCGGATTCGACTTTGATCAGTTGAACGATCCGTGGGGAACACCATATCGGGAAAAGTTTTCCGTCGAACGAGACGAACTCATCCTCGAAATCATAAGCGCCGGGCCAGACAAGTCGTTTGTTACGCACGATGATTCGACACTGACTCGCATCGCCCGTCCTTACTTTCGCTTCACGGGCGAGGCGATCAGTCGCGCAGTCGAACGCTTCCATGCACGCTCCGGTAGCTTCATTCGCAGTCTTGAAACTCTTAGGACCGAGCTGCTACTTGAAGGCATCGACCTTGATTCACTGCGCGATCCCTGGGGACAACCTTACGATTTCAGCTTCACCACTGCGCAAACCAAATTCAACCTTAGCGTTCGCAGCAGCGGGCCGGACAAGAGTGTTCAAAGTGCGGACGCAAAATCGGACGACTTCACGCTCTGGCAATCGAGCATCAACTATTTCACCGAGACGCGGGCGCAGATAGAGAAGGCCCTGGCAAGATCATTCGCGGCAACCAACGCATTCCCCCGAGATGATGGCGAGTTGCATCGCATACTTTTGAATTCCGGACTACGGCCGGATCAGTTGCACGATCCCTGGGGATATCGCTATACCGGCATTTACAAGACAGCGACTCACGTTTTTTACCGGCCGGCGCTTCAGTCAGTCGCCATCTACGGGCAAATGGGGAAAGGGACCATCGGAGTTACGCTCGTCGAGGACGTGATCAGTTCCGTCCGCCTGCGAAGCATCGGCGAAGACGGCAAAGCCGGAACCGCTGACGACTTTGACCTCGCCGAGTTTTCGCAGGCCAGGCCCGCCGGTCACGAACGTGACAGAGTCTCAATCGAACCGGTGAAGCAGTCTTTCCTCCAGGGAGCCAGGGGCGCGATAAGGGGAACAGTGGTTGACCCGAATGGCGGTGCAGTGGCCGGAGCTACGGTGACGGCAACTCTGAAAAACTCGTCGCTGATGTTTGAGGCCAAAACAGATGACGATGGCAAATTCCTTCTCCGCAACCTTCCGGTTGGCCATTACGAATTGAAGTGTGACGCTTTGGGTTTTATGAAGGCGATCGTAGAAGGCGTTCCGGTAAGTTCCGCAACCATAACCACCGTTAATCTCGATATTACTCCTGGTACGATTACTGAAACCGTGAGCGTAAGCGCCGGGGCGGACGCGGTTAACGTGACGTTGAACACTACTGGCACCACCGTTACCAAAAGCGGCTTGCAGATTTCGGTTGCTCATCCGGCCCAACTGGCAACGCCTCGCTTGCGCGAATACTTTCCGGAAACACTTGTTTGGCAACCGTCATTGGAAACCGACAAGCAGGGTCGTGCCCAACTCAAATTTAAGCTGGCGGACAACATAACCACCTGGAAGATGTCGGTGATTGGCACCACCGAAGATGGCGAGATGGGAACGGCTGAAACCGAGATCAAATCGTTCCAGCCTTTTTTCCTGGAACATGACCCGCCTCGCGTGCTCACCGAAGGCGATCAGATCTCATTGCCCATTGTCCTTCGAAACTACCTCGAGCGTCCGCAGGTAGTTGATCTCGAAATGAAACCGGCGAGTTGGTTTACCCTGCAGGGCGCAGCTCGCCAGCGCGCCACGGTGCCGGCCGGCGATTCCGCGAAGCAAGTATTTGAAATGAGGGCCGTCGCATCGGTGAAAGACGGCAAGCAGCAGGTAACGGCCAGAGGATCAGAAGCGGGAGATGCAATTGAGAAACCGGTAACGGTACATCCTGACGGCGAAGAAAAAACGCAGACCGCCAGCGAGGTTTTCGGCGAAACTGCGGGACTGGATATCAACCTGCCCGCTTCCGTGCTCCCAGGTTCAGCAAAGGTTGAGTTGAAGATATATCCCAGTCTCATGGCCCACGTTGTTGAGAGCATCGAAGGAATACTTGAACGTCCTTACGGCTGTGGCGAACAAACAATATCGTCAACCTATCCGAGCGTGCTGATGCTGCGCGGCGAACAACAAACGAAGACGGACGCGCGGATTGTCACGAAGGCAAAAAACTATGTGGCTCTCGGTTATCAGCGCTTGCTGAAATATCGCACTGCGGATGGCGGCTTTTCTTATTGGGGTAACGACGAGGCCGATCTTGCGTTAAGCGCCTACGCGCTTCGTTTTTTGCGAGACGCTTCTCAGTTTGTTGCCGTCGATCCCGAGGTAATCAAGAGCTTGCGTCAGTGGCTGGTTAGACGTCAGCAGAACGATGGGGGTTTCTCCGCCACCGGTTATCGCGCCCACCAGACAGCGGATCGCTCGAATGCATTGCTCACTGCTTATGTCGCTCGAGTGCTCGCGATGACTTCGCCGATGAAAGTTTCGGGTGAGATGAATGCTCAACCGTCACCAGATAAAGTTTCACCAGAGCTCAAGCTCGCGCTCTCTTATCTGGCCGCGAAGATTCAAACGATCGACGAGCCTCATCTCATCGCCTCCTACGCCCTCGCGGCGATAGACGCCGGGGATCGTGCCGGCGCGCAGCGCGCGATTGCAAAACTGCAAACGCTGGCGCAAACGGACGGCGACACAACTTATTGGACACTGGATACAACCACACCTTTCAACGGTTGGGGTAACGCTGGCCGGGTGGAAACGACGGCGCTTGTGATCCAGGCCTTGAAGCATTTTTCCAGGACTTACCCCGGCGAAACCACCGGTGCGGATCCAGGCGACACTCTGACGCGGCGTGGATTGCTTTTCCTCCTCCGGCAGAAGGATCGTTACGGAGTCTGGTATTCAACCCAGGCGACAATCAACGTGCTCGACACCCTGATGTCGTTGCTCGGCACGTCTCAGGCGGGTGCCTCCGCCCCCAGCCAACCGGTGATGATTGACGTCATCGTCAACGGTCAACCCGCCACCTCACTAAAGTCGCCTGCAGGCGCTCAGAACACGGTCATGATTCGTGCTGACGTATCGGCTTTTTTGCGAAGTGGAACCAACCGGGTGGAACTGCGTCGGGCGCGTGGTTCAGCGATGGCCTCGGTCCAGTTGGTGGCAAATTATTACGTGCCGTGGTCCACGCAAGACAATCAGAGCAAAACGCGAGCGCCTGGCTCAGTTTTCCTGTCCGCCACATTCGATAAGCACGTCGCCCGCATTAACGAAGAGATCGTATGCAGCGTCAAGGCGGACCGGGCCGGAACTTCAGTGACCGGAATGATGCTCGCCGAAATTGGCCTGCCGCCCGGCGCTGATGTGGATCGCGCTTCGCTCGAAAGCGCAATGAAGAATTCGGGTTGGGCCATGAGCCGGTACGACGTCTTGCCGGACCGGATAGTTTTTTACTTCTGGGTAGGTTCAGGCGGAGCGAGGTTTTCTTTTAAGTTTCGGCCGCGCTTCGCTCTGACTGCCAAGGCCGCGCCGTCGACGATTTATGACTACTACAACCCTGAGGCCGGCGCGGTGGTTGAACCCGCGACGTTTGTTGTCCGATGAGATTTGTCTTGAATTTGGTGAAGCGTAAGCAAGGTCCGGAACATCCATCCGAACCGTTGGTCTAAGACTGCGCACAAGTCGAAGCAGCTTCTCTCCCCGGCTCTCCGATCAACTGCAACTTGATTAAGGAGATCCTGTAATGGCATCCAAACTCTTCCTGAAAAACCTGTCTATTCCTTCCCCATGCGAGGCTGATTGGAATTCCATGAAGGGAAACGATCAGGTTCGATTCTGCGAACACTGCGAACTCTCCGTACACAATCTTTCTAAAATGACACGACATCAGGCGGAGCGTCTGGTGTCCCGTGCAAACGGGCGTCTCTGTGTCCAATTTGTTTCAGGGGAAAACGGAAAACCTCTGCTGGCGGAAGCCGGGATGAAGTTGCATCGCATCAGCCGCCGAGTATCGCGCATCGCCGCTGGAGCTTTTACCGCGACCTTAAGCGTAAGCAGCGCGGCGGCCCACAGTTACCAAAGTTGTCCGAGCCGGCAATTCAACTCTGCGGCGACCATTTCCCAGCCGACGTCGCGGTTAGGGATGTCCAGCGTCGTGGGCAAAGTGACGGACCAGAATGGCGCTGTGATTTCCGGGGCGACGGTCGCGCTCTCAAACGATCAGTCCAAGGTAATTCTTTACGCTTCCTCTGACGACTCGGGACAATTCAAGTTCCCTAACCTCGAGCCGGGTCTCTATCGCTTGAGGTTTGAAGCGCCGGGTTTTGCAGGGGAAGACGCCGGCACGGTCTATCTTCAAGCCACGGGCGAAACTCGGATTGATCGCACCCTGAAGGTTGCGGAGCTTGAAGCAAACCTCGAGAGGTTCTCGAGAGTATCGTCGTCTTTCGTAAGCGGCGGCGGAGTCGTGGCCTTCGTGGCGCCTGCACATCCGTTTGTCAGAGCTGCTCAGGAAGACAATCTCGAAGGATTGGCCGCGTTGATCTCAGAAACTGACGTAAACATGCGCGATACTCGAAGCAGAACGACGGCGCTGGAGCACGCCGTTCGCAATGCAAACCGTGAGATGGTCCAGTTTCTACTTGCGGCCGGCGCGGATCCGAATGCCAAAGACGCAACCGGCCAGACAGTGCTGATGGAGTTGGATGAAGATGCCACCGTCGATATGGTTTGGGACCTGATTAATAGCGGAGCGAAAGTGAACCTTCAGGATCTAGGTGGAAACACGCCGCTCATGGAATTGGCAAGCTCGAAGAATGTAGAGGCAATAAAAGCGCTACTTGATGCGGGCGCCAAGCTCGAAACCAGGAACAAACAGGGACGAACGGCCCTGATGGTTGCGGCCATCGCGGGTCACGTCAACACCGTTCGTGCCCTGATCCTCGCCGGCGCGGACATCACGGCGCTCGACAAGGAGAACAAAGATGCTCTGGCCCACGCCATCGAGGAAAACAACAAAGCCGTTGTCCGGCTGCTGAAATCCCGAGGAGCACTGGAAACCCTGGCACAGAACGAAGCCGAAGAAGACGAAGACGAAGAGGACGAGGGGGACGACGAGCCGTAACGGAACGCTGAAAACCTCGAACCGTCCACGAAATCACACAAAGCAGAAAAGATCTTTTGGTTCGCGTTATTTAGTGGGTTTCGTGGATGGTCTTAACTCTGAGAATGTAGGAGTCGATGCCCGTCCGGTTGTGCTACTCTATGCGCCTGATTTGGCAGAAACTCTTCAGGAGGAATCATGGCAGACGATAACGATAATAAAAAAACTTGTAAGAACCCGGTATGCGGTTGTCCGCCGCACGAGGGTAAATACTGTAGCGCTTCGTGTGAAGGAACGGGCGACACGATCGAAATTGATTGCGACTGCGGACATGAAACCTGCAGCGGGAATTTCTAAGGAAACCCTCCAGCCACGCCTAAGCAGTCACAGACTGTTTATGACATCGGGGCGCCTCGCGCCCCTTTTCTTTTGGTAGGTCAGACATTCCTGTCTGTCCATCCTCTTCTTTCCAAGCAACATGGGACAGGCAAGAATGCCTGTCCTACTGGCTCAGCTTTAGAAACTGCGCTGCCAGCTTTGGCCCAGTGCCCTCATCCTCATGCTTGAAAAATACGAATGTCTCTTTCCAGTCCTGCGAGCGAATGCGCTCCACCCATTGCGCCAGATTATCTTCCGGGTAGTTGACACGGCGAAGCCGGAGGTAACCCCAGTCTGCAGTTTTATCGATGTGGGTGGTCGGCATATCGTCTGTATCTGAAACGACGAGGGGGCGGTTCTGGCTACGCAGAAGATCCAACACGTCATCGTCGAACCATTCCGGATGGCGAAACTCAAACGCCGCGGGTATGGCCGCCGGCAGCTGCGCCAGAAATGATTCCAGCCGTGGCAAGTCCTTTTTCATGTTCGGCGGAAGCTGAAAAAGCACGACACCAAGTTGATCTCCCAGGGTTGATGCAGTCTCGAGAAAGTATTTCGTCTCCTCTTCTGTTTCCTTCAGCCGCTTGAAGTGGGTGATGCGTTGCGAGGCCTTGAGTGAAAACCGAAAGGTCGGCGGCACCTGCTCCTTCCAGTTTTCCAACATGCTCTTTTGCGGCATGCGATAGAAGGTGGCATTGATTTCCACCGTGCTTAACTGGGTGGCGTAGTAGGAGAGCATTTCCTTCGCCGGAATTTTTTCCGGATAGAAGCTGCCCTTCCATTCTTTGTAGCTGTAGCCGCTGGTGCCGACGAGTAGGTTCATCGCTGGATCATTCCGCCGCAATCGATCTAGAGGCTTAGCTGATTTCTAATAGCAGATTCAACAGCCAACAGATCCGAGGGTGAGAGTGCGCCGGCAGATCTAATTAGACGCAATTTACTTATTGTCGTTACCTGGTCGGCCATCGCTTTGCTTTGCTTGCCACTGACAGTAACGTACGCTTCGCTTGGATATAGCTTGCCGATTTTGCTCGTTAAGGGCACCACCTGCACACGATTCAGATATTTGTTTGAAATGTCATTGCTGAGGATGACCGCCGGTCTGGTCTTCTTAATCTCGCCGCCTATCGAGGGATCGAAATTGACCCACCAAACTTCACCGCGCTTCATCGCTCACGTCTCCAATGGTTGCTTCCGCGACTTCCAGAGCATCGGCTTCGCGCGCCTCGTCGAGCGCCATATCCCGGTAGCCAGCATCCATGTCACCATCCCAATTAGGTTGATCGTCCAAAATCGTAACGAGAGCTCTGCGCGCTCCAGACAAGTGAACGGGCTGTAATAGGCGAACCGCTCCGTCTTCATCAATTATCGCATCGAGAGTCTGACTCATATTTACCTCCGGCCCTCAGCAATACTGCAAGCAGGTTGTTGGTGAGTCAAGCGGTTCTGTGTTACACAAAGCTGCCAACGATACCGTAGATTTTGCTAACAACAACCACGTTATGTCATCAACCACCGCAAACATTGAATCGCTGCAACACGAGGATCGCGTCTTCCCCCCACCACCTCCTTTCGCTGAGAGAGCCCATATTAAGAGCCCTGATGATCTGCTCCGCTTGCGCGAGGAGGCAAGCGCAGACCCCGAAGCTTTCTGGGCACGCATGGCCGAGGAGCTTCATTGGTTCAGGAAATGGGACACAGTTTTAAACTGGCAACCGCCGCACGCCGAATGGTTCGTCGGGGGTAAGACAAACGTCTCATACAACTGTCTCGACCGTCATCTCGAAGGCTGGCGGCGCAACAAGGCCGCGCTGATTTGGGAAGGGGAACCGGGAGACCAGCGCACGCTCACTTACCAGCAATTGCATTTCGAAGTTTGCAAATTTGCAAACGTGCTCAAGCGCATCGGGATCCAAAAAGGCGATCGCGTTGCTCTTTACATGCCGCTGATCCCGGAGTTGGCCATCGCGATGCTTGCTTGCGCGCGTGTGGGCGCAACCCATTCCGTTATCTTCGGTGGCTTTTCGAGCGCGGCATTGATTGATCGAATTAACGATGCAAGTTGCAAGCTGGTGGTAACGGCAGACGGTGGTTGGCGCCGAGGCAAAGAAGTCAAACTAAAACCAGCGGTTGATGAGGCGCTGAAAGCGACACCCTCCGTTGAGAACTGCATAGTTGTCCGCCGCACGGGCGAGCGGATCGCAATGGAATCGGGCCGTGATCATTGGTGGCACGAGTTGATGACCACGGTTGACAGCCGGCACACCGCCGCCGAGTTGGACAGTGAACACCCGCTCTACATTCTCTACACCTCGGGCACGACCGGAAAACCAAAGGGGATTCTGCACACCACTGCCGGTTACCTGTTGCAGGCGCATCTGACGACGAAGTGGATCTTCGATCTCAAAGACGAAGATGTTTATTGGTGTACTGCCGACATCGGCTGGGTCACCGGACACAGTTATGTTGTCTATGGACCACTTTCAAATGGCGCCACGGTGCTGATGTATGAAGGTGCACCCAACCATCCCGAACCGGATCGCTTCTGGGACATCATTGAACGACACCGAGTCAACATTCTCTATACCGCCCCGACGGCAATTCGCGCGTTTATCAAATGGGGCGAGCAGTGGCCGCTGAAGCACGATCTCTCCAGTCTCCGTTTGTTGGGCACGGTCGGCGAGCCAATCAATCCCGAGGCATGGATGTGGTACTACAACGTGATTGGAAAAGGTGCTTGCCCCATCGTTGACACATGGTGGCAAACTGAAACGGGCGCAATCATGATTTCTCCGCTTCCCGGCGTTACTCCCACAAAACCTGGTTCCGCCACTCTTCCGTTTCCAGGAATCGACGCAGACGTAATGACTCGCGAGGGTAAGCCGGTCGGCGCAAACGAGGGTGGGTATCTGGTAATCAAACGTCCGTGGCCTTCAATGCTGCGTACAATCTGGGGCGATGACGAGCGCTATCGTGATCAGTATTGGTCGCAACTTGAAAACATATATTTCGCCGGCGACGGCGCCCGCCGCGACAAGGATGGTTACTTCTGGATCATGGGGCGCATCGACGACGTAATCAACGTAAGCGGTCACCGGTTGGGCACCGCTGAAATTGAAAGCGCGCTGGTGTCACACGAAGCTGTCGCGGAGGCTGCGGTGGTCGCGCGTCCGGATGATCTCAAAGGCTCGGCGATCGTTGCTTTTGTAACACTGGAGGGCTCCCGCGAGGCAACACCGCGACTGAACGAGGAACTGCGGGCACACGTAACGAAAGAAATCGGAGCCCTCGCTCGACCTGACGAGCTCAGGTTCACAGATGCCCTGCCGAAAACTCGCTCAGGAAAAATCATGCGCCGACTGCTGCGCGAGATTGCTACGAGCGGATCTGTCGCCGGGGATGTTACGACGCTCGAAGATTTCTCCGTCCTGGAAAAGCTGCGGAGCGACGAAGAGTAGTGAAGTAGGACAGGCATTCCTGCCTGTCCGTCCCTGGCGGATGAAGAGAGACAGGCGGGAATGCCTGTCCTATTTAAAAAATCACTGCTAATTTTCCAATAAACAATATAAACTCCCCTGCTCGACCGGGCGTTCTACCAGCGATCCCAGCGCTGACACGCCCCTCGCGGAATTTTGATCGAACCTAATGTTCTTCTTGCCCAACAGGAGTTTTTAAAAATGTCTCGCCAAATGGAATCTGAACACCGTTCAGGCCCACGCTATTTAGTCTCATTCGAAGTGCGCGCCGAATGGGATGGACCGGAAGGTTTTCACATCGTGTCCGAAGGTACAACTGAGGACGTGGGCCCGGAAGGCACTCTGGTCCACCTCCCCAAAAAGCTGCCCGACGTTGGCAGTCGCGTGCGTTTGGAGGTCCAGGGCGAGGATGGACAAAAGCTAAATGTTATCGCCGAAGTGCTGCGCATCGAGAGAAACCCGGGACATCCGCTGGCGGCGCTGCAACTTCTTGGAGCTACCGAGGAATGGAAAGGCTTGATCTGGGAACCGGCAAAACCGAAAGCAGTTGCTCCCAAACCGGTCGCCACTGATGATGACGACGATGAAGACGAATTTGACGAACCAGCAAACTGAAAGGACGTGACGATGAGCGCCCCTATAACTCTGCCCGATCACGAACGAAGAAAGTATCCGAGGTATCACGTCAGCACGCGTTTGACACTGGCAATCGAAGACGAGAGTCTTGAGGAATCCATCGGCCTCGGCGAACCCTCTGATATCAGCCTTGGTGGTTTGCGTGTCTCAAATCTTCCCGCCTGCCCAAACGTCAGAGTCGGCGATCAACTTGGATTGTTGCTTCTGGGCCAGGAAGACGCTTTGTCACTGCATGGTGAAGTGGTACATCATGCGACGCCGGACACGTTTGGAGTGGAGTTTCGAACGATTACGCCGACCGAACAGATTGCCATCGGCCGCATTATCGCCCGACTGTATAACTAGGTAAGCGTCGAAACGTGAGCAACCAGGAAACGAAAGACGCGGCGCGTGCCGCAGCGAGATCCGCCGTCGAGGCCAGTTGGCCGCAGACACGCGCTGTGCTCCGCATAATCCTGATAATTCTCGTGGTGGCGGTAACGCTGTGGATTCTGATTAAGCTAACTGGCGTTATTCTACTGCTAATCCTCTCGATTTTCTTTGCCTACTTCGTGGCCCCCCTTGTCGAATTCCTTAGCCGGCCAGTAAAGATTTCCGGAAAGCAGCTGGCTATTCCACGGACGCTCGCGATTGCGCTTTCCTACGTAATCATCGTCGCCGTGATCGTACTGGGAATTTATTTTTTGGCCCCGAGGCTCGGAAATCAATTTCCAGAGTTTACCGAACAGGCGCGAAGTTACTGGAACACGGTGGGTGGGAAAATGCAGGGGCTGGTTGCATATTTCCGCGCGCACCGGATGCCTGGTCCCCTGCTCGACGCCATCAATGGGGCCATCCCCGGCATAATTGATAGCGTCAGCCATACGGTCAGTTCGGTGCTGACAGGCATGGTGGGCTGGTTGGCCTACATCCCCTGGCTAATCATCATTCCGGTCCTGAGTTTTTTCCTCTTGAAAGACGTCGACACCTTTCGACGATCAGCTCTGCAGATGCTTCCTCGCGGGCGCTGGCGCTGGCGGGGAGACGAATTCTTTCAGGACGTGAACAGCACGCTCGCCGCTTACATTCGCGCCCAACTTACTGCTTGTCTTTTCATCGGGATAATTTGCGCAATTGGTTTCACGTTGCTGGGCCTTCCGAGCCCGCTGGTGCTGGGCTTGATTGCAGGGGTCTTTGAGTTTGTGCCCCTGGTGGGACCACTAATGATTGCTGTAGTCGCGGCAATTCTGGCCATGCTTCATGCGGGGCCATTTTCCGCGTTGATGGTAATTGTGTTTCTGGTGGTGCTGCGCATCGTTCAGGATTACGCAGTCTATCCCCGTCTGATTGGGCAGGGCATCCACCTTCATCCGCTGGCGGTAATCATCGCTTTACTCTCGGGCGCGGAATTGGCAGGCGTGGCGGGAATTTTTCTGGCAATTCCGGTGGTGGCGATCCTTACGGTCAGCTATCGTCACTGGCTCGAACATCGCGGCAGTGAAGGGCTCGCGGACATCCTGGAACCCACGCCCATTGAAGTTACTGCGCCACTCGCCGCCGAATTGTTGACTGACCTGGAACTTGAAGAACATCCAAAGCATCCAGACGCCAACACCACGCCTGAAGACATGGTCCGCGAGCGACCGGACCTTACAACTGGCGAACTGAAAATGCCTGACGAGGACGACTGAGCCTCCCTTAACAGTTCCTAGACTCCGAACTAAAGACCAAGGGTCAATCGAAGCGCTGCATCTACATCCGTCATATCATTTAGGCTACCCAAACGCCTGTCAATTTCATTCTCCCGCACCGTCGCCAGGTTGTCAGCCATCACGACAGAGTCCATTAGAATACGAGCTTCTCGCCCAGCCGAAGAGCTTAGGAGAAGGCTTACGCGACTCGAGTGATCGGCACGCGACATGTTGCTCGTGACCATTGCGACGATCGTTTGCCTTAGGCCCGTATTCAGGTTGTCTGCTTGAACTATGAGTGCCGGACGGCGCTTGGCGGTACGAAGATTCGAATCAGGAAGAGGACGAGCACGACATCGCCGCGCTTAAAGGGCATCATAAGCTTCCATTTTCTGGAAGGTCCCAATCTTCGGCAAAGGTGTTCAGCCTTATGCGCAAGTTGGCAGCTTCGGCTTCGTCTATCCCTCGCTCTGAAAGATTAACGGCGCTTTGAGGCAAGAACGTCACTATGACCCTTGATTCATCCACGTTAAGCGGAGTCTCAGACAACTCGATCCTGCCGTTGCGAAAGACTCCTTCAACTGTTTTTGGTTCGGTCGACATCCTTTCTTGTTTTATCACTAGCAATCGAACCTGGCAATGCCACTTCACATGAATGATAAACAGCACTTTGGTAGAATCTTTTGGCCCCCTCTGGAAACGTCATAGCCGAGATCCGAGGTTATTGGAGACTCTTTCCATCAAAGCAATGAATCGTTGAAAATGATGCGCCGCATCGTGGGGGCCAGGCGCTGCTTCGGGATGATACTGAACTGAGAATATCGGAAGTGTCTTGTGACGCATGCCTTCGACGCAGCGATCATTGAGATTGACGTGAGTAACTTCGACATTCTCCGGCAGACTCTCAGCCAACACTGCGAACCCGTGATTGTGTGAAGTGATTTCAACCCCGCCATGCCGCAGGTCTTTCACCGGCTGGTTGCCCCCGCGATGCCCAAAAACCAGTTTAAAGGTTTCACCGCCGAAGGCCCGGCCGAGTAATTGGTGGCCGAAGCAAATCCCGAATGTTGGCGTCTGCGACTCGGCTATTTGACGGATTTGCTCCACCTCTTTTTTCATTGAAGCCGGATCGCCAGGGCCGTTGGAAAGAAAGATTCCGTCAGGGTGTAGAGCGAGAACTTCAGCTGCCGGCGTTGACGCTGGAACCACGGTCACGCGACAACCCAACCGCGCTAGTTCACGCAAGGAGTTTCGCTTGACCCCAAAGTCGTAACAAACGACATGAAACTGTTCATTACCTTCCGGCACGATTTCATATCTTTCTTTGGTAGTCACTAAAGTTGCCAGTTCGCGGTTTTCCATTGAGGGCGACTGACGGGCCTTCTCAATCAAGCTCTGCTCATCCAAATCGACTGTAGAAATGCAAGCGCGCATCGCGCCCTTATCACGAATGTGGCGAACCAGCGCGCGCGTGTCTATTCCCTCGAGAGCCACAATCTTCCATCGTTTCAAATAATCATCGAGACTCTCCTGTGACCGCCAATTAGAAGCCACGCGGCTGGCTTCGCGCACAACAAAACCTTCCACCCACGGGCGATCGGATTCGGCATCGTCACTGTTGACGCCATAGTTTCCGATCAGCGGATAGGTCATGCACACAATCTGCCCGGCATAGGAAGGATCCGTAAGCACTTCCTGATAACCAGTCATCGACGTGTTGAAGACCATCTCGCCGCAAGCTTCGCCCTCGGCGGCCCATGAACGTCCGCGGAACACGCGGCCGTCTTCGAGGGCTAGTAACGCAGGGTTTTGGTTTTTTACCGGCATCTGATTATTGTCCAAAGTGCAATGTCCAACGTCGAACGTCGAACGTCCAACCTCCTGGTAACTAAACTAGCCTTTCTCCCTAAACATTGGACCTTGGACTCTTGACTTTGGACTTTGGACTTTGGACCTTGGACCGTTTTATTGGCTGCTTTTAATAAACTGTTGCGCCTCATTGAGCCAGCGCTTGTCAGCACGATACTTGTACGCCGGCGCAGTCTTCACCGCATCAATACACGCCTGCATCGAACTCGTAGCCTCGCGGCGATGACCCAAACCGGCATGCGCACGGCCCATCAAATACAGCGCCTCAGGATCAGACGGACGATGCTCAAGAAAACGTTCGAGCGCATCGCGGGCATCTTCAAACTGGCCCGCGTCAATGTAAGTTGAGCCTACTTCGCGCCAGATTTCGTGCTGAGCGTGCGTTTGATCACGCGATACAACCTGCTCGAAATGTCTTACGGCATCCGTAAATCGCTTTTGTTGGCGCGCAATTCGGCCCAATTGATAATGCGCGTCGATCTCGTCTTCGTCGATTTGAATCGCGCGTTCGAAACGTTCGCGCGCCGCGTCAAACTCATTTCGTTGTTGATGAATCAGGCCCAGATTGTAGTGGGCAGACGCATCTGCGGGATTAAGGGTGGCGGCTTCAAGATTTTGCTTGAATGATTCGCGCGCCCGTTGCGAGCGCGTAATCTCCGAGAAGTACCCTTTGAGCAGAACGAAAATCATTATCAGTAGGAAGGGGGATGCCAGCACCATGCTGATAATCGGCATCAGCCTGGCCGCTGGAATAAGAAGGATTCCGCTAATGACTACCGCAGTCATTGACTGAATCCATGACAATCTAACAACCATTTTCAAAGCAATCACGGCCCACACCGCAAAAATCGCGAGCAGGACCATCACTGAAAGCCCCGCAGAAAGAAGTTCCGATTTCAGGAGTCCCTGCGCGATGGCTGTTCTTATTTCAGGAGGAAGTGGTTGAGGTTGCGCTAGTATCCAGGCAACCATTCTGTTTGCGAGTGCTTGTTGCACGCCACTTAGACTGGCGGCGATCGTCAGAATCGTGGCGCTAAAGCTTGCCGCCGTTAGAGCGTAGAACATCGTCGCCGCCAGAGGCCCATACTCTTGCTGAAGACGAAGTCGAAAACTCGCGCGGCGGTCAAACAGGTTCGACAAAAACAACGTGAGCGGACAGAAAACTAGGGCAATGATAACCAAAGAACCGGCTGATTGAAGTATTACGGTGAGGATGGTGGAAGGCCTGAGAGGGTTAGCCAGTTCTCCGAGATATAGCCATGTAAGACAGAAGAAGAAAGCCGCATGCGCAATTAGCGCAACCAGGGCCGCCGGAGCCAGCAGTGCCCGATCACGAACCTCTCGAAGACCTCGAGCAGGCGCGTAAAAAATCATTCCCAGAATTCTAAACCAATCGAAAGCGTTCAACTTAAAATCTCAGCTTCCTGACAAAACTATCTCTCTTCATACTGCAGATCCTGAGGAGCTGTTTGATTGCCGGGTGGCGCGGGCACAGTTTTTATTTCCTCGTGGCGAATCACGCTGGCGGCGCTAAGCGGCCAATACCGAAACAATGCCTTACCATATACATATTTTTTGGGAACCAATCCCCAGGTGCGCGAGTCGCTCGAATTATCGCGATTATCACCCATGACAAAGTAATAACCTGGTCTAACGTAAACGGGAGGCTGACTTCTCGGAGATAAGCTTAACCTGTGATCGAGATATTTTTCATCGAGCGCACTTCCATTTACACGAACCACGCCTTCGCGCATTTCGACGGTGTCGCCGGGCAATCCAATTACGCGTTTGATATAGCTCTTCGACGGATCATCGGGAAACCAGAAAACGACGATATCCCCTCGCTCAACCTTCGGCGCCCACCGATACTCGTCGTAATAGATCAGTTTGTTAACGAAGATCCGCTCGCCGTCGTGCAGTCGCGGCAGCATCGAAGTGCCTTCAACTTTTACTGGTTGCACCACAAAGACCACCACCAGGGCGGCGATCATCAGCGCAAACACCAAGTCGCGGAGCAGCAGCCGGCCTTCAGACCAAAGGCCATGACGCGAAGCCTGCTCCGGCCGGTGAATTTGAATGTCTTTGTCGTCGTCAACATGCACGTCCCCAAACGGAGGCGGACGACGGGTTCTGATTCCAAACATCTTTCGTTAACTTCTCGCGGCCTCGAAACTTCGCAACGGCTCAGCTCACACCAATTCCAAAAATCTCCAGTCAATCGCAACTCTTGAGGTTAGCTTTCGAGTGGTTGCTTGTCAAAGCTCTACTCTTTGGACTAATCCTTCCGCCGTCGTCCATCTGACCGGGTGATTGCAGCAAGGTTGACAGTCTTCGTAACGCGTCTCTATCATCCCTTCCTGCATTCGCCGACTCAGCCGAAGTCTTTCAGGAGACGCGAAAGGGAGGCATAAGCCGTGATCAAATTGGATATCATTAACCGGGTGGCCGAAAAAACAGGCGTTCCTAAGATGAGGGCGGAGCAAGCGGTGGATGCCCTTTTCCACTCAATGAAAGAAGCGCTCACCCGCGGGGAACGGATCGAGCTGCGCGGCTTTGGCGTCTTCGTAGTTAAGCCCAGAAAGCGCGGCGTCGGCCGCAATCCACGCACGGGCGAGGAAGTAGCGATTCCGTCAGGCAAAACCATTCGCTTCAAGCCGGGCAAAGATCTGCAGGTTAGTGATGAGGTGCAACCAGCTGCTGAGGCTAAATCTGATCCGGAAGACTTTGACGCTTAGGTTGTAAACAATCTGGAAAAAAGTGCGAGGCCAGGTCGGGGATCCCGACGCTGGCCTCAAGTTGTGAAGATTAATAAGTGTCTGAGCCATTTCAACTAGCCGAACCGCTTCGCCGGGGAACTCGCGGCCAACGCACCGTAGCCTGGCCTGGCAGGCGCGAGTTAACGCGCCACTCAGCGCTTTTTCTTATCACTCTGATCTCTACGACGTTTGCTGGAATCGTAATCTCGGCTCCGGAGATCGAAGTTCCAGAACCGGCGCTTTCCGGGATCCTCAGTTATCTCTTTTATATTCCAGACTACTACTTGCGCATCGTGGCGGCGTTAACTGCATTTGCGATTGCCCATCCGGCGATTCTTTTTGACGGCCTGCGGTTCTCGCTGGCACTCCTGACAATACTCACCGCCCACGAGATGGGACATTACCTCGCCTGTCGCTACTACGGCGTCGACGCTACTCTGCCTTTTTTTATTCCGGCGCCACCTTTGTTTCTGGCGGGTACGTTTGGGGCGTTTATAAAAATGAAGTCGCCGATACCGTCGCGTCGCGCGCTTTTTGATATTGGACTGGCGGGCCCACTGGCAGGATTCGTGGCTCTGTTGCCATTCGCTGTTGGGGGAATTCTTAATCTCAATGATGCGCCGCCGCAAGCCGGCGAGTCGTTAATCATCTTCAACGATCCTCTGCTGATCCAAATTATCGGCAAAGCCACTGGGGCCCGGCTAACCGAGGCCATGCCGAATCCGTTTTACATGGCTGCGTGGATTGGGTTGCTGGTGACGAGTCTTAACCTGATGCCGGTGGGCCAACTCGACGGCGGACATGGAACGTTTTCAGTGTTTGGGGCGCGCCTTCACAGAGTACTCGGGCGAGTCGCGTTCATCGCGGTGGCGCTGATGGCCATCATTGGATTTGCGTGGTATGGGAGTCCGAGCGGATTTCTTTATACAGTGCTCCTGGCAGTGATGTTGAAGGTGCGACATCCGGCGCCGCAGACCTGGGAGCCGCTGGGAAACAAGCGCATCGCCGTTGCGGTAATTACCTTGATTGTTTTCGCCCTCTCCTTCGTTCCTTTCCCAATCACGATGACTTAATCAAAAGATGGGAATACATGTTCGTGGTTCCTACCCGGTAGTCGCTGGCAAGAGACCTTTGATCTCACGCACAACCTTCGCGACTTCTTCCTGGTCTGCCAGCGCGATCATGAAGAACTTGTATCCTTCATGGAAACAAATCACGCCATTGGCAAAGAGCCACACGCCGCCAAGGAAAGGATTCCCGCCTAACACCCAACTGACGGGAGCGCCCGCCACACTGGCGGGTTGAAGTATTTGCGCGAACATTACCGCGCCGGCCGCGCAACTGAATGCCCCCAGCAACGGTGCGCCTACATACTTAGTCATGTTGCGTTGAAACTCGACGCGTTTTTGCTCCGCCTCATCGAGTTGGCCCGCAGCGATTAGTGCTTCCTGTTTGCGCAGGTACGCATCAAACTTTTCACTTAACTTCCGAACGCCAAAGATCGGCAACGCCGAGTGAGTGAGCCAATGAGGACTCGCGCCCAAAAGCACTGCGTCGATGCCGGGAAAGGCCGCGCCCATTCGGATTCCGAGAACCAGAGAGAACGAAACTGCCGCGGCCTTTCCCGGGTTCTCTTTGATCCAATCGCGGGCTTTGAGAATTCCGCTGGTGGCAGCGCCCGAAGCGCGACTCAGTTTCGCACCGGTGTCATAAACCTTTGAGGCGCGATCGTAATAAGCCTTCGCATCGTCGATCACTTCGCCGGCCCTCTTCGTGGCCTTCTGACCTGTTTCACCGGTGGCTTCCTTAATCGCGTTACCCGCTTTCTTCGCACCGCGAACGGCCTCGTCAGCAACCCGGCGAGCGGTGTCTTTGACCTCACTGTTTTCCGCCAGGCGTTCGGCTTCCACTCTAAGTCGGTCCGCTCCCGAAGAAAGAGTCTCAGCACCACGTTTGGCTGCGTCACCCGCCGCGCGCGCGCCTTCGTCAACCAGATCGGAGATAGCAAACTTCTCGTCGAGTTCGCGGGCTTTCCTGCGAGCGGTTTTTTGCCACTCATCGAGTTTTTCTTTGTAGTCAGTCATAAATCAAACCCTTATTGGAGCGATCAGGCGTCATTTCTGCTTACGTTTGGGAGACGTTATTCACTAAATTACCTGTACGCTGCAAGTCACGGATGGGTTCATCCTATCATCCGGTTGGATGAACGGCTCACGCCCTCGGGCGTCCCTTCGACGCCAGAAGCGCAGAATTGCAGGAACAGACCGGAGAACCATGCAGAATCCGCTCATGTTTGCCATCGATAGATTTGAGGGTTATAGTAAGTCCAACTAGATGGTTGGTGAATCCTTCCATCGCGTGGTTGCTGGGGTGAGGACAGTGACCACACAAGATTAGGCGCGACGGTTCAACAACTGTCGCGCCTTTTCGCTTTTCAGCGAGTCGTAACAGTCGACAAAACCAGCACACTAAATCGTTCTTGGCGAAGACCTACCAATTACTTTGAACAAAACTATCGCGGTGTCTTGCATGGACAGAGCCTCATCGCGAGCAGTTCGCTAGCGCCTTGGTTCCGCGAACGCCGCGTAAGGCTTCCCGTATAAATTCCCTTAACCTGGAGGAACTGTTCGTCTCCCGATCGATCTCTATCCATGCTGAAATCATGTTGCCGCTGGCGTTCCGGCGCAGCGAGTTGATAACAGTCTGGCCCTTGCGATGATGTGCGTGACTTTGGCGCGCGATTGTCAGGCAGTTCTCACAATCGATCAATCCATCTGTTTCGCCGGCGTAGTTGAAGGTAACGGCCAATCCAATTGTTCGAACGTTCTCCTGGGAGTTGTGCATCGTGTCCAATACCGCGCGCCGCTGATCGGCAGTGAACAGGCCGCGCATAAAATAGACGTCAACTTTGGAATCTGGTTTCCAAAACGACGACGCGCACCTCCCAGCAATCGTCGTCGGCGACGAAGCCTTGGGCTCTTTCCCGGACACCATAGCAAAGCAGATCAATAGTAGTGGAATTGTGAGTAGCGTCGATCTCATGAGTTGACTTCCTGCGCGGGGATGCGCTTTAAGGGCGGGTACGACGAGCGGTTGGAATAATCGAACGAAGATGCAGACTTCAGGCGGAAACTCTGGGACCAACTGATTGCCTGGCATCGTGAAAATGCGTGGAGCGAAAGATTGAATTAGACTGCCGTGAACTAAGGAGCCTGGCGGCCCACTGAACCTCGACTGCTTTGCCGTGGAGATAAACCAGGTGCAAACGCGCTTCAACCAGAACACACTGCCCTTGCCGGGACACAACTTCGATCTGGCAACGTGTTTGATTCCGTGAATCGAGCGTCCTCTTCACAATTTTCTGAGCAACGTCTCGATGATCTGGACTTATAAACTCTGACACGTTTTGACTCATCCATTGTTGCTGCGAACAGCCAATCAATTGCTCGCCGGCCGGATTCATAGACGTACAGTTTCCCTCGAGGTCATGGGTGAAGATGATCTCGTCTGCATTGTCCATCAGGGCAAGGTAACGCCTCGCACGCTCGTCCCGTTGATTCAATTCCCTGTCCAGTTCAACTACCGAACAGATCATCCTTTCGATGCCCGCTGCTGATAGTTCATCCCTTATCAAACAGTCTGAAGCGCCGCTGCCAATCGCGTTTATAGCTTCACGTGCGTCGTTTGAGGTCACGAGAATTACGGGCGCTGCATATCCGAGACTACGACCCTGAATAAATAATCTCAGCCCATTACCGCTAGCGGAGTCGATCAAACAAACGTCGTGCGCATTGGCGCGAAACGCTTCAATAATGTCTCGGTAGCAGCTGACGAATTTGATCTGAAAACCCGGCACGCGATCAGCTTGCAGTACCGTGCGGATGCCGCGGCGAGATCCGGCGGCGTGATCGACAACAAGAACCTTGATCATTGGAACTCTCTGATTGGCTGATGGTGATCCCGATGGGAGATAGGATCGAGAATGCGAAGGGCTCGCAGCGCCTGGGAAGAACTATGTAATTTTTGACGGGGAGTATGTAATTTTGTCCTTGCCACAGTCTCCGCCGTCACACATTGCAAGAGCTTTGGTAGAGTTCGCAGCGGACCCGTATTTTGTTTCCTGAATTTCTGAAGGACTAATAATTAGTTCCTGGAAATAAAAAATATATTTCCAATCTCGGCTCCAGATCTACGAATACTTTCGAACCACTGAAGGTTGCGGCGAAACAGTTCGTGTTCCAGCTTTTTGCCTGGGCTAAAGACCTCACCTTCTCCCGCTTTCTGTCTCTAAAGCGGCGACTCTAGTCAGTGGCACTACGTGTGCCAAAAGCATTTACAAAAGCAAAACCTGCTAACTCATCATGTGTGAAAAGCTCTCATCCTGAGGCGGCACGGTGCTTGCCAAAGCGAGTGCGAGTGGCGCACGCCTTTGCGCCACCCTTTCAACGCTAGTCGATAACAAATTCGCGGTTCCAGTGTCAGCTCTGATGCTGGACTTCGGCACAAAGCGCTCCACCTAAGCGGCGCACATTCCCGTTTATTGACTAGTCATAAACAGCCGGCAGCCGGGCTCTCTCTCCTTATTCAATTACGACCCAACGCTATGACCCTCCGCCTTGTAACCCACGTCCTTCAGATCCTACGCCGCTCAACGATTCCCGCGCTCGTTGTCTCCACATTCATGCTAATGGCGTTGACGCCAGTCGTGGAAAGATTGCCGAGCGTTTTCCCTATCACCGAAGCACACGCTGGAAATCTCGTTGAGAATGAAGCCTCGCTAACAGCAAAGCAATTGAGAGCCAATTACCAGTGGAATATTAACGACGTCAATCTTCCTTTGATCACGCTACCTGATCACTTAGGTGTTGGAGTCGACCTCTCACTGACTTATTCAATGGATCAGTTTCAGTTTCCGGTTTTTCAATCCCTCTACTACAACGCGCAGGCGGAAAAATACATTTTGATGGTGATGTCCGAAGGGAAAGGCGCGAAGTTCATCGACTTACCTGGCAAAGGCGATGAAACCCTCATTCAAATTACGAACGACTCAAGCCTTCGCTTTACAAGCCTCGGCAACACCAAACTAATCACCACAAACGAGGGGACTGTTTACACTTTCTCGCACCTCAATGACGGCGAACTTCATTGTCGCCAAATCAGAGACCGGGCCGGAATAGTCATAGACTTCGCTTACACCAAAGCGTCCTCACTCGCGACCATCACCGACCTATCGGGTCGAACGGTTCGCTTTAGTTACACGAAGGATTATTTGAGTTCCATCACTCAGACGTGGGGGCCGGAAGCGAAAAGGAAGAAGACCTGGGCCATCGATAACGAGACGAGGGTTGACGCCCGTGACGTTAACTTCGCTCATGCTCGTCCGGTTGCTAGTAAGCGTGTACCCACCAATGCAGTCACTCCTACTTACACCGAGGAAATGGCGGCATCTGATTCAACCCTGGCCAATATCTTTGGCGGCCCAGGCGCAAGGGCTGCAGCAAACGGATTTGAACCTGTCGGCTTAGGCCAACAGTATCCCTTGTATCGCGGTGATCTGGTTGGTGATGACGGCGTGGTCAGGCGTGGACATCTGTCCTATGCGATGCATCTTTACGGCAGCGCCGATGGCACTGGCGATTTAGGTTTATACGTCCCTGCCGGCTTTACCTCCCACAGTGTCGAGCCAACTCCAACCGACGCTGCCGTCGCATTTTTCTATCCCAACCTGGGAAATCTAACGGACGTGACCCTGGTCGTCTTTCACGTCGCCAATTTTAGTCTGACTCCAGAAGGTGCACGCGTCCGCATTGGAAGTATCGGCGGCCGCGGCGGCTCAGTAGCTACATACAAGCATTCACATCTGGAATTTTATCGAGGGAACACCGGTCTCCCCTCAGCCGCAACAAGGGTCCGGTTGCGCATTGATCCTGCAACTGTTTTTGGAACGTCAAACCCGGCTGCGTCCCACTGACCAGCAGGCGGCTAGTAACTTTTTTCTTGCTCCCCTCTTGCCACCCCGGCCGCGCTCAAAAGCGCGACTCCCAACTCAAGTCAGAATCGAGAACATCATGAACCTGCCACAGCACAACCACCTCAAAACAAATCTTCTGCTCTCCGTTTTGTTTGCTTTCGTCGTCTCTTCAGCCATGCTGGCGACAGTCTCCGCGAAATCAGCTCCGGGAAAGGCTCGGCCCAAAGCCCAACCTTCAAAATCCAGCGCGAAGCCCGCGTCAAAAAGTGAAACCAAAGCTCGGGCGACGAACGCCCAGCAGACTGGCAAGCGCACCGTGCGCGAAGTGAACACCAGCGCCAAGCGCGGGGAGACTACTCGTCGTGACGGTCGGCAGGCATCGAGTAAGACAAGTCGCGACCTCAAGCCAGCGCCAAACTCACTGAAACTCAATTCCAAAAACAACGGCACCGTCAACCGACATCCGCAGGAGAAACCGTTGGCTTCTGACGGTCGTGCAGCCAGAAACACCGTGCAGTCGTCTGTCTCTAAGAGAAATCAGCGGGCAGCGGAACAGCGGGCAGCCGAGGCGCGCCGTGCTGAAGCCAGGCGTCAAGCTGAAGCGAACCGACTTGCCGCGATCGCACGCCAGCGGGCTGCTGATGAAGCAATCCGAAACGAAGTGCAGGGAATGATTTCGAGAGACAACACCGCGGGAGAAGATATGGAGGTCCGCGCCGCGGCCGTGAAAGCTCTGGGTAATCACGCGGGAACAGTCGTGGTAATGGATCCCAAAACGGGTCGTGTCTATTCGATGGTGAATCAGGAGTGGGCCTTGCGCCGAGGGTTCAAACCGTGCTCGACAATTAAGTTGGTAACCGGACTAGCTGGACTTAACGAAGGCGTAATCAATCAGAGTGGAATGGAGCAAGTGTCAGGCAGCAGCAATCATCAGAATCTCACCAAAGCGCTGGCCTATTCGCAGAACGAATATTTCCAGCAGGTCGGCGGTCGTGTCGGCTTTGATAAAATGATCTCCTATTCGCGCCAGCTCGGACTCGGTGAAAAGACCGGGATTAATTCGCCAAACGAATTAAAGGGGCAGGTGCCTTCACTTCGTTCCGGATTATCCGTAAACCGAATCTATTCTCATGGTGACGATTTCAAGGTCACTCCGCTCCAACTCGCGACTCTCGTTTCCGCAATGGCTAACGGTGGCAAGTTGTTGACACCACGTATCTCGCAGGGCTCGCGCGAAGACGCCCACTTTAAACCGAAGGTTCGCCGCGTGGTAAACATCGCAGGCAACACGCTGGCTTCCATGGTTCCCGGAATGGTCGGAGCCGTTAACTACGGTTCAGGTCGCAAAGCGCACCACTCAGGTGCAAGCGTCGCCGGCAAAACCGGAACCTGTATTGAAAATGGAACCTGGGTTGGGTTGTTTGCTTCTTACGCGCCGACGGTGAATCCACGGCTCGCAGTGGTGGTAATCGCCCGCGGTCCCGATGCCCGCGGACACTTTCCAGCCGCCGTCGCAGGGCGAATCTATCGCGACCTCAATGGACGCTTCGGCACACCCACTTATCTTCCGGTTGCCGCGAATTCGTCGCGCCGCAAGCAAATCAATGAGGAAGAAGAACTCGGTGCGAACGAAGAAGAGCTCGATGAAGAGCGCACTAACAATGCGATCGCCGCCAGGAAGACTCCGCCAGTTCAGATCCGCGCGACTGAAAGCGTCGAGACCTTTGATCGTTCGAGCAACTCGGCGAATAACGTTTCGAATAACAAAGTCAGACGCGTGTTGATGACAATTCCTACAGTCTCCGAGGCGCCAAAGAAGCCGGTGGAAACCAAATCAGGGCAGGCGGCAACCAGACCGCGTCGCGTCAGCCAGTTGTAGTCGAGTTCAAGAGGAAGCACCAGGTCAAACTTGACGCCTGAGTTGTTGGCGGAAATGCTCGCGCCAGCTCTCGGGCAACGCCTCGAGCGCGATTGCTCGCTGCCTCAGCTCAGCATCGCCCTTGTCGCTCGAATATAAGCTGGTGATGTCTGCTACGGTCACGTTGCTCGGATCGCGCCCAATCAACTGGATCGCGTCGCCCGCTTCGATAACTCCTTCGCGCTTGACTGAAAAATAGAATCCGGTCCGGCCGCTGGCGAGAAATCTCCGCAATATATCCGCGCGCCCAAACTTGATTCCGAGTTTGAAGCACGGCATGCGAGGTTCAGAGACCACTACATCCGCTCCGCCTAAACGAAAGCTGTCGCCGATGTTTACGCCTGCCTCGTCCAAACCTTCGAGTGTAATATTTTCTCCAAACATTCCCCACGGCAGTTCCATCTCGGGAAATTCCCGGCGCCAGAAGTCATAGTGTTCCATGGGGTAGGCATAAGCAGCCTTGGTTGGACCACCGTGAACATTCAGATCAGCTTGTCGATCGCCGTCAAGGTTGAGGGTGCGCAACATCACGGGTCCTGCTACAGGCTTTTTGTAAATCCCGGTCGAAACACTTTGGCCGTTCCACATGACGAGGCGGGGTCGGCAGACGTTGATGGAAACGATCCTCATGGTCTTCGCAAACGCGTGCTCAAATAATAGATCAGAAGAGCGTCAGGTTTTCAGGTTCCGCTATCCGCACCACCGGTTCCACCAACGACGGTTCCTCGATCTGCGCATGATTTACCTGTTTGCTCACCGGGCAACTCTTCATCGCCTCGGCAGGGAATGGTCTCAAAAGCGTCATCAGCTCATCGGGTCCACTATCGCGCAGCCATTTGTCTTGTGCGTCGGGCGTCAGCATGACGGGCATGCGGTCATGAATCGTGGCCAATAGTTCGTTTGGCGCAGTCGTGATGATGGCGCACGACATGATCGACACGCCCCCTTTTTTCCATTCGTCCCAGATGCCCGCAAAGGCAAATTGAGATTCGTCCTGCAGTTGAAAGTAGAAGGGTTGTTTAGATTTACCCCGACGCTGCCATTCGTAAAATCCATCGGCTGGTATCAGGCAACGACGCCGCTGAAACGACTCGCTAAAGCTCGGCTTAGTTTCAAGCGTTTCGGATCGGGCATTGATGATTCCTTTCGGCTCGCCGCTCCATGAAGGAACCAGCCCCCAGACAAAGGCCCTCAGCCGGCGCTCGTCTTCAGATCCAATGACAGCGAGAATGTCCTGGCTTGGTGCGATGTTAAATCGGGGAACAAGTGTGGCTGGAGGCAGATCAGAGCTCAAGTCTTTAAACCTACGCGGCGTTCTAAGGGTAAAGCGTCCGCACATTTTCTTGTTGACCTTCTCGTTGGTTGCTGACAGAGATTTGCGGCGTTACCACGTCTGTGCAGTCAGGCCGCTACATCTTCGAGCTTCACGCCCGCCTGGCAATGCGGGCATTCCGCTGGTAACCAAAGATCGTAGTCTTCCTTCGCGACAGCTTCAACCGGCACGCTTTGTTTAGCAAAGAAGTCCAAACCAGTTTTGCCAAGCACCAGCAGCGCCCCGGCAACCGCGGGCTTTGCGGAGCAGTCTTGAAGTTCTAAAAACGTACCTCGAAGCGCAGAGCCCGCGCTCATCACATCGTCAACCATTGCCACTCGTTTTCCAGTGATGCTTCTGGCAAATGCTGAGGGTAACTGGTAGCGCGCGGGATACAATCCGGAATTGTCTGTCGGCAACATTCTCTCCGTAAAACAAAACCTCAGGTCGAGTGCATGGGCGACGAGTTGCGCGAGAAAGGCGCCGCCAAGCAGCGGTCCGCACACTACCGAGACATCATGCGGGCGCAACGCATTCGCAAGTGCGTTGACTAAAGGAGCAACCTGGCGCGGATTCGCGAACAGCGCGTCGAGATCCAGCCACAGTGAACTGTGGTGTCCTGACTCAAGTTTGAAGTGACCGCGCCGGCCGTCAACAATATCTAACAGCGTCGTTCCTGCGTTTGTATCAGTCATGGCAGATCCGCTTTTACCACAAGCGAGATCAAAACGCAGGTTCATGACACCGACGGCGATTGATAATGTTGGGAAAGCATCGAAAAAGACGCTCAATCGGGAAGGGATTGCGAACAACTCCTTAGCACTCCCGAAATGGTCGGGCTTCCGCTTTGGAGGCTTTGTGGGTTTAGTCGAGCGCGGCACTACTGAGACGGGCGCGCACATTTAGAGCCTTGAGTTGCAGCGCCTGCAGTCGCGCAACGGGTACTGCAAAGCTCAGATTCTCGATGCTGTTGAAATACATCGAGGCGATGCCAACCACCTCACCATCTGCATCCAGCACCGGTCCGCCACTACTACCTGGAGAAATCGGCGCTGAGATTTGCAAGCGTTCTCCAAGTCCCTGAAATTCCCAGAGCAGCCCAGTTGAGCCGCGTGTGACCTTCCATTGAGAATTCTGCGGATTGCTAATCACAGTAACTGAGTCACCTTCAGCCGTTGCCCTGGTCTTTAATGACAAGACTGTTGTTTGCGGTGACGGAGCGCTCAAACGCAGCAGGGCCAGATCGCTTTTCTCGTCAGTAGCGAGGACAACACTGACAGTCGAAACCATCCGGTTGAAACTTTCGATTCGGATCTGGCTCGCGTTTTTTATGACATGGAAGTTTGTGGCCACCTGATCAGAATCAATGAAGAAGCCACTGCCCTGCAGGAGAGGCTTACCGCGGTCGTCGAAGGTCGTCACTATCACGACTCCCTTTTTAAGCCGGGTAATTTGCTCAGATGATTCCTGCGCGTACGCGGCCGAAGCGCAGAATAGAAAACTCGCGACGACGAGTAAGGCAGACAGACTTCCAGCCACATGACGTTTCTTCAACAGTCACCCCTTCGACGCTTCAACTGCGCCGGTCTTCAAGTGGTCTAACTTTAGGGATATGAGACGCTGATTAGCGGCAGGCTTCCAGCTTTGCAGTCGATTTGAGTGAGAAGTTTCCGCCTAGAAGTGATCTGTTAGTTCGGTGAGCGATTCGATTAGAAGGTCAGGCTGCGCGAGTTCCAGTTTCCAACTGGTCGGGTAATCGCTACGCACTCCTATGGTTAAGACGCCTGCGCCTTTGCCCATTTCAATGTCTTCGGGAGTGTCGCCAACATAGCCAACATCGTTTTTCGCACTTCCGAGTACGCGCATTGCGATCTCCAAACCTTCAGGATGCGGCTTACGATTACTGATCTGTTCGTGGCAAATGACGACTTCAAAGAAGCCGGACAACCCTAATTCATCAATCTCCCGATTAACTCGACAATCGTTCCCGCTACTAACGACTCCCATCCGGTAGCCTTTTTCGCGTAGTTGAACGAGCGTCTCTCCTGCGCCTTCAATCAGCCCTGCAGTTAGTTGACCGTAGTGGTGTGTCCAGAGATCATCGGCACGTTGCCAGTGTTCTTTCGGCAGCCCTAGGCCTTCGTAAACGGAGAGCCAATTCGGCGAATAGACCAAACGATAGGTGTCGTGATCAAATGGAATACCGAGTTCAGCGAATGCTTTTTCATAAGCTGTGAGGCCGAGTTGGGCGGAATCGACAACTGTTCCATCCCAATCGAACAGGAGAGTGGAGACCGTGCGGGTCGAGGCAGTCATGACAAGAAATCAACGGGCGAATGCAGGGGAATGAAACATCCGGGCCGCGTTCGGCTGGCTTGCCAGCACGCCTTGCGCGATCTTTAGTTTTGCCATCAGCCGCAATTCGGGCCGCTCCATTTGTCCAGCCAAATTTACCGAGCGATCAAAATCCTGAGCGGCAAAGAATCCGGCATTTTCCGCCACTGCGTTCAGCAGCCTGCCCACCTCTCCTTCGCCGCTCATGTTCCACTCGCCGTCCCGGATGTAGTCGTGCCCGAAACCATCGAGCGTTGCTGATGCTGCCACCAGCTCATTGAATTTTGGGATCAACCATTCCATGATTGCAAAGCCACGATCGCTCTTCAAGGAACAATACATCATAGCCAACACGATCTGCCCCTCGAGCTGCGCCCGCCCTGACTTGGTTGAATCCAAAATCTGACCGGCCTGACTAAGAAGGCCCAATGCCGCCTTCCGATCGTTTCCACCAATATAAAACGCTCTCTCAAGAAGAAATTGGATCCGCTCGTCGTTGTTGGGCAGGCGACTGAGTTCCTGTTGAATGGCGCTAAGCTTCGTCGGGTCCGCTGACCGCGCATCTTTTTCACGATCTATATGCCCGAGCATGTAGCCTCGCAGCTCTTCGTCGGAAATCTCGGAGGCGATTTTCCGAGCCAGGGTTACATCGCCGGATGCTTGCGCTTTCATCATGGCCTTCCAGTAAAGCTGTTGTTGCAAGTCTGGATGCTTTACTGCCAGCGCAAGCATTTCATTAATCGTTCCGTTCTCAACGATCTCTCTTACTTGTGGCGGCATTTCTCGAACGGCTTCCTTTGGCTCATCCCTGGCAAAACGCCGCAGTGAGATTGCACGCTGGCCGAAGTACCCCTCAAGCTTCGAAAACACGGAACCGATTCGGAAGCAAATGTACGGAGCGTTTTGAGTTTCCTCTTCCGAGCAGTTATTTGTCATAGCGCCAGCCAGCAGACCCAGCAGCTCGCGATAAGTTTGCTCGGCAACCTCCGGCGGCTCAAATGAGTGGGCGATGTATAACGCGATGTCAATTGCCCCTTCATCTTGCGCCAAATTCGCAGTCTTAAGCTTGTCAACAATTGCTTCGGCCAGGCTCATCGTCGCCGCCCTGTCTTTCCATCTTAGCCGCGACAGAGATGTCGAGAGTTCGGGAGAAAAGCCCTTCGCCAGCGACTGGCGGCCAAGTTTCAGCGCCAGCGCGGGATTCTTCGCGACAATCTGGCTGGCCAGACGCAACTCGAGAGATTTCTCCGCATCCTGCAGATTGTAAGGCAGTTGAATGTGGGCGGGAGGCTGAGTAGTTCGCAAAAACTCCAGCGCAAAATCCGGGTCGTGTTGTGCTATACGCTCAAGGGTGTCTTTTCGCAACTGCCAAAAGACCATCAGCGTGTGGTTGCCTGTTTCAGGATCCGTATCAGTGTCGAGGAAACCAGCTTTAATGTCCTGTTCGACTGCCGCGAAGAGACTGCGCGCACGCTTCTCATCGTGAGTCCAAAGCAGCGCGCCGAGATTTGATCCAATACGTGCACGGTTTTCAGCAGAACGTAAGCCATCAACCTGCGTCGCAACCGACTCCAGCAAAGCAATCGCCTTCTTTCGAACTGCCGCCGCCGCTTCCTCATCTAATCCGCGTAAAGACTGTTGCGACTTTGCTGGGAAGGTGAACAACAAAACCATCGCGGTCACGCTGATGAGAAAGTTTCGATAAGACATAGACAATCTCTCCGGGAAAAGTTTGAGTTGATTCTAGTCGGGCGCGGGCATGAATGTTTGGCCAGCAACTGCTGTCCAGCGGAACCTCGGGAGTTAGTCCGCAATCATTACAGTTAACTCACGCAGCGGTGTGGACTGCGAAACGCCATCGTTTGCTGGCTGATCGCGATTGACCGGAACGTAAAGGATGTCACGCTGCTGCGGGATAAAACCGGCCTCACGAATCAGGTAACGAAGCATTTGTTCGTCAGCGCGGTTGTGAGCGCCGGCTGCCGAAACAACGTTCTCTTCGATCATGATCGAGCCCATGTCATTGGCGCCGAAGCGTAGCGCAACCTGACCCAGTTTTAGTCCCTGCGTCAGCCACGACGATTGAATGTTTTCAATGTTGTCGAGAAACAGCCGCGATACGGAAAGCATTTTCAGATAATCAACGCCTGTCAGTTCCTCTTTGATTTTCCGGCCGAGCGCCGTGTTCTCTCGCTGAAAAGTCCAGGGAATGAAAGCAGTGAAGCCGCCAGTTTCATCCTGCAGATCGCGAACCCGTATCAAATGACGGACGCGGTGCGTCACGTTGTCGCCAATTCCAAACATCATGGTCGCCGTCGATCGAAGTCCGACTTGATGGACTGCGCGCATCACCGCCAACCATTCATCAGTTGTGCATTTCGTCGAGACGCGCTTGCGTACTTCATCATCAAGAATCTCGCCGCCGCCGCCAGGCAAGCTGTACAGACCGGCATCTTTCAACCGCTGCATGATCGTTTCGTAATCGAGGCCGGAGATCAAATGAATGTTGTGAATTTCGGGAGGTGAGAAACAATGAAGTTGGAAATCCGGGTACTTAGCGTGCAGCGTGCGGAGTAGATCTTCATACCACTCAATTCCGAAATCCGGATGTAAACCTCCCTGCATCAGGACACCGGTGCCGCCCAGGGAAATTGTCTCATCTATCTTCGCGCAGATTTCATCAATCGTTCGGACGTAAGTGTCAGGCGCCCCAGGCCGTCGATAAAAAGCACAGAAGGTGCAGACTACGTTGCAAACGTTTGTGTAATTGATGTTGCGGTCGATGATGTACGTGACGACGTTTTCGGGATGCCTTCGCTGGCGGATTAGGTCGGCGGCGGCACCGATGGGGGCAATGTCGTTTGATTCGAGGAGCGCGGTGCAATCGTCCGCTGTCAGGCGCGTGCCCGTCAGGGCCTTGTCCAAAATGCTCTGAATCTCTCTGGGCATAGCTTTAGTTTATTGTTTAGCTGGTCAATAAGCAAAATGCGTTTATCAGGGCAGGTCATCCTCTGTCATGGGCAGGTGGTAAGCTTGATTCCAGTGCTAATGGGCGGCAACGGCTTGTCTTGTCTGGAATCATAATCGTGATAAAAGCCTTCCCTGCCGCTCGACGAAATGTCCTGGACCACAGATTTGAGATCCTCACCGATTGACTACCAGAGAGATAGCATCTTCCAGTCCCCGGGCCGAAGCGTCAAAGCCCAGGAGCTATGACCAATGTCGTTGTCCCACGTACCTTCAGGTAGGCCGGGCGTTCTGCGAATACATGTGCGGCGCAGACAAAACGAAGACGATGAAAAGGATTGCATTACCGAACATACGGAGGTTCATGAAGTAACGAACTGTAACGGTTTGTTAGTTTCGATCAACTGATGTTTTGCGGCTAATTCAAAATACAACTGCATACCTTTCGCGAGATCGTCGTCAATCTGAAAAGTTATGTTGTTAGTCAGATAACTTCTCATTTCTTCGCGGGAAAGAGACAGTTGCGTCTCGAACTGGTCGACGATGCGCTCAATTTGTTGCAACCCCTCATTCCGAGCTCCCGCGAAATCCGCTACGTTTACGGTCCGCGCGCCGCCGGCAGCCACCATCCACATTGCAAACACAAAACCTGTACCGGTGAAGCTTCGCCACAGACCAGCAAGATCAAACACTTGAAGATCATCACGAGGTATGGTCATCCCCGGATCTCCGATTACGAGCGCTGCATCATTGCTCTGCAACATGACACGCACATCCGGGCTCGATGCTTCCCACTCGGGTTCGAATCCAAGAAACTCGCGAAAGATGATCCGCACCAGCGCCTGCGACGTCCGCGACGAAACGTCGAGCGCTACTTTGCGGATTCTTTTTAGCTCGTCGTACTTGCTTACCAGCACAACGCTGCGAACATCTGAATGCGAGCCGACACACACGTCTGGCACGATTTGGATATCGGGGTTGCGCTGATATTCGATCACTGGAACTAGTGCGGCCTCAACCTCTCCGCGTGATAGCAAGTCGGCACAACGAGCTGGCGCCGCATCAGTGACCAGTTGCACCGCATCGCTCAACGAGCCGTGTTGAAAGCTCCAGATCAACGGTGCGGAGTTTAGATAACTGGACGCGGCGACCCGCGGCTTTTTCGAACTGCTGGAAGTAATGATTTTCCCCCGGGAATTTTTTTCAAGACGCTTGATGCTATCGAAGTCGCGGCTAATATCGCAAACTATCTTTCGAAAACTCCGCAGATTGTATACAGTGTCGAGGTCCCAATTGCCATGATGAAAATCTATGACGTCAGCGTGGCTCTTTCCGCCGCCACGCCAACATATCCCGGTGATCCCGGAATCAGGATCGAGGAATGGAAGACCTTCGCAAAAGGTGATAATGCAAACGTTTCCTTTATGCACTTTGGCGTGCATTCGGGCACACACGTTGACGCTCCAGCACATTTTATCGAAGGTGGCGCAACCGTAGATGCGTTGCCGCTCGACAGTCTTATCGGCGAGGTTGAAGTAGTTGAAGTAGGAAATGACAGAAGAGTCATCGATGCGGATTTTGTCGCCACACATTGCCGTCGAGAGTCGCAAAGGCTCCTCTTCAAAACTCGCAACTCTGCTTTTTGGAACCACCCGGAAGATGGATTTCGCGAGGATTACACTTATCTGGATCCAGCGGCTGCGAAAATCCTGGTCGACTGGGGTGTCAAGCTGGTAGGGATCGACTATTTGTCCGTTGAGCAATTTGAGTCAAAGGAATTCGCGACCCACCGTCACTTGCTTTCGCGCGGCGTAGTGATTCTTGAAGGCCTGGATTTAAGGGCCGTGCCCGCCGGGCAATATGAGCTGATTTGTCTTCCACTAAAATTCGAGGGAAGCACTGGCGACGGCGCGCCAGCCCGAGTGGTCTTGCGAACTTTAATAGACTCAGATGCCAGGTGAATCGTATAACGCGGCATGACCAGCAGATCCGGCAGTGACTACCAGGAGCGCGTGTTTCGCATCGTTCGCTCGATCCCACGCGGCAGAGTGATGACTTACGGTCAAATCGCCGAAATTCTTGGCGAAGGCTACACCCCGCGAACGGTGGGGTTTGTGATGCACGCCGCAAATGATCAGACCCCCTGGCATCGAGTTGTCAATGCGCAAGGTGGATGTTCAACTCGCGGAATTGTGCTCCCACACGACAAGCAACAGCGAATGCTGGAAGCCGAGGGAATTAGTTTCAACGATCGCGGACGGTGTGCACTTCAGGAGTATCTATGGATTCCCGCAGAGCCCACTGGGAAACGGAAAGCGCGATTAAAAGAAACTACACTCTTTTCGAAGTAGCAGCCTTAAGAAGGTAAAACATATGAGCAGAGATCCCCTCGAACACAAAACTCCATACGCAGTGAGTCCTCCTCGTTATTCTGTATCGCATCAGATGGTAACCACTGCTTTTGAACTACCAAACTTCCGGATTTCTCAAAACCTCGGAGTGGTTCGCGGAATTGTAGTGCGCTCGCGAAACATCTTCGCCACTATCGGGGCCGGCTTGCAAACGATAGTCGGCGGAAATATCACGGTGTGGACCAAACTCTGCGAAGACACTCGTTCTGATGCCTTTGAGATCATGATCCAACACGCTACTGAAATCGGCGCTAATGCAATTGTGGGTGCGCGTTACGATGCCACGGAAGTTGCGGCGGGCGTTACGGAAGTGTTGGCCTACGGCACAGCGGTAATCGTCGAGCCTTCGCCAGGCGAAACGAGTTATCGCTCATGACGATGGTGAAGATTAGTTCCGCCCAGCTAAAGCGAATCGAGAAAGCTCTGGCTTCAGTTCCCTTCGCCCAACTTCTGCAGTTGGAGCTTGAAAACGTCGAAAGCGGATCAGCCATCCTGGCTCTGACCGTTAGGAAAGAATTAACTCAGAATCACGGCATACTGCACGGTGGCGCCATCGCGTCACTGATCGATACAGCGACCGCTTTTGCGATACTCTCGGTAATACCACCCAGGGATCGCGTCACGACCGTAGACCTGACAATCAGCTACTTGCGTCCCGTTAGCGAAGGCCGTATCCGAGCCGTGGCCAAAGTTGTGCGCGCCGGCCGTCGGCTATTTGTAGTCTCCGCGGAAGTTTTTGCCAACGGAAAGCTTGCAACTACAGCACTTAGCACATATATCAAAGTTTAAAGAATTCCCGGTGGACAGTTGGTGTTTATCTATGTAAAATGTTTTTGGCCTTCCGTGCGGGACACCGAGCCAGGTGTAACGCCCTCTCTCGATAACCCAGCTTCAAAGTTTTCCTCTGGTAACCCGGACCATGTATTCCCTTTATCACTCGCTGCTCGCACAGCACCCGCGGCAATTAATACCGGTGCGCTGTGCGGGGGCCACCATCGCCCAGCTTCATCGTTATTTCGAGGACGTAGTCCTTGAAAATAACCTGGGCGCATTGGTAGTTGAAAGTTTGCCCGGGATGCCCGATCGCCCTGCCCGTGACATTGCCCGCATAAGCGAACTCGATCAAGCCGCCAAAAACCTCTTTCTGTGGTTAAGTCCTGACGACGGGCTCTCCAGCCTGGGGCTGAACAGAGGAAAAGAAAGTGATGCTTCGGTGGTATTCGAACATGATGACGAGGATCAAAACAATGAACGCTTCGTTGTGATTGCTGATGCTCGGTTCTCGGCGTTACTCGCTTCCGTTCATAACCCGGAGGATGAGGATAGCTCGCGCGATCTCGTTTTTTGGACGTTTGAGCCTGACGTAGTTTATTCGGCTCTCGAGTACCTGATGGCAAGGGTGACCGCAGAGCATCCTTTCCACTCAAAGGCATTTGCAAACGCGGTCCGTGTTTCGATGCCAAAAGCTACCTCACTGCAACTCACGCTGGGCGTGACTACCAAACTGGCACGGCTGTTACAAGAACAAGCTGAACGCGAGATTGCCGTCAATCGACTGGCCACGGCGATTCGAAACTCGCTTGAATTGGACAGCGTTTTACAGACCGCCGCAAATGAAGTCGGCCGAGCGCTGAGCGTACACTCCTGCGCGGTACGAGTTGAAGGCGCGCTCGTCGGGCACGAGATGACCAAATATCATCTTCGCGCGGATGCAGTTAATGAATCCGCGGTCGAGTTGCTGCTCAACGAAGTGTTCATAATTAGCAGTCAGCTTTCCGTTTCACCTAAGTCATACGTCGTCGATGGGGACCATTCGAAGTCTGTGCCCATCCCGGCTGACGCGATCGTGCCTCTGATATATCAAGGAAGCTATGTCGGTCTCCTGATGGTCCGTTCGGACGATCCTTCGCGGGTGTGGGCGGAAAACGAACTCTTGCTCTTACACACGGTAGCGGATCAGCTCGCTGTCGCGGTTAACCAGGCGCATCTTTTTGCGCAAATGCAGCAGCAGGCTCTGACGGATGGATTGACCGGCTGCTACAACCGGCGTTCATTTGAATTGCAACTGGAGCGCGACCTGCATCTCGCCACGCGTATGCGCCAACCGCTGTCGTTGGTAATGCTGGATCTGGATCACTTCAAGCAGATCAACGATCAGGCAGGACACGATGCCGGCGATGTGGCGTTGCGAATGTTGGCTGACACATTGCGGGCCGAGTTGCGCGGAGTCGACACTGCCGCCCGTTTTGGCGGCGATGAGTTTGTGCTGATTCTCCCTCAAGCCAATCATGAAGGCGCTCAACTCGTGGCTGAACGACTGCGCCAACGAATCGAGGAAACTATTGTTCCGGGCTTCGGGCAAGTAACTGCCTCATTCGGTGTCGCCACTTTCCCGACTCATGCATCTTCGCGAGACACGTTAGTGGTTGCGGCCGACCGCGCCCTTTACAATTCTAAAAATGCGGGGCGCAATCGCATAAGCTTCCCGATGGAAGAGCCGCCGCTCTTCCCCAACCCGGTTGAAGCTGCCGAACGAAGCATGGATTTGACGGACGCTCTGCAACGACTATAGATCGTCATTCACTAACTCTTACCTGTAATCCAAAGTCCTACAAATTAGCGGCCGCCCTCCCTTCTGGTGTCCTGAAGCAAAATCGCGCATCATAACGTTTCGCTGACCTGGCAAACGTTGTGAAGCTTTCCGCGCATGGACGACCTACGAAAATTTGGGCGTTACTTTCTTCCTTACAAAGCGTCGTTGACGATCGGCATCGTCTGCATATTGGCCAGCGTAGTTTTCAATGTCTATATCCCCTTAATTGTCGGTCAGGCTATTGACGCTAACTGGACTGCGGTTTCATGGACACGCATTACGATCTCCGCGTTGCAGATCCTGGGAGCGAGTTTGGCAAGCGGAGTATTCCTCTTCCTCCAACGACGGATTCTGATCGGAATGTCACGGCGGGTTGAGTACGACTTGCTCCAGGATGTTTACGCTCACCTCATTAATCAACCTCAATCTTTTTATCACGAGCATAGAATCGGCGACCTGATGGCGCGGGCCACCAACGATCTTGCCGCAGTCAGACAACTGGCTGGGCCAATGATCATGTACTCGCTTCAGACTCTCTTCGTGGTTCTCATAATTCTACCGCTGCTGTTTGCGATCAATGTCCGCCTGACGCTGCTCTTGTTGATAACGATGCCGCTGGTTTCGTTCACGGTTAAGTATTTTGGCCAGCAGGTCCATGTGCGATTCGAGAAGATTCAGGATTTCTTTGCGCAGATTACCGCGCGCGCTCAGGAAAACTTCACCGGGGTCCGGGTCATTAGGGCCTACGCGCAGGAAGGCGCGGAAATCGCCGCGTTCAATGCGCTTAACCGTCAATACGCTGAGAAAAATCTGAACCTCGTCAAGATCGATGCCTTGATGCGTCCGTTGATGACGTTTCTTATCGGGATGGGTTTCGTCCTGATAATCTGGGCCGGCGTGCCGATGGCAATTCGGGGCGACATCACCGTCGGTGAGTTCACCGTCTTCAATATGTATCTCCTGCGGTTGATCTGGCCGCTCATCGCGATGGGCTATGTGGTGAACCTTTACCAACGCGGCACTGCGAGCCTTAAAAGAATGAACGCCATACTCGCAGTCGAACCCACGATTGCAGACGCGCCAGGCGTCACACCGCAGCCTCCCATCCAGGGTTCGCTCGAGTTTCGAGATCTTACTTTTGCCTACCACGTCACAGGTCAACCCGTGCTGCGAGATATCAACCTCACGATACCGGCCGGCCAGAGTGTGGCTTTTGTCGGACGCACCGGAAGCGGTAAATCAACCCTAATCAATTTGATCCCACGCGTGTCCGAAGCGCCGGGAGACAGTATCTTCGTTGATGGAGTTTCGGTTCGCGACTACCCGCTGGAACAGTTGCGATCAGGCATTGGCTACGTCCCCCAGGAGACGTTTTTGTTCAGCGATTCACTCGCCGAGAACATTGCATTTGGAGTGGAGAAGGCTGACCGGCGCGATATCGAATGGGCCGCCGAGGTGGCCGGCCTGACCGATGACGTCAAGGGATTCCCTGATGGCTTCGACACACTTGTGGGGGAGCGGGGCATCACCCTTTCCGGCGGCCAAAAACAGCGGACAGCGATCGCTCGCGCAATCTTGCGCCAGCCGAAGATTCTCATTCTCGACGATGCTCTCTCTTCGGTTGACACATACACCGAAGAGAAGATTCTGGGACAACTACGCGGAGTGATGCGGGGCCGGACCAGCTTGATCGTGTCACATCGCATTTCAACTGTTCGCGATGCCGATCTGATTTGCGTGCTCGACGAAGGAAGGATTATCGAACAAGGCACTCATAGTGAGCTGCTCGCTCGCGGCGGAGAATATGCTGCTCTGTATGAAAGACAACTTCTCGAGGAGGAACTGGCGGCAACGTGATTCACTGATCACGGAACTGCTGACTTCGAAAACATGGAAACTGAAACTGCCAAGCGACATCAAACACTGATGATCTTGTGGTTCGCCATGCTCATGAACATGGGCATCCTTTTTCTGGTTGCTTTCATTGCAGCGCCAGACACAAATGGCTCGCCCAGCAAGCTTCTAACTTTCGTCCTCGCGGCGGTGGCCACATTTCTTGTGGGAATCTCTTTTGCCGTCAAGCGAAAGTTTTTTGAACAATCCGTGAATCGGCAGGACATGAGTTTGGTTCAGAAAGGTCTGGTCGTCGCATGGGCCATTTGCGAGGTATGCGCGATGATTGGCTTGCTTGAACGGTTTCTGATCGGCAATCGCGATTACTTCGTTCTCTTTCTTCTTGGGGCGATCGGAATAGCTCTTCACTTTCCCCGGCGCGACGACCTGCGCTCGGCAAATTACAAAACACCGTCAGGCGGCGGAATCGGATCCTGATTGATTAATGTCCACACCAGCTAAACAATTTCACGAAGAAGAAGCAATCGGCAAGACCTACGACTTCCAGGTTGCTCGCCGGCTGCTTCGTTACCTTCGTCCTTATGTCCGGCTGCTGATCCCGGCGCTACTGCTCACCTTACTGGTCAACCTGCTGGGAACTCTGCAGCCAATCTTCACTAAGTTTGCTATTGACTGGTTTATCCTGCCAGGCATCTATGAAAGTCTGGGCACGTTTGTCGGCCTCTACGCCGGAGCGCAGATTCTCCGCCTGGTGTTTTCATATTTTCAGGCGCTGCTGCTCAACACCGTCGGCCAACATGTGATGTTTGATATGCGACGCGAGCTTTACGACAAGCTGCAGCATCAGGAAGTGGCCTACTACGATCGGAATCCGGTCGGCCGGATCATGACGCGCCTTACCAGCGATGTTGATTCCCTAAACGAACTCTTCACCGCCGGCATAACCGATCTCCTGGGCGACCTGGTCATGATCGTGGCGATCGTTGGCGTCATGTTATGGATGGACGTTAGATTGACGCTGGTGATTTTGTTAACGGTGCCGATGCTCTTTGCGGCCACCACATGGTTCCGCAAGGGCGCTCGAACGGGTTTGGACCTGGTTCGGACACGACTGGCGCGCATCAATTCATTTTTGCAGGAACATTTTGCCGGAGCACAAACCGTTCAGATTTTTAACGCCGAGCCGAAATCACTGCATAAGTTTCAGGAGATCGGTTCGAACTATCGCAAAGCAAACATAGATACAATCTTTTACTTCGCTATCTTCTTTCCGATAGTAGATTTCATCGCCGCCGTTGGGATCGCGCTGATTATCTGGTATGGCGGGTACCGGATGATGCAGAACACGCCGGGCAACACTGTGCTCACGTTGGGCGCGCTGGTCGCCTTTATCCAGTATTCCGGTTTCCTGTTTCAACCCATCAGAGACATCTCAGATAAGTACGGCATACTGCAGGGCGCCGTCATCGCTTCTCATCGCATTTTCAAGACGCTGGATCTCCCGCTGGCGATAACCACGCCGGCGCTTCCGCTAAAATCGTCACGCGCCAGCGGTAATATCGAGTTTGAGAACGTCTGGTTTGCTTATAAGGACGAGGACTGGATACTCAAGGATGTTTCGTTTAAGGTCGAGCCGGGACAGTCGATCGCATTAGTTGGCCACACCGGTTCCGGCAAGACTACGATTACGAATCTCTTGATGCGGTTTTATGACGTTCAGCAGGGCCGGATCCTGCTGGACGGAGTGGACATTCGGGATTGGGAGCTGGAATCGCTACGGAAAAACTTCGCCGTCGTACTTCAGGATGTCTTCCTGTTCAGCGGCACGGTCGAAAGCAACATCCGTTTAGGCCGTGAAGATATCTCTGAGGAACGAGTGAAGTGGGCCGCTCGTGAAGTACACGCGGATCGCTTTATCGAACGGCTACCGGAAAGTTACCAGGCCGAGGTCAGGGAGCGCGGCGCCGGTTTTTCTGTCGGGCAGAAACAATTGATTTCTTTCGCGCGAGCCCTCGCTTTCGATCCGGCCCTGCTCATACTCGATGAAGCCACCAGCTCAATTGACACTGAAACCGAACAGTTGATTCAGCGGGCCATCGAACGAGTCATGCTGGACCGCACTTCCATTGTCGTGGCCCACCGGCTCTCCACCGTTCAGCGTGCGAATCGCATCATCGTGTTGCATCACGGCGAAATTCGGGAACAAGGCACACACCAGGAGTTGCTTGCGCAGCATGGTCTCTACTGGAAGCTATACAAACTTCAGTATGCCGACAGCGAAAAGCCGCAAACACCAGTGTTGAGGCCAAACGAAGATGCTGCAGACGAAAGCATAAACGAACTGCAACTTAGCGAGTGAACAGATACCGATCTCTAAAACCACGAAAACAGGAGCCGAGATGTTTACATCAAAACTACCACGAGTCTTCTTTGTCACGCTCTTCATTCTAAGTCCGCTCCTGTTTCCCATTAGCGCCGATTTGCAGACAGCGCCAGCGACGCAAATAAGTTTTTCAATTTCGTTTCCGGGAACTGCCAGCAACACGCCGCTCGACGGCAGATTGCTGCTGCTCATCTCAAAGGACAACTCAAGAGAGCCGCGCCTTCAGATCAGCGAAGACCTGACCACCCAACAGGTATTTGGTATTGATGTCAATGGACTCAAGCCTGGAGAGGAAGCGATTGTTGACGCAAACGCTTTCGGTTATCCGATCCGTTCTCTGGCCGAGCTGAAGCCGGGCGACTACTTCGTTCAGGCCCTGCTGCATCGCTACGAAACCTTTCGCCGATCTGATGGCCATACGGTGAAGCTACCGATGGATCGCGGCGAAGGACAGCAATGGAATCGCGCGCCGGGGAATCTTTACAGCACGCCGCAAAAAATAACAGTTGGCAATGACAAAAGTCGGACTGTCAAAATAGCGCTCGACAAAATCATTCCGCCGATCGAGCCTCCCAAGGACACGAAGTACATCAAGCACATTAGACTTCAGAGCAAGTTGTTGACGAAGTTCTGGGGGCGCCCGATGCACCTCGGCGCAAACATCCTCCTGCCGGAAGGTTTCGACAGCCATCCAAACGCGCGCTACCCGTTAGTAATTTTTCACGGGCACTTCCCTGCCGACTTCGGCGGGTTTCGTGAAACGCCTCCTGATCCAAAGTTAAAACCCGATTACAGCGAACGTTTCCACCTCGCGGGCTACAACAAAATTCAGCAGGAGCAGGCACACCAGTTTTACAAAGACTGGACGGGTCCCGACTTCCCTCGCATGATCATCATCGAGATACAACATGCGAATCCTTATTACGACGACTCCTACGCGGTTAACTCGGAAAACCTTGGACCATACGGCGATGCGATCACCTACGAACTGATTCCGCACATCGAGAAACAGTTTCGGGGCATCGGCAAAGGCTGGGCGCGCTTCATGTATGGCGGTTCAACCGGAGGCTGGGAAGCGCTGGCGGCGCAAATCTTTTACCCGGACGAATACAACGGCGCCTGGGGCGCGTGTCCCGATCCAATCGACTTTCGCGCATACATGACTGTCAACATCTACGATCACAAAAACGCTTACCATCCTGACGCCCCCTGGAAACGTATCGCACGTCCCGGTAAACGAAACTACCTCGGCGAAGTCTCCGCCACTGTCGAGGATATGAACCACATGGAACTTGCGCTGGGCACGCGCAGCCGCTCCGGAGGGCAGTTTGATATCTGGGAGGCGGTCTATTCACCGGTGGGCAAGGATGGATATCCCAAACCGATTTGGGACAAGTTGACCGGCAAAATCGATCACAAAGTTGCCGAGTATTGGCGTGAACATTACGACCTGGGCCACATTCTCCGCCGCGACTGGAAAAAGCTGGGTCCAAAAATCGAAGGCAAACTTCATATCTACGTCGGCGAAGCAGACAACTATTATCTCAACAATGCAGTTTACCTGGTGGAAGATTTTCTGAAGACTACTAAGAGCCCACACTACGGCGGCGAAGTGGATTACGAACCACGCGCCGAACACTGTTGGAACGGCGATCACACGCGACCGAATGCGATTTCACGCCTGCGCTATCATCAATTCTATGCACCAAAAATCCTCGCGCGGATTTTGAAGTCGGCGCCGAAGGGTGCGGACCTGACCAGTTGGAGATATTAGCCAAGACATTGAGCAGCTTTGGAGGAGCATTGAAGAATGAGCAGGATTCTGGCAACGTCAATCTTGATCCTGATTACGGCTTCAATGGTTTTTGCTCAAAGCAAGAACCGAAACAGGGCCTGGTTGAATGGAACGTGGGAAGGCACGGGGTATCAGATCGACACCAACAACACCTGGACCATGCAGCTCACGGTCAAGGGAAACAGATATAAAATCGAATATCCGTCGCTCAACTGCGAAGGCCGATGGCGACCGATCAGGATAACTCGAACCACTGCGCGATTCAGGGAAATACTAACCAGCGGCGCCGACGTTTGCGCAGATAAGGGCACTGTAGTTATTCAGCGACTGAGTCACCGGCAAATCGCCTTTCGTTACACCAACCAGGGCGAGGCGGACGTCACGTCGTCATCAATCCTTAACCGCAAGAAATGATTTGTCAGAACCGCCCGCGTGGGCGGGCCGGCCCTTCCGATGGACATCAACACCTACCTCAACCGAATCAACTATCACGGCTCTCGCGAGCCTATCGCGGAGACCTTGCGCGAATTGCAGGTCGCACATCTGCGGGCCGTGCCTTTCGAGAATCTCAGCATCCATTCAGCTGAGCCGATTGTGCTCGACGACGAGTCGCTGTTTGAGAAAGTGGTTGGCAGGCGGCGCGGTGGCTTTTGTTATGAGCTCAACGGTCTTTTCGCCGCGCTGTTGCGCGCACTGGGCTTCAAGGTTGAGATGCTCTCGGCGGGAGTGGCGAATTCCGAAGGAGTGGTGGGGCCAGACTTCGATCACATGGCGCTAATGGTTGTGTTGGAGCAGCGCTGGCTTGCCGACGTCGGCTTCGGGGATTCCTTTCGCGAGCCGCTGTTGCTTGACGAACGCGGAATCCAGACGCAGGGCGATCGGAATTACAAAATCGTTGCCGAGGGCGAATATCTGACCTTGATGCAACGTGAGAAAGTCGGTGACTGGATCCCGCAATATCGGTTCACTCTGCAACCTCATGTCTACGCCGACTATGCGGAGATGTGTAACTACCATCAAACTTCGCCTGATTCTCACTTCACCAAAGCTCCACTCTGCTCACTCGCGACAATCGATGGACGAATTACCCTCAGCGGTGGGCGCTTGATTACGACTACGGGAAGCGGCGAAAAACATGAGGTGACCGTTTCAGGAGAGGCTGAATTTGCCAAACTCCTGCGCGAACATTTTGGCATCGAGATGGATTAGCTCTTGTCAGTCGCCATCCGATTTTGCTTCGAGCGGCAATCCGGCTTTTTCCCAGGCGGCGAAGCCAACAAACAGCGGATGGACGTTCTTGAACCCGTGTTGCGCAAGTTCCATTGCAACGCGGGCACTCGAAGCTTCGTGCTCACAAGTACAGTAAGTAATTACCGTGCGATCATGGGGAATGCTGGAGAGGTGTTGCTCAACCTCATCGGCGGGCACGCGAATAGCGCCAGGCAGTTTGGTTTCAGCTTCGGCCCACGCCTCCGGGTTACGTGAATCAACAAAAGTGAATTGTTCCCCACGATTGATTCGCTCGCTAACTTCATCAATCGTTACCCTCGTGACTTCCATTGCTACCTCCTTAACGAATTTCGTAGTCGTCTTGTCACTGAACGGGACACTCAGGAATGCCTGTCCTACGCCTGGTTACGCGAGATCAAACAACAATATTTCGGACTGATTCCGGGCTGCGATCTTCAGGCTTGATTCCTCGCTGACTGCCGCACCGTCTCCCTGATTCAATTCAATATCATTTACGGCGACGGAACCAGCCGCAACCTGAACCCACGCATGCCGGCCGCGCTCGAGTTGTTGCACGACCTCCTGATGCTGATCCAGGACCGACGCATAAACGCGTGCGTCCTGATTAATCTTCACTGCGCCGTCGTCGCCGGCTGGCGAAATAATCAAACGCAATCTATTACGCTTGTCCTCAGTCGGAAACTTCTTCTCTTCGTAGTCAGGCTCAATTCCTTCCTGAGCTGGAAGAATCCAAATCTGCAGCAAGTGAACAGGCTCATCGCTCGAAGCATTCGCTTCGCTGTGCGTTACTCCGGTGCCGGCGCTCATGCGTTGCACGTCGCCCGGACGAATGACTGATCCATTACCCATGCTATCGCGGTGTTGTAACGCGCCTTGCAGGATGTAAGTAAAGATCTCCATGTCTCGATGGCCGTGCCGGGGAAACCCACGGCCGGGAGCGACCACGTCTTCATTGATCACACGGAGGCTGCGAAAGGCCATGTGGCTCGGGTCGTAATAATCTCCGAAAGAAAACGTATGGTAGGTATCAAGCCAGCCAAAATCGAAATGGCCGCGCTCGTTTGCTTTGCGAACCTTAATCACTTAATCCCCTCGTGCAAATCAGCGACAAACTAAAGTTTGTCGGACATGGTAACAAAAATTTCCGCCAGCTCATTTAGCCCGCGAGCATCCTCATCGTCGAACCTGCTCAATAACGGACTGTCGAGATCCAACACGCCAATCAATTGCTGGTCCTTGATGAGCGGTACAACAATCTCCGACTGCGATTTGCTGTCGCAGGCAATGTGACCGGGAAACTCGTGAACATTCTCTACTACCACCGTCTGCCGTATCTCGGCAGCGGTTCCGCACACTCCCTTGCCAATCGCGATGCGGACACAGGCCGGTTCTCCCTGAAAAGGACCCAACACCAACTCGCCTTCCTTGTAGAGATAGAATCCCGCCCAATTCAGGTCAGGGAGCGAATGGAAAAGGAGCGACGAAACGTTGGCAGCATTGGCAATGAAGTCACATTCGCCTTCGAGGAGACTGCGCAACTGCAGGGCCAGATTGGAATATAGCTCCGCCTTGGATACGGTTTCTGATTTTGCAAGCTGGAAGGTCATTCACTGCCCTTTTCGTTTAGGACAATAGCGAATAGAAGCTTAACCGCAAAGAGCGCAAAGGACTCGCATAGCGACGCGGAGGTTTCCACGTCCCTTTGCGCTCTTTGCATCAATCTTTGCGTTCTTTGCGGTTAACTTCTTTTTCGCTGCGTTCTGAAGGTCTAATACTTATCACCACCGATTTCGAAACCGGCGTATTGCTCTTGTCCGCGACGCTGCGCACCGACACGAGCACGTTGGTCTCCGGAAAATAAGTAGCGGTCGAGCGTCGTGGAATGCTGTAAGGCACTACTGTAAAACGCCGCGCGACGCGCTCTTCGCCCTCAAAATGGCTAAACAGATCAACCAGCTCTCCTTTCTCAAGACCTGCGTCCGCCATGTCCTCGCGATTCAGAAAAATAACGCGCCGGCCGTTATAAATGCCGCGATAGCGATCATCGAGTCCATAGATAGAAGTGTTGAACTGATCGTGAGTGCGAATGGTCATCATCAAATATTGGTCAGGCTTTAAATCATGACGCGGTAAGGAATGGACTGTGAACTTCGCGCGTCCATCGGATGTCTTGAACACACGCTCCCGCGGCGCGCTGGGCAGATGAAAACCACCGGGCACGCGCAGTCGGGTGTTGTAGTTTTCAAACCCTGACACAACTCGCGAAATATGATTGCGGATTAGATCGTAGTCTGCGACTAATTCAAGCCAGTTGATGTTTGTTCGATCGCCTAACGTCGCAGTCGCCAGGCGCGCAACGATCGCCGGCTCACTCAGCAAATGTTCGGACGCTGGTCGGAGGGAGCCCCTCGAAGCTTGCACCACAGCCATTGAGTTCTCGGTCGTGACAAATTGTGGGCCAGCGGCCTGGATATCAATTTCAGTTCGACCCAAACACGGAAGTATCAATGCTTGCGCGCCGGTAACCAGGTGCGCGCGGTTTAGTTTCGTCGAAACCTGAACCGTCAGGCTACATCGTCGCAGCGCGTCCGCCGTAAATTCCGTGTCAGGAGTTGCCGAAAGAAAATTGCCGCCGAGCGCAAAAAAGACGCTGGCCTTGCGCGCGTGCATTGCCTGGATCGCGTTCACAGTGTCGTACCCGTGATTAAACGGGGGCTCAAATCCAAATTCCCGGCCCAGACTCTTGAGAAAGGCGTCGGGAGGTCGTTCCCAAATTCCCATCGTCCTATCGCCCTGCACGTTGCTGTGCCCTCTGACTGGACAAAGCCCTGCTCCTGGTTTACCCAACTGGCCGCGCAGCAGCATCAGATTCACGATCTCCTGAATATTGGCCACTGCGTTTTTGTGCTGGGTGAGGCCCATGGCCCAACAAAAGATGCTGCGCTCCGACTCAATAAAAATCGACGCGGCCTCCTCAATCTCTACTTTTGAGATGCCCGACTGTGTGACGATCTCGTCCCAGTCAGCGATTCTTAACGCTGCAACGAATTCGTCAAACCCGGCGGTGTAATCGCGAATGAATTCCTGATCAAGCACAGACCCAGGAGATCGTTCTTCGGCAGCAAGCACGGCCTTCATGATTCCTTTCAATAATGCGACATCGCCATTGATGCGCACTTGCAGAAACAGATCCGACAGCGCGGTGCCGCCTCCCAACAATCCCAAAACATCCTGTGGATGTTTGAACTGGGTCATTCCTACTTCCGGAAGCGGATTGATATGCACCAGCTTGCAGCCATTCTTCTTCGCCCGCTCCAACGCGCTGAGCATCCGCGGATGGTTGGTCCCGGGATTTTGTCCGATGACGAAAATTGCGGTGGCGAGGTTGAAGTCTTCAAGCGTAACCGTGCCTTTGCCGGCGCCGATGGTTTCTCCCAAGGCTGAACCGCTGGACTCGTGGCACATGTTGGAACAGTCCGGAAGATTGTTGGTTCCGAATTGCCTGACGAAGAGTTGATAAAGGAATGCCGCCTCGTTGCTGGTGCGGCCCGAAGTGTAAAAAATTGCTTCGTCGGGATGGTCCAGCGAGTTTAACTCACGGGCAATTAAGGCAAACGCTTCTTCCCAGCTAATCGCTTCGTAGTGCGTCGCGCCCCTGCGCAGGATCATCGGATGAGTTAACCGGCCTTGTTTGCCCAGCCAATGATCCGATTGCAACGAAAGATCGGCGACACTCCATTCGCGGAAAAATTCCGGGGTGAGCCGTTTGGTGGTAGCCTCGTCAGCAACGTGTTTCGCACCATTTTCGCAAAATTCCGCGTGTGAACGTTCCGCGTCAGGCTCGGGCCAGGCGCATCCGGGACAATCAAATCCCTCTTTTTGATTGAGCTTCAACAAAGTGCGAACGCCGCGCACTACGCCCATTTCCGCCCAAACAGTTTTGGCCGTCGCCACGATCGAAGGAATGCCTCCGGCTGATTTGCTGAGTGGTTCGATCTGAACCAGCGAAGGTTCTTCGGGAGATTGCGCGCTGGGTGTGATCTTTACTTCTCGTTCTGACATTTTGTTACAACACTCAGCGCTAAATGGAAAATAGAGTCCTTATTCTAAACTATGCTGAGCGCGGTCCGGTACCGGTGATTTTTTTAAAATGAGAATTCCTTTGCGTAACTTTGCGTATGAACTTAGCGAACTCGGCGGTCCTGACTTGAGTTTTACCGCAAAGGCCGCGAAGGTCTCGCAAAGAGCCGCAAAGAATCAAACCAAACTGCACCCAGTACCCGAGGTGCTCAAAAGTTGACTTGCCAGCAAGTAATAGCTTAAAAGTCTCTGCTCCGCTTGAAATGAATAATTACAAAACTACTTCGTTGAATCGAGGGAAAACCCGGATGACTCGTTTACTCTTTCGCTGTCTCGTTGTGTGCTTCGTGTTCGCATGCATGTGCGCCGCTGCCGCTGCTCAAGTCAAGCCCGGCCGCGATCCCAACCAACCTACCGACGAGGCATACACGAAAAAGATACGCGAATACACCACCGAGCCTTTCTTCAATTCACCTTTAACCGATTACCTGCCGGCTTCCCCCTCAGTGCCAACGCCAAAATCTGTTTTGGGAGACGTTGCGGGTGCCCCGGGCAGGCTGCCTTACGTGGAAGAAGTCCACCGGTACATGCGCATGCTCGAAAAGGCCAGCCCGCGCGTGAAAGTCTTTTCGATCGGCACGTCCGAAGAAGGCCGCGAGATGATTGCTGTCGCCGTTGCTTCAGAAAATCTCCTGTCGCGCCTGGATGAAAACCGCGCTCGTCTTTCAAAGCTTGCCGATCCTCGGACGATCAACATGAATGAAGACGAGGCTGATCGTCTCGTGGCCGCTTCGTTTCCGGTTTACTACATTACCGGCGCGCTCCATTCGAACGAAACCGGTTCACCGACCGCGCTGATGGAGCTCGTCTATAGACTTGCTGTCGACGAAAGCGCCTACGTCAAATCAATTCGCGACAACATGGTTACCTTGATCACGCCAGTCGTCGAAACAGACGGGCGCGATCGCGCCGTCGACGTTTACAACTGGCATCTGGCCAATCCCAAAGCCAGTTGGCCGCCGCTAATTTACTGGGGACGCTATGTTGCGCACGACAACAATCGCGACGCTATCGGGCTTTCACTAAAGCTGACGCGAAACGTCCTGAACACGTATCTATCCTGGAAGCCACAGGTGCTTCATGATCTGCACGAGTCAGTCCCCTATCTTTACGACAACACTGTGGGCGATGGTCCTTATAACGCGTGGGTTGATCCGATTTTGACTGACGAATGGCAGATGATCGGCTGGAACAATGTTTCAGAGATGACGAAGTTTGGCATGCCGGGCGTCTTTGCGCATGGAAACTTTGACACGTGGTCGCCGGGATATCTGATGTTCATCGCTGCTACTCACAACGGGATCAGTCGCCTCTATGAAACCTTTGGCAACGCGGGCGCGGATACGGTCGAGCGCACGCTTTCGGCGGACGACTACAGTCGCACCTGGTATCGTCAGAATCCGCCATTGCCCAGAGCGAAATGGTCACAACGTAATAACAACAACTATCAGCAGACTGCTTTATTAGTAACGCTCAACTACTTCAGCAACAACACCAGGCTCTTTCTTAAGAACTTCTACCTGAAAAGCAAGCGCTCAGTTTTGAAACCGAAAAATGAAGGACCTGCGGCTTATGTGTTTTCCGCCGAGGATCCGCGCTCTGGTAATCAGGCGGAACTGCTCAGAACATTGCAGGCCCAGGGTGTAGAAATCAGCCGCGCCACTGCCGCCTTTTCAGTTCCGGTAAAAGTGAAAAAGAACGGGAACGCAGGACCGGCCGTAACACCGACAGTGACACCCACTCCATCTCCTCAACCCGGCGCCGAACAATCGGACAGGGGCCCACGGCCCGGCGGCCCAGCCGGGGTGGCGGTCGCATCCGCGTCACCAGCACCAGTGACGACGCGGACTTTTCCGGCGGGAAGCTACATCGTTCGCATGGACCAACCTTACAGTCGCATTGCCGATGCCTTGCTTGACTATCAATATTGGGCGCCCAACGATCCGCAAACCGAAATCTACGACGACACTGCCTGGACCATGGGTGAGCTGGCGAATGTTGAAGTGGTCCGGGTAACAAGTGCGACGGTTCTGGACGTTCCGATGCAGCGCGCTACCGGTGAGGTTCGTGCGCCGGGCGCGATTAATGGCGCGGGCTCAGTCTACTTAATCAACCATAACGCCGACAATAACCTCGTCACACTGCGTTACCGTCTGAAAGACCTGAGCATCGAAGCCGCGGAAGAAGCATTTGAAGCGGCGGGCCGGAAGTTCAACCGTGGGTCGTTCATTATCCGCAAAGCTACCGCCAGTGAATTGCAACGAGTTGCGGCTGACCTCGGGATTTCTGTTTATGCCGTGAACGCCGCGCCTGAAGTTAAGACCCATGCAGTCAGACCGGCACGCATCGCGTTGATGCATACGTGGCTTTCCACCCAGGATGAAGGTTGGTGGCGGATTGGTCTCGATCAGTTGCAGGTCCCTTTCAGCTACATCAGCACGCAGGACGTCGCTAAAGATCCGGATCTAAAATCGAAGTATGACGTGATCTTATTTGCGCCAGTCGGACGCGATCCGCGCGCGTTTGTAACCGGGATGCCGATGTTTGGGAATCCTTTGCCGTGGAAGACCACGCCGCTAACACCAAACCTTGGCAAGATCGATTCCACTGACGACATGAGGCCCGGACTCGGCTGGTCGGGAATCGAAAACCTCCAGAAGTTTGTCCAAAGCGGCGGCGTATTTCTCACGGTGATGGACACTGCCAACTTTGCGGTTGACTTCAACTTTGCACCCGGAGTTTCAATCGCCCGGGCGCAACGGCTGAAAGCTGTCGGAGACATCCTGCGAATGAAGACAGTGGATAGCGCCAGTCCCATTGCATATGGATATGGCGACTCGCTAGCCATGTACTGCGCCAATGGTCCTATTTTTAATCTCAGCAATTTTGCCGACGGGCGCAGCCGGCGCGGACCGCGAGAGCAAAGAGTTACGGGCCGCGGGACGCCGGACGATCCGGATACGGTTCAGGGTCGTCCACCGGTTGAAGCGCCTGAAATGCCGAAGGCCGAAGTTTGGGAAGCGCTGCCTTTGACTGAGGAGCAACGCCGCAACGCCATGGGCTTGATTCCGCCGTCCCAGCGGCCGCGCGTCGTGCTTCGTTATGCCGACAGCAAGGAGCTTTTCGTCTCGGGACTGCTGGATGGCGGCGACGAGATCGCGCAGCACGCCGCCGTGATCGACGTGCCCTCAGGCCGCGGCCACGTCGTGCTCTTTTCAACTAATCCGATGTGGCGTGGACAAACGAAGGGCAGCTACTTCCTGGTATTCAACACGATCCTGAATTTCGATAACTTGAATGCAGGGCGGAAATTCGACGAGAAGTAAGTTCGACTATGCTGTCGCTGACAGAGCACGTTCGATTTCTTGCGGCAGATCGAGAAACATGAAGTACTCGGCTGGGTACAGGTAATCTTCGCCTTCATTATCCACCACGCGAACGTGGTTTGATTTGGCTGCGCTCGCATCAGGGAGCACGCGGTAGATCATGCGGGGAGTGAGTAGATCAGCATCGTCGCTCTGAATGCAGACAGCAAATTGGACGCTATTTTGATGCTTCTGGACATAGATTTAATCGAGATAGCGTTTGATCCTCAAAACCAGTGGACTTCCGCCAAGCGAATCGTACCATCATTGAGGCGCAGATTGCTGCAAAACAACTGAGTGTCGTAAGGCACCGGTTCTCAGCGCCAAGGGCGCGAAATGCAATAGCCCAGGGCAACGCCCTGGGTGGCAGGATTGCGCGCTTCTTTCAAGCGCTGAAGGCGCGAAATCGGAAACTCCAATGATTCATGTCGGCGGTAGGTTATTTCGCGCTTTCAGCGCTAATGACCTAAACCGACTCCCACCCTGGGCCGTTGGCCCAGGCTATTACATTTCGCGCCCCTGGCGCTTGAACCACGACACCTCAGTCCACATCCAGCCAGTCGCGTGCGAAGAACAACACGCTAAAGATTAAGAAAGAAAACAGGGCCAGCACTATCGCTATTGCGTTAGCGGCTTCGATCTGGCCCTCGTTAAATTTTGCAAAAATGTAGAGCGGTGCGGTTTGTGTTCGCCCGGCAAGATTGCCCGAAACCAGGATTGTCGAACCAAACTCACCGACCGCGCGGGCAAAAGTTAAGAGTGCTCCAGAGACTATTGCGCCTCGAAGGGATGGGAGCGTCACATGCCAAAACGTTTGCCAGCGGGTGGCGCCGATAGTCGCAGAAGCTTCTTCCAGCGAGCGGCTCATGGTGTCGAACACCGGTTTAATTACTCCGAACGCGAGGGGAAACGTGACAAAGATATTTGCCAGAATTATGGCCGCAGCGGTGAACATGATTTGAATTCCATGTGGCTGCAGGAAACGGCCAAGCGTTCCGTAGGGTCCCCAGAGTAGCAGCAAGGCAAACCCGGCGACTGCGGTCGGAATT
>DATMDU010000171.1:0-846623 GCA_035557535.1 Pyrinomonadaceae bacterium
TTCTCAACTGTAGTCTCTTTGGAAGCACTCGCTCTTGGATAGGGTCAGTACCGTCACGCGGTAGCGTCGGGTCCGTGTTGCTCATGTATCCCCCTGAACTTTCCGAGCAAATCCTCGACCCGACGCTACCGCTTGACGGTACTGACCCTATCCAAGAGCAGAGCTGATTCAAACTGACCCACTACCCACCTGCCACAAACGACACAAAAAGCACAAACAACTCTAGCGATTCTGTGTGCTGCTTGCGGTTTGCTGGACACACAAGTCAAAATTCAAATTCACGTGGGCCCCGTAATTTAGAAATACGAGTCGTAATCGCTTGATGGTTTTACCTTCGATAAGGCGATCACTTGGGATCGGCTTCGGATTAACCAGCGAGGTAGGAGAGTCAACTCTTACTGCGCCTAATCTCATGCAAGGAGAATGAATGGAACGTAAAGAAGCATCCGATTATCCGCAGGAGTTGTTAGACCTGTTTCACGAATACCAGCACGGCGAGATCAACCGCCGCACCTTCCTCGACCGCGCCGCCAAGTTTGCGATCGGCGGGCTGACTGTCGCGGCAATTTTCGAGAGCCTGACACCCAACTATGCCTGGGCGCAGCAGGTGCCGCCGGATGATAAACGCATAAAAGTGGGCTATGAAGTCGTGCAATCCCCGGCCGGAAACGGTTCGATCAAGGGGTATCTGGCTCGTCCGGCGAAAGGGAAAAAGCTGCCTGTCGTGCTCGTCATTCACGAAAACCGCGGACTCAATCCCTACATCGAGGACGTTGCGCGTCGTCTCGCGCTCGCCAATTTCGTTGCCTTCGCGCCCGACGGGTTGACGTCAGTTGGTGGCTATCCGGGCAGTGATGAGAAAGGCGGCGCCGCCTTCCGCACGGTCGATGGAAAGAAGATGACCGAAGATTTCGTCGCGGCGGCCAAGTGGCTCAAAGCGCGTCCCGATTCCACCGGCAAACTGGGCGCGGTTGGGTTCTGTTTTGGCGGCGGGATGGTGAATCAATTAGCCGTGCGGCTGGGCGGTGATCTAAATGCCGGCGTTGCGTTCTATGGCCGCCAGGCAGGCGTCGACGATGTGCCTAAAATTTCAGCGCCGCTGTTGCTGCATTACGCGGGCAATGACCAGGGTGTCAACGCGGGTATCGCGAACTATGAAGCTGCGCTCAAGGCCAACAGCAAGGTTTATGAGTTGCACATGTACGAGGGTAAACAGCACGGCTTCCACAACGACACGACGCCGCGTTATGACGAAGGCGCCGCCAAACTTGCGTGGACGCGCACGCTCGAATGGTTCAACAGATACCTGCGGTAAGCGCTGACACACATTGCCTCGTGGTGGGTCGAATAATACAGAACCCCGACCCGTCGGGGTTCTGAATTTGTCGTTCCACTGAAATCGTCCAATGTACTACTTGATCGTTACCGAACGATCGCAGAAGCGTTGTTGGCAATGAGGTCAGTACCACCACGCGGTAGCGGGTGGGCATTGCAATGATGCTTCCTTGTGGAGCGAAGAATACAGAACCGGGAGCGATAGCGACCGGGTGAAACATTCAAGCTGCGGTGAGCGTTGCAAAATCCCCTAGGCCCTCGCATGTATTGCTTTAAACCAAGCACCCGGTCGCTACCGCTCCCGGTTCTGACTTCTTCGTCCCACGGAAATCGTCCATCCGCTAACGCGTGTTGGAACTGACCTCGTCGGCACGAGGTTGATGCGTAACACAACCGGGGCAACCCCGAGTCGCTTGACCACCGCCACGATCTGCGGTGATCTTGGGTGGCATGAAGAAATCCATCAAGAGGTCGCTGATCATTGTCGCGCTGGCCCTGGTTGCCTTCGTCAGCGGTCTCATCTGGATCGTATCGCGACCTGAAGAGTTGGACGAACCGTTCGCCGAGAGCGTCCTGGACACGTCGCGAGGTCCGTCGTTTGAGGTGCGCGTCGTCGTGCCTCGGATGGCTCGGCCCCTCGGCGGGATCCTGCCCGATTGGATCGTGGCTAAGATGGATGGTACTCCCAGCGAGCTGCGGTTTGACCACACGAGCCGTGGCGCCCAGTTCGGGATCGTCGGACACGACCGCGTCGAGCTCAAAGCTGATGAGTGGGACTTCTCTATCGAGACTGACGCCGAAGGGCTTATCACTCCGGCGACCCGGCTCGTGTTTCCCCTGGCTCTCGGAGGCAGGCACTTGAGATTGAACTGCAGGCCCGCAAATCCTGCCACCGGGTATCTCCGCACTGCGTCGCGAGCCGGCTCCGCCGAACTCGGCGGCCGCTTCGTCGTCGAGCTAGCCAGGTGCACGAATGCTGAGTCTGGGAAGACTACGAATTGGCCGCCGGCACCGCTCACCGTTCGCGGTAGTTTCGTGGGCTCGCCCGCGCCCTCGCCAGAGTCAAAGAGAACCGCTCAGGAGTCAACTACGGCAAAATAATGCCGCGCTGTCCGCTCGATTATCTTCACATTTAAAAACTAATTCTCAACTCATCCAGAGGCAAACGCCCGACACTGCCGGAAGTGGTGAAGCGGCTGAAATACACCCGTGAGCCGTCTTCGTCGCCCCCTGGTGCGTCTTCAGTCACTGCCGGGTCCGGTTGTATACCAAAGGATCGCAAAAATGAGGGCTGCGGCAATACCGACTCCGATAGCAATTTTTGCGCCCGTGGAGAGATTGTTTCCCTGAACGCTCTTGACCTGCGGGTACGCGACCGAGGTTGCGGCGCCAGTCTTGTCTGTGACCGTAAAGCGTTCCTCGTCCACAGCACTAATGTACTCCTGCAGCTTGGTCTTATCGTGCAACTTATGCCGGCAAAGCGAGCCTGCTTCTCCTCTTTTGAGGCGGCATAAGCTGGGGCCATGCCCGCCAAATTAATCAGTAACGCAACGAGCGACAGCGAGAGTAGTTTCTTCAACATTACAGACCTCCTATGTGGATTTTTGCAGGCCTCATTACAAAAGGAACCAACGCGCCGTTTGTGACGCGACATACGCGAGCTTGATCATTCCTGGCTGACCGGAAAAGAGTTTTCATGTCGTCGACTCAATAATCAGCGCGAAGGTAATACGCGCCGTAACCGACTACCTCTCTCGCGATTGAATATACATCCCTCCGTTCGAAGTATCGGGCATGTGCGGAAAACACCGGCGTGACTCCCGAACGCTGCAGAGCTAACCTCATGCGGGGAACATGGAAATACTGAGAGACGACGATGGCACTCCGCCACCCGTTTTCCCGCATTATCCGCGCCGCATTCCTCGCCGTCAGGCGGGTCGTCGCTCCCGCGCTGTCGACGTGGATGCTGTCCTCCGGCACACCGTGCTCGATGAGATACCGCTTCATCACCTCGGCCTCATCAAACCCCTCGCGGCCCACGCCGCCACTGACGATTACATCAGGGAACAGCCCCTGCCGGTAAAGAGCGGCAGTCTGGTCTAGCCGGGCGCTTAACCTTGCTGAAGGGCGTCCGTCTTTTTCGACAGTGTTACCCGGGACGATAGCCACGTCGGCGGCATGGATGTCGTCGGTCAGTCCATCGACCACGATCAGCGTCGCCGCCAGGATAAAAGCCACCATGACTGGCAAGGCGACCATGAGCAGAAGCCTCTTAGTTCTCTTGCGAGCCATATGCCTCTTGCCAGCTCCACGACGCAAAACCGTAAACATTTTCTTGCCACTCAATAAGGCGCAGCAGTTGGACCATCGGCCACATGTAAACCGACATGCACCAGGCAACAGGAAAGCACTCAAAACGCTGCGCTTCCGATCAACTGCTCGGCGTCTTCCGATAAGTCGTGTGCCAACTGCGCTCGCCGCACTCCAGACACCGCAGGTAATTCCTGGAATTCCCACGGGCCTTCCAACGAATTCCCCCCATATCCCAGATAGACCTCTCGTAGCCACACGGGCAGCGGATCATCCATTCACGCGAGTCTGCCTCCATACTCTTGGCCCAGTGGGATGGGAGGATTGCTAAGAAAAATTTCTGAATTAAACTCATCCGCGCTTGTTTACCAGTTAGGCGTCTCCTTGCAAAATGGGATCAGTCGCTCGTCGAGCAGTTCGATGTCAGTGTACCTGCGGTTGACGGTAATCTTGCTGCCGTCTTTCTTATAGACTTCGTAGACGCCTCGGTTTCTGGTGTCTTCTCCGAGGTTTCCAAACTCGCTCGGCGGCGTGTTGAGGCTCGCCTTGTCGTAGACCAGCAGCATCGGTTTCACTTCCGTAATCTCGCTCCACAAGCAAGTTCGAGTTTTGAATAAATCCTTTTTGACGAAACCGTTCTCGTAAATATCGAGCCTGTATTTCTTCAACCAAGCTGGCGAGAGGCGAGACACAAGAGCGAAGAGTCCGAATAATCCAAGGCTGACGGTGACGAGGCCGAGTGAAAAGTAAAATCCCAAATCGGCATCGGGTGTCTGGCGGGCATAAGTGACCGACGCAACCAGCGCCCACAGACCGAAGATAAAAGGCAGAATCAAAAAGCAACCACAAGTGAACAACCCGCTTCGCGCGTGATGAGCCAACTTGTGTTCACTAAGGAGTTTCCCCAGTAGCGCGTTACTGGTCATATTTTAAGAGGGCACTCCGTTTGTGATTGGAAGCGCTCAACGCTTGAATTAAACCGCGCCGCGAAGCGTTGGGCATGTCTGAAGAATCGCGTCCATTGTGTCCACCAGATTTCTTGTGATGATCCAGGAGGGCGCGAGTCGCGGCGCCGCTTTGAGATTTACTTCTTAAGATCGCATCGCAGCAGTACTATGCCATTTTCAAACGACCTGGCTTCGATGAAGTCCATATCCCGTCGGTCCTGTTGAGAAACACGCTCCCGCCTCCAGTGCAACGATTTGTTGAGGCACATCCTTAGTCTGAATTTGATCCGATAAAGATGTCATCGATTGTTTGGCGAGCACTGTTCCAGGATTAATCGCCACTCACCACCACGCCGGACACATAGCATTGTGCATGTATGGTCATCCTTGAAGGACTTACCCTCAAATCTGCCCTCCGCCTGCGAGTGAAACACCATCACAGCGGCATCCTCACCGATGGGCTTTGTGGATAATTCGGTGCGGCTACTGCTGTCCAGTCGATAATTTGGCGAGCGAATAATGTTGAGAATCGCTTGTCGATCCAGCAACTGTCCGTTGGGTGCGATATAAACATATTCATCAGCCATTAGTTTTTCAACCAACGCCCCGTCCTTTTCCAACCAGGCGCGATTCCACATTTGATTAAAGTGTTGCAAATCAGAGGTCACGTTTGAACCCTCGGCGTTAGGCGAATGACTACAACCAGTGAAACTGATTACCATCAAGACAACTCCTATCGCAAGTGATCGAGCCATAACGTCATTCATTCAGGATTGAACGCCTGGAATTGGTGCTACGTCTACCCAACGCCGGCATCTCAGCTGCGGCGCGCGATCTCCAAGCTGAAGACCGAAGCTACTTAAGAAGCATGCCGTCAGCTGGAGGCTTTGTTGGACCTGACGGGGCTTAAATACCTAGTACGAGCAGTGCCTTTCTTTCCAGGTTCGCCCTTCTGCCACAATCACGGATTTCAATGACCTTCGCCGATAAGTTACGCCTGATGTTACCCGACAAACAATCCAACTAAAGATAGACCAAGCCATGCAAGACTAATGACGACTCCTGCTATACACAGCACGATACCCGTGATAGCTCGTTTGCGCGTGACCTGCCAGTCAGCATCTTCCTTTCCTTCAACTGCCAGGGTATTCAGTACGGTTTTACCTTTCCAGGCCACTCCAGCAGCTAGCGACATCGAGGCAATGATCCTAAAGGGTTCTAAGAAGAAGCCGAGAATGGCTAGAATCACAACGGCAAAGCCTAGAGTCCGGTAATAACGTCCGCTACCAAAACCCATCACGGCTAGACCGATCCCAATTGCTATACCACCACCAATGAAAATAAAAATGGACCCGAGCAGTGCGATTACGCCAAAAGTGCGAACGAATCGGGAGTCATTGACAGCGTCTATGTAAGCAGAAGGAGAGGATGCATTTAGATTTAAGCTCATAGATTAGAAACCTTTCGCAAGGCGGGTTTCCGAACCGTTTGCGCTATCGGTGTTTTTTATAGATTCAACTTCCCGCCGCCCAACCCTGGGCGTTAAGTGGATTCCAGAAGATTCGGGTGTAGGAGATCACCGCGAATCGCCTTCTGCACCTCGTGATAGGGGATTACCATCTCTGGCATAAACTTGCTTTCCTTTGCTTTCTGAAGAAAGTCCACTAGATGCTGTAGCTCACGAAGCGGCAGCGAAGGCTCGTCGCCCGAAAAGCGACTCCGCGAACCCTCATACTCACCGATTAATTCATTAAGGTACGCGTCCATAGAACGTAGATGAGTGACAAGCGCGTCTGGGTCAGAAAAAGCCTTGGCGCTTGTTTTGACGTCACGGGCCAGGTTCTCGAGGTCTAGTTGCGCATTGTTGAGCATGTCGAAGCATAAGTCGTATTGATCCGCCAACACGACTTTCGCCTGGTCTCGGGTCGAAATTGCGCGGCCACGCAATAGTCGACGCGCCTTTTTCGCTCGGCCGTAAGCGTCCATCGCTCTTGAGAGGATTGACAATAGCAGCATCTCTCGGTATTCGAGACTCTTTCGATCAAGATCTCGTTTCTTTTCGAGTGCCTGACGGTCAAGGTCAGCCTTCTTTTCGACGGCCTGGCGGTCAAGGTCAGCTATTTTGTCGAGTGCTTGACGCTCTCGCTGATACTCGAAGACGAGAACAGAAACGACCGCACCTATTACAGCAACGACACCGAGTTGAAGCAGCGATTTCGCAACCTCGAACCCGATCGTACCTTGACCCGCGTCACTGAAGAAGAGACGAATAAGCGAAACGCTTCCAAAGAAGAGTGCGGAGAGCACCAACACTATCCAACGTCGCATAGCTATTTCTCCCGGAGCTGCGGCCCGCGACCAGCATCGGAGCTGAAGAAAAAAGTTACTTGAGAAAGATGCTATCGCGCCGTCGAAGGGCTATTGTAGACTTTCTTCCAGGCAGACACTCGGTTTCCTGTAGGCTCTTAGTATAAATGTTGAAGCGTATCATTTACTTACTCGCATTCCTCTCCCTCGTCAGCACCGGAGTATCTTTTGCGCAGCAGCCTGCCCAGCCCGAGCTGGGACCTGCTGAGTTGAAAGATCTGGTTCGCCGCGCGGGACTTGGCATGAGCGAATACAAGATCAGGTTTAAAGACCTCACCGCTGAAGAAGATCAGAAAGTAGAAGAGTATGACCAGCAGGGCAAACTCCAGAAGCAACGCCGCATTGCTTCTGATTTGGTCATCTACCAGTCACAACTGGATCCAACTCAGATGGTCGAGTACCGCGACGTGAAATTGGTTGACGGCGTGGCGGTTAAAAAGCGAGAAGCGAGGTTGATGAGCCTCCTGAATAAGTCAGCCAAAGCGGATTCGGTAAAGAAAGAACTCGACCGGGTTAATCGCGAAAGCAGTAGGTATGACCTTGGGTTTAGTTTTTACGGCATGACCCTCTACCAGGGGCTACCGCTGCAAGAGAACGCGCTCGATGCTTTTAAGTTCACCTTCGCGGGTCGTGAGCAGGTTGATGGCCATGATGCGATCATCGTTGACTATCAGCAAGTTTCGCAGACTCCTTCCTTCGCATTTAACCCCTCCTCACTGCCCTCCCCGTTAAAAGGCTCCGAGGCGCTTCACCGTGGGCGAATCTGGTTGGACGCTGAAACGGCACAAATTAGACGAGAAGTGAGGGAAATGACGCTCCAGCCTCCTTCAGTAAACCGTCCTCTTGTCTTTACTAGATATGAGTTCGACTATGCCGATAGCCGTTTCGGATTTCTAACGCCAAAGCGAATTGTTATTACTAACAACAGCAGGGGACGTACCGGTGCCGATAAAAAGCCTGAACTCCTGTTGGGAGTAAAAATAACTTTCGATTACGGCGCATTCAGTCGGTTTGAGGTAGAGACGCCTGATGCTTCGCTTGACCCGCCAGCCAAACCGTAAACCTAAATGCCATCAGGACCATTCGCGAATAGTCCCAACCTGAGGCTGTCTCCAAACGATTGAGGCCGGTTCACCTCACCAGCGCCGTTGTTGCGCCAGGGACGAAAATCCGGCCTCTCGGTTTAAAGAGCGTGCCCAGGAGGTTATTCGTTCACGGCTTTGAAGCCGGTCGAGTTTATGACTTCGCGAAGTTTGGCTTCCGTAACCTTCTCATCATCGTATTCGACCACGGCTTCCTGCGTCTGATGGTTAACTTCAACCGTCTCCACCCCCGCGGTTGCTTTCAATGCCTTCTTCACTGAGCCAGAACAGTTGGCGCATTTCATGCCTTCGACGCGGATGGTAACTTTTTTGGTGATGGCTGAAACGCTGATCGCGCTCATCCCAACAACCAGGAACATTGCGAACGTTAAGACTAGTGACTTTCTCATCTAATTCTCCTAATCGGGCGGTTAAGAGGTCCTCTGGAAGCTTGATACAGGACCTCGGGTTTATGGAGCAGCGGTTTTATCTTCTGTTCAAATTCTTCCGGCAGCAGGATTTCTTCGATGATGTCTTGAACACTTCCATCTCTGCCAATCACGATCGTCATCGGCAGTAATTCGCTGGGCGTAAAGAGCGCCTTAATCTGTTGGGTTCCGAGCGCAACGGGGTAGTTAATTTTAGCTTTCCGCACGAACCCGCGTACTTCAACGAATGTCTGCGGCGGAGATGTGATGCCGATCACTCGCAAGCCGTGGCTTCGATAGTCGCGTTGTAGTCTCACCAGATACGGGACTTCTGCACGACACGGCGGGCACCAGGTGGCCCAGAAATTTATCAAAACGACCTTCCCGCGGTAGTCGCTCAGCCGAAGTTGCCGTCCCTTAATATCCTTGAGACTTAAGTCCGGCAGGCTCGAGTTTTGCGCCGCAGCGGCAACAGGCAACAAAAAGAACAGCAGACTTAGGAAGACCTTACATTTCAAAATGGGACCTCAGATCCAGAGGAAACGCTTCGGTCGAACCGCAGGACCTATCGACCCATGCTGTGTTTCCGGCCAATTACCCGCGCGAGATTCTCGTACCATTTAGCAACTTACATACCTTTCACGAAGGTGCTCAGAAGTGTTGTATTGAATGAGCCGGAGGGAAGCAGACCAGGCCGGACCGGAGGAAAATTTGGATGATCCCCAATTCTTTGGATTTTTTACAACGTCGATCGAGCCTGGCCCAAGCCATTGAACAGCTCGGGCGGGATGCCTATACGACCTCTGTCGTGGAAACACCGCTTGTGCATTTCGACTAGACGGCGGCGAGCGGCAGGTTGCGGTAGCGTTTCCCGGTCAGCCTCGTCAGGGCATTGACTACTGCAGGCGAGATCACCGGCACCGGCGGCTCGCCGCAGCCCGTAGGCTGCTCAGTGCTGGGAACAATGTGCACATCAACTGCGACTGGCGCATCGCCGATGTAAGGCGGCGTGAAGCCGTCGAAGTTGCTCTGTTCCACGCGTCCATCTTTCAATGTGATGGCGCCCTGGGCCATCAGCTGATTGAGACCGAAACCAATCCCGCCTTGAAATTGACTCTCGATTGAGAGCGGATTGACCGCCAAGCCACAATGAACAGCGAGTGTGGCTCGATGAATCTTCGGCCGCTTGTTTTCGATCGAAACTTCAACTGCGCAGGCAACGGCTGTGTTAAAGCATTCGTGACAAGATATTCCAGCGGCATGTCCTTTCGGCAGATTCTTTCGCCAGGCAGCGCTTTTCTGATCCAGCAGATCCAACACGGTGCGTAACTTTTTAGCGTCAGGTTTCAAGAGCTTTCGACGGTAGGCGATTGGATCCATTTTCGCGCGGGTCGCCAATTCGTCAATCAGAGTCTCCATGACGAACGCGGTATGAGTGTGGCCAACTGAACGCCACCACAAGACGGGCACGTTCACCACTGGATGGTGCGCCGACACATGGAAATTTGGAACGTTGTAATGAGTGTCCTCCACGCCTTCCACGGTAGTCTTGTCGACGCCGTCCTTAATCATCATTGCGGCAAATGGGGTCCCGGCAACCAGCGATTGTCCGACGACTACGTGCCGCCAGGCCGCAGGCATTCCGTCCGCACCGATACCGATCTCAACGCGATGCGCATGCATCGGACGGTAATAACCACCGCGCACATCATCTTCGCGGGGCCAGACGAGCTTTATGGGTGTGTCGCGGAAACGTTTGGCGATCAACGCTGCTTCAAGAGGCACGTGTGAATCGATTACCGCGCGCCTGCCAAAACCGCCACCGGCATACTCGGTGTGAAAAGTAACCTGCTCAGGTTTCAGTCCAAGCGCCTGGGCAACCGCCATCTGGTCCAGCGTCTGAAATTGAGAAGGAACCCACGCCTCGGCTTTGTCGCCCTTAAAACTCACTGTGGCATTCAAGGGCTCCATCGGTGTGTGTGCGAGGTAAGGGAATTCATACTCGGCCACAATTCGTCTCGCAGCCGGCGTCCGACTCATCGCTTTGTCATCGCCGCGCGCCACCGCCACGTTTCCAGGTCTGCGAGCCATCTCCTTAAATTTGGCCCTTAGTTGTGAACTGTCGGCGAGTTCGATCCCGGACAAGTCCCATTCGATCTGCAAACGATCGCGCGCCTGCTTTGCAGTCCAGAACCTATCGGCAACTACAGCCACGCCTGTTCCCTTCGCGAGGGGAATCTCAAAAATGTCTTTCACGCCAGACAGGCGGCGAGCTTCCTGGTCATCAACGTTCTTCACGCGCCCGCCGAATACTGGTGGATGAGCGACTACGGCGATCTTCATCCCGGGCAGATCGAGATCGAGTCCAAACTTTTGCGAGCCGTCACATTTTGCCCGGCTATCAAGTCGCGGCACTTTCTTTCCGATCAGACGAAACTCCGACGGATTCTTTAACCGCACCGTATTGGGCACCGGTTTGCGCGCCGCGCGCTCGGCAAGCTCTGCATAGCGGGCTGATTTTCCGGCAGGACCATAGACGACACTGTTCTCAGCACGGCAATCGTTCGGCGAAACTTTCCAGCGATCGGCCGCGGCCGCAATCAACATGGCGCGCGTTTTGGCTCCCAGCTCGCGATACTGCTGGAACGAATGTGAGATCGAGCCGGAGCCGCCCACCATCTGAATTCCAAAAAGCGGATCCTTGTAAACTTCTGCAGCCGGTGCGAGTTCAGCAACGACCTGCGACCAATCAGCATCGAGCTCGTCCGCCAGCACCATCGGCAGCGAAGTTTGCACGCCCTGGCCAAACTCGAGACGATTTACAGTTATGAAGATTTTTCCACTCGGCTCAATGCGAACGAAGGCATCCGGTGGGTAGACCTTCGGCGGCGGCGACGGTCGTCCTTCCTGTGCGAAGGCAGGGAAATCCAGATAGAGCGAAACCAGCAATCCGCCCGCGGCCGCCGTTGAGGCGCACAAAAAGCTTCGCCGGTTCAGATGCAAATCATTTTTCTCTGCTCGCATCGTCCGCCTCCTCTACGTCAATTGTTCAGACGCGCTCTTGATGGCTTCGCGAATTCGTACGTACGTCGCACACCGGCAAAGATTGCCGCCCATCGATTCTTCAATGTTTTGCTCTGTGGGTTTAGGTGTGGCTTTCAGCAGCGCGACCGCGCTCATGATTTGTCCACTCTGGCAGTAACCACATTGGACCACGTCCTTTTCCACCCAGGCATCCTGCACCTTACGGCCCACCGGATCCTGCGCGATAGCTTCAATGGTAGTGATCTTCCGATTGCCAATCAGCGAAACGGGAACTACGCAAGACCGGGTCGCGATGCCGTCAACATGCACGGTGCACGCGCCACAAGCACTGATGCCGCAGCCATATTTCGTGCCGGTCATTTTCAGATCTTCGCGCAGGACCCAAAGCAGCGGCGTTCCGGGATCAACGTCTACTTTTTTCGACTGGCCATTCACATTAAGTTGATAAGTCGCCATGGCTTCTGTCTCCTATCTCCCGCGCGGGCAAGGCGTACCGGCTTCCACCCAGGTACGAGTGGCGTTAGCAAACTCCGCATGCGTGAGCGGCGGTAAGGTTCGCATCGTTCCATCCGGCCTTCGTCCCGGATTCCATCCCCACAGCACCAGTTTGTCTTCTGCGTTATGTTTCAACAGCGCGCGTCCATCCATATTGTGGTTTCGCGACCGATCGGTAACGGCTCTACAAACTGCCGCGCTCGACAAGGGTCGATCGTTTGTGTCCTGCCAGCGCATTGATAACGGCGCGAGGTGCCAATTGGGTGCACCGGGCACGCCGGTGCTGTCGGCGTTAACTTCCTGGTGACAACCGGCACAAGTCAGTGCGGGCACGCCTTTGCCTTCGTGACCGCCGCGGACGACGTTTGCGAAGTGGCGCCGACGATCGTCGCCTTGCTGCGGATAGTTTGTCGCCGTGTGACAGTTGATGCAGCGTGGCGAAATCAAAACTAAATAGACTTGCTCCCATGCCGCCAATCCATCGGGCCGGCTTGCGGCGCTGTTTAGTTTCTGGGAGTCCCGGCCCTCAACAGCAGCATCCGCTGTCAGAACAATCCAGGTGGCAGTGAAGCCAAGAACGATAAGGAGGGTCCGGATGAAAAATCGAGAGTTCGATAACATACCGCTCCTTTCAGGCGATTACCGACATCGACTGAGACGATAGGTTAGGCTGACAACTTAAGGGGGGATGCTAACAGGGGTAATTCGCAGCCAAAATAGCACGCTTATCTGGAAATGAAAACGAAAGTCGGTACTGGTTCAGAAAATCTTGTCCGGGTTATTTCTGGCGAGTGAAATGGTTTTCTGAATAGACTGTAAAGTCTTTCCCGGGCGCTGCTATCTCAAACGTTTCCATGAATTCATTCTCATTCAGAATCTTGTAAGTCTCTTTCGCCCTATATCCCTGTGGAATATTCTCCAGGGATTCCGAGACGAATACGATTAGCTTTCCATCCGCTGAAACCGTTTCAGCCTTGAACTGATTAACAAACCCCTCGATATGAAACTGCCGCAGGACAAACATTTTTCTAGCGCGGTCGTAACTAAAGAACCCAATGTCTTCGTGCCTCTCGCCTTTTGGATTCTTCTCTTGAGGAGCATAGACCGAAGTGTGATTAACCTGAATGAACTTGCCGTTGAGCATGGATTTGTAAGTGCGCTCAACTTGTGAGACCCCAGGCTCGCCTTTGCCGGTCCCTTTCCAGGAGCCGATAAAATACTTGAACGGACTCCAGGCGTCAGGCTTCTTAACTTCCTGGGCGCAAATAAGCAGAGGAATCAGCAACAGCATGAAGAAAGCTTTTCGCATCAGGCAATGTTCCTTTCTCAGACGGGAAGTTGTATACACCCGCCCCTTCACCTAAGACAAGATTCCGATAACTGACTGGGCGAGAACATGAACACGCATTTTTTGACGTGTATCCTAAAAGTGTTGCTTGGCTGGCAATCGGAAGTCTAAACTGCCGCCATGCTAAATGACCTTTCCTACGCGTTTCGCACACTGCGCAAGAGTCCCATATTCACGATTACAGTCGTGGTCACGATCGCTCTCGCTATCGGCGCCAGCACCGCCATTTTTAGCGTCACTAATGGTGTGTTGCTGCGGCAGCTTCCATACAAACAGCCGGAGCGACTCGTCCTGGCCCGCGGCGATTTGCAGAAACGTAACGTCAAAGACTTTCCGCTTTCGAACGTCGACTTTCTCGATCTGCGCAACGGCGCCTTCCTGGTGCTACGTGCGATGCAGATTCGGCTTTGCACAAAAAGTCGTTGATGGTTGCTTTCAGCGCCAACGGCGCGAAATGTAAAAGCCCAGGCCAACGGCCTGGGTAATGACGGCGCATTTTTCCAGCGCTGAAGGCGCGAAATACCCCCCCTACTAATGGCCGCGATTTCCTAAGTAACCATTGTTCCGCGCTTTCAGCGCTTAGTATCTTTGCTCTCGATTGACTCCTGGGCCGCTGGCCCAGGCTATTACATTTCGCGCCGTTGGCGCTTGAATGCAGATCCTACCTAGACTCGAATTCTACTTTTTGTGCAAAGCGATGCAGCTTACTATGGGTAGTGCCCTAATTTGTGACGCAAAGACTGTAGTTTGCGATGATCGGATAGCATTCAAACGAGTGCGCAAGCTGACAGTTTGCGCTACAAGAACCTAACTAGGGCACTATCCACCAATGCCGCGCCAGCAATTCAAAAATGATACTCAATCCTTTCCTGAATGGCTTCCACCAATGGCAGCCACTCTGACTCAAGATCGCTTCACAGGAGACGAGTGGCTCTTCGAACAAAAGTTTGACGGGATCCGACTCCTCGCTTACAAAAACGGCAAGGACGTCAAACTGTTTTCACGCAACCGGCTTTTGAAAGATATTCCGGTCGTCTCCGAGGCAGTGAAGAGTCTTCCCGCTTCGCAATTGATTCTCGATGGCGAGATCACCTGGGGCGGCGCGCCGGTTAAGTATCACGTGTTCGATTGCATGTGGCTCGACGGACGCAATCTAACTTCGTTGCCGCTCGAAGCGCGACTTGAAATCTTGAGCGAGTTGCCGCTGAAGCCGCCGCTCTATCGCGTGGAAACGCTTGCGGATGAGTTGCCAGCTGAGTTGCCATGGCAGCGCGCGGTTCGCGAAGGCTGGGAAGGCGTGATTGCGAAGCGCCGCGGTTCGCTCTACGAACATCGTCGCTCGCCGCACTGGTTGAAAATGAAATGCGAGCTGGCCCAGGAACTAGTCGTCGGCGGATTCACAGATCCACAAGGCAAGCGCGTTGGATTGGGAGCGCTGATGGTTGGTTACTTCAAAGGCGACGACTTTGTCTTCGCAGGCAAGATCGGAACTGGCTTTGACACAAAACTGCTACTCGATCTCCGCGAGCAACTCGACAAGATCGAAATTCCCGAGGCCCCGTTTACGAAGAGTGTCGGACTGCCGCGTGTTCGCGCACATTGGGTCAAGCCGAAGATCGTGGTCCAGGTTGGTTTCATTGAATGGACGGTGCATGGAAAGTTGCGCCACCCGCGCTTGCTCGGAGTACGCACAGACAAGGAAGCACGTGAGGTTGTGAAGGAGTGATTAGTCATCCAGAGAAAATCCTCTTTCCTGACGACGGCATCACGAAGGGAGAGCTCGCGTCGTACTACGCGCGCGTTGCACCTGTGATGCTGCCTCACATCCGGCGTCGACCCGTGACGATGGAGCGTTATCACCGCGGCATCGGCGCGCCCGGGTTCTTTCAAAAAGACGTTTCGAAAGGCTTTCCTGAATGGCTGAAACGCGTCGAGGTTCCAAAGAACGAGGGCACTGTCAATCATCCGATTGTGACCGGGACGCGATCGCTGTTGTGGCTCGCGAACCAGAACAGCATCACGATTCACGTGTGGCCTTCGCGGGCGCCGAATTTCTACAAGCCCGACATCTGCGTCTTTGATCTCGATCCGTCTCGTAATCCTGCTAACAAACGTCAGTTGGACGTGTTGTGCCGCGCAGCACTCAACCTGCGTGCGTTGCTAATGGAGTTGGGCCTTCCAAGTTGGATCAAAACCACCGGCTCAAAGGGGTTTCACATAGCAGTGCCGTTGGACGCGAAGGCAGATTTCGCCACCGTCGCGCGCTTCGCTCATCGCGTTGGTAAGTTACTGGTGGCGCGTGATCCGGAAAATCTCACACGCGAGTTTCACAAGGTGGATCGGCGCGGCCGCATTCTCGTCGACACCGGTCGCAACGATTACAGCGCCACGTTTGCCGCTGCTTACACTGTTCGTGCACGACAAGGCGCGCCTGTCTCTGCGCCCTGCACCTGGGACGAAGTAGAACGCGGTGAGGTATCGCCAGGAAGTTTCACGATTCGCAACATGGCCCAACGCATAGAAAACGTCGGCGATCTGTGGTCCGACCTGCTGAAGACCAGGCGATCACTGCGGTCGCCCATCGAGCGATTGAGTAAGATGTTGTGAAGAACGCGCGTTAAAGCACTTAATCGCGCCGACGGCTGCAAGGTTTTAGTTAGTGCTTCCGCAATCCTGATCATTTCTCTGTTGCCTTTATTTTCAACAGCGACTCAATGGCATCTTCCACAATTGCTGAGGTGAGGACAGTGACCAACTTAGGCTGAAGGTCAACACCAATGAAGAGCCAATCGAGGAAATAGGTACGGCGGATCCGCGGAGCCACAGGCAATCACCGTCACGAAAATATTGACGTGAGCTCGGAACCGGAGGATAGTGTGCTCGTCTAGTGGAAACTCATAACGACTGAGCTCTCCGGCGCCCTCGCAAAGATTCACAAATGGCTGGATTCGTTCGCAGTTGTCTCTTGAACAATTCTCAGCCAAGCACGCCCGTCTAATTCTGAGGAGGAAACTTCAATGACTGATGAGAGTGAGCATCTGATCGATTTTGACGCTTACCTGAAAGACCTGACTACGAACAGCGTCGCTGACCACGAAGCTAAAATATTGTTGCTTACCTGCATGGATTTCCGCTTTTTTGAACGGATCTCACGGTTCATGAAACGCAGAGGCCTCGCGGGAGACTACGATCATGTGATTCTGGCGGGGGCCGCGCTGGGAGCTGTCGTGAAGGAAAAGCCAGCCGATCCGGCCTGGCACCAGACATTTCTTGATCACCTGGGCCTCGCCATAAAACTTCACAACATAAAGGGCGTCATGGTGCTCGAACACCGAGACTGCGGTGCATATTCCGAGAAGGGATTTGGGTTGCTGCTGCCCGGCTATACAAAAAAAGAGGAGCGAGCGGTGCATTTTGAGCAGGTTCAAACACTCAAAGGTAAGATCCCCAAAAATCTCAGTTTCGACTCGTTTCTTTTGAACGAGCCCAAGGGTAAGGGTGCTTTGAAGTTCGATAAACTGCTATGAAGAGCGGACGGTTGGAGGCGTGAGCCGCGTGGAGTGGCGAAGCTCGAAGTGGAAATGCATTCGTCCGTCCCCTTGCGGTTTGGAAGGTGCAAGGTCTATCGACGTGGATCAAAATAAGATTCGGTGTGCGGCATTCGGTTGTACGGCAGCGGTAAGAGTCGTCTAAATCTCTAGCCAGCACCGTTCGAAGGTCAGGGCTCATTTGGGGTCACGGAGGGGATCGGCGTTGAAGCCGCTCGCACTCTTTGCCATAACTCTCTCAAGTCCTTGCCCTTGTACTCACCGTGGTTTGAATAAACGGCTTCTCCAATTACTCCTCCCGGACTGTTTGCGAAGGAATCCCAAATTGCTGCATCACCAGTTTCATCCACTAATGCGTAATCCCATGCGAAATTGTGATCGGTAATTCTTTGACTCGCTAAGTTATAGTGAACCACTTCAATGCCGGCCTCAGCCATGTTTCTAGCGGCCGATTGTACCTGTTCGCCAGGAACCCGATTGCGATCACAAAGAATACGAACGATTGTGCCGCCCTTCTGACAGAAATCCCTCTGCCGGTTCAGCAGGCTGGTCGTTAGGGGATGTTCGACCCACACATCGAGGGCACAGCTATGAATCGTGTGCACAGTCAATTTCCGTCTAGTTTCAATTTGCTCAACGAGCAACTTCCAGAATGTGTCGTAGCTCAGGATTGCAAGCGTTTCGTGATCGACAATAAACTGACTCTCCTGCACCTTTACAGCTCTCTCTAGTTCCCCATTTAATTGAGTCAGCAGTGTGCCGGTCAAATTCCTATTTCGACGGACGAATGTGGCGTAAGCCTCTTTCTCTCGCTTCTGGGAATCTCGAGACTCGAGAACCAATTCACCGATGAATAAGATCGCGGCTACTATAAACGCCTTGAATATGCTGTCGGACAGTGGGCCTTTTATGAAGTAGTCCAGAAGCCCAACAATGAGGCCGATTAGCGCAAAAACGATTTTCATGAGAGCGGATTGGCTCAATCGATTCATTTCTTTCCTCCTTAATTTGATGACACACCGTTTGGCGTTGGTTGAACTATGTGAGCTCCTTCTGGTTGGACGTCCAGCGAATGAGGGGCGCAGCATATACTAAATGACCAACCCTCGACTAGATTCTTTTTTTGAGTCCGCCTTAGCGGACGATTTGAAAATAGCCAGCGCATTAGCGTTGAGTATTTGGTTGTGTTCGAAACGAAGTCCGTGAAGCGGACGGCTGAACGATAGATGAACTAGCGCGGAATATTCCTTTGCTAAGCACGGATCATGGTCAGGAGCATCTTGAACCGGGTCGTCGCGCTAACCGCATGCGGAATGTTTGCCGGGAGAGTAATCGTCTCTCCAGTTTTCAAGCTATAAGCTCTGCCTGAGATCTCAACCGTTGTCTCGCCGTCAATCACAACAACTCTCTCCTAGACATCATCTGAGGCAAGATTGTTTGCTAAAGCTTCGGATTCTTGCAGACCCGGGACTGCGCGTCTGTGTCCTAACGCACATACCGGCCTCATACGATCAGGTTTGCGTCAACCTGTATTCGCTCCGTCACGAGCGAAATATTTATAGCCCTGGACGCCTGACAAATATCCTCGCTTCGTCAGAAGCGAAACATCGCGCTCCTGGCGGAGCGCGGGAGGTTGGATTTGTCGTTGGCTATAAATATTGCGCTCCTGGCGGAGCGCGGGAGGTGGATTTGCGGTTGGCTATAAATATTGCGCTCCTGACGGAGAGCGGGAGGTTGGATTTGTCGTTGGCTATAAATATTGCGCTCCTGGCGGAGCGCCCGTTCATCGTACAGCACAGGAAGCAGTCAGAACCGGGAGCGGACCGGGGTCCCCGCGCGAGTAGCCCGCGTGGGGTGGTGGTAGCGAGCGGGTGCTTGAATCAACGCAGCACTCTGGGTGCGAAACGTTAAGCAGGATCCAGCGCAGCTTGAATGTATGACCCGGTTGCTACCCCGACGCGTCGGGGTTCTGTATTCTTCGTCCCACGACGAGGCAATTATTCGACCGTGCACAGGGGGCGTAGAGAATTCAGATTAGGACACCGCTGCTGCGGTACTTCGTGGATCGTGATGCCGATGAATCCGAGTTGCCTCGAACGTCTTCATCCCGTATCTTACGGCCCCTGCAACAGAAACAAAGGATGAAAAAGAGATGATTCATCACGCGGTGTCAGTCGCGGGCTTCGTGATCTTCGCGGGAATCGCCTGGTTGCTTTCCAGTAATCGACGAAAAATTGCGTGGCGGACAATCGCGTGGGGAGCCGCTCTCCAACTTCTGATTGGTCTGATCATTTTTCGCTTACCTGGTTCGCATCGAATCCTATTCTGGTTGAACGACGCTGTGCTGGTCTTGCTCAACGCGTCAAAGAGCGGTTCGGTTTTCCTGTTTGGACCACTTGCAGCCAGCCCCGGAGAGACGGGGTCGGTTGGCTTCATCCTCGTTTTTCAGGTTCTTCCAGTGGTAATTTTCTTTGCCGCGTTCACGGCGATGCTCTATCACCTGCGAGTGTTGCAGATATTCGTGCGGCTCTTCGCCAGGCTCTTCCACCGGACGATGAAAATCAGCGGCGCAGAATCACTCTCCAGTGCGGCGAACATCTTTGTGGGAATTGAATCGGCGCTCGTGGTGCGACCGTACCTGGAAAAAATGACGCGCTCGGAGTTGTTGCTGGTGCTGACTACCGGCATGGCTACCGTGGCCTCAAGCACGCTAGGAGTCTATGTCGCATTTCTGACTGGAGTGTTTCCACAGATAGCAGGACATCTGCTCTCAGCTTCTGTTTTGGCGATTCCGGCTTGTGTCGTCGTTTCCAAGTTACTCATTCCCGAAACCGAAACGCCAGAGACTCTCGCGGCGGTTCCTCGCGAAGACGAGTCGGCGCGTTCAAAGAATCTGATCAGCTCTATTATCGAAGGAGCTATGGACGGGCTGAAACTGGCGGCGGGAGTTTCAGCGCTACTCATCGCAATCCTGGGAATCGTCGCCCTGGTCGACAAATTGCTCGGCGTCGGAGGCGCGTGGTTCGGAATGAGCGAACCGCTTTCGTGTGTGAGGATCCTGAGCTGGTGTTTCTATCCCTTCGCCTATCTGCTGGGACTGCAATCGAGCGATGTTCCAGTGGCGGCTCGCTTGTTGGGCGAGCGGGTCATCCTCACTGAGGTTTTCTCCTACAACCATCTGGCCCAGTTAATCTCCAGCGGCCAGATAACTGATCCTCGGAGCGTAGTGATCCTGAGTTACGCGCTTTGCGGGTTCGCACACGTAGCAGCCATGGCAATCTTTGTAGGAGGCACTGCGGCACTTGCTCCCTCGCGTCGCGACGACCTTGCCAGCCTGGGCTTACGAGCATTGCTGGCAGCTACTTTGGCGACGTTGATGACGGGTTGTGTGGCGGGCATATTCAGCGGCAGCGAAAGCGTGTTGCTCGTTAGACCAGGCTAGCTGTTGAGCGGTGAGTGATTGAATACCATTGGCGAGGGATACGAACGGAATGTCCAGGAACAGCAAGACGAAGGTTGAGGGCGGTGATCTCGACGATGATGTCGATGCTTTGTTCAGGCTGCCGTTGGCAGAGTTCACGGGCGCGCGCAACACCCTGGCCGCGCAGTTGAAGAAAAGCGGGAGTGGTGAAAAGAAGGCGGACGCTGCTCGCGTGAAGACGTTGGCCAAACCGTCCGTCTCGGCGTGGGCCGTGAACCAACTCTATTGGAATCATCGCGAAGAATTCGATCGGCTGATCGCGTCAGGTGAGCGCTTCCACAAAGGCCAAACATCAGGAAAGATCGCAGACATGCGTATCGCCCTCGACGCGCGACGCGAGGCGCTTACGCACCTTTCAAGTTTGGCAACTTCCTTGCTGAGAGATGGAGGACACAGCCCATCACCCGATACCATCCACCGCGTCACGACTACTCTGGAGGCGATGTCGGTCTACGCATCGCGTTCTGATGCACCACGTCCAGGGCGCCTCACCGACGACGTTGATCCTCCCGGGTTCGAGTCACTCGCCTCGTTCGTGCCGGCCGCTGGCCTGAAGGAGAAGAAAAAGGAGCCTCCGCGGATTACGCCCTCCCATAAGTCCAGCAGTGCTGTAGCGAGCACCCGACCCAGGGTAGAGACCGATCAAAATGCACGTCGCGTTGAAGAGAAGCGCAAGGGGAATATGGCCGCCGCTAAGGTCTCACTTGAGAATGCAAAAAGAGCGCTGAGTAAAGCCCGAGCCACAGCGCAGCGTTTAGAGGCTGCGCAAAAAAAGACGGGGGCCGAGGCGAAGAAGGCCGAGAAGCACAGGCGCGATATCGAAAAGAGCCTGGAGAAAGCAAAAGCCGCTTCTGAAGAGGCGGCCCAACGCGCGCGACGCGTTGCCGTCGAGCTCGAAGAGGCCGGGAGTGAGGTAGACGATGCCGAGCGCGCCGTCGAAGCGGCAACCAAAGAATTCGAGTCACGCTCAGGCGAGCAATGACTCGCGTGGTTTTCATGTTGCACTTCTTGTTCTGGATCGTTGGGGACCAGCATTCTCACAGTTTTACGCGGGTCACAGTGAAATTAACTTCCGTGACGTGAGACTTTACGTTCGCGATCGTTCTGCTGGAAGGCTTGATCTTGTAACTCACATTGTCCGCGTCACTCTGACCTCGATATGAAGGCGTCAGCGTGTAGGTCCCGCCTTTGGTCAATTGCGTCAAATTGTATCGACCATTGGCGCGTGTTTCGATATTGGTTTTTACAGTGCCGGTAATGTCAATCCAAACTCCTTTCAGTGGCTTACCCTTCGCATCAATGATGCGACCGCTGATCGAGGGTTGCCTAATCTGCCGCAGGTAGGAGCTGGCCCAGATTTTATCGCTCTCGTCACCATTCAAGACCGGCGCCATGGCTAGTTGCTCAAGCAAGGGGACAGTCTTTGCTTCGTTAATGACAATTCGAAATGAAACCGCGGCTTTCAAACTGGAGTTGTAGGCCGCGGTCAGAGTGTGCCTTCCGTCCTGAAGCCGGCTCGCGAACGCGCGACCCAAATCAATAATAGTTACGGAAACAGTTTGTCCGGGAGCCAGCCTCATCTTCCTCGCCTCTCGACCCGTCCAGTAAACCGTACCGTCGCCGCCCACATGTGATCCGCCGGTCCCTCCAAACGAGCCCTCGCGAGTCTCCGGTTCTTCGTATTCAAACAATGAAGTGAGCTTGAATGGAATTGGAGTGTCCGGCAGTTGGATGATCTCGCGAGCAACGTTACTCCGATTGGTCAGAGTAAATACGATGGCCACACGCTCGCCCAGAAAGAATTTTGATCTCGGTTTGCCGGTGGCAGGGTCCACTACCTTAACTTCAAATCTTAACGGCGGACGCCACGAACGCGCGCTGACCGTCGTCACATTCAAAACGAAAAGCAGCAGGCAACCAGATAGAAAAATGGAGCGCCACGTTCGCGAAAACAAAGCTGCAAATCGAATGGCGAAACGTGATGGGAGCGGCGTAGAGATAGTAAAAGATTTCCTGGACACGCTGATGAGTCACCCTTGTTGATGGTTAATGCGTAATCGTGTTTCAGTTAACGTCCCGTTGGATGCTATGGGCGGGGAACCGCGAAACGCCTTTTTTTGCGACCGCGCGGGCCTCAACCGCACCCTCCGCCAAATGATTCCGTTCTTGAGCTACTACTATGGAGCGTCGTTTTTGATTTGATGTTACCGTCTGAGCACCCCCAGCACATGCATTTCCAAATGCGGATGGATAGATAGAGCCGAGATGGATTCAGCGCAACGAAAACGCCAGGCAAACCTACTACGAGCGGCCAGGAAAATTCACCGGACCACCGGCAGTCTGCTGTTCGTGCTCTTCTTTGTCGTAGCGTGCACAGGTCTGATGCTGGGCTGGAAAAAACACAGCGGTGGAATCATTCTGCCGGATTCGTATGAGGGAAAATCGACTAACCAGCAAGACTGGATGCCAATTCACCTTCTGCACCAGAAGGCTATAACGGTAGTAAAAGAACAGATTTCGCCGGACCTCTCGCTTGATCTTGATCGGATCGACATTAGACCTGACAAAGGAATGGTCAAGTTTGTGTTTGCCGAAGGATATTGGGGAGTCCAGCTTGATTGCACTACCGGAGAACTGTTGCACATCGAACGACGCCGATCCGATTTCATCGAGAACATCCACGACGGTTCCATTCTCGACTATCTACTTGAGACCAACTACGGACAGCTCAAACTGATCTACACCTCCATAACCGGAAGTGCCTTGCTGATTTTTACGATCACGGGATTTTGGCTTTGGTTGGGCCCTAAACGGTTCCGCGCTCACAGCAAATATCATCAACACGACAAATGAGCCGGGTTAGCTTAACTAATTTAGATTTTGGGGCTTTCATTTCATTCTTATTTTCGAAATAAGTCGTCGAACTACATGGCCTTTCCACATCCAGAATCCCGTTACGACAAGCACAGGAATGGACACAAACCGGACTACGGGCGCGTAATTTGGAAGTTCTTCAAATGGACTATAAACATAACCGATGATCGGAATACTGAGGACGAGGTGAATCGAGCGAACGATCGTACGTTTGGTGGCATCCTTCATGATTCGTTTAATAAATCCATCCTTCAAAAATTTGAATTACTGAAGAGCTGACCCTCGTCATTCGAAGATATTCTCAGGCGTTGAGGACCCTGGCAGAATGCGTAAAATATGCGGTAGCCTTCGGACGCAAAAGAAAGAAGACGACGATGGAGGATCTCTTCCACGGATAAGTCACCGCCAGGCGAGACCCTGAACGATTTTTGAGTCAATGTATATCACTTGCCGAGTAGTGCCAAGTCTTTATGTAGTCGACGAACTTACCCTCAACAGATTTTTGCGGAGTTAACAAAGAACCAGCACGAATCACTTTTGTTTTCCGCTAACAGTCTTCAGCGTGGCGCCCGTTTTCGTCTGTGGTTTAATTGCGTCTGAAGGTGCTTTTGCCCGCATCGCAAATAATATGAACGGCAGGGCCATGAACTGAATGGCAGCGCTGGCAACGTACGATGCTGGGTAACCCCAGGCCTCGGCCACTTTGCCGAGCCCGGGTTGGAAGACGACTCCGCCAAACGAGCTCAGCAGATTGTCCGAAGAAAGCACCGTGGCCCGTTGTTCGGAGGGAATCAAACCATTGATAAACGCCTGCCTGATCGGGCCGGTAGCTGCAAATACGATCGACCACATCGAAAGCAGAATCAGCACAACCCAAAAAATCGCCACGAATCCCATCAGGCCAAGAACAACTGCGCTCAACGCTGACCCAACCAGCAATAGGGTCGTCCGCCGGTGGAAAAGCTTGCCCGCGAACGGCACAAGTAAGCCGCCGATAATCTGGGCCCCGGCGACGATGGCGGCGGCAATTCCGGCGATGGCATACGACTCGGGTCCCCCATAAAGTTCGAGAAGATATGGCTGCATTGCGTAGAACGCGAACATACTCACCCCGCCTGCGAATGGCGCCGAGAGCATAAGCCAGCGTACTGGTGGATTGCGAATTCCATATTTCAATGACGCCTTTAAGACGCTGCGCGTTTCGCGGAGTAGTGAAGCGCTCTTTCGCGGGGAGAATCCCTCATCACGCATGAAAGCGAACGCGATTATGAACGTAAGCAGGAGCATGGCGGCCCGCAAGATGTATGGCACACCCAGATTCGAGAATTGAGCAATAACGCCGCCTGCCACCGTACCAGTAAGCATCGCGACGCCCGACGCAATTGCTCCTTTGGCGAGAACCGTCTCGAGCGTGCCCTTATATTTTGCGGCATTCATGCCGTCGACCAGCCATGCCTCGGTGGCGCCAGAGAAAAAAGTGAATCCCAGCCCGAGTAGCATCGAGATCACGGCCCAGGCCCAGAACGGACCGTGGGTCTGCCACAACAAGAGATACAGAATAGTGGCTACAAAGAGCGTGGCAGATCCGAGCAGGTATGAGGCGCGCCTCCCGAGCGTGTCGGCTGCTATCCCGGTCGGCACTTCGAACAAGACCTGGCCGGCTGTAAAGAAAGCATTTGCCGCGAAGGCCTGGGTAATGCTGAGATCGGCGTCGAGCAGAAATAGAGTGTTGATGCCCCAGATAAAAGATGAGGCGAAGGTCGAGAGCAGGGTAAGCGCAAGGTAAGTCTTTAGAATTCGGTTCGCTTTACGATTTACTTTGATCTTAGCCAACCTCCTCATTTCCTTTCGGGCTGACCGGCAGAAAGATAAGAAAAGTTTCTATTCGAACCATTCGATACGCCGGTAAAGTTTAGCGCGCCCCGGCTAAAGCTTTCCACCGCTTTCAAAATGGCGCGGTTTCCCACTTACTGGATCTCGAAAGGAAATTGATTTCGCGAGCAGTTTTAATGGCGCGGAAAAATCATCTTCTCCCGGCACACTCCTAAGCGGATAAAAGCTGTCATTAATAATGGGAATTCCCAACGCCGAGAGATGCACTCGGAGCTGGTGTTTTTTTCCAGTGACGGGAATCAATTCATAAAGATTTATGGAATCCCTATTCGCGCGTATCTCGATAGACGTTTCGCAGTTTGGTTCGCCGGCTGTTTCCTTCATACGAAAGAAAGGCTCGCCTCGAACTATCCTGCTGCGTCGCGTCATGGGGAAGCGCAAATCTTGATCGGGGGAGGGGGCAGGCGCGAGGGCCTCGTACACCTTTCGAATCTTCCGCTCACTAAACAATGAAGCGTAATGGCGCCGCGTCTTCGAGTTTAGCGAAAACAGCACGACCCCCGCCGTTTCCCTATCGAGCCGATGGACAGGAACGATCTCCTCGAGCCGCAGTTGTTGACGCAAACGAACTAGCAGCGTTTCTTGCAGGAATCGGCCGGAAGGGGTCACTGGCAAAAAATGCGGTTTGTCCGCCACAAGAATATGTTCATCCTGATAGATGACTCGCTCACGAAAGGGAATTGGTTTTTCAGCCCCCAACTCGCGGTAATAAAAAATGGAGGCTCCAATTCGGTAAGCGCTACCGGAATTGAGTTGTAGTCCAGTTTCATCAACCACTTCGCCCTTAGTCATTCGCGCGATCCATGTCGCGAAGTCGACCTGGGGATATCTGTCATTGAGAAAGTCAATAACAGTTTTCCAGGGACCTGCCGGTAGCTTTACACAACTTGGACCAACCCCATTCACTATCGGCAGAGGGGGGCGCGACAGATCCGAGTCAAACCTCTGATGTTCACCAACTCCGCTCGTTTTCAGACTGGACCTCATCCTAAGTTGATTGAAGGTCTCGCACTACCATTTTGGATCCATCTTTCGTCTTACCCGCGTGACCTATTTTCCTTTTTCATCTTGAGGTTCTTCGGCCCAGAAGACCCACTGGGCACCGTTGGCATGCTTCTGACGCGGAGCTAATAGACCGTTCTCTTCTAGCTGAGCGCGCGCGCCGCGTTGCATGTTTGCATACAAACATTGCGTGATGTCCGAGAATTTCCAACCCTGCTTCTTAAGTTCCGTTCTATCGAAGGCACGCTCCAACTTCGAGCGCTTTCTTTCAAACAGCGCGACCACCTGCTGAGCCATCTCCTCGCATAAGGATCTGAACTCCTCGCACTCTTTAGCCTTGAACACTGGAAAGTTAGGCTCGTAGTACCGCTCCGCTGGATGCGTTTTTTCCGATTCGACAGCCTCACGTAAGAGTTCGCTACGCAGCATGTCACTGACGTGCGTGTGGACGCTGGGCGCGGAGAGGCCGAGCGCCTCTGCGATCTGCGTGATCGTTTTCGGCCTTTGGGCCAGGACGTTCAGAATCTCCTCTTTGGTGCCATTCGGAAGCAGTTTGTTTTTGGTGATTTCAGCCCAGGGATCGCTATAACCCCCTGACCTTGACGAAACACACTCACACGGGAAATGCAGACCTTCAAAACCTGCAGGTACGCTCATGATTATTCAATCCTAAACTGGTTTTCTTCGAGGGGGTAATTGTTCAAGGGAATTGTGCGCGAACGGGGTCGTCACCATGAAGTATAGCAATCCTATTATTCGTGCGGCAAAAGATTCTGGCCGTCCAAAGGTATTGCAGACGTTCACGACATTTTTTGACCTTTGGACTGCTTTACATTTCCATTATTAGGACTTACCCTAATATCGTTTTCCCCCCTCCAACAAAATCCCTCTAGACACCCCCTTTGGCCTGGTTCTGCTTCGCAGGTACAGGAGTTAAGAAAAAGCAAGGTTGTGCAACCAAACGCTGGCTTGCGAATGCTGTTCAAATAATTGGAAGCGCAGGGAACGAAGGGTTTTTATCCATCGCAGATAAAAGAATCGACAAGAGAAAGGAGTCGAATATGGCAAGTCCTGCAAGCATCGGGGGACATCCTGTTCATCCGATGATCATTCCATTTCCGATCGCGCTGTGGGTTTTCTCGCTCGTGGCTGACGTGATCTATCTCTGGCGTGGCAATCCGGTGTGGCGAGACTTCATAGCCTTTTACGCCGTGCTGGGCGGCATCATCGGCGCTGCCCTGGCAGCCGTGCCCGGCATAATTGACTGGTTGTCACTAAAAAACCCCGCCGTGGTGAAGATTGCCAATTGGCACGCGCGTCTCAACGTTATCGCGCTGCTGGTCTTCGCAGTGAGTTTCTATCTTCGAACCTCGAGCGGCTCTTCAATGGTGAGCGGAAGCCACAGCATTCCCTTTGGATTATCCGTGCTGGGTGTGATCTTGATCACGATCTCCGGCTGGTTGGGCGGTGAAATGGTCTTCAAGCATGGGGTGGCGGTTGAGGCCCAGCCTGCCGATCGCGGCGGCAGACAATAACGGCGATGCCCTGAGAAAGCGTTAGACCGCGAGATGGGCCCGCACTCATCAGTGGCGTCACCAGTTTTGTCGGCACGATGAATCTGGATCGCTATTCGGTGGGTTCGCTCTTAAGGCGGAACAAGACAGCACAGGGCTTCGCAAGCCAGTCGAATCAGAGGAAAGCGATCATGCGATCTTTCATCCTACTTACAGTGACCGCGTGTATCGTACTCGTCGCTAGCGGACTTAATCATCAGCCTGGTCGCGGAAACGGTCTCTCATTAAGCAAGGACAAGTCGTCCTTTAAAACGAGCCCAAAGAGCAACACCAGCCTTATTCCAGCGGCGACGCGCCGGTATCGACTCGACGCGGCGCAAAGCAAGTTCACTGCTCACGCTCTCGCTGGTGGACTGCTTTGGTTCAAGGGACACAATCACGTAATCGCGGTGCGGGAATTCACTGGCGAAGCGCAGCTAACTCCAGGCTCAATAACTCCTGCCTCGCTGGTGATTACCGCCAAGACTGCTTCGATGGTCGAAACCAGCAGCGTTTTTACAGAACCGCAAAAGCAAATCATCAATAGAGAGCTCCGCGAGATCGTGCTTCATCCCGAACAGTATCCTGAGATTGTCTTTCGCAGCACCTCCGTTGCCGGCACAGCAACAGGCAGCAACGAATACGACCTAAAGATTACCGGCGATCTAACGCTCCATGGGGTGACGCGGCAAATCAACATTCCGACGAAAGTGGTAGTTACAGGAAATGAACTTCGAGCCCAGGGCAAATTCAGCATTAATCGCGGTGATTTTAATGTCAAAGCAACTTCGGCGGTGCATGGTTTGGTGCGCGTACGAAAAAAGGTGAAGTTTACCTTCGATATAATTGGCCATCAGCAATGAAAAGGAGCGGCTACAGGGGAGGGAGCTATGCATTGGACTGGCACTCAGAGCATCGTTGATTACACCACTGTGCCTTTGGGGTTACGCATCGAAGGGCAGATTTGGACGGGTCAGGCGACGACATTTACAGCCTTGTGTTCAATGTGCGGGCGCGTCGGAGTAATTTCCGCAATACATAACAATAAGCGAATCATGGTTCACCAGGGCCGCGCGAAAGGCAATATGCTTGAGGGCATAGACTATTGTGAGCTTTTGATTTCTCCGCCTCCCCTTGGGAGGGGGTTAGGGAAAGGCTTGTAGGTTCCCCCCGCAGTGCGTGCGGCTTAAGCCCGCGCGCGAACATTTGTTTCGTCACGTCTTAACTTCGTCCCTCCCCTGACCCCTCCTAAGGGGAGGGGGATACAAAGACGTGAACGAAACGCGCAACTCAGCTAACTGGCCCTGTTCCTTCAAAGGTTTTATGAAAGAAGAACGAAGATCGAACCACCGTGATGAAGTCCATGTTGGGAAGGGATTCGCAGCAGGTCTTGTTGCCGGATTAGTCGCGTCCTGGACGATGAACCAGTTTCAAGCGGCATGGACCAAAGCAACCGAAGGCTTTGAAAAACCACACGGTGCGCAATCGATGCAGCCCAGCGAGGGAGAACAGCCCGGCCAAGGTTCAGATCAGAGTAAAGAAAACCAGGATGACGCTACAGTCAAAGCTGCGAGAGCTATTTCTGAAAGCGTTTTCGGCCATGACTTAAAGGAGCACGAGAAGAAAGCAGCAGGGGCGGCAGTCCACTATGCCTTCGGCACGGCGACCGGCGGGTTGTACGGCGCCGTCGCCGAATTCGCACCGGAAGTCACAGTCGGAGCAGGTCTACCTTTCGGCGTGGCTTTCTGGCTGGTTGCGGACGAGACAGCCGTACCGTTGCTTGGACTTTCAAAACCGCCGACTGAGTATCCCGTGTCAACACACGTCTACGCGCTCGCGTCGCACCTCGTTTATGGGTTGACGGCGGAAGTTGTCCGGCGCGCGGTGCGCAAGGCGCTATGAAAGACAGGTAGCTAGAGCGATTGAGGTTTGCGAATAGCTTCGCTCCGTAGGAGCGAAATGTTTATAGGGCGGAGCAGAAAGACGAAGCCGGAAACTATAAACATCCCGTCCGAAACGGGACTCTTAAGCCATCAAAGTTGCGACGCAGAGAGTGCTTGAATGAGTCTTGTAGAAACGAAACAACAGAACGGAGTGTCGCGGGAAAAAACGCGGCCCGAAGTCGTTGTTGTCACGGGAGCTTCTGCCGGCTTGGGTCGCGCGATCGTTCGGGCCTTTGCGCGAGAGGGTGCGCACATCGGACTGCTGGCGCGCGGAGTAGATGGACTTGAAGGCGCGCGCCGTGACGTTGAAGGTTTAGGCGGCAAGGCTCTCGTCATTCCTGTAGACGTGGCCGATGCCGAGGCGATTGAGCGGGCGGCGGAGTCAGTCGAGCGTGAGTTTGGACTGATCGATATCTGGATCAACAACGCAATGGTTTCTGTTTTCTCTCCGGTGAAAAAGATGACTCCGGAAGAGTATAAGCGGGTTACGGAAGTAACTTATCTCGGCGTTGTTTACGGGACGCTGGCGGCGCTTAAGAGAATGCTGCCTCGAGATCGCGGTGTCATCGTCCAGGTCGGCTCGGCTCTGGCGTATCGCGGCATTCCACTTCAATCGGCTTACTGCGCAGCGAAACACGCAATTCAGGGTTTCCACGATTCTCTGCGCAGCGAACTGATTCATGACAAGTCCAATGTGCGCGTGACGATGGTGCAACTGCCGGCCATGAACACGCCGCAGTTTTCATGGGTTAAGAGTCGGTTGCCGCGCAAACCACAGCCCGTACCGCCCATCTATCAGCCTGAGATTGGCGCCGACGCCGTTCTTTTTGCGGCGCACCACGACCGGCGCGAAATGTATGTGGGCTATCCGACTGTCGAAGCCATCTTAGGCGACAAGATTGCGCCAGGTTTCGCGGATTGGTACCTGGCCAGAAATGGCTACGAAGCGCAACAGACCGACGACCCTGTAGAACCGGACAGACGCGACAATCTTTGGGAACCAGTGCCGGGCGATCATGGTGCGCACGGAACATTCGGTGACCGCGCCAGTTCATCAAGCCCACAGCTTTGGTTCAGTAAGAACCGCAAGTTGTTAACGGTGGCCGGAGCTGGCGTTGCGGGGTTCGCCCTGGGCGCAGTTCTCAAACGGACTTTGACCAGAAGAGTATGAGCGGCATCAATTTCTACTGCGATTTGGATGAAGCGACGACTACGCTCGCGCATTTCTGGGAACACACTGTCGGCAGCGATCACGCACCGGTAGCTTTGCGTGCTGATTGGCAAGCGCAATTGAAACGCTGTCATGAAGAGTTGGGCTTTCAATACGTGCGCTTTCACGGTTTGCTCTCTGACGATATGGGCACGCTCGTCCGGGAGAAGAACAAGCTCCTCTATTCCTTCTTTAACGCGGATCAGGTTTTTGACTTTCTCCTTTCGATTGGCATGAAGCCATTCGTTGAGTTGAGCTTCATGCCCAGAGCGCTCGCCTCAGGTAAAAAGACAGTTTTTAACTATGAAGCCAATGTGACTCCGCCGAGGGACTATAAGCAGTGGGCCACTCTCATAAACCGTTTGGTTTCTCATTGGGTGCAGCGTTACGGCGTGGAAGAAGTCCGACGGTGGCTTTTTGAAGTCTGGAACGAGCCAAACCTAAAAGCGTTTTGGACGGGTACGCAACGTGATTACTTTAAACTCTATCGCTACACTGCCGTAGCTATTAAGAAAGTAGACGCCTCGCTACGCGTCGGTGGTCCCGCCACTGCAAAGAGCGAGTGGGTAGAAGAATTTGTGGATTTTTGCGAGAGGAACAAGGTTCCTGCGGATTTCATCAGCACACATCAATATACCACCGACGCTTTGGGAGATGAAGGGGACGACACCGAACTCCAACTCTTCAAAAGCCAACGTGGACTGATGCGAGAGGTGGCCCAGAACACTCGCCGTCGGGCGCGTGGCAGACCTGTTTACTACACTGAATGGAACTCTTCCTCTAATCCGCGAGATCCACTCCACGACGAGCCATACGCCGCAGCGTTCGCTGTCGCGACCATAATGGAAGCGAAGGGCCTTGTAGAAGGCTACAGCTTCTGGACCTTCTCAGACATCTTCGAAGAGAACTATTTTCCATCCGTGCCTTTTCACGGCGGCTTCGGTTTGCTCAATCTTCATGGGATTCCGAAACCAACTTATCGCGCATTCGAGCTTCTCCATAGCATTGGTACTGAGCAATTCCTGGTGGATGGCCTGCATGAAACCGTTGATTGCTCGGTTATCCGAAAAGATTCGTCGCTTACGGTTCTGCTGACGAATCACACAACGCCGGGCCACTCCATCGAGACCGAGGAGATTGAAATCCGCCTGAATCACGCGTCTAAGCCAATCGCAGCGTTCATCCAACGGATTGACTCCGACCATGCAAATCCCAAGCGTTTGTGGGAAGAAATGGGCCAACCTGAGTATCCAGGCCGTAAAGATGTCGAGCAATTGCAAGACGCATCGCGGCTGGTAAAAGAAAAACAGCCGATCCGCTACAAAGACGATACCGCTACTTTGAAAACAACTCTGCCGGCGCACGCTGTAGCAGCAGTGACCATAGAATTCGAACAGTTGGATAATGTTTCAAGATGAAAGTATTAGAGCCATCGCTGAATGACCACGATCTGGCACAGCTTGAACGTGACACTTTCAAATACTTCGCGGATGAGATGAATCCTGAAAACGGGCTTGTCTCAGATAGCACGAAGCAGGGAGCCCCGAGTTCAATCGCTGCGGTGGGGTTTGCCCTGGCGGCCTATCCTGTTGCCGTCGAGCGCGGCTACCTCACGCGCGCCAGGGCTATTAAGCGTGTTTTGATTACGTTGCGGTTTTTTCATGATGGTCCACAGGGAACAGGGTCAGATGCGATAGGCTACAAAGGTTTTTACTATCACTTCCTCGACATGAAGACCGGCAGACGCGCTAATAACTCTGAAGTCTCAACCATTGATACGACGTACCTGCTGGCTGGAGCGCTAACGGTCGGAATGTATTTCGATGGCGACACCAGGGAGGAACGTGAGATCCGAAAACTCGCGGAAGCGCTTTATCTTCGAGCTGACTGGCATTGGGCACAGAATGGCGCACTCACGGTCAGCCATGGTTGGACGCCGAAGCGTGGATTTATCAAGTACCGGTGGGCCGGGTACAGCGAAGCTCTGATTCTGTATATTCTGGCCCTGGCATCACCGACGTTTCCGCTTCCCGCTGAGAGCTATCGCGCATGGACCAGGACTTACAAGTGGAGGAAACTCTACGGCCACGAGTTTGTTTACGCCGGACCACTGTTCATCCATCACCTCTCACACATGTGGATAGATTTCCGCGGCATTCAGGACGAGTACATGCGTGATAAGGCAATTGATTATTTTGAGAACAGTCGCCGGGCGATCTATGCACAGCAGGCCTACGCCATGCAGAACCCTAAAAAGTTTGTGGGCTATGATCGCTTCTGCTGGGGAATTACGGCGAGCGATGGTCCCGGTCCCGCCGTGCGAAGAATCAATGGTAGAACCCGACGATTCTACGATTACATTGCGCGCAGCATTCCAAATGGCCCTGACGATGGCACTCTCGCGCCTTGGGCCGTCGCCGGTTCATTGCCCTTTGCTCCGGAAATTGTGCTGCCGTCACTACGACGCATCAACCAGGACCATCCCGATATGACCAGCAAGTACGGATTCAAGTGCAGCTATAACCCGACCTTCGCTTCAGGAAAACGTAAAGGAAAAGGATGGGTCTCTGAAGGATATTATGGTCTCGACCAGGGTCCGATTGTGATGATGATCGAGAATTATCGCTCGGGCCTGCTTTGGCGGTTGATGCGGCGATGTCCCTACGTCGTCACAGGTCTGCGACGCGCAGGATTCCAGGGTGGTTGGTTAGGAACTGCTAAGTAAGTTTTGAGCCTGAGTGGGAAAGAACCAGGAGTGAAGGAAGACGATTTTCCTGAGCGCAGACTCTCCCCGGTTCGGCTCTGGAGACCTTGTGATTTGCGGTTTTTAAGCTATTGAAATGAAGTGTGCCGAGGGCGGGAGTCGAACCCGCACGACCTTACGGTCACGGATTTTAAGCCCGCTTCGAGGCTTATCGAATTCCGATGACGGCTTTATTGCTGACTGCGCCCCGCAAGCTCACGCTTACTAAGAGGTCACCGGTAGTAGAAAGCCCGTCCGGCAGTCTGACACTAAACTGTGTCAGCCAATCTAAATTGGGCACCTTACCCACGTATTCAATCGTTAAAGGAAATATTCTGTGCGCTGAGTCTTCGGCTTGCGCAGTTATTACTGAAATATCCTCGCCCGCCGCCAACTCCAACCCGATTGCAAAGAGCGTAACGCGCGTGCGCAGATCCAGGCTGAAGTTATGTTCGGTTGCGACCGGGAAAAGGTCGCGCATAAACGTCACAGAGTCCAGCGCCACCGCGCGATTTGTGTTTGCTTCGGTCAGCAGTGTCGGCGGGAGTGTGTTGTTAGGGGTAATAGTGAAGTTCGGAAGCGAGATACTAAAAAAGATATTGCCGATAGCTTCAACTTTAATGCGGGCGGTGGAAGTTGGCGTGTTCGGAACGTTAACTGTCGCCGCGCCGTTATTGGGAACACTCGCGGCGAGGGTGAATGGGAAACTGTTGCCACCATCCACGGAGAGCAGCACCCGCACGTTTGTGCAACTGACCGGCGGACTTGCTGTAGCAGCGACGTCCCAGGTGACAATTTGATTCGAGCTGGCTGTCCACGTCGTCGAAGAACCCGGGGCGGTAACAGCGAAGGGTGCCCCACTCACAACGTTAACCTGCATCTGGCCGGTGTTCACGCCACCGCTACCCGAATGGTTGTCGCGGACAGTAATGCGGAAATTCATTGTCCGGGTTGTCGTCGGCAGCGACTCACCGAAAGTTGGAGTGCCGGACAAAATATCCGGCAACTGCGGAAACGTGCGCGCAGGGCTCGCCACCGGCGCGAACGAGCGGAAGATTGGCCGATTGCCGTTATCTGTGTGCGGCGGGCCGGGCGCTCCTAAATCATATTCTTCCCAGCAATAGGTTAGTGCGTCTGCTTCAGCATCACTGGCAGTCGCCGTAAGCGCAAAGGGTGTGTTGGCGGGAATCGTATAGTCCGCCCCGGCATCAATGCTTGGCGGATTGTTTCCGGTGTCCGTCATCGCCGGGCAGACGCTGCCGTTGCCAAACGTCGTGTAGTTGACGATCTGTTCGATGCTCGCGGCATGGAAGTAAGTGTCACTAGAATGGAGTTCGTCGGCGGCGGTACAGAGAGGCCAATAGTTCCCGTTTGGCAGGAAGGCGCCTCTGTAGGCCATGATGGTCGAGCCACTTCCCGGTTCATACGCAGCCTGAGCAAAACGGCTGGGGCCACATTCATCCGCCGTGCTGTTAAACGTGTGCAGAGCTCCAAGCATATGACCCAACTCATGGGCGACGGTATAGATGCCGTGGATCGAGGTCGGATCAGTGGACCGAAATATTGAGACGCCCTTGCCTTTTTGCGAACTGCTGCACACGCTTTGAGGCTGACCCGCTCCCTGGACAACGAAACCGGGTACGGTGCCAAAGACGTGGCCATCAAGGACCATGCCCACATCATAGTTAGCCGAACCGATACGTTGATCCAGGACCGTTTGATTCTGGTTTATTAATGTCGTGGAACTGTTGCTTGTGTATCCATCTGTTGCTGAGTTCGTAAAGATGATGGACGTCTCGTTAGCAATCAAGGTTAGGTGGATCGTGAGGTCGCGCTCGTAGATGGCGTTAACGGCATTGACCATTGTGGTCATCGTGCTCAATGCGCCGGCAACTGTACCGCCGCCGTATGTTTGAGTGAATTCGGCGGTCGCCGCAAGCGCCAGCCGGTAAGTGCGCAGCTTCGAGCCGGTGGCAGTATTGGAATTCGCGGAACTGCTGCGCGCCAATTGTTTGCTTTCCAGTTTAGTCAACGCCGCCTGTTCGGCGCCCAAGAGAACGCAACTGGATGAGCTTTCGTCTTGCGCTGCGTCACGCTGGTCATAACTAACATACTTTCCAGCTGGCCCATGCGCGGCCGGCTCAATGATTACTGTCCCGCGCTGCGAGAGCACGATGGCGTGAAATCCGGCGGGTGTGACGTCGAAACGCGTTGTGGCGGTTGGATCATCAAGACCGCGACCACGATACGTCTTAATCGCGGGAAACCGCGCTGCGAGCTCAGTCGCCATCACTGGCGATTCCTCAACACGAAACCGGGCCAGTGTTCCATCCGGCATCGGCAGCGTCATGACTACTCGATTCTGCCGGGACGCTTTGCTGAACTCCATGGGGGCGTGGCGAAGCACCTCCCTTTGCGCGCTCTCATTCAAGTGCAGCGTCCGGTAAGGCTCTGGCTGCGCCGCGATGTCGGCAGCCCCTTTCACAAAATCAATCCGCGGGTTCTCACGCCCCACCTGTGCGTGTTCACGCCAGACGTGATCCTCGGGCTGGCTGGATTTAGCGAGTAGAAGATCAAAACCAGCCGACGGGAGTAGATTCATCACAGGTGGTAACTTTTCCACGCTGGTTTGTTCCTGCGGTGCGGCGCGGACACTCAAGTTGTCCTCGAACAAAAAGCTAATGCCCGTCAAAACAGAGATAAGACACACAAGCATCGCCAGCGGCCAAAAGATCATGGAATGCGAGCACACTTTGCTCTGGACCGCCTGAGTCAGGCGGGTTCTATTTATTTCCTTCATATTGTTCCGCAGTTTCTCGGGAATTAAGAGGAAAGGAATCGAGGAAACCACTGTACGCCGTTTATTGACAAACGACTAACCAACCGACCGAGACACGCTGAGGCGAGGTGGAAGGGCCCTTCAATATCCTTTGTCTAGTCCAAACTGGATCTTGGCCCGCTCTTAAGCAAGTTTCTTGGCCGAGTCCCGAGCTCCTTACTTTGCTTTATTCATATATACAGAGAATCAATAAGTTACGGGTATTTAATGTTCGAACCCGCAGGCAAACAGAGAGGGGGCGGTGAATCCTCACTTTGAACATTTGGGTGACATTTCCTTTTGGGGTCACAAAATTGAAGAAAAATCGTTGACATCACAGTTAATTATGGAATATGGTGCGGCGTATCTTGATGCCACGGCTAATCTCACGGGCCTGCTACCTTGCACCCTGGAATCCAGCTAGGACATCTCTCCCCCGTCGGTAGATTACACATCTACGCTCTTTGATCCATGCGAGGCAAATAAGTGGCTGAGTAAATCTCGGATATCAGAATCGTTCACGCTACTAATTGGGAGAACGGTATGCTTCCCCGGTGGGTAACGGGGGCTTCTCTTATAAGCTTCTGCTTGGTCGAGTGAGGTAATAATGTCGGCTCAGATCGAGATTGCTCCGGCTACAGCGACCCATTCGCGTGGTACGCGACAATCCGTTCCTCGCGTGGCGTTGGTGAATGCGCCATTCACCTCCTGCCGCAGCCCTTCGATACAGCTCGGGCTGTTGGGCGCAATTCTCAGCCGCCACGGAATCACCTCTAAATCCTTCTACTTTAACTTGCAGCTTGGCGCCGCTCTCGGTTGGGATATCTACGAAGCACTCTGCGATGATCGGACGCTGCTCCTCGGTGAGTGGCTCTTTGCGCGAGCCGCTTTTGGCGATGACGCTCCCGATGGTAATGCCTATTTGGATCAGTTTGAAGCTGAACTGACTGGGCACTTGAAAGCGATTCAACGCGACACGCAGTACCTTTTGGATCTGCGAGAACGGGTGCTACCGGCATTCGTCGAGGAGTGTTTGGACCGAGTCGACTGGACTTGCTTCGAGGTAGTCGGCTTTTCATCCATCTTCGAGCAGAACTGCGCGGCGCTGGCTCTGGCCCGCCGGCTCAAAGCCCGCATCCCCCAACTTATCACCGTCTTCGGCGGCGCCAACTTCGAGGACGAGATGGGCCTTGAATACGTTCGTGGCCTGCCCTGGATTGACTATGCCGTGATAGGCGAAGGTGATGAGGTGTTCCCGGCACTCCTGAAGAGCTTAGGAACGAGCGGGAATCCCACCGCCGCGTGGCCGGGGGTGGCCAGCAGGGCCGATGACGGATCAGTTCGTTTCTCCGGAAGAGCGCCGCAAGTTTCGGATCTCGACGGACTTCCCGAGCCGGATTACACAGAGTTCTTCTCGACTGCGAAGGATCTGGATATGCCGGCGATGGTCCGAGATAAGTTGATCTCCATACCGTTTGAAACGGCGCGCGGCTGCTGGTGGGGAGCCAAGCACCACTGCACGTTCTGTGGGCTCAATGGGCTCGGAATGGCATTTCGAAGCAAGTCTCCCGAACGGGCACTCCGAGGAATCGATGAATTGGCGGAACGTTATGCAGTTTATCAACTCGTAGCGGTCGACAACATTTTGGACCTCCGTTATATACGCGGCGTTTTTGAGCCGCTGGCAAAACGCCGCCAGGACTACACTTTTTTCTACGAAACAAAAGCAAACCTCTCCCAGGAACAGCTCAAAGAGTTAGCGCAAGGCGGAGTTCGACACTTGCAGCCAGGAATTGAAAGCCTGAGTACGCATGTGTTGAAGCTGATGCGAAAAGGCACTGCGGCCATCCAAAACGTATGCTTGCTGAAATGGGCCCTTTACTACGGCATCAGCACCCATTGGAACGTACTTGTGGGGTTTCCGGGCGAGCGAATCGAGGACTATGTTGACCAATTCGCGACCTTCCGTTTGATTTCCCATCTCCAGCCACCCGAGTCACTCGGTCGCATCTGGCTTGAGCGGTTCAGCCCCAATTACACTGACCGGACAGCCCTTGGTATCACCAACGTGCGACCCGAGCCAGCCTACGCTCACGTATACCCGAGCTACCTAGACCTGAATCGCATCGCCTATTTTTTCGCCTACGAAGCCACCGATGTGGTCTCGATGTCTGAGCACAAGGAAGTTATGGACCACGTGGAGACTTGGCAAAAGACGTGGAAGAGCAGTGACCCACCTTTCCTGGTTTGCCAGAGAGGAGCTGGACGCCTTACGGTGACAGACGGACGCCAACCTGGAGGAGCACAAGTTTTTAGTTTTGGGGAGTTCGATGCGCTGGTCTATGAGCACTGCGCGGCAAGGCCACGCGGGGTAGGCCAAATCGTCCAGTCGTTGCGCGAAGTTCCTGAGCTCGAAGTTAGTGAGTCCGCGGTGCGGGCAAGCCTGAATGAATTCAAGTCCGTGGGATTGATGATGGAAGAGAACGATCAGTATCTTAGTCTGGCGCTGCCAGTAAACCCCAATTGGTAGCGCTCCGTTTCGAGAGGGGAGGGTGGCCTCGACGAAGCATAGATTGAACTGTTTCGTGAGGTTCACATTAGAACAACCTAGTCGCCCGTGAGGGCACCAAAAGGAGAAAAACTATGGCCGAGACTCGCAAAGTTAAAGTAACCGCTAAAGACATTGAGTCCGTTAGCGAAAAACTAAACACTTTCGCCAAGCAATTGCCGCCCGGCGAACAAAACGTGATGGCATGGCTGCTCAGTCGAGCAGCGGAGGCCCCGGCTCAACCCGAGGCCGAGAAGGTTCTGGCACCGCAGGAAGCAAAAGGGAAAGCATTGGCGACTCCAGGCGCAGCGAAACCAGCCTCGCTTAGTACTGTGCAATTGAGCCGTTCTTTGGGTATTGCCCAGTTTGCCGGTGCGCGCCGCCCTGGTTCGCTAGCTGCCGGCAGCAGCATTGGCGTAACGGGCACCATCATGTTCTGAAGTGGCAGGCTTGGCCGGTCTTCCAAGGCAGACGACTAGCTGGCCCTGGGAATTCACGGTTGCCATCGGTGTTACCGGAATCCGAATCTGGTGACGCGGCAACTCGCTCCCTGGTAGGTAGTTGTCTGCCTTGAGTTTCATTCCTGGCGAATGACTTAGTCCGAGAGAAAAATCTCAATGACCAGTCCAACACACGCCAGTCTCATGATGAGCGACATCGGGCGCGTCGTCGACAAGTTACAAAAACTACGCGATCGACTCGCTGCTGGCGAACAAGCGCTAGTAGACGATTTCCTGCGCGCCGCGGGCGTTGTTGAAACCAAGCCGTCACAGTACAACCCGTATCTTCCCAATGTACATGCCAACCCCTATCCTCATTATCATCGACTCCAGCACGAAAATCCGGTGCATTGGAGTGACGCCATGCAGGCTTGGGTGATTTCTCGCCATGCGGATATTTTGGAAGCTTTTCGTGAGCGGCGCCTTTCCTATCGAACCGGATTTGAGACGATCATGGTCTGTGTGCCAAAAGAAGAGCATGAAAGCATCCGAAATGTGAGTCGCCTGCTTGGGTCTCTTCTGAACGAGGTTGATCCGCCCGTTCACACGCGTCTGCGCAAAATCATGGTAAAGGCGTTGAATGCGACACCCGACCCGCAGCGGAGTTCTCATATCGAGGCAATCGCGAACAAACTGTTGGACACAGTTCAAGCCACCGGCCGGATGGACATTGTTAAAGATTTTGCCGATCCGCTGCCGGCCATCGTGGGGGCCGACATATTGGGAATCCCTGACACCGACCGCAAACGATTCGGACAATGGATCCACGACGTCGTACACACCTTCAGTGAAGGATTCAACGGCAACGCGGCGATGCTCCGCGGTGAGGCTGCAATTATTGAACTGACGGAATATATGAACAGGCTTTTCGCGGAACGCCGTGCCCAGCCCGGGCATGACGCACTAAGTGCAATGCTGATGGATGAGGAGGCTACTGACGAAGAGCGCGTTCTTATTGCAATTAACATAATCATGGGCATGCATGAGAATGTGACCCACGCCATCAGTCTCTCCATGCGAACAGTACTGCGGGACCCGGAACTTCTCTGTCAACTGCGCGATAGTGCTGAGGTTCTTTCCATGGCCGTAGAGGAGATGCTTCGCTACGAAGGAACCGCCCCTATTCTTTCGCGCGTAGCGCTCGATAACATTGAGATTGGAGGCGTCAGAATACCAAAAGGGCAGCGCGTAATCCTCCTTGTCGCAGCAGCTAACCGTGACGCTGAGGCTTTCGACGATCCTGACCGTTTCATGCCGGATCGCCGGCCTAACTGTCACGTTGCTTTCGGGGTAGGCAGGCGCGCCTGCCCCGGCTCCGCTTTGGCGCGAACCATAATCCGGGCATCTGTGAAGGCGCTGCTCACGCGTCTCGCGGATCTGCAAGTTGTTGACACCGAGCCCTTGTGGCGAGAAGAGATCAACATACGCGGCCTCGGAGCGCTTCCAGTCACGTTTAGGCCAAGTGGAGACCTTGCACCGCCCGCCGAGAGCTGAAGAACATGAGCATCGTTACCGAGTCCTCTATTCGCAACGTTAAGGCCGCCGTGGCCGATGGCTATCGCCAAGTTGCTCCGGGGTGGCATAAGTGGCGACAGGAATTCAAAATCGCTGGTACAGCAACTACCCAAGCCATCCTGAATGCAAGCGACGTAAAGCCGGGCATGCGGGTTCTCGATGTTGCATGCGGTGCCGGCGAGCCCGCGCTTACGCTGCTGCCCCTGGTGGGTCAAACAGGGTATGTCGTGGCAATCGATCTGGTGGGTGAGATGCTGGCATCGGCGGTTGCCCTTTTGCCTACCGCGCGCGCGAACATTATGTTCAACGTAGCTGATGGTGAAGCTCTGCCTTTTCGGGATGAGACGTTTGACTTAGTAACCTGCCGGGCCGCGGTTATGCATTTCCCAGATCCGTTGCAAGCCCTCAAAGAGGCCTATCGCGTCCTGCAACCTGGTGGCCGGGCTGTTTTTTCGGCTTTGGGTCCTGCGCGGGACTCGCCAGCGATCATGACGACGATCGCGATCATCCTGCGTCACATTCCGTCGCTGCCGGATCCGGCGCTCGGGCTGGACGTGTACAGGTTCGGCGTGCCAGGGACACTCTCGACAATGTTTGCTGCCGCGAGCTTTCGCGAAGTCCACGAGGAAATTCTTAGCGTACCGTGCCCTTGGCCCGGTGATGCTGCTCATTTTTGGCAAGCTCTGCCCGATCACGGATGGCGAGTCAATGAACTCATCGAAAGCCTGCCGTCAGACCACTATCAGCGAGTAACGACGGAGGTAGTTGCTGCCCTGAGGTCGCACGAAAGAGATGGTGTGCTCCAACTGACCGCGCCAATCGTTATCGCGTCGGGCAAGCGATAGAAGGCCGCGATTCGGAGGTTTATGCATTCTGCTGCGTTCCCAGAACGCCGGTCGCGTTCCGGTTCTAGCGAACCCGACCACCTCGCGCTGTCAGCCGCGCTTAACGAGAACAACTTTCGCGTTGGGCTTGTCAACATGCCTTTCGCGTCTTCACGTAGACCATCGATTCAACTTGGTTTGCTGCAAGCCATTCTTGCGGGCTACGACATTCCCGCGGCATCGATCTACTTCAATCTTGATTTTGGCAGTCTCATCGGCTGGGAGAAATACGAATCTCTCTGCCACGAACGGGATTTTCTCCTTGGCGAGTGGCTGTTTGCTCGCGCAGCTTTTGCAGAGGATGCCATCGATCCCGAACCCTTTCTGGAACATCACATCTCGGAAATCAACGCCGTTTGTACTGACTTGGGGTGCGACATCGATCATCTGGTGAGTCTGCGAGAGTCGTTGCTGCCTGCTTTCATCGACGACTGTGTTAAGCAAGTCGAATGGTCCCAATTTAATGTTGTGGGGTTCTCATCGATATTCGAGCAAAACTGCGCCGCCCTAGCTCTCGCACGGCGGTTGAAGGCGCGCTTTCCAAAAATCGTTACAGTCTTCGGGGGCGCCAACTTTGAAGACGAAATGGGACTCGAGTACATTCGCGCCTTACCATGGATCAACTACGCTGTGATTGGCGAAGGAGACCAGGTGTTCCCGGAACTCGTCAGGCGTCTGGTTACGGGTGAGGATCCGGGAACCATCCTGGGCGTTGCCAGTCGCTTACCCGACGGCACTATTGCCTTTGCTGGTCGGGCAGCTCAAATTGAAAACCTCGATTTGCTCCCTGAACCTGCGTATGCCGATTACTTCGAGACCGCAGCCAAACGGCAGCTACCGGACTTTGTTAACGGGCAGGTTGTGTCTCTGCCAATCGAGACCGCTCGCGGATGCTGGTGGGGTGCGAAGCACCACTGCACGTTTTGTGGGCTGAACGGCCTTGGCATGAAATTCCGCAGCAAGTCACCAGCTCGTGTTCTATCCGGCATCGATGAGTTGGCACGGCAATACGACACGTATGCGTTTCTATCGGTCGATAATATTCTCGACCAGAGTTACATCGGAAGTGTCTTCGAACCGTTGGCACAGCAGCGGAAGGATTACACATTCTTCTTCGAGGTTAAGGCCAACCTCACGCCAGCGCAGCTACGCACACTCAAGCGAGGCGGTGTTCGCATTATTCAGCCCGGCATTGAGAGCTTAGATACCCACGCACTTCAGCTCATGCGAAAGGGTACGACCCGCTTGCAGAATGTGCGCCTGCTGAAATGGGCTAATTACTATCATCTGGTTGTGACATGGAATCTCTTACTCGGCTTTCCCGGGGAATGTCTGGAAGATTGCCAGAAGCAAGTTGCAACGATGCGTCTCATCCCACATCTGTGCCCGCCAGGCTACGTGGGGCGCATTCGGCTCGACCGATTCAGTCCAAACTTCTTCGACAGCCATCGCAGGGGATTTCAGGATGTGCGGCCTATTCAAGCTTATGGGGATATCTATCCGCATATTCTAAACCACGACGCGATTGCATACTTCTTCTCTTATTGCGCTCCCGAAGCCCTCCTGGATTGGGCTTATGTCGAGCTAAAGGAAACCGTACGCGAGTGGCAAAAGGCTTGGGAGAAAGAGCCACCCTTTCTTGTATTCCAGCGCGGCGCTGGGCGCCTCACATTCACCGATGGCCGCTATCGGACGCCCGCTCGGGTCATCTCGTTTGGCGAGTTGGAGGCGCAGGTATATGAGGCGTGCACCTCCCGAATCAGTTCCGCAAACTTTTTACTCCGCCACCTTCGCGACAAGCACGGCTCGGATGTATCCCTTGCCACAGTGGAACAGGTGCTCGCCCGTTTTAGCGACTTGGGGCTCGTCCTTGAAGAAGACGGAGAGTTTCTAGGGCTCGCTCTACCAGTAAATCAAAACTGGTAGTGCAATCCTCACCAAAATCCCGGAACTTTGAAAACTAGAGGTTTCCGGGCGAGTCTTTGTTTAAGTTCCGCAGACCAGGTTCTCAGGTGTCGAACGCTCTGTGTTGATGTACCGAAGCGGAAGGCTGGTTGAAAGTGTCACCATCTTAGCCCCTTCGGGCATTGGTGGAACTGACATCATTCTTAGGGCTAAGGTGATGGAAGTCGTGATAACAGTGAGATTAGTCATGGTGCCGAGGGCGGGAGTCGAACCCGCACGACCTTACGGTCAACGGATTTTAAGTCTCAAATCGCCTGTTACTGCTCGTATGCCTAGGTTCTGATCCAATGCGTCCTTATTGGGCCTTCCGCTTACTCTATGATGGCTGCGTGCCGGTGAGTATAGCCTGATTTGGTTGGGTTGGCACACAACTGGCACACAAAAAGTTTCGCTGCTTGTGAGCGTGAATCTAACTTCAATCGAGAACAAAATCATGAACGTCGAGAAATGGATTGTTTCAGATAAAGATCATCTCGGTGGTAAACCTCGCGTCCAGGGAACGCGCATCTCGGTGGCCTTCCTGCTTGAATGCCTGGCCAGCGGAATGAGCGTCGCGGAGATCGTCAATGTTTATCCGACCTTGACCGAGGTCGCCGTACAGGGCGCGTTGCGTGAGCTGGCGCACGAAAAGGAAGCAGCAGCGACGTGAGGATTCTCCTCGACGAGAACATGCCGCGCAAGGAAAGATTGCTTACGAAGAACGCAACGCCACCTGATCTTCCGAATTAATGCTTAGCACTCGAATCGTAGTCCTGCCCATGCTGGTCTTGCCGACCAAATAGATTCCTTGCCATTCAAAATGATCTTCCCATTCTTGGCGCCGTGGATGAAACAACTCGGTCAACTCACCAGTTTGCGGATCGATTCCGGTTAAGTTCGTTCCTTTGTGAAGATTGCAATCGATGCACGCAAGGGCAAGGTTGTCGAGGCCATCGCTGCCGCCGTGAATTCTGGGAATGATGTGTTCGATATGGAGCGCGGCCAGCGGCGAATCATCCTGATGCAGATGACAATACTCGCAAGCGTTTTGAGCGCGCTCGCGAACCTGGGCCCTGGTCTGTGAGCCGATCATCTATGAATGGGAGTTCGCGATCTGCTGCGCTTGTCGTTTGAGAATAGCGACGAACTTGTTGGCACGCACATACCCCGCGTATTCAGCCCGCTCGTCTTCCGTCAGTTCGCCTTCCGTTGATTTTCGGGCGAGTTCTTCGATACGGGCTTGTAGTTCAGGATCAGCGCGAAAGCCAATCACTGCGTCAGCTTTTTCCGGTAAGACAATTTCCAGCATCGGCCGCACACCGCGATCAAATGCCAGACTTTCTGAGGTCGTTGCCATGCGCCGAACTTACCATGCTGATCTGCGCTTTGGCAATGCTGACAAGGTAGGCTTCTACCAGTTTGTAGAAGCGTCTACTTACTGCTCACTCATTCGGTCTCTTTCACGAGAAAAAGAGACTTTGTGCCCGCGCGCAGCAGTGCTAACAAAAATAGCAGTTGACATAACAAAAGACCTGGGTTTGAAAGAATAACGCGACTCTGCCCACCATCGGCCGTCCGGCAGAAAGGAAGCTCATGTCCAAACTTTGCCTCCACAGTTTTTCGTTCTCAATCGATAGTTTCCCCGTTTTTGTTCTCATTATTTGCGGCAGCTCGACCGCGCAACTTTACGCTACGCTGTAAGTCCTTCACCTCGTTACGGCACTTCGTGTGCGCGGTCGAGCACCCAGTCGCAGTGAACGTATTAACCGGGGAAACACACTCTTTAAGAGCACGAACAAAGTGCAAGACACTTCTATTCCCCCACGGTTCGCAGCTCACCGGTGTCCTCAGCGCAGCGCTCATCTGTTCCCCAAAACTTGAATCAAACCAAGGTAGGCGCTACGCACCTGAGATGATTTTGACACGTCACCCCTTGAATTTGGGACTGTGGCGTTTACGTTTGTAAACGCGGCACGCGTTTTGTTAACGCATGTCGCGTTAACTTTGTTAACAAGGCCGTTAACATTGTAGACGCGACGTTAACATTGTGAACGACTGCTTGGAGAGAACGATGAGCGAACCAAAGGATACGAAGAAGATCAAGACCATTGCCTTTCTCCTTACGGACGAGGAATACGCGCTGGCGGAGAGCGCGGCTAAGGCGGCGCGCGACGATACGAACAACTGGGTCCGAAACGTGGTGCTCTCGCAAGCAAACGCAGGGCGAGGAATGACCAAAGCCCAACGACTGATCTACGAGGAGATTGCACGGGTGCGGTACTTCGCCGGAAATGGATTCAGGTTGCTGTTTGGGTCAGAGCCAGTAACAGCAGCAACCTGGAAGAAGATCACGGCTGACGCCGATCAGAGTTCGGACATTATCGCTGCCAACTTATTCTCCAGGAGGAAGCCATAGGCGGCAATGGCGGGGGCGGCATTGCCTGTTAATGAGTGAGGCCGAACCACCCTGTATGTAGAACGCAACAGTGTATGTAAAAGACAACACGTCAATCTCGATTGAGCGGAACAAAAAAGCGCTCGCACTCAGATATGGCTGTGGTACATTTCGCGCAAGGATGCTCAGGCAAACAGAGGTGAGCTATGGCAGGACAAATAATCAAACGCGGCGACAAGCGATGGCTTGTGCGCATCTTTCAAGGCCGAGACGAGAACGGCAAACGTCGATACGTCAACAAGACGATTCAAGGCACGAAGAAGAACGCCGAGACGTATCTGACGGCCAAGCTTCGCGACAAAGACCTTGGCATCAACATCGAGCCCGCTGGCGAGTCCTTAAACAAGTATCTCGACAAATGGCTCGACACCGCAGCCAAGCCGCGGCTGCGAACGAGGACATTCGACGACTACACGAGCCTGCTCAAACGATACGTGCGCGATCCTTTGGGCGCAATTAGGCTCTCAGACGTGCGCCCAGTCGACATCCAACGTCTGTATCGGAAGATGCAGGATGACGGGCTCTCGCCGCGCGTTATTCGCTACACGCACGCCGTTCTATCATCCGCACTCAAGCAAGCAGTCAAGTGGGAAATGATATTCCGAAACCCGGCGGCTGTGGTCGATCTGCCGAGACAAGCGCGAAAGGAAATGCGAGCGATGACGCTCGATGAAGCCTCGAAGTTTCTCGATGCTGTCAAAGAGACTCGAATGTCGGCGCTGTTCATCTTCGCTCTGACGACAGGCATGCGACCGCAGGAATATCTAGCGCTCAAGTGGTCCGACATTGATCTCAAGAAGGGGACTGCCACAGTTCGCCGGGCGATCGTTTGGAGCCAAAAGAAAGGTGTTGGCTGGCATTTTGACGAACCAAAGACATCGCGGTCGCGGCGGACTATCCCGCTGCCAGCGTCAACAGTGAAGGCTTTGATTGAGCAAAGACGACGCCAAGGTGAGGAGAGGCTGCGCGTCGGCTCTGAATGGCAAGACAATGGCCTCGTGTTTACGACGAAGTTCGGAAATGCCATCGACATCCCGACCCTTACGAAGCAATGGTTCAAGCCCGCGTTAGTGAAAGCTGAGTTGCCGCTGTTTCGACTCTACGACTTGAGGCACACTCACGCGACGTTGTTGCTCTCGAATGGCGAGAATCCGAAAGTAGCATCAGAGCGTTTGGGCCATTCAACGATCGTGCTGACGTTGGACACGTATTCTCACGTTCTACCAGACATGCAAGAGGAAGCCGCTAAACGCATCGAGGAAGTACTGTTTCATCAGGGTAGGGCATAGGCAAAGCCGACGACAGTCTGCGCTCAGCTATCTCCTGTTTCATCCATGTCTTGCTCTGCAAGCACCTGTTGCTCGTTCCATGTCGACCATTGATCACGTTCTCGTTGAACCTCTTCCGGGTTAACTATCCTCGGACGGAATACGGGCACGTCTGTCTCTTGTTCACGGGCAAAGATCATTCGCCAAGCGTGTTCTGCGGTGAACTTGCGAACCAGATCCGCGTGTTCCTCGAGCATGCGCCCACCTCGCTGCGGCGGACGTTCCCCGACTTGCGTGTAGAGTAAGTGTTCTGGACCGAGCGGAAGGAATATACAAGTGCCGCGACTGTTCCAACCTCCATCAAAATTGTACTTTGTTGGACTACTCATATTCAGACGAATCACGGGATTGTCGCTTGTAGACCATGTCATCCCTTCCGGCGGTCGAAGGATTGTCCACTTGTGCTTGTAAAGCACATTCATAGTTCTGTTGAGCGCCCTCTTAATCGTCCAAAGCCAGAGCTTCCTACCTCCGAGCATTTCCGCGCCGATTTCACCGCCTCCCGATGGGTTGCGCCGTACGCTAACTCGAAGCGGAAGACCTTCACGGTCTTCTGTTGGTGGCGGTGGCAATGGTACGTGACCAGTCTTGCGGGCCTCGTCATATTTCTTGAGGGACTTATCCATAGTCTCTTTAAGAAGGCCAGGAAGCGATTCATCCCATCGCTTCATCTTTTGGGCAAACGTCGCAGGCGTGCGCACGTCTTGGGCAGCGAGGAAACGCACCAAGCGCTTCCAATCTTCAGGCGTTAAGCGTCCATTCGATAATACTTTGTCGATGGGCTCTTTGGCGGGCGTCTCGAAGTCACGTTCGAACCATCTTTCGATTTCATCTGTTTGTTTGCCAGCTGCGAGTTGGGTATAGAGGTGCTCATGGTGTGCTACCGATTTGCTGGAAAAGAGCTTCCACATTGGGACAGTGCTATGTGCTACGAGGATTCGATACGTCCATACCTGACCGCTTGCGGTCGCCCATGGCTTCAGGTACATACGCGGGAGATAGTGGTTGTCGCGATGGAATGGATCAAACACGAATCAAAGCTTGGCACACTATAGGCACACAAAACAAAGAAACGGGCAGTTAGCGGAAGATCGCTGGCTGCCCGTAACTCTTTGATTCTGAATTGGTGCCGAGGGCGGGAGTCGAACCCGCACGACCTTACGGTCAACGGATTTTAAGTCCGTAGCGTCTGCCATTCCGCCACCCCGGCCAGGAGGATTTTAGGTTGTCAATGTTTGGTGTTCTAGCACACTGAAGTTCAACGGTCAAAAAAACGCGTTTCAAGTTCGAGGGTGGCGCGTGCATCTTGCGCGTGATTCACGGCCGGGACGCCTGCTACTTTTGAACCTGACTCGCCAGTGACCGGTTGCTTCAGGATTGCCGCCAGCGCCTGCAATCGGGTTGAGTCAGCTTCACTCTTCGCGGAAGCAGCGCTCTTTTCCAACGATGGTGCGAAGCTCTTGAGTTTTGCGAGCTCGCTTCGGTTCATCTTTGAGCTCTCGGCGTTTTGAATAGCGTGCCGTAAGGCGGTAATACGATCAGCAGTTAAAGCTTGCGATCGCTCCAGCTGATCGACGTACGCCTTCGCCACCAGCAACGTGGGCGGCCATTCGATCCTTTCCTGGTTCTGCACATTAAGTTCAGCCACCTGAACCGCTTCGGCGGCGGCGATCTCGTTCTGAGTAAGAAACTTCGTAGGCGTCAGCTTAAAGATGTCCAGGCCGCGGGCGATCTCTGAGCCGTAAATGTGACCGTTGTACCAATAGGCAGACCAGTCGCCGCCGAGGATAAGCATTTTGGGATCAATGGGTCCGCGATCGAAATAAGCGATTTCAACCGGATGCGCGGTGTCGGTAAAGTCCATGACGGAAATGCCGCCCTGGTACCAGGCCTGCACTTTGATATCACGGCCGGGAACCGGAATGAGCGATCCGTTGTGCGCTACACAGTTTTCGCTGTCGCCCTGGGCGGCCGGCAACTTGTAATAGCTGGCAAAGCTCAGCTTGTTGTCCTTCAAGTTGAAGAGTGCATTAGCGCCCCATTTGTTAGGATCGTTCGCCCGGCAGCGCGCGCCCAGCCCGCCGCCCCACTCATCGGTGAATACAACTTTTTTCCCGTCATTCGAAAATGCTGCCGAGTGCCAATACGCATAGTTTGGATCGTTGACCGCGTCCAGTCGCTTCGGGTTTACCGGATCCTTGATGTCCAGCAGGATTCCATTGCCGGAGCATGCACCGGCAGCCAACCCGATGGCTGAGTAGACGGTGATGTCGTGGCATTGATCAGAGGCCGATGGCTTTTCAAGAACACCGGCCTTGCCATGAGTGCCGCCGCTCGTCAGGGCGTTCAGAGCGCCCGTCCGTGCATCCATAAACAGTCGAGGACTGGAGACGACTGCTGCATCCTGCGGTCTCGCCAGCGGAACTTTAATTACCTCAATCCGAAACAGTGCTGTGTTCGGGTCCTTATCCGGTGCGTCGCCCGAGCACCCGGGGAGCTCTTCGGCCTGGCGGACGAAAGAAGTTCCCGAAACGTAGATGTAGACATTGTTCTTGTCATTCGGATCGACCACGAGCGTATGCGTGTGTGAGCCGCGGCAAGTTTGCACTGCAGCCACCTGCTTCGGATTCCTGACGTCCGAGATGTCGAAAATCCGGACCCCGCGGAAACGATCTTTTTGCGGGGCGGGCGGGGCCGGCTTTTTCTCTTCGCCCGCAGGCGGCTGAGTTTCTCCTGCCGGTGGCGCAGGCGGTGCCGGCTCAGGCGGAAATCCCTGTGTACCGCAATCGAGGCGACCGTTAGGCATCTCCACTGACATGAAGAGAAGGTTTTTGTAAACCGACGGATCGCCTTGTCCACCCGGACATACCACCGAAGTCAACAGAGTGGTATTCGCCGGATTGGAGATGTCATAGATCGAGAAGCCATAGAAGTTTCCCTGAAACAACCGATTGCCCTGGAACGCGAGGTCCGAGTTTGCAAAAGCTAGTTGAGCAAAAACCAACTGCACCGGCTTCGACAATTTGGGGTCAGCGCCAAGAAGACCGAGCATCTTCTGCACTTTCGGATCATCCGGATTTACGGTGCCGAGTTGAAAGGCGTCAGGCTTTTTGACGAGCAAGACATGCTTGAGGCCCATGGATGTTTCAGCCGCATCGTACATTCCGGGAGCGAGCCTGGCGCGCGGGTCATTGGAGTCTGAGCCTGTCATTCCAGCCGGTAGCGGATCGGCCGGTTCGGGAGCAAATGGATTCGTCTCGGCCGGCGGGGCCGGTTTTGTTTCTGCAGGTTTAGCGGACTCCTGAGGCGATGTTGATGGCGACGGCGCGGGCGTTTGCGCCTTAGCGTTCAGTGCAAAAAGCGACAAGCATAGAAAGGGAGCTATGAATAAACGGAGAGTTACAGCGTGTACTCGAGTCATCGTTTCTCCTCTAGTCGTCTCTATTGTTCTAAGAATAGCTCTAAACAAAAAACCTGTCCTCGCCGCAGAGCGGCGAAATGTCTATAGAAGGCGTTGCTGAATGGAACTGCTTCGCTCCAGAGGAGCGAAACTCGTCTTACTGAACCAAATGTCTCGCTCCTGCGGAGTGAAGAGGATATTTTGGTCCTTCCTCCTATAAACATTGGGTCCCTACGGAAGCGACGACTAACTACAGCAGCAAAAACCCAGACTGCTTACGAGAACTTTTCATACAGGCCTAGAGGGGTTTTGCCTCCAACAGTGTTTCCATGATTCTGATCTCAGCGCGCTGGCCGCTGTCTACATCGCTGGCGAAATTAAAAAGTTCGGCGTCCTGGCCCGCGCCCGCAGTGTCGAACAATTCCTTCACCATTATCAACGCGCCGTTGTGGTGCTGAATCATCCCCGTCAAAAATAGACGGTCGAAGTCCTCGCCCTTTGCCTTCTCGAGAGCTTCCATCTGCTTTGCCGTAAGCATCCCCGGCATAAGCATGGAATGGCCCAAACGACTCGAATGGCCGGTGTGACCCGAATGACCCGAATGGCCCGAGGTGTCCGTTCCCGTCATTATCGGCGAAATTGGTTCTTCCCGGACTTCCAGCCAGCGTTTCATAAAGTTCATTTCGTCTGACTGCGATTTGCTAATTCGCGTTCCCAATGTCCGCAAATTACTGTTGCGAGTGTGCGATTCGATGAGCGCGGTCATCTCAACCGCTTGCGCATGATGCATGATCATGCCCTGCATAAATCGCACATCTGCAGGCGAACGCGGCGGCAGTGTGGCCCTCGTCGACGGTGGCAGCGTCTGGGTTGGTTGGCCGGGCGCACCAGGCTGCACCACGACTGGCGGCGCAGGATTCGCCTGCTGTGCGCTGACTGGCGTTTCGAATAATCCTGCTAACGTAATCCCGGCTATCAATCCGCTTCGCCATGCTGAAACTTTCAATACCAATCGAAGCTTCTTAGCATGATGAATTCTTATCGAGATGGACTGATCACGCATTGCGACAAGTTTGGCGGCCTGGTAATTCGTTAAGTATCCATTTATTGAGTTGGCCGGATTTGGTCTAACGAAGTTATAGCGATTTTAACTCTGCAGCGTCTGCAATTCCGCTGCCCCCGGCACGTGGGCCAAAATACCATGCCGACCTCGATTCTTCCCAGTCATCTCCCTGAGTGATAGAATCTCTCTCTAACCATCGCGGACTCGAAATTGTAGCGGAACAGCGACAGAAAATGACTGAAGAGCAGGAAGTTTTTCTCCAACATATCCAGGCGAAGGGGCTGAAGCGCACCGCTCAGCGCGACTTGATTCTGGATACGTTTTTGCGCATGGAGGAACATCTTTCCAGCGAAGATCTCTATCGCCTGGTCAAACAGGAAGACGCCAGTATTGGCCAGACCACAGTCTACCGCACTCTAAAACTCCTTACCGAAGCCGGCCTTGCTCGCGAGGTGCGCTTCGGCGATGGCATCACGCATTACGAGCACAACTATAAACATCAACATCACGACCACATGATCTGTTCGGAGTGTGGACGAATCATTGAATTCTTTTCCGCTGAACTCGAAGCTCTTCAGGACAAACTGGCTGCCCGGCACCACTTTCAAATCACGCAGCACCTTCACCGCATCATCGGAATTTGCGCGGAGTGTCGCCGCGCCGCTAAGGAAGCAGCAAAGCAGAAGCCGTCGCAGGAGAACCCCAGAGAGGCGGCCGCGCGCGTTCGTTAGTAGCCTGCCCAAAAATTTTCACGAAAAAATGATGCCTTCTAATCGAAAACAGTTCCGCACGACGCGGGCGCTGATTAACAATTCCGGCGCGACATTATTTTTGCTCCTGCCGCTCTTTTTTCTGGGTTGTCCGGCGGGAGATCGCACGAACAATCCGCGCGTCGGAGTTTCAGAGAGCCCATCTGCGTCGTCTCCTTCGATACCCGCGGCAGCCGCTGCGTTCAATGGCGAGCGCGCGATGGAACACGTGAAGGTGCAGGTTGAAATTGGACCGCGTATCCCGGGCTCGCCTGAATTAGCGAAGACTCGCGAATATATTATTGGCTCACTAAAATCATCCGGACTCGCTGTTACCACGGACGAGTTTTCAGCTTCAACTCCGATCGGTGAGAAAAAGATGGTCAACCTCACTGCTGAGATTCCGGGCGAGTCGAAGGAAGTGATAATAATCGCCAGTCACTACGACTCGAAGTATTACAAGGATATGAGATTCGTCGGCGCAAATGATCCAGGCTCTTCAGTGGGGACCTTGCTGGAAATTGCTCGAGTGCTGGGCGCTAACCAACAGAAACCTAAGTTTACTTACTGGCTGGTGTTCTTCGATGGTGAAGAAGCTTTTTGTGAAGGCTGGGACGACTGCAGTAAACCGGGAGCGCCTGATAACACCTACGGCAGCCGGCATTATGTTTCTCAATTGAGAAAGAACGATGAGTTGGCCCGCCTGCGCGCGATGATCCTGCTGGATCTAATGGGCCATAAGAACGTGGAACTTGGTCGCGACACCATGAGCACCAGGTGGTTGCTGGACATCATTTGGAAAACCGGTCGCGAGCTCGGTCACGGAAAGATTTTTGTAGATCGTCCTGAAGGCGTCGGCAGCGACGACCACGAACCGTTTCTCCGCGCCGGAGTCGATGCCGTGGATATCATTCACCTTGGTTATCCCTATTGGCACAAAGCTGAGGACACAATTGATAAGGTTTCGGCGCAGAGCATGAAAATTGTCGGTGAAACCGTGCTCGCGAGCTTGCCGAGGATCGAGCAATACCTTCTAAGCCGCCCGGCCACGCGCTAAACCGTTTACTATTGGGGATCAGACGATCTCAATCCATCCAACTCAAAATGCCTGTTAATAAGCAACGAATTGCCGTGGTCCCCGGAGATGGAATTGGCGTTGAGGTGATTGCCGAAGCACTGCGTGTACTCGATCGCGTGGAAGCTACCCACGGCGTTGCGCTTGAGCTAGCTCACTTTGATTGGGGCGCTGACAAATTTCTCGCCACCGGAGTTTCGCTGCCCCCGGATGCGTTGGACCTGCTCAGCAATGAATTCGACGCGATCCTCGCGGGGGCTTTCGGCGATCCGCGCGTGCCTTCGAATCAGCATGCGGAAGACATTCTCCTGGGAATGCGACGCGGACTGGATCTCTACATTAATCTGCGCCCGGTGCGCCTGTTGAATGCCCGGCTTACACCCTTGCGCGACCGCAACGTTGCCGACGTGGACTTCGTCGTGTTTCGTGAAAATACGGAGGGCGCTTATTGCGGCGCCGGTGGATTCCTGAAAAAGGGAACTGCGGACGAGATCGCCACGCAGGATGAACTGAACACGCGTCGCGGCGTGGAGCGAATCATCGTGGCGGCCTTCGAATATGCACGCGCCAATGGACGAAAACGCGTGACGATGGCCGACAAGTCAAATGTGCAACGGTTTGGAGGCGATCTCTGGCAGCGCGTCTTCAAAGAAGTTGCCGCGGACTATTCTGAGATCGAAGCAAATCATCAGTATGTGGATGCCATGGCAATGTTCATGGTGCTTGATCCAGGCCAGTATGATGTGATCGTCAGCAACAATCTTTTCGGCGACATCCTCACAGATCTTGGCGCCGCCATTCAGGGCGGACTGGGGCTGGCTGCTTCGGGCAACATTCATCCGGGGCGTGTGTCATTGTTTGAGCCGGTGCACGGCAGCGCGCCCGCGCTCGCCGGTAAGGGATCTGCGAATCCGGTAGGCGCTATTCTGACTTTGGCGATGATGTTAGAATACCTGGGCCATAAGCACGCAAGTGAAGCTATTCAAAAGGCGGTGAGCGACGCGATCACGGCCGATGAGACGACTCGTGATCTAGGCGGCAGTTTATCCACCTCGCAGGCGGGAATCGCGATCAGCAACAGAATAGCCTGAGACGACGACTCGGTAAGCACGCATGCGCTTGAAGTTTTCACATCCGAAATTCCAACGACCTGTGATGGACAAGCGAAGACTCGTCCAGGGCCTGGTCGTCCTCGGTGTCGTCGCCGTATTACTGGTCCTGGTCGGCTTGAAGCTTGTTGGCCTGGCGCCGGCGGTGGCGGTTGCGCTGGTAGGCACGGGCGTGCTGGTGGCTTTGGGTGTAAGAGGTTGGCAGCGTCGACAGATGGAAGTGATTCTGGATTTCTATGTCAGTGCAAATGAGATCCTGGGCGATGAGGCGCCGCGACGGCGTTACCATTTTGAGATTGCAGAAGCAATTAAGAGTGGTGAGAAAGTAGTCAGCTCAATGCCTGATCCGCCACCGTTAAGTTCGTTTGCACTCGGAGCTTTGTATCATTCCATTGGCAACCAAAACGGCGCAGTTCAGCACCTCGCTTTGGCAGCTGAAGACGAGCTTTTGAAAGAAAGTCCGCATATTCCTCCGTCGCGCAAGTTAAGGCGCTACGTTCGCAGGGTCCGCCAGATCGAACGGCGACCGGAGCGTTGGCCGAAGATAAACGCGGCGATCAGAAACCTCGAGCGTTTGCATCATGAGCGGGCGGCGCTATTGCTGGCCCAAAACCAAAATCAATTAACGACAATCGTTGCGGCTTACGAAGTGGAAAAACCCAGGCAGTTGGAGACCGCGCCCACGGGAGCGCGAATCCCGTCCAACCGCTCGCTGCGTTCCGTCAAATCACCGCCGCCGATTTCCGAAGTTTTGAATGACATCTATCAGGAAGAGAATAAAGCCACCAATTAACTCGCGAGTCTTTAGCTTGAAAGAACCTCTGTGCGTCCTCAGTGTTCTCTGTGTCTCAGTGGTAAATCTTCGTTAGGAATTTGTCCACCATAGACACAGCGAACACGGAGGTGGCATCGAGAAGACCTGCAAAACAACTTCGGTACCCACCTTTTGTTTGAAACTCTCTCAGCTGAAATTATTGCCATCGGATCGGAACTCCTCGCGCCGGATCGTTCTGATACCAACAGCCTCTGGCTGACCGAGAAACTCAATAGCATCGGCATTGAAGTAAAACTAAAAACCATAGTCGGCGACGACGATGAACGGCTCGAAGAAGCAATCAGGGATGCGACGCGCCGTTCGAAAGTCGTGATCACAACCGGCGGACTTGGGCCAACGGAAGACGACATTACGCGAAAGGTTGCGGCGCGGGCGCTGGGCCGCCGGCTGATGCTGGACGAAAACATCCTGGCGGATTTGCGCCAGCGTTTTCTGGCTTACGGTCATGTGATGCCGGAAAGAAATTCGCGCCAGGCGATGGTGATCGAAGGCGCGGAGGTCTTGCCAAATCCGAACGGCAGCGCGCCCGGGATTTTTGTCGAGCACGATGGTGTAGCTATCGTCTTGCTGCCTGGTCCTCCGCGTGAGATGCGCCCGATGTTTGAGGACCACGTCCTGCCGCGTCTGACAGTCAGGGCGGGTGCGGTAAAAGTTATTCGACGAATGCTGCGGGTCGCAGGACTGGGCGAGTCTGCGCTCGATGAAAGAATCGCACCGATTTACACGCTGTTCGAAAATCCCCAAACAACAATTCTATTCAACCGGACTGAGGTCGAGATTCATCTCATCGCGCGAGGACGCACCGAAGCGGAAGCCGAACAGCGGCTCGATCAGTTGTCAGCCCAACTGGAAGAGCGTCTCGGCGATGCTGTCTTCTCTTTTGCGGGAGAAACAATGGAAGAGATTGTTGGGCTCAAACTTTCCGTGGGCCGATACACTTTGGCGGTTGCCGAAAGTTGCACTGGCGGATTGATCTCAGAACGACTGACAGATGTTGCGGGTTCTTCGAAGTATTTTGTTGAAGGGATAGTCGCCTATTCCAACGAGACCAAGAAGCGAGCGCTTGGCGTTAAGGCGGCTCTGCTGCGAGAACACGGTGCGGTGAGCAAGGAAGTAGCCGAGGCTATGGCGGAAGGAGTTCGCAAGCGCGCCGGCACAGACTTCGGGTTGTCAGTTACCGGAATTGCCGGACCGGACGGCGGCACCGAAGAGAAACCAGTTGGTCTTGTTTATATCGCGCTTGCGGACGACGCCCATACAAAGTCGCGCAAGCTAATGATTCCCGGTGATCGACAACTAGTTAGGTGGCGCGCGTCGCAAGCCGCGCTGGATCTTTTGCGCCGGAGGTTGATCTAATCCGATGATTGGCGCCCTCCATGATAAACGTGGACGTGCATTCGAGATTCCTCATTTGAATAAAAGGCGAAGCGAAAACCTGATTTTCGAAAAACTGTCGGACTCACGACCTGTGGAACCTCTCGTAACTTGAGTCTGAAACTCATCGTACGCATTAAACTCGCTGAGGTTGGTTTGGCATCACCTTGTCGCTCAGAATGCCCATTGGTATAGTGCCAACTTCCTTTCATCCCGACTCCGCCACGAAATGAGTTACTGTTAGCTTGAGATCTGCGGCCGTCATCATCGTTGCTTATCTACTTGGCTCGATACCGTTTGGGTATTTGATCGTGCGAGCGAGCCAGGGTACCGACGTCAGGGAGTCTGGCTCCGGTGGCACAGGTGCGACAAACGTTTCGCGACGTGCAGGAAAACTGGCAGGCGTAATCACGCTGCTGCTCGATGCCCTGAAAGGTCTGTTCGCGGTCTTAATCGCGAAGTTGATTCTCGGTTGGCCGAGTTTCATCGGGAGCGGATATGGAGGTCCGGCTCTCCAACTGGCGGATGAAAGATACTGGTGGGTGGCTGCGGCCGCCGTGGCAGCAATTGTGGGTCATGTCTTTCCCGTCTGGCTGAGGTTTCGTGGTGGGAAAGGAGTGGCAACTGGTGTCGGTGTGTTCCTGGCGTTGGCGCCCACATCGGTCTTGCTGGCGGGCATAGTCTTTCTTTTGGTTGGAGTCTCGACCCGATATGTTTCGCTCGCGTCCACTCTGGCTGCAGCAGCGATTCCGATTTGTCTTATCGCGGAGAATAAATACTTGCATCCCGTTCCGGGACTCTTCCCGATTTTGATTGCGGCCGGGGTGAGTGCGGTGCTGATTATCGTTGCGCATCGTGGGAATATTGCGCGGCTGATGGCTGGCACGGAGAGCAAGTTTCGCTAGGTTGGGGTTCGCGCTAAGCGCTCATTGCAGGCAGGATGTCTGCGCTCCCAGCGCGGCTGCGCATTAAGAAATCGCAACAAGTCTCAGATGAAACGAGTTGGAATTATTGGTGCGGGAAACTGGGGCACGGCGTTGGCCGTAGTAGCCGCGCGCGCGGGCCACGATGTCCGGTTATGGTCACGTACTGCGTCGGTAGTGGAATCGATCAATCGCGATCATCAAAATCCAGTTTACCTTGCCGGAACACAGCTTCCAGAGACGGTTCGCGCGACGGCTGAGATTCCTGAAGCGCTCGATGCCGCTGAGATGGTAATACTCGCTGCGCCTTCGCATGCCACGCGTGAGCTATTGAGCGTCATCAGCCAATCGATTGACGCTGGCGTGATCATCGTCAGCGCCACGAAGGGAATTGAAATCGAAACTGGGAAGCGCATTTCAGAAGTGGTCAACGAAGTCATCGCCGGAGCCGGGTCGCGCTTTGTCTGTCTCTCCGGGCCTTCATTTGCAAAAGAAGTGGTGGAAAACCACCCGACGGCGATCGTGGCGGCCAGTGAGAGTGTGGAGGCAGCTCGCGCAGTTCAATTGGCTCTGAGTCTCCAAAGCCTCCGCATCTACACCAACAACGACGTCGTGGGCACTGAGCTAGGCGGTTCAGTGAAAAACGTGATGGCGATTGCCGCGGGAATGGTGGCGGGTCTGGGCTTTGGCGCAAATAGCGTTGCGGCATTGATCACCCGCGGGCTCGCCGAGATGACGCGGTTGGCGTTAAAGGAAGGCGGAAAAGTTGAAACGCTAATGGGACTGGCGGGGTTGGGAGATCTGGTGCTCACCTGTAATGGCAATCTTTCGCGAAATCGATTTGTGGGCCAGGAACTCGGCAAAGGTCGCCGTCTGGAAGATATCAAAGCCGGGATGAGTGAAATCGCCGAAGGGGTTAAGACCACGCTTGCGGTCCGTAGCCTTGCAGATCGGAAGGGGGTTGAGATGCCCATCACGAATGAAGTCCATGCGGTCCTATATGAAAGAAAACCGGCAGCTGACGCAGCCAGGGCGCTAATGACACGGCCTTTGAAAGAAGAGGGAAATTGGTATGATGCTGAGTGAGGAGTGGCTGTCAAAATCTAGCAAATGGCTGTTGTAACTGAAGAAAAGTTGCTCGCGTCGAATCGGGCCGCCTATCACGAGTATCACATTCTGGAAAAATACGAAGCTGGTATTGCCCTGACCGGTACAGAAGTGAAGAGTGTCTTAGGCGGTCGCATACAACTCAAGGAGGGCTATGTGGCCGTTCGAGATGGCGAGGCGTGGTTGTTGAATGCCCACATTTCGCCGTATGCTCATGGCAATCGAGAAAACCATGAACCCTTGCGCGCGCGGAAGTTGCTCCTGCATAAACGAGAGATCGAGCAATTGGGGGAGGCAGCCGTCAAGCAGGGAATGACCCTGGTTGCCACTCGCGTCTACCTAAAACATCGCCGGATAAAGATTGAAGTGGCGATCGCCCGCGGCAAAAAGTTGTACGACAAGCGGGAAACCGAAATGCGCCGGACCGTTGAACGGGAAACGCGCGCACAACTCAAAGAACGAAATCGATAGCATATTTTAAGAAGAGGCGATCGGAGCAATCATTAGACATGCAAGTTGAAAGTTCAAACGGAAGCTATCGGGACATTGAAGTCCAGGCGCTGGCAATCGCAGTTTTTAAAGACGAAACCGCGGACGACGGGTTTCTGATGGATCTCGATACCCTTACCGGCGGCGTTATCAAGTCTGTGATCGCCTCAGAAGAGTTAAAAGGCAAAGAGGCCGAGACGGTTTACCTCCATCTGGTTGGCAATCGAGCAATCAAAGCGCAACGCATTTTGCTGGTTGGGGTAGGCGAGCGCGAGGAGTATAACGCGGCGCAGGCGTCGCAAATGGCCGGCACCGCCGTGCGTACTTTGAGAGGGAAAAGTGTGAAGTCAATTGCGCTGGTTCCGAGGCTGGAAGGAAAAGCTGATGATGTTGCAGCGGCGTCAGTTGAAGGAGCTTTCCTCTCGCTGTTTGATCTTGACAAGTATCGCACCGCCGACAAGGAAGAAAGGAAGATCGAGCGCCTCGTAGTAGCGATAGATGGCGCAGATGATAGCGCGCTCAAGAGTGGTGTCGAGCGCGGCCGGATTATTGGCGAATCAGTAAACTTCACACGGGATCTGGCTAACGAGCCGGGCGCTTACATGACCCCGACTATCATGGCCGAACGCGCGCGCGAAATAGCCACGGAGTTTAACCTGAGCCTGGACGTACTTGACGAAGCCCGCATGGAGCAGGAAGGCATGGGTTCGTTGTTGAGCGTCACGAGAGGATCGGAAGAACCCGCGAAGTTAATCATCCTCAAGTATGCTCCGGCTAGCTCTGACGAAGCGAAGAATGGGTTACTGGCATTCGTCGGTAAAGGAGTAACCTTTGACTCGGGAGGGATTTCGCTCAAACCGGGCGAGAGCATGGAGCTGATGAAATATGACATGACCGGCGGGGCGACGGTGATGGGAGCTATGCGAGCTATCGGACAGTTGAAGCCTTCAATTCCGGTGCTCGGTGTAATCCCATGTACTGAGAACCTTCCTTCAGGCAAGGCGACTAAACCCGGCGACGTAGTAACGGCAATGACCGGAAAAACCATCGAGGTCATTAACACCGACGCCGAAGGACGCTTGATCCTGGCTGACGCAATTGCTTACGCAAAAAAACTCGGCGCCACCACGATCATCGACATGGCAACTCTGACTGGAGCGGTTTCAATCGCGCTCGGCGATGTGAACACGGCGGTCCTCGGAACGGACCAGGAGCTGATCGATGAATTGATCGCGGCAGGCAAAGAAGCCGGCGAAAAGTTTTGGCAATTGCCCCTGGATAAGGACTACTCCAAGCAAATCAAATCAGACATCGCCGACATCAAAAACGTGGGAGGACGGAGAGCCGGCACGATTACCGCGGCGGCGTTTCTGAAAGAGTTTGCGGATGATGTCTCATGGTGCCACCTGGATATCGCCGGAACGGCCTGGGGCGAGGAAGCCAAGCCTTATAGGTCGAAAGGGCCGACCGGAGTCGCCGTGCGCACATTGATCCGAATCGTCACACGTGCCGCGCTCAAGTGCGATGGGGCAAAGTAGTTACGCGACCCTGCCACTGCTAGAATAGCTTTCGTGGGATTACTCTCCGGTTCGTCATAGACCTTTACTCCGCAGTCCGAGAACTGACGTACATCCAGGTCCCTCCCTTTCCGTCAATCTCAAAAGTGATATAATTCGCACGTCGAAAGCGATCGAAACGGTTAACCCTCTCCCGATTGGAGTCACAAAACGCAGTGACTGATTACTACAAAGTGCTCGGGGTAAGGCGAACGGCGTCGAAGTCTGAGTTGAAGTCGGCTTATCGCAAACTTGCGCGGCTGCGTCATCCGGATCTCAACGGCGGCTCGGAGGGCGCGGCGCGTGAGTTTGACCTGCTGTCAAAGGCCTACCGAGTCCTCATCGATCCACAGGAGCGCGCCTACTACGACAATCAACTCAGTTCGCTTGCAAGCAATGGCAGTTCGATCCTGAGTTCGAGCAATCCCCACGCGCGCAGAGCGCGAGAACTTGCGATGCAAGCGCGTTGGGACCGTGTCGTGGATGAAGTACTCGAGCGAGATCGGCAGGAAACACGCGAACGCCAGCGCGCAGTTTTCACCATCGTCTCCCTCTTTCTATCCACGTTTTTTGTAGCAATGATCAGGCCCCACTTTTGGGGAAACTTCAATTACGCCGGACGCGCCATCGTGTTGACGCTATTTGCCGTCGGCGTCTGGCACCTGGTGACGAGACTTAGAGAGTATCTCCAACACTACACCTATCGAAAGGGGTCAGTTCGCGATAGCGATGAGGAACCGGAGCAACCATACACTCGTTTTTCCGCTTACGCTTTTCTTCTGGTGGGTTACGTGATCAGCATTGGAGGGGGGCTGATCCTTGGCTGGCATGCGCAGGAATACTTTGACGGATTAACCATGCTGTTTCGACATGGACCACGCCTGGGCCAGTCGAACATGTTCTTTTCGCTATCCACCGTGCTGTTAATTCCAGATCTGGTGGTCTATCCTCCAATTGCAGTCCTAATCGTTGACGGTCTCCACTCCATTGCGTCGCGCATGGATTGAGTTCGTAACAATGGCTCGCTGAAGTCAGAACTACATGCATTTTCCTGGACAGCATCAGAAACCTGGCCGCCTTGCGACGGTGCTGACGATGGTCGTCCTGGCCGTCTGGGCTACAAAAGCATTTGCCATCGTCAATCATGATCGGGCATCAGGACTGACGCCGTTGCAGTTAGAGATTGAGCAGCAACGCCAGCGTTTGAGCGCCGTGGAAGAAGAGGAACGGCGTGATGCGGTGACGCAGTTAGGCGCGATGAAGCACCCGGATGCGTCACGGGTGGCAGTCGCAGCGTTAAAGGATATCTCGCCGAGTGTTAGGGCCACTGCCGCCTCTTCAATCCTGGCCTTGCCCGGGGAAGAGAGCGCCGCGAATTTGATTCCGCTGTTGAGTGATAAGAATGAATTTGTTCGGCGGGAAGTAGCATATGCTTTGGGCGTGGGGCGCAGTAAGAGCGCCGTCGGGCCTTTGCTCGAAAGATTACTTCTGGATAAAGAGGATGGAGTAAGGGGAGCGGCGGCAGTAGCGTTAGGCGATATTGCTGATTCCTCGGCCATTGCCACTCTGGCAGCAGTAATGAAATCAGAAGTGGTCGCTACGGGTTTGAAGAAGAATTCAAAGAGCAAGAAGGAACAGAACCCGTTTGTGCTGCGAGCAGCGGCCCGCGCGCTGGGTCAAATAGGAAGCCGCGAAGCCGTGCCCGCGCTGATTGCGACGCTCGAGAACGAAAAAACGGAAGACGATGTGAGGCGCGAAGCCGCGACCTCTCTGGGATTAATTGGCGACTCCTCGGCGCTGCCATCTCTGCGAAACGCATTGACCGCGCGCGATCCATATCTTTCCAAAGCTGTGCATGAAGCCATAAAGGCAATTGAGAAGCAGAAAGGCTAACCTCAGCGAATTTCAGACCAATAGCCGGGATTCTCAAAAGAAAAAGCGCCCACCACGTTCAAGTGGTTAGGCGCTTTTCCATTGTCGATAAACTCGGCTTAGCCCTCAGTCTTTTCCCCGCGACCATGCCCCTTCTTAGCGGCCTTGGTAGCCTGGGGAATCGGCAGGCCCACTCCACCCGAAAGTGTCTCGAGTGCTTGCGGTTCTTCAACCGGTGCGGGAATGTCGTGAATCAACGCGCCGCCCGAGCTCTTCGAAAAGATTAGCTTGTGCGTGTATTCATCAAGATCAACGTGCACCAGGTCTCCCAGTCCGATCTGATTCGTAGCTACCAGATTCGATAATGGGTAAACCAAAAATCGTTCAACCGATCTCTTCAAATGGCGCGCGCCATATTTGAAGTCCAGACCTTCCTTCAAGAGTGTGTCCTTGGCAGTTTCGGAACACTGAAAGACAAACTTGGTTCCGGCGGACTGCATAATCCGATCCTGAACGGCCTGGAGTTCCAGGTCCAGAATTCTGCGGAGGTGATGTTCTTTTAATGATCGGAAAACGACCACCTTATCGATGCGGTTCATAAACTCTGGTGAAAACTTCCGGCGCGCTGACTCAACAGCCGTTCGGTAGATCTTCTGATCGACTTCGGTGTCGTTCGGGTTCTTCGCAGCTTTGCCGGAGTGAAAACCGATGCCGCCGGAAATCAGTTCCGACATTTCTCTGGCGCCGAGGTTCGAAGTCATGATGACCATGCAGCGCGAGAAATCTACGCGACGATTGTCACCCAGCGTCAAGGTTGCCTTATCCAGGATGCCCAGCAGCAGCTGCCACAAACTGTCTGACGCTTTCTCGATCTCATCGAAAAGTATCAGAGAAAGTTTCACGTCCTCGGTGTGCATGCGGTCGAGGTTTTCCTGCGTCAGCATCGGAGACGTTTCGCGGTGACCAAGATACCCGGGAGGGGAACCGATGAGCTTCGCGATCTCGTGTGAATGCTGAAATTCCGCGCAGTCGATCTTCACGATCGCATTCTGGTCGCCAAACAAAACCTCCGCGGCGGCTTCGATGACTCTGGTCTTTCCCGACCCAGTGGGGCCCAGGAAAAGCATCGTGCCGATCGGCCGATTAAGCGGGTTCATGCCGGCGAGAAAAATCTGGTAGAGGCCACTCATGCGGCGGACTGCGCGCTCTTGTCCCACGATGCGAGCGGAAAGCCGCTCCTCGAAGTCCTGGGCGCGCGGACTTTTTTGATCAGGATCCAGGAAGACTGTTCCCATTGTTTCGTTTAGTTTTTCGATGTCCATATCCGTAATCATGCTGGTCCTCCTTGCATGCGCGAGAGCTTATTGCTTTGACCGGCTCTCTTTTGGCCTGGCCCCTATTGGCCAGCCTGGACGTTGCAAAGGACGATCCGCGATCTGATAGATGTATCACTCTGAGGCTGGGTTTGCTCTTGCCACCCTTACCTGCAATCAGTCTCACTTAGACTGATGCTATATATACGACACGGCTCGAATTGTCATCACAAAATATTGCGGATAACCGAAAACTAACATTCTGGAAAGCCATGCGAGCAATTATTACGGTGACAACTGATGGCAGCTTAAAAGTGCCAATTTGTGTTTCCGGAACCTGAATCGCAATTGATCTTCTTTAGTGGATTGCACCTTTTGGCGCGGACGACCACCAAAAGGTTTCGTGAGAGCGGTCAGAGCCACCTGCGTTAGCGGGTGGTGAAGCGGTGCCTGGAGACTAGTGCTGAGAGAGATGGGAACCGCCCGCTAAGGCAGGCGGTTCTGACAGTCAGTCGTAGTATTCCAACCCAAGGTGGGTAATCAACTCCTGCCCTCCGAGATATCGCAGGGTGTTCTTGAGTTTCATGAGTTGGATGAAAACGTCATGTTCGGGATAGAGCCCGGGCGCTGTTTGCGGCGACTTGAAATAGAATGACAGCCATTCCTGAATTCCTTTCATGCCTGCACGTTGGGCGAGATCGAGAAACAACGCGAGATCCAAAACGATGGGCGCTGCAAGAATTGAGTCGCGACAGAGGAAATCGATCTTGATTTGCATGGGATAGCCCAGCCAACCAAAGATGTCGATGTTGTCCCAGCCCTCTTTGTTGTCACCGCGCGGCGGATAATAGTTGATCCGAACTACGTGGGAGAAGTCCTTGTAGAGCTGTGGGTAAACTTCCGGCTGGAGGATATATTCCAGTACGGACAGCTTCGATTCTTCTTTTGTCTTGAACGACTCCGGATCATCCAGCACCTCGCCATCGCGATTGCCAAGAATGTTCGTGGAGTACCAGCCATTAAGTCCCAGCATGCGCGCTTTCAAACCCGGCGCGATAATTGTCTTCATCAAAGTCTGACCGGTCTTGAAGTCTTTACCGCAGATGGCCAATCCTTTTTGTTCGGCTAACACTCTGAGCGCGGTAACATCAACAGAAAGATTCGGCGCGCCGTTGGCAAACGGAATGCCCGACTTCAACGCGGCATAGGCATAGATCATCGAAGGCGCGATCGACTTGTGGTTGTCGCGCATTGCCTTCTCAAACGAATCAAGCGTCTTGTGAACTGCGTGGGGCTTTAGAAATATCTCGGTTGATGCTGCCCAAATCATAACCAGGCGGCTACACCGGTTCTTCTTCTTCCATTCCGCGATTTCGGCGATTAGCTGTTCCGCCAGCTTGAGCTTATTGGCGCCAGTCTTAACGTTCGTTCCGTTCAGTCGCTTTACGTAGTTTTGATCAAAGACCGCTTTCATCGGCTTGATCTTCTGGAGCGGCGTCTTGAGTTGTTTCAGTAGATCCTTTTCCAGCACGCCGGCGTGCATTGCCGCGTCGTAAGCTGAGTCTTCGAAAATATCCCAGGCCCCAAATACCAAATCCTCGAGTTTCGCGAGGGGCATGAAGTCTTTAATCAGAGGTACTTTGTTGTCGGTTCGCTTGCCGAGACGGATAGTTCCCATCTGGGTAAGACTTCCAATTGGCTCGCCAATGCCTTTCTTAACGGCTTCCACGCCGGCAATAAAGGTTGTGCTAACTGCGCCGAGTCCAACCAGCAGCACTCCCAGTCTGCCTTTTGGCTCAATAATCTCGGCACCTTGTCTAACTGGCATCAATCTATTCTCCTGTCTAACGATTTGTGCTTGCGAATGATACAGCGGTGGGCGGTTGCTGTCATCTTGAGCCAATTTTGGTGGGCGTGCGCAGAGGGTTTGAAGTTATCGCGGCTGATTTCGATATTGGATCATTGGCGCCGGGTTATTCGCGATGAGCGCTTTGATGCTCATTGAAGCGGCCCGTGTAACCCACTTGGGATCGTCAACCGTCCAGACCACTACTTCAAAGCCCTGCGCCTGGGCCTTCTCGATGAAACTCGCCCTGGCAAGGAGATGATGAAGCGCAAGCTCGTCCGCGCCGCATTCGCGAGCGAGATTGATCATTGTGAGCGGGCGCAGAGCTGAGATTGGATTTGAGATCTTAGGTTCAAAAAGCGCAGCCGTACGAACATTCGCGTCGATTCGTTTCACTTCGGCAATTGCCCCGAAATCGAAGCTTTCCACTACAACCCGGTGCGAGAATTCCGATTCATGTATTACTCGAACAACTTCGGTCGCCAAAGCGACTCCTTCCGTCGGCTCGCACTTCATTTCAACATACAATAATCCTTCATTAGCTCGATATAGTTCGAAGACCTCCGCCAGAAGTGGCAGTCGATTGTGTGCACTGACGTCATCGCCGAATAAAGCATCATCGCCGTCAGGGGCGCGCGCAAACGAACGACCCACGTCGATTTTTTGAAGCTCCGCCGCCGTCAGATCGCTTACCAGTCGATCCATGAGTCCGGTTCGCTTAAGGCTTGCGTCGTGAATAACAACCGGCACCTTATCGCGCGATAGGCGCACATCAAATTCGATTCCGTCGGCGCCGTCACGAATGGCCCGGGAAAACGCGGCCAGAGTATTTTCCGGGGCGAGCGCAGACGCGCCGCGATGGCCAAGTATGAGCGGTTTGAGATTCATAATCCTGGTAGAGACCCGTAAGGATCGCAGGAGACTGTGAGAAAGGGAAGGCAACGCCCCGCAGATTGATCCCGACCGCTGAGGGCGCCGCATCAACGAAGAAACCCTTGTTTTACGATTTCATTTTCGCCGGAGAGTTCTTTGCGGAAGGAGTAATAACTTTGCGCAGAGTGATATCAAAAGTTCCGTACTCGGTCTTGATTTTCGCATTCACCGGGATCCGCCTGGTGTCATTAGTGAACCAGATCGAAACCTGACCTTTGGCTCCTAACATTCCATTGGCACCAAATACCTGAGGATCTACTCGTACTGCTTCAACTCGCCCAAGGACAGTCTTCATCCGCTTCTTTTCGACAACCAGCACAGGTACCTGGAAAACGCGTCCTGAGTCGCTGATTGTGACCTCGAGCTTTTTCCCAATCTCGAGAGGTTGCGTTCTCAGGTAGTAAACGGCGGATAGGACGTCCTGAATTGCACCGGTGAAGGAGGCGGTGGCTGTCCTGGGAACCCGCGTCGCATTGTTTGGATCGCGCTCAATCCAGAAGAGCTTGCCGCGAGCATAGGTGGTCTCGCTGACGCGAACACGTTTGCCCTGTTCGTCAATTCTCTTGCTCTTTTGCACCGTGAAGAATGTCGGATCCACAATCGACTCAACCCGTTCTCTAAAAGTGAGATTGAAGAGCTTGCTAAAAAAACCTTTGCTTGAAATATCGCCGGTCAATTTCAGCGTGTCGTCAGAAGCAGTACTTGTTGGCGAACCCGAGCCGCCGGATCCTTGCGGCGATTCCTGTCTCGCGGCGCTGAAACGGAAATCTGCAATGTCGATTTTCTTCAGGAGTAAACGAGAAAACTCCGCGACGTAGATAAGCTCTTCACCACTCTCAAAGGGATGAGATCGTGTAAATGTCGATGGAGAATTGTCGACCTTTATCGGTTTGGCTGACTGTGCCAGGACTGCGCTGAAAGATGCGAGGACAAATGCGACGGCCAGCAACAAATATCGAATCTGAAAGTTCATCGTAAATAGTAGGCCTTCACTGCCAGGAGGCCCCAGGCGAATAAGAGCCCTAATGCCGCTTCATACTCTCGATAGCGCAGATAGAGTCTGCGATCAAAACGAATCTTTGGTTCACCCGAACGATAAGGCGTAAGCCTTGGGAAAAAAAGTGGCACCACGGCGGCGTAATTCGAAAAAGCGTCGCCGAAGAGCTGGTGCATCGTCCGGGATTCGACGCGCATCACCGGAAAATAGATGCCAAGAAACAGCGCTGCAAACAGAAGGCCGAGAAACCAGCGCCCCGATCCAATAGTGAAACCGAGACCAAGGAAAAAACTACCGAGGTAGAGTGGATTGCGAGTAAAAGCGTAGGGACCCGAGACGGCGAGTTGGTCGTTTTTTCTTATGTGACCCGCCGCCCACGCTCGCAGGGATAGACCGAAGAGGGAAACCACCGAACCAGCCATTAGTGTTGAGGGACTAGGGCGCGCGAGGAGCAAGAACACGGCGGCGCAAAGAAATCCCAACGGCACGCGCCATCGCTGAATCCAGGTTCCACCTCTACGCAATTTCTATTCACTCCTGGGAGGCAGACATTCCCGTCGGCCCTCCTCGTCCATACTACAACTGACAGCATTAACAGGATTTACAAGATTGAAAACCAAAGGATGACAAAACGAAATCTCAGCTTCTAATCTTGTACATCCGTTTTAATCTTGTCCATATTCATCAGAGGACAGGCAGGAATGCCTGTCCAACTTTCAATCTCTCTCCCACCGCTTGCAACACCCGATCAACTTCAATGTCCATGCAGATCCAATTCGAGCAGGAACGCCGGTGGCAGTCTGTACGGCAGCCAATGTCCGCTCGATCAACGCAAATGTCTGCATCACGTAAACTGCCATTACGCCACCATTCCGTCGGACCAAACAGGCCAACGACCGGAGCGCCGGCCGCAATAGCCAAATGAGTCGGGCCGGTGTCGCCGCCAACATAGACGCGCGCGCGTTTTGCGAGTTCGTAGAAACCCTTCAAAGAAAGATTGACAGCGCGTGCTTTCCCAGACTGGCTGGCCTCGAGGACGGTATTAGCCAGCGCTTCTTCCCCCGGACCATGCGTGACTAGTGAATGAAGACCATGATGGGACCAGAGCTCATCCACCAACCTGCCAAAGCGTTCTGCGCTCCAAAGCTTCGTCGGCCAGCCCCCGCCCGGATTTAGTATGGCAAAGTTGCCGCCCGCAGAAATCGACGCGGCCTCAGCTTCGGCGTGATGGGCTGGATTGGTGCCGATCGGAAATTGAAGGTCGTCGAAACGAACAGGCACTTCAATTCCCAAAGCCCCGTTTACCAGGCTCAGGTTTTTCGTAATAACGTGCAGGTTTTTGGATGTCGGAACTGTCTTTGAAAGGAGGAAGCGGCTGGGCGGCTCGCGTAGCCCGTCGCGCGAGAACCCAAAAACACGATGCGCGCCGGAGAGGCGCGCAATGGTCGCGGATTTAAGTAATCCCTGAAAATCTAAAGCTAAATCGAAGGCTGAGGCGCGAAGCCGACGTAACTGCTGGCGCGGTGCCCGCAGCGTCTCCCCAGACATCAGCCCGCGCCTCAAGGCCTTCGTGTCGACTTCGATGAGGCGATCTAAAATCGGGTTGTCTCTTAAAATTTCTGCTGATCGTCTCTCGACCACCCAGGAGATTTCTGCCTGGGGCAGAGAACTGCGAATTGCTGCCAGGGACGGAAGAGTGTGCACAATGTCGCCGATGCTGCCTAATTTGACGATAAGGATGCGCATAGTAAGACAGACATTCCTGTCTGTCCGTCCCTTCCAAAACTAATAAGAGGGACAGGCAGGAATGCCTGTCCTACGTAAAACGACGGAGCAGTTCCGAGGTTGAATGGTTCTTCGGATCGCCAACAATAGCTACGCGACCACCGTAAGATCGTACCACATCGCGCTCGGGAACCGACTCTTCGGTGTAGTCGGTCCCTTTGGCATGAACGTCTGGCTTCAACGCGAGCAACAGTTCCGTCACAGTCGGCTCGTCAAAAACGGTCACCAGGTCGACCATTTCGAGCGAAGCTACTAGCTCGGCGCGTTCAAGCTCCGGAAGGATAGGCCTTCCTGCGCCTTTCAATGCTTTGACTTGTTCATCCGAATTGACTGCGACCACCAGAATATCGCCTTGTGCGCGAGCGCCTTGCAGATAGCGGATGTGGCCGGCGTGAAGCACGTCGAAACAGCCGTTAGCGAGGACCACAGTCTGTACCCGGGCTCGGAGTTCTGTTACCCGCTCGACGATTTCCTCTCGATTGAGGATTAGTGAGGTCGCCTTAAGTGTTCGATTGTTCATGAGCGATTACTGGTGCTGAACGGAACTCGCGAGTTCCTGGCCCGTGATTGCAGCAGTGCCTCGTTTCATCACCACCAGCCCTCCAGCGTAATTCGCCAACCGCGCCGCGTCAGGAAAGGATGAATCGGAAGCAAGCGCCAGGGCGTAGGCAGCCATGACCGTATCACCCGCGCCGGTGACGTCAACTGGTTCGCGCGCGCCGACCGCCTCAATATGAACTGCGTCGGTACCATCCTCAAGCAGGAGCATGCCCTCGCCGCCTCGGGTTATTAGCAAGGCTCGATATCCCAGGCGCTCGCGCAACTCTTCTCCGGCTGACTCCAGATCGGATGCGGTCGACAATTCGCGTCCAGTCAGTTTTTCAACTTCATCCTGGTTGGGCGTCGCGGAAGTGAACCCGGCAAAGTTTGACAAACTAAATCTTGAATCGGCGAGGACAAAAATCTTCCGCGCCGCAGCCACGTCGCGCGTGAAATTCGCCATCTCTGCATCGGCAACTCCGTAGCCGTAATCTGAAATAATCACGGCCTCGGCCGCTTGCGCCTGTTCAAGCACGCGCTCGCGCAAGCGTTCCCTAAGTTCATGATCGACCATGGGGTCGCCTTCGTAGTCGATGCGAATTACTTGCTGTCGCGTGGAATGTAAATGCCCGGCTAATATCCGCGCCTTAGTTGTTGTTTTGATCTTCGGGTTGGTCAGCACGCCGCTGCAGTCCACGCCGGCTGCTTCAAGTTTGGTTACCAAAGCGCGTCCCGCTTCGTCGTCTCCGCGAGCACTAACCAGCGCGACGGTTGCGCCCAACGAAGCAAGATTGAGCGCGCAGTTTGCGGCGCCACCCGGGACAGTATCGGTATTCTCGTGCCGCAATATGAAAACCGGCGCTTCGCGCGAAACGCGACTGATAGCTCCGAAAATGAATTGGTCAGCAATCGAATCGCCCACGACCAGAATTCGTCGCTGTGGGAACCGCTTAACAATTCCAAGAAGCCGCTCCTGCAAGATTGTTCGATCGAGGCTCAAATCTCTTCTCCTGAAAGCGCGGACTTCTTTGTCACATTGATTTCCGTCTGAGACGTTATCAGCTCAACTGCTTCCAACAAATTCTCAGCGACCAAATCCGGTTTGTGGATCCAGGTCTTGCTCTGATGTTCCCACTCGCCCCGTCCGTAGCCGCTCAAAACAAAAGCGGATTTCACGCCCGCGTTTCGTGCCATCTCAATGTCGCTGTAACGATCTCCGACCATCCAGCTTTCATTAAGATTAATGTCCAAATCGCCGGCCGCGCGGGTAATCAACCCGGGCTTGGGCTTGCGACAATCACAATCGACGCGATACGGCGGTTCGCCAACTGAAGGATGATGCGCGCAATAGTAAATCGCATCCAGCCGCGCGCCGCCGCGCTCGAGGTCGTTAATCATCGATTCGTGGACGCTGGAGATCAATTCTTCCGTGAAGTATCCGCGAGCGACGCCCGCCTGGTTTGTAGTCAACACTGCAAGCCAGCCCTGGTCGTTTAAATGTTTGATTGCCTCGGCAGCATATGAGAACAAACGGAACCGCGACGGGTGATTAATGTAACCCACCTCTTCGGAAAGCGTGCCGTCGCGGTCGATAAAAACTGCTCGTCGTTTCATATCTTCATTGGTCCGGCCACCGCGGGTGTTCAGGCAGTTCAGAGTACAAGTTTTAGCTTGCTCCGTTCGTAACCAGGCATCCTGAAGGTTGAACTCTGAACTTCTTGTCTCTTGCCCGACATTGCGGACGTTTCAAGAATTGCCATCGCCCGCTCAAAGACTTCCTCGGGACTAATCGCGGTCATGCAGCGATGATCGATGGGGCAGTCTCGCAACATGCATGGCGCGCAGTCTGGCGGGTGCCTCACTATTTCTCCGACTTCTGAGAAAGGCCGAGTCGTTAATGGGTTCGTTGGGCCAAAGATGACCAGCGTGGGCCGACCCAGGGCTGATGCGATATGGGCAGGTCCCGTGTCATTCGTTACCAGAAGATCGACCAAACTCAAAATGGCAATAGCGTCCGCGAGGTCCGTTTCACCGGTCAGCACGACAGCTTTCCCGCGCATGAGCTGAGCTACTTCGCGCGACACCTCCAATTCGTCGTTCGAACCAATCAACAAGACTTCAGCGCCCAGCTCATTAATCAAACGGTCCGCAAGGGCCGCGTAACGTTCCATGGGCCAACGCTTGGCCCGACTGTTAATTGAACCGGGGCAAAGAGCAATCAAAGGACGAGTCGGCGTGTTTTTGCCGCCTGGGTTGCCGGCGCGGACATCCAGAAGGTCGAGTGCCGCCTTCCTGCGCACCTCGCTAACGCGTAGTGAGCCATCAGGTGGATGAGTCGCCGAATCATCAGGACTGGAAACGCCCGTGATCTTTGCAAGTTGATCGATGATTTCAAGATAGTAATAAACTTCGTGGCGCGTACTGCGCCACTCCGGCTGCGGTAACGGATGCGTCAGCAACATGCGGCGTCCGTCTGTTCCGTAACCGATTCTGGCGGGGACGCCGGCGAGAAAGGCTACCAGCGCGGATTCAAACGAATTGGGAAAGAGAACAGCGAGATCGAATTGCCCTTTTCGCCACTCGCGCACCTGCCCGATGGTAGAGAGAATTCCTGAATGCGCGTGAAGCTGCAATTCGTCGAGAAAATCCGGGTCGATGAAAATGCCTTCGGTTAAGGACCTCGTCGCAAGTGTGATGTGGGCCGCGGGAAACAGCGCGCGCAGTTTCCGCAGCGCGGGCACGGTCATCACCGCATCGCCGACCCAGTTGGTTCCGCGAACGACGATGCGCTTGATACTTGTTGACTTGATCTGCGTCATTCTTTAAGAGCCAAAACATTTTCCATTTTCCATTTATGATTTCTCATTTGTCATTGGATTTTTCGGTTAGTCGTCGTGACCCAACAAGGTAAAGAGTCAAATGACAAATGGAAATTTGTTTTTGCTCTACCGCTGCTTTTCCTCACCACGGACAGGCAGGCAGGAGTGCCTGTCCTACACCAGCGATCGTAAGCCTTCTTCGATTCCTATTTCCGGTTGCCACCCGAGCTGCTCGCGAATCCGAGTTAAATCGGAAATGTAGTTTACCGGCACGGGATGTGGCCCGTCTTCGTCGTCTATGAGCACTGGATCGAGCTGAATCAATCTACCGACTGTCATGGCGATTTCGCGCAAACTCGCTGCGTTAGCTTTGCCGCCGCCCAGATTATACAGACCATAGACATGTGATGAGCCAATGAACGCCTGACATGCCCGTGAAAAATCATCTACGTGCAGAATATCGCGAATTGGAGTGCCCCCCAGAGGCAGTCGAATGGCGTGGCCGCGCTTCACGGATTCCGTGTAGTGAGTAACGAAACCATATTCATTGCCGTCTGAAGGCCTTGCGTACACAGCCGACATCCGAAAGATGCAGGTGCGAACTCCGATCTGACGAGCGTGATACTCAAGCAGACGCTCGCCCAGGAACTTGGACCATTCCAAAGCCGACTGGCCGCAGTAGTCCGTTGCGCAACTCTCCGGCACCTCGTCGTAGGACGCGGCATGCGCCCCATAAACGTCCTTGGTGGAGGCATAGATGATGATCGCTCCGGGCCGCATACTCTTGATGACGTTTGCTGTACCTTGAACGTTTGTTTGGAAACATTCGTCGGCCACCGCCGGGTCTTTGTCGAGATGCGCCGCGAGATGGATAACGACGTCGTAGTCAGCGGCGATTCCGATCGCTTCCCGGTCAAGAATGTCGTAGCCGCTGCGCCGGGAAAAGTCGTCCGCATTGAAGAACCGGCGAACATGCGAGCCCAGGTAGCCATTTCCGCCGGTAACTAGAATCTTCATAGCATCAAAGCCAAAGGTCCAAAAGCCAAAAGCCCAAAGTCCAAAGTCCAAAGTCCAAAGTCCAAAGTCCAAAGTCCAAAGTCCAAAGTCCAAAGTCCAAAGTCCAAAGTCCAAAGTCCAAAGTTAGCCGACGATGCTTTCAACGCATTGGACGTTGGACGTTAGACTTTGGACGTCTTCATTCCTTTCGCGAGCGTCGCCAGTTTCATCAGCGATTCAGCATGGCCAATCGCAATTAGCATGTCGCCGCTCTCAACTATTGCCTCGCCGCTCGGATTAAACAATATCTGCCCATCGTTGCGCCTGATGCTGACCACTACAATGTCCAGCTCTGATCGAATGTTTGTTTCACTTAACTTTTTCCCTGCCAGAACTGATTCCGGGTCAACTTCAAGTTGCTCAAAAGCCAACTCCAATTTGTTAGCTGTGATCGATCCGAGAAAATCGTCGACCGCGGGTTTAGTTAAAGCCATGGCCATGCGATGACCGCCTATGATGGTGGGAGCGACCACGCGATTCGCTCCGGCCCGAATCAGTTTAGCTTCGGCCTGCTCTTTGGCGGCACGAGCCACGATGTGTAAATCCGGATTCAAGTCGTGCGCCGTCAAGACTACATAGACGTTGTCCGCATCGTCCGGCAGGCAAGCTGCCAGCCCGCGTGCGTTTTCCACTCCAGCTTCGCGCAAACTTTCCTCCAGAGTTGCATCGCGCACCAGCACTGCCACACCGAGGTCGGTCAATTCAGCAACCCGTTGCGGATCCCGTTCGATCACAATAAAAGTGTCCTGGCTACCAAGTAGCGCGCGCACCAGATGAGACCCGACCCGTCCAGCGCCGCAAATAATGAAGTGGTTTCGCATCTTCCCTATTCTTCGTGACTGTCGCTTCTGGCCCAGCATCGCGATGATTTCCGCCTGCACAATGGTTTGGACCGCCGTGGTCAGCGCGTAAAGCACAACGCCCACGCCACCGATCATGAAAATCAGAGCAAAGACTCGACCGCTGGTGGTCGCTGGAGTGATATCGCCATAGCCAACCGTGGTTACAGTTTGCGCTGCGACGTAAAGACTATCAAGCAGCGACAATCCCTCGATAAAATAGAACCCAATGGTGCCAATCCCAATCGCGACGGCTACCGCCGTTAGGGCGTAAAGAATGCGGCGCGGAAAGCGAGGCGGGGCATGGGGTTCGAGGGGAGACGAACGGATCATATTTCAAGGATAGCACCCTGAATGGTGAACCAATACAGCTTTACGTTGTTGCGACTGCTATTTTGCCGGAGTTGTTTTGAAAACCGCCCCAGGCTCGCGACTCGGAGTAGAAGAAAGTCGACCTCCGTCGCGAGAAAGAGTCGTCGCAATCCGGAGGCTCCGTCAGGAGCAAATGTTTATAGCGATCGAATTCCACATTGGTGCTGTTTTCGGGGTCAGGAACGCCGGCTGTCGTTCCTGACCCAGAAAAGAATGTTTAGTTTAGAGGGTGGGCTATAAACATTTCGTTCCTGACGGAACGAAGAGCCAGCCTGAGGGTCAACGCCGGGAGTGAAACAGTCAACCTGGCCTCTGAACGCGATTCTCAAGACTCTTATAGTAGACACTCGGGATGTCAGCAGTTAGCATCTTAGCTTTCGAGCCGCATGCGGGCGCGCTCGACAAGTGAACCCGCCTGAAGGCGGTACTCCAAACTCGATATATCGCCTGTCGTCAGCGTCAGGTGAAACACCCGAGAGGCGCCAATCAAATACCCTGAAGGAAAAACCCCTGGCGGGAATCGGTCGAAGAAAGAGACGGGCCCGCCGTCCCGTTCACGTTCGCGGTCACAATCGCGGTCGCAATCTCGATCAGAGGGCCGGATTGTTTCTTATGCAGAGGAGGGCCCAAGTTTTCGACGGCGCCTGGTACGACGTCTCCTCAGTCCCATCGTTCTAATTCCCATTGTTCTCGTTCTGACCGTATTTATCGGATTCGCGATCTACTACTGGACCGTTTTCTCCGCGCGAATTGACAACTTGCTGGCGGGCGAGGTCTACACCCGTTCCGCAGGAATCTATGCCGCGCCAAAGCAGTTGCGAGTGGGCCAGGCAATGACTCCGGAGCGGCTGGTTGAATTTCTGAAACGCGCGGGTTACGTCGAAAAAACTCAGCAGGCCGACAAGGCGCGCGGGCGTTACTACATCAGTTCAGGAATTGTAGACATCGAGCCGAGTGACAACATTACTGTCGATGGCCAGCTACAGTTTCAACGAGTGCGCGTGGCATTCTCCAGAACGGGAAAGTCCATCAGCTCACTCGCGCAACTCGACGACAATGCGCGGTTGGAGAAGGCCTGGCTGGAACCTGAGCTGATCAGTTCCGTCACCGGACGCGATCGTTCCAAACGCAAAGTCATTGGCTTCAACGATCTGCCGCCGCATTTGATCAAGGCAATTACTGTCACTGAGGATCGATCTTTCTTTGAACATTACGGTGTAAACCTGCGCGGTATCCTGCGCGCGTTCGTGCGCCGCTACGACAGTGATCCAAATTCACCCATCGCCCGACAGGGTGGTTCCAGCATTACCCAGCAGCTGGTTAAAAACCTATTGCTGTCCCCGGAAAAGACGCTGCGCCGGAAAGCCGCCGAAGCTTATATGTCGGTGATTCTCGAGACGCGCCTAACCAAGGAACAGATCTTTTCGTTGTACGCCAATCAGGTTTACCTGGGCCAACAATCGGGTTTCTCGATAAACGGATTTGGTGAAGCCGCTGACGCTTATTTCAACAAAGACGTAACTACTCTGACCCTGCCCGAATCGGCATTTCTTGCGGGAATCATCCGCAGCCCGAACCGTTATAACCCCTATCGCGATATTGATACCGCTACGGCCAGGCGCAACCAGGTTCTTGACAGCATGGCAGAAACGGCCACGATCACTCCTGACGAAGCGACTCAGGGAAAGCAGTCGGCGCTGCAAGTGTCGTCCTCAAAGGGCCGGATAGACGTTTCTGATGCGCCGTATTTTGCCGACCATGTGCAGAATCAGTTGGCCGACATAGTGGCGGGCTCCGGCGCGGCTGAGCATTTAAGGATCTACACCACGGTCGATTTGGATCTGCAGCGAGCCGCCTACGCGGCAGTTTCGAAACAGCTGGCGGCGCTCGATAAAGTACAGGGCAAGAGATTTGCGCCCGGCACTCTGCAGGCTGCACTGGTTGCGATGAACGCGAAGACTGGCGAGATCGTGGCGATGGTCGGCGGGCGCGATTATTCCAGGAGCCAGCTCAATCGCGCTACCGACGCTTCGCGCCAGCCGGGTTCCGTGTTCAAGCCTTTCGTCTACGCCACCGCGCTCAACACCGCCTACGATCCGGTTCCGCGGGTAATCACTGCGGCCACAACATACATCGACGAACCCAAGACATTTACCTTCGACAATCAGGAGTACTCGCCCGGCAATTTTGGCGAATCGTATACGCGTGGGCCAGTTACCTTGCGCGATGCCCTCGTTAATAGTCTGAATGTGATCACTGTTGATGTGGCGATGGAAATCACAATCGGCCGCGTCATGAATCTGGCTGCGAAGGCCGGGTTGCCCAAGCCTGCTCGTTCATATCCGGCGATGGCCCTGGGGACGAGTGAAGCAACGCCGCTGCAAGTAGCTTCGGCATACACAGCCTTTGCCAATTTGGGCACGCGCTCCAGCCCGATTGCAATCAATCGAATCACGACTGGGAATGGTTTGACCGTGGCCGCTCCCACTGCGCAAAAGAGCGAGGTGTTCCGACCTGATGTGGCATATGTGATGACCTCGTTCATGAAAGACGTGGTGAATAGAGGCACGGCGGCGAAAGTAAGGACACGCGGGTTTAAAGCAAACGTAGCCGGGAAAACCGGAACCTCGCGCGATGGATGGTTTGCCGGGTATACTCCGGAACTGGTTTGCGTGGTCTGGGTTGGCTTTGACGATGGTTCGCAGCTTGGTCTGACCGGCGCAAACTCGGCGCTGCCAATTTGGACTGACTTTATGAGCGTTGCACTTGGCGAACATCCGGAATGGCAAGGCGACTGGCAAATGCCGGCCGGGATTGAGCAAGTACCGATCGATCCCAAAACCGGTGGTCCAGCTTCCGCAGACGACCTGGAAAAAAGGATCGAATTATTTATCAACGGTACATCGCCGCACGCGTCGTCAAATTTAGCACCTGACGAGGAAGCCACGCCGGAGACGGAAGAGACGCCGATTCCGGAATTTGAGTATGTTCCGGCGCCTTCATTGGAGCCTGCGCCGGCCGCTTCGCCAAAAGTGAGACCGCCAATCAAGAGTAATGAGCCTGGCCGCCTGGAAGGGACGATCACCCTGGACATCGATCCGTCCACGGGACTAATCGCGGTGGAGAGTTGTCCAGTGATCCGGACCAGGACTTTTGTTCTGGGAACAGAACCGCGTAGGTACTGTGGGCCAGACTACCATTACCGGCCCGGAGCAACGCCGCAGTCGTCCCGCCCAGGCCTCAATCATCCATGAGCTACTACAGTCTATTAAACAGCTGGGGCACGCCCGCTCCTGGATAGGGCGGACCTCAATGCCTCAATTGCGAGTGCGGCGGCGTGCTGTTTTCTTGAGGGCAATCCGCCAACGGCTTCGACGACGACTTTCCTGGTGAGCTGTAATGCTTCCTCGACAGCTTTCCCCTCCAACAATTCACTCAATGCTGAGCCGCACGCGAGAGTTGGTGCGCAGCCATACGCGAGAAAACCCACCTCTTCGATGCGGCCTTTAACTATCCGGAGCGAAAGCCGGAGGCGATCACCGCACACTGGATTGGTTTCTTCAGCAACCGCGTTTGCATCGACGACTTCACCGGCGTTGCGCGGATTCTCAAGGTGATCATTGAAGGTTGATGAGTAGGGCACTGGGGTCTCAATCGGCAGCGGCGGCTTCCATCCTTTGAGTTTTCTTGAGCGGCGAGAGTTGGCGCAGTTTTTCCACCACGCGTGGGAGAACTTCGAGCACGTAGTCCACCTCTTTCTCTGAGTTATCTTTGCCGAAGCTGAATCGAATTGATCCGCGCGAGATTTCATCGTTGCGGCCCAGAGCCTGAATTACCGGCGACGGCTCCAGCGTACCCGATGAGCAGGCCGAACCGGTGGATACTGCGATTGATTGAAGGTCGAGACTAATCAGAAGCCCTTCGCCTTCAATGAAACGAAACGAGATATTCGAAAGATGAGGCAGGCGCCTGTCGCGGTCGCCATTGAAAACCAGATCGCCAATGCGCTCGCTCACGCCGGCTTCGAAACGATCCCGCAATCTGCGCTCGTGATTCGCGCGCTGCTCGAATTCTTCGCGGGCAAGTCGCGCCGCAGTGCCGAAAGCGACGATTCCCGGCACGCCTTCCGTGCCGGCGCGCTTCTCTCGCTCCTGATGTCCACCCACATTCTGCGGCATCAGTCGCACGCCGCGGCGAACAAAAAGCGCACCCGTGCCTTTCGGCGCATACAATTTATGTGCAGACAGCGACAATAAATCGCAGCCCAGGGTTTCGACGGCGACGGGGATTCGCCCGGCGGCCTGCACAGCGTCAGTGTGAAGCCAAAGGCGCTTGTGCCCTTGTGCGCGTGTTTCCTTAACGAGGGCGGCAATCTCGCGGACCGGTTGAATAGTTCCGATCTCGTTGTTTGCCAGCATCACTGAAACAAGGACAGTTTCCGGCTGGAGAGCGGCTCGAACGTCGTCGATTCTGACGATGCCATCCTCGTTTGCCGGCAACCGGGTAATCTTCCATCCATTTTTTTCCAGCTCGTCGCAGATGCCACGAACCGACGAATGCTCGATGGCGGTCGTGATAACGTGAAACTCTCCTGCGGCGCCTGCGGAACCGGCAGCGGACTCGCAAACCCCCTTGATTGCCAGGTTGTTTGCCTCAGTCCCGCCGGACGTGAAAACGATTTCGTTCGCACGGGCGCCGATCAGCGCGGCCACATCGCGTCGCGCACGATCGACTGCCGCGCGTGCCTCCTGACCGAAAAAGTGGACGCTGGATGGATTGCCGAACCGCTCAGTGAGGTATGGCAACATGGCGTCTACCACACGCCGATCGACCGGCGTGGTAGCGCTGTGATCCAGGTAAACCCTTGTTGGCTCAGTCATTGAGTTCGTCCACTGACGAGAAAGTCGCAACCAGAAACTGGAAACGAGCATCTGACGGCCAGCGTTTCCGTTCTGGACGTTTGGCAACTTGAGTCTAGGACGCCGAATCAAGGTGGTCAACGTGTGGCACGCGCTTCTTGCGCGTGACTTTGAGCGTTAGGCACGGACAGATGCCCGCGTCACTCAACCGAATTGTTAGGGCGCAGGTTGGATGGTAGCATCTTGTAGAACCAGGGTTTGGCTCTCCCAAGTCAATACGGACATGGTCCGTTAACCGCTGGAAGGAAAACTTATGAAATCTTTGAAAACGCTTTTGATGGTTCTGGCTGTTCTGAGCATCGCCTCGTGGTCCACGGCGATTAGCGCGCAAACAACCCCACCGGTTTTGCAGCAATCGACGTCAGATCAAAATACTGCGCTCGAACGCGGTTATCGAACCGGATATTCTGACGGCTACAACGCCGGATACCGCGACGTTGCAGATCGCGTCGCGCGCGACTATCAAAACAAAGAGGAGTATCGACGTGGCGATCGTTCCTACAATGAAGCCTGGGGCGCGGTGGAAGACTACCGCGACGGATACCAGCAGGGCTTTGAAGCCGGTTATACAGCGGGCTACGACCGGCGCTCATTCGATTCCACAATTCCCACCGGATTGGCCAGACTTGGTGCTGTCGATTCGGGTAACGCGACGAACAGTGGTTCCGCTCCGAACTATCCCGAAACTACCACCGACAATCCAACGAGCAATACGAACGTAGCCGGAGCAGGGAACAGCGGCCCGGTGTTCCTGCCGAGAGATGCGGTTCTCGTTGTTGAGTTGGAATCCAGCCTGTCCACTGACGCAACTCAAATCGGTGATCGTTTTCGCGCGCAGGTTTTAGAGCCCGGAGAATATGCCGGAGCCACTGTGGAAGGGCGCGTCACGCGGGTGAAGAAGCCGGGAAAAGTGAAGGGAACTGCCGAGCTCCAACTTTCCTTTGAGTCGATACGCATGGCCGACAATCGCTCCGCGAGCATTCACGCCGACGTCATAGAGGTTGTCGACATGGGCAACCGCGAGGGAGCCGGCACTGTTGATTCGGAAGGCGGCGTCAAAGGAAAGGATTCAACTAAAGACGACGTGTCTAAGGTAGGTGCGGCAACCGGAATCGGCGCGGTCATCGGAGCGATATTCGGTGGCGGCAAAGGAGCGGCGATTGGAGCGGCAGTCGGCGGCTCGGTCGGAACCGCGGGTGTCCTAACACAAAAAGGTAAGGATGTTCGACTGGAGCGCGGTCAGCGGCTGAAGATTCGGGTCGCTAACGAAGCGCGCATTCAGTAAACAATACTGAAACGGACGCGGCCAAATGCGGTGAGCACAAAAACAAGAGCTGTAAAAAAACAGAAGAGCGCGCCGCCGAAAGAGCAGCCGCGTAGGAAAAAAACGCGGGGACCTGTTTTGAAAGAAGCAGGACCCCGCGTTTCGGCGTCAGAAGTCGCCGCTAAATCCCCGATAATCACGCTGCTAACCGACTTTGGAAACACCGACTATTTCGTTGGCGCTGTTAAAGGGGCCATTCTCACCATCAATCCTGCGGCGCGCATCGTTGACATTACTCACGAGATTCCGGCACACGACGTGGCGCAAGCTGCGTTCATGCTCCTCGCGGCTTGCCCAACGTTTCCACCGGGTACGATTCATCTGGCAGTTGTCGATCCGGGCGTGGGGTCGTCGCGACGCGCGCTCTTGATTCGAGCGCGCGCGCAATACTTCATTGGGCCGGATAATGGAATCTTTAGTTACGTCTGCGAACGCCCGAAGATCGGTGCGGTCGAGGTTTTTCATCTCAACAAAGCGAAGTACTTTCGCCAGCCTGTAAGCCAAACCTTCAACGGACGGGATGTTTTTGCTCCGGTCGCCGCTGCACTTTCTAACGGAATACAACCTGAACAGCTTGGAACCAGAATTCCCGATTACATTCGCTTGCCATCAATCGTGCCGGAGGTTTCACGAAAAGGAGAGATCAAAGGACGAATAGTTCATATCGATCGTTTCGGAAACTGCGTAACGAACATCAGTCAGGCCGAACTCTCAGCCGAAATGATCGAGGCGGGCGCCAGGCTGATCATCAGAGGAAAAATAGTGAAGTCGTTTAGAAATTTCTTTGCCGAGGACACCGCAACTCGCGATGAACTCTTCGGCATTTGGGGCAGCGCGGGATTTTTGGAAATCGCAGCGGCAAACAAATCAGCCGCGAAACTGTTGAAAGCTAAACGCGGCGATGCGGTAACTATCGCCAGGACATGATCGGTGCGGATCGCGGCAAGCCGAGCGACCCACACAAATATTCAGAACCAGTTAGTGTTAATTAGAGTGATTAGTGGACGGTTCTTTTGGCTGAACTCATTGAAGCGTTCCAATAGTGCGGTAACTTGTCACACTTTGTTCTCTTTGTTATCTTCGCTTCACACTAGAAACTTTCATGACTACTAAAGCAAATGCACCGGCTGCAACTTCCGGAGCGGGACTTCGAGGAGTTGCCGCTGCCAGTTCATCCATCTCCGACGTCAATGGCGAGAAGGGCGAGCTGATCTATCAGGGCTACAATATCCACGACCTGGCTGAGCATTCCACTTTTGAGGAAGTGGTTTTTCTGCTGTGGAACAAACGCCTGCCCACCTCGTCTGAGCTTTCCCAACTGGAACAGTCGTTAAGAGATTCCTACGGACTGCCTTCGGTGATTATCGATCTGATGAAGCAGTTTCCGCTCGAAGCCGATCCGATAGATGTTTTAAGGACCACTGTTTCCGCGCTGGAGTTTTACGATTCAAGCGCACGGGATTTGTCGCGCGAGGCCAGTGTCAAAACTGCGATCACTCTGACCGCCCAGTTTGGGACGATAGTGGCTGCGGCCGATCGAATTCGTCGGGGTCTGGAACCGCTTGCGCCCGATCCTTCATTGAGCATCGCGGCGAATTTTCTCTACATGCTGCGTGGGGAGGCGCCGTCCGAGCATGATGCGCGCATCTTCGATGTCTGCCTGATCTTGCACGCCGATCATGAACTAAACGCTTCGACTTTCACGGCTCGAGTGGTTGCAGGGACTCTGGCCAGCATGTACGCGTGCGTCACCGCGGCCATCGGCGCGCTATCGGGTCCGCTGCATGGTGGCGCGAACACCGCAGTGATGAGGACCCTTCTGGAAATTGGTTCGGTGGAAAACGCGGAACCCTTTATCAAGAAAGCGCTCATAGACAAACGGAAAATCATGGGCTTCGGTCACGCCGTCTACAAGACCGAAGATCCCCGCGCCACTCATCTGCGAAGATTTTCCAGGGAGGCGGGAGAGGCGGCAGGTGATTCCAAGTGGTATGAGATCTCTCGCAAGATTGAGGAAGTAATGCTGAGCGAGAAAGGCCTTTATCCCAACGTTGATTTTTTCTCGGCCTCGACTTACTACATGATGGAAATTCCGTTAGAACTTTACACTCCCATCTTCGCTGTCAGCCGCATCTCGGGTTGGACCGGCCACATCCTCGAACAGTATTCGGACAACAAACTCATTCGGCCGCGCGCTGAGTACATTGGCCGGCGCGATGTCCCTTACGTTCCTATCGAACAACGAGACAGTTAATTTCTTTTCAATCGCCCTAGGGCAATGTTCACTACTGGGGTTGGGCCGCCGCAGCCGATGTAGTTTCCTTTGGCGCAGTCTCTGACATGTAGTAACCCTTCCGTGCGTTGACTTCGAGTTTGCGCGTCTTCCCTTTGGCGTCCTGCGCCTTCACTTTTATTTCAAGATTATGCAACCGGCCGTCGTCTTTTTCGTCTTCCGCCAGGGCGAAGCCGAGACTGTAGCGCGCGGTTAAGTTGCCGATGATCTTGCTAAGTCCGGCGGCGAAATCTTTTGGACGGCTCACCTTCACCGCTTCGCCACCGGTTTGCTGGGCCAGACGTTTCGCGGCGCCGTAAATACTGATGCCCATCATTCCGGCGATCGGCTTCCCGAGCGGCATGAGAAACTTAAACAACGTGCGCATCTCAGCGGTCATAGAATTGAAAATTACGTTTGAGCGAATCAGCACTTGCTCGGTGGCGTCGCGGTCCTCGAAAAAGATTGGGGCGATGCCATCGGAAACCCAAACGATTGCCAGTTGTGAGTTTGGCCTATCCTGCTTCGTTTTTCGGGTGGTGTCTTTCACTGCGGCAGCCAGATCGTAGATTCCGCCAATCTCCATCGTCACGTCGCCTTTCTTGTTCATTCGTTTTACGTCGACTGAGCCGTCTTTCCTGGTCGTTCGAGTCACAACGGTGCCATTCTTCCCCTTCGTGATTTCCACCTCGAGCGGCTCTTCCGATTGAGGCGTGCCTGGGCCAGGACCGCTTGAGTCGTGCGTGGCGGCGGCGTCCCTGGTCGAATCGGAGTCTGGCTCAAGAGTTTTGTTAGTGCCAGCTTCTTCCGGATCTTTTTCGACAATCTTAGCGGCGCGGAGCAGGGCAGCGGTCAGTTGCTCGGAGTCGCGAGTGAATCCGGTAAGCCACACGCGTTTCTCGTCTTCACCGCTGAAGTCCATGGCCAGGATGGCCACCTCATCCTGCGGCGAGAGCTTGGCCAGCTCGTCCGCCACAACCTTCAAGACGTCTGGTCGTTTTAGATATCGACCGGCGCCACTGTCTCGCAAGTCGAGAATCAGAACGAGGGCAAGCGGTTTTCTGGCCTGTCCTTCACGAGTAAAGTAAGAAATCGGGCGGGCATTTCCGTCATCGAGGATTTCAAAGTTTTCCGGCTTGAGGTCAGCGATGGGTACGCCGGTGCGTTTATCTTTTACGAGAGCGTCCATGAAGACGACGCGGGTGTTTACGCGAATCGTGTCGGCCACTTCCTGGGCACCCGCACGGGTGGAGGCAATCAGGAGGAGTGCGATCACCGCGGCAACGATCAAAAGGATGCGCGCGGTAGTTTTATCGATTTCGAATTTGAGATTGATTTCGGAATTCATGGAACAACGCTCCCCGGAATTGTGTTGTGTTACTGGTCCGTAGTTGCCTCGTCATTGATTGCGCGACCCATATCTTCTGGATCCTGAAGCAGCTTTGCTAAGGTCGAAGGCGAGAGAGTTACCTGAACTACGCTGGCATCACGCCGGTCGATGGTGATTGTCATTACGTGAAATTTGTCGCCGGCATGGCGAAGGAAGATATAGACCTGTTCGCCACTCTTAGGTGATGTGACTTGAACAAAGGGATTCCAGGTCTTGCCCAGAGCCGTATTGATTGCTTCCCTGAAGCGAGCTGCACCGGGTCCGCTCTCGAAATCCTGATCTTCAAAATAGGCAACCTTCACACTACCCGCCTCGGCTAAACGCTTTTTTGATCCTCCGGCAATTCGGGCCGCTGTCACAGCCGTCTTCATTCCAGCCCGCGCCAGAAACGGAATGCCTTTGTGTTTCACGCGGTAGAAACGTTCGATCACTTTGACAACGCCGTCAAAATTGTCGTCCTTCGCTTGCGCCGGCGAGACTGAAATCATGAAACAACCCAGCGCCAGGGTACCGATAAGAATCATCCTCTTCGTCATCACATTTACACCCTTAATCAATTTTTTCGCTTCGGTTTTTCGAGGCTGAGATCGGGAATCCCAAACTGTCCTTCAAGTTGTGAAAGCTTCTCGAGATCAATGTTTCCGAGAATATTTACGACCGCGATCTCTTTCGCATCTGCTGCCAGCACCGCCAGCCCAAGGACCTGACTGCCGCTGGTCATCAGGTAGACGTCAACCGAGCCTTCTTTCTTGCTCTTCGCGTTTACAATTCTGTTCCAGCCTGGAGCTCGTAACTGAGTCCGGATTGCCTCCAGATCCGCGGCCAGAAATTCGCCTTCTTTTTCAAACTCCAGGACCCTGACGTGAATTCCTTTTAATCCACTAACGAGCGCCTTCACGCGAGCTTCGTCTGGATCGTTGGCCTTGAAAACTTTCGCGGTGAGCTGCATCAGACTCTCATCCAAATCGAGGTTGAAGGTTTCCGAGGCCTTGGACACGAGATGATCAAGACTGCTGGTCTGGATCTTCGCAGTTTGCGCACTGGCATTTGCGCCCGCGCCAACGACTACGAGGATCGCGGCTGCCGCGAATTTCCAAAGTGCACTTACTGAGACTTGTTTAGGTGATTTCATAACTACTCTCCATTTCAACTGTCGGCTGTCTGTTATCCAATTCGGTGCTGGTTGTGAATCAGGTTACGGTTGTTTGTGCTGTTCGCTTTCTTCAAAGCGAGATTTAACTTGGTGCTGGCGAAACGTAAGGCCAGCATTAGTCGCTCCTTGCCGGCTTCTGCTGCTTTTAGCTCATTGGCGGCCAACACCGGATTAGCGGGTCCAGGGACATGCCTTTGGTGCACCGGGCCGGTTTGCCTGGGTCGGTTGCGCCGGATGGGCGTTTGACGAATACCTGGCTTCGATTCAGGGTCGCTCGTCGTTACATTCCGATCTGGACTGCCTGCCGAAACTGTGGTCGGAACTTCGTCAGGAATCTCTTCGATAACATCCTTCGGAACATCGACTGCGGCGTTAAGAGAACCGTTAGCGGGCACCGTATTTGTCAACTGAGTTTGCTCTCGAGTTCTCATGTTCAGCCACAATGCGCCTGCCCCAATCGCCAAAAGAATTGTCGCCGCTATCGCCAGACGGGATCCGAACCTCCGAAAGGAAGGGCGACTGATTCTTGCATCGTCAGGAATGACTAATGGTTGCGGCTGATATCGAAGCGTGCCGAGCACCTGTTCGAGTTTCTCTATCTCGGGGTCGGGTTTTCCCGATCGGTCCCAGAGATAATCGTCCTCGCTATTTCTCAAATGATCTTGCAACTGATTTTTCATGAGCCCTCCGTAAATCCGAACTTCTCACGCAGGAGCTTCATCCCGCGGTGCAAATTAACGCGCACAGATGCCGGAGTCAGTCCGGTCCGTTGAGCGATCTCGGGTCCGGTCATACCTTCTACCAACCGGAGCACAAGTGTTTCGCGGTAAGCGTCTGGGAGCGAACGAATGATTTCAAGAATTTCCGCGGCCCGGGTTTCCGTCGAAGCGCCGCCTCTGTGATCGTCGTTGATTTCAACTGTTTCGCGCGATTTTCTGTGAAAGTCCATTGCTCGATTTCGAGCTATCATCCCGATCCAGGGTCCGAAGGCATTGGGATCGCGCAACGTATCCAGTTTTCTAAGCGCATGAAGAAAAATGTCCTGAACCAGATCTTCTGCTTCTGCACGCGGCACTCGCGCCAGCACAATTCCATGTACCAGGGGAGCGTAAAGATCGTAGAGCCGGCCATATTGATCTCGATCGCCTGCCAACACTGACCGGATCAAGCCTGCCTCGGGGGCAAGCTCATCGGCTGGTTGCTTAATCGCAGCGTGTGACTGGCCGTTCATGAGCAGCAGGTCCGCTGTGGCATTGAGCTCAAACATTTCGCGATCATTCCGTTTTCCTGACAATCTGCTGACGTGATTAAGACGGGAGAGACTGAGAGAGTGTTAACAAAAAACGCAGTTCGATTTATCTGAATCCAGGTTGAGTTGGCGTTGACCTTCAGCGCAAGCCCGATTCCACCCCATTAAGCGCTCATTTTGTTGAGCTGAAAGGCCTTGCTCAGGAGTTGGGTGGATGGTCTCTAAGGCATGGAAGATGGACTTGCCTCGACTTCCCTGCGGCTATTAATTCCCGGAAGCGGATTCTCCTGAGAGGTCAGCAGCCGCATCTCAGGCGTTGCCGACAGCAGCTTTGTTCGCCAGATAAAGACGGTCGAAACAACCAGCGTGATGGTGCATGCGATTCCGCCCTCGATGCCGAAACTTCCGCCGGTTAACCACGCAGGACCCAGGTCAGTGCCCTTTAACAACGGGTGCGGAGCGATGCTGGTGATCCCACTGACGGGCAAACCAAAAAGTGAACCCAGCGCCCAGTTCCAGGCCCAATGGATTCCCAGTGGAAACCACAAACTTCGCGTACGTAAATATGCGATCCCAAACCACACTCCCGCGATGACCAGGTTCAGGAAGGGAAGACCTAAACTAAAATTGGGGTTCGTGAGATGCAGACCGGCGAATGCGATAGATGTAATCAGGACGCCAAGGACCGCGATACCCGCACGTGACATCGTTTGCAAAGGATAGCCTCTGGCGAATGCTTCTTCAGCGAGGGCCGCAACGATGAAGAGCACTGCCGAGAAAACGAGTGTTTGACCGACGCGGGGAAGTTCAGTGCGGCTCGATATCGAGAACCGCAAACCGCCGCCCGCCGTTGCGATAGCGGTGGCGACTGCCAGCGAAACGATTCCAAGAACCGAGCCAACCAGGAAATCGCGCAGCCACCCGGAGTGTAACCACAGCCCCAGAGATCGCCAGGGCAAGCCTTCGAGCGCGTGAACACAAATAAGTCCGGCACTGAGTGCAGCCGCCAGGGTTACCAGGCGAAATATGAAATTCTCGATGTAGTGGGCGATTCCCCTCCTGGGCGCGAATTGGACCACCAATTCAGAAGCTGTTCCGGCAACCAGGGCCAGCACAAACGAGAGGAAAAGGAATAGCATGGCGAAGATGAGCATTCGCCATCCGCTGCGGAGACGATTCGCCTGATTGAAGAAGATTGTTCTGGGGTTCATGCGGGCCGACGAGCAAAGCACTTTTTTAACGCCCGCATTCTAACAGGAGGCAGAAGAAAAGAAAGTCAGCGGTGAAGCAGTCTAGGTTAGATCCAGTTGGTGCTCCTGGCAGCCGCGTTGCGCGCGGCCACTGGTACTGATGTTTGCCTCGCGCTCCATCCGGGCGCGTGGCTGTTTCCTTAGTCGTCCAATGGCTGCGCTGCGCTGCAACTGGCTCCCTTCTGCAGCACCTGAGGTGGGCGTTGAAGCATGGCTCCCACACCAGCACGGTTGATCTTGCGCTATGGTAAACTCTGGCCAGTTTTCCAATGAAAGACACCCTGAAAAATCCTCCCGATTACCTGAAAGGTGGACCAGGCAGATCACCGCGCCGCCGGCGACTCTTTATCTGGGCGTTGGGAATTACGGTTTTACTGCTGCTTTCAATTATTGTTTCCCAGCAGTTGTGGCTTTGGCGGTTTATTCCTCCCGACACGGCCTCCGACACGTTGCTTCTTTACGCGCTCTCGACGCTTAACTTTGTAGCCTTTGTAGTCTTTTCCTTCATTTTCATTCGCAACCTCCTCAAGCTGCGATTGGAACGACGGGAGCGGCAACCGGGCTCCAGGATAAAGTCGCGGCTGCTGTTTTACTTCATTGCTATCAGCTTCCTGCCTATCATTGCGATGGCCGTCTTCTCGTATTTGTTCCTCAACCGTTCGCTCGAGAAGTGGTTTGGCCGGGTACCCGCCCGCCTGGTAAACGAAGCACAGGAAGTTCAGCGCGAGGCAGTTGACGCGCAATTTCGCAACCTGCGTGATACGGCATCGCTGCTCGCAGTAGTGCTCAACCCGCAGTCAGACGCTGAACGACAACAAACTCTCGATCGCGTCGTGGCCGGCGGGCAGATATCCGCAATCGAGATCGTTGATACGAGCGGGGAAGTGGTCTCGAAAAGTCGAGGCGCTTTACCATCGGACGCTGCGGCTGAAGTGGATAGTCTTTTGCGAAAGGCCCGCGCGCCGGGAGCCGCTGACGTCGCCAGCCTGGCCGACGGCAAAGACTTCGATCTGGTTTCGGTAAAGCTTGCGGATAACCGGCAACTGATTGTGGTGCCGCTGCGAAGAGCAAGCAACGATCTTGGTGACACCCTCAGCGGTTCGGAAGGTGAGTATCAAAAGCTGGCGGCGAGACAGCGGAGGGTACGCAGGCTGGGACTCTCGACCCTGGGGCTCATGACTTTGATGTTGTTGTTTGTCTCGAGCTGGGTCGCAATCTATTTGGCACGAGGAATTGCCACTCCAATCAAGGCGCTCGCCGAGGCTTCGAAAGAGATCGCGCGCGGAAACCTAACGCATCGAGTAACGACCCTTGCGGATGACGAGCTCGCTTTGCTGGCCGACTCGTTTAACCAAATGACCGCGCAGCTTGAAGACAACCGCACCAGCATTGATGCAGGTTCGGCGGCGCTTCGTGAAAAGAACCTCACCCTTGAAGAGCGGCGAAACTATATCGAGACTGTGCTTGAGTCGCTTTCCACCGGTGTCATCTCCCTTAACGACAACGACGCGGTGACCACGATTAACGCCGCAGCCTCGCGAATGTTGCGAATGAGCTCGAACCCGCTGAGGGATTCGAGCCACCCGCTGAAGCTGGTAGATCTTATTGCTCGGGACGATTGGCTGGTGCTTGATCGCGTGCTGCGGCGAGCCAGACGAACGGGCCAATCAGCCGAGCAAGCTCAGCTCACTGGAGACTCTGCGGGCGCTTCGCTTCCAGTTGCTTTGAATGCTACGGCGCTGGGGACGGCATCCGCTGAGAACCGTGGCGTGGTGCTGGTAATCGAAGATTTGTCAGAATTGCTGGCGGCCCAACGCGTCGCGGCCTGGAGCGAAGTGGCCAAGCGAATGGCCCACGAAATTAAGAATCCGTTAACGCCAATTCAACTTTCTGCTGAGCGGATCGCCAAGAGTTACCGTCGCGCAAATCCCCCCGGTAACGAGAGCGGTTCGAACGGAAACGGCCTCCTGTCAGAACCGGGAGCGGATCGGGATTCCCGCGCAGACCGCCCGCCCGGGGTGGGGGAAGCGACCGGTTCCAAAGATAAAGCGATTCAGGACCAACATGTGGCCGCAATCATTAACGAATGCACTGAGACTATCGCGCGTGAAGTCGCCGGACTGAAAGCGATGGTGGACGAGTTTTCCAGGTTCGCACGCTTGCCGCTGGCAAAGTTGGAGGTAGCTAATCTTAACGAAGTAATACGCCAGGCGGTGGCTTTGTATGACGACCGATTTGATGGAGTGACAATTGGAACGGAATTAGATCCTGAGTTGCCCAGCGCCATGCTCGACAGTGAGCAGCTACGCCGCGTGTTTGTAAATCTTATCGACAACGCCAACAATGCCCTGGCCGACATTCATGGAGATCGCCGAATCAACGTCGCCACAAGTTTTGACTCGGGTCGGAGTGTCCTCTTAGCTGAGGTCTCTGATACTGGACACGGAATTCGTCCTGACGATTTCAAGCGATTGTTTCAACCATATTTTTCGACACGCGGCAGTGGCACTGGACTTGGTTTAGCGATTGTCCAACGAATAATCATGGAACACGGCGGGCGGATTCGCGCGGAAATGAATTCTCCGCGCGGCGCCCGGTTTGTGATTGAACTGCCGTCGGCGAGTGCGGAGACCGGCGACGGACGACCGACGACCGTGAACGGCGACTGAAGCGACGGAGTTCGGTGACCCGGTCACCCGTCGGCGGTTACCGGTCAACAACTAACGATGGATTCAATTCTCATAGTAGATGACGAGCGCGGTATACGCGACACGCTGCGCGGCGTGATGGAAGATGAAGGCTTCAGCGCCGACGCGGTGGCCAGCGGCGAGGAGTGTCTGGCGGCAGTCGAGCGTCGCGCGTATAGCTGCATCCTGTTGGACGTGTGGCTGCCCGGTATTGATGGACTTGAAACGTTACAACGATTGCGCAGTGCCGGATCTGAAGCCGCAGTAGTGATTATCTCCGGACATGGAAATGTCGAAACCGCGGTGCGGGCGACGAAGCTCGGCGCTTTTGATTTCATCGAGAAACCCCTCTCAATTGAGAAGACGTTGCTCACAGTTCGCAACGCCTTGCGCCAGCAGCGGCTCGAATTGATCAACGCGGAAATGTCCGCCGAGCTGGCGAAGGAGTACACGATGGTGGGCGAGTCAGTGGCGATGCGCGCACTCCGCAAGCAGATCTCTGTTGTCGCCCCCACCGATGGGCGCGTGCTGATTTACGGCGAGTCAGGGACCGGCAAAGAGTTGGTCGCGCACGCGATTCATGCGAAGTCGCGACGCGCTGGCGCGCCGTTTGTTGAAGTCAACTCTGCGGCAATCCCGGAAGAGTTAATCGAATCCGAGCTCTTTGGCCACGTCAAAGGCGCATTTACCGGCGCTACCGGGGCGAAGAAAGGGAAGTTTGAGCTGGCGGATGGCGCGACGCTTTTCCTCGACGAGATTGGTGATATGAGCTCGAAGGTGCAGGCAAAAGTCTTGCGCGTGCTCGAGGAGCAGCGATTTGAACCGGTGGGCAGTGGAAACTCTGTGCGAGTTGATGTGCGTGTGATCGCTGCTACAAATAAGAGGCTCGACGACGAGATGGAGCAGGGGACATTTCGGCCCGATCTATTCTATCGCCTCAATGTGATTCCGTTTGAGCTGCCGCCGCTGCGCGAACGACTTGAAGACGTCCCGATGCTGGTGGAATATTTCAACCAGCACTTTTCGCGCGCTTACGGCAAGATCCCCAAACAGTTTTCAGCTGCGGCCATCGCCGAATTGCAAAACTATTCCTGGCCAGGAAACGTTCGCGAATTGAGGAACACTATTGAGCGAGTGGTGATTATGAATCCGGCGATCAAAGTTGGCGGCGAGGACCTGCCGCCGCACGGAAAAGAGGAAGCGCCCGCCGCATCGTTTCGTTTTCCGTCCTTTAAAGAAGCGACTGACGCTTATCATCGCGAATTTATCCAGCGCAAACTCGATGAGGCAGAGGGAAACGTTTCGCGCGCGGCTGAATTGATGGGCGTCGACCGGAGTCACTTATATCGCCGCATGCGCGCGCTCGGTATTCCGGGTCGCAGCGAACGCACGACAGTTTCTTAGCATATAACCTGGAGCAGAATGGCCACTGCCGCCGAAGTCAGCGAATTACAAAACTTTTACACTTCGGTTACAGTCAATGACGTTAAATGGTGGTATCTGCTATCTTTGTTCGCATCATACGGGATGGCTCTGGTAAGTTGAGGTTTATATGGACTTTACGACAAAAGAACTTCTAAAACGTTACGCGAAACTGGCGATCGGTCAGCCGTTTTCACCTGTTTTGCTGAACATTCTGGTGACCTCAGTTTGCGACATGCGTTGCACACACTGCTTTTTCACCGAAGAGTTGGACGATCGCCCGCGCAAAAAGCTGCAGATGAAGACGCACGAGATCGAGCAGATCTCGGAAACGCTGGGCGGCAACCTGGGTGTCCTGATTCTGGCCGGCGGCGAGCCGTTTACGCGTAAGGATCTGCCGGAAATCGCTCGCGCCTTCTACACGAACAACAAGCTTGAATCGATCTACATCATGTCGAATGGCCAGATTCAGAAACGAATCTTCCCCGACATTACGCGCATCCTGGAAGAGTGTCCGGATCTGAATGTGACGGTTGCGCTTGGGATCGACGGCCTAAAGGCGCCACACGAAAAGATCCGGCAGAAGCCAGGTTCGTGGGACATTGCCATCGACACTGCGCGCCAGCTTCAGACTATTAAAAAGGAGTATCCGAAACTTGACGTGCAAACCTGCACCTGTTTCATGAACTCAAATCAGGATACGATTTTCGAGTGGTACGACTTTCTGAAGTATGACCTGCGTCCCGACAAAGTTAACTTCAATTACATTCGTCCGCCCTCAGCCGATCCGGTGGAACTCGAAATCGATCATTCGCGCTATGCAAAACTGGCAACCATGATTGATGACGATTCGCGTCATGCTGCTATCAAGAATAACTACGGTGGCAAGCAGGGATTTTTCAAGGCCGCGATCGATATTTACATGCACGGTCTGATCGCGAAGACCCAGGAAACACAGCAAGCGCAGATGAAGTGTTACGCGGGAACAGCCGGTGGCGTAATCTACGATGAAGGCACGGTGTCATCATGTGAAAATCTGGCCCCGATTGGAAACCTCCGGGATTTCGATTGGAACTTCCAGAAGCTGTGGCTGTCGCCCGCGATGAAAGAACGCAGAAAGAAAGCCCTCGACGGCTGTTTCTGCACGCATGAGTCAAACAGCTACTATCCGTCGTTGCCTTTTAATCCGGGTCACCTGATTCAGATCAAGAAGCTCGAAAGAGAGATGAAGAAGGCGCGAAAGAAGATGGACCGCCTGCAGCCTGAACCGGAAGGGATGGCTGTTCAAGCCTAGATCCTGGATTTGAGATCTCAGATTTGAGATTTAAGCAATGGCTCAACGCATTCCAAAAATCCTGATTCTTTCGTCCGACACTGGCGGCGGTCATCGCTCGGCGGCGGCCGCTATCGTGGCTGGCGTGCAAAAGTTTTTTGATGGCCAGTCGTACGCGGTACGCGTCGTCAAAGCAGTTGAAGAATCACACTCGATCACGGCCCGGATGGTGGGAATTTACAACTGGATGTTGCGAAACCGGCAACACTGGATGAAATACCTTTACTGGTTCGTCAATAGATTCCGACCTGAGACCCGAGAATTTTTCCATAAACGGTGCATTGGGTACGTTACTGAACTCTTCGAGCGTTGGTGCCCGCACATCGTCGTCAGCGTTCATCCGCTCACGCAGCATATCTTCGCCCGGGTGCTTAAGGAGTTGAAGCTTGCTGATCGCATTCCGCTCGTTTCAGTGGTGACGGATCCATATTACGGATTCTGGAAAGGGTGGGCCTGCGACGACGTAACGCTCTACCTGGTAGCCAGCGACGAAGCCCGTCGGCAGTTGATCGATTATGGCATCGCGCCACACCGGATCAAGATTTCGGGGATGCCGGTCCATCACAAGTTTGCCTATCCGGGAGAAGAAGCCGCGCAGGCAGCGCGTCAGGCGCTGGGCCTTGATCCGGACAAGTTCACCGTGTTTGTTAACGCAGGTTGGGAAGGCGGCGGAAACATACCGCAGATCTTCCGCGAGCTGGTGCGCGGTCAGTTGGAAGTGCAGGCAATTTTTCTGGCGGGCAAGAATGAAGAGCTGCGAGCTGACGCCGAGGCGTTGGCCGAGAGCGCATCTTTCCCGATCAAGGTGATCGGCTACTCCGAGCACGTTGAACAACTGATGAGCGCCGCTAATGTCATGATTTCAAAGTTGGGCGGCCTCACAACCTTCGAGGCGTTTGCGTGCCGCCTGCCGATAATCGCTGACGGCATTACCCCGCCCATGCCCCAGGAAGCGGGTGCGGCAAGTTTAATAGTTAAGCGCGGCGCCGGCATTCTTCTTCAGCGTGCCACCGACATCGTTCCGGTTGTTCGTCGCATGGTTGAAGATACGGCACACTATTCTGCGATGCGTGCTGCCACGATTGGCCTCGCCATCCCCAACGCCACCCGGCATATCGTCGAAGAGATAGCTGCTTTGATTCCCGCCCCAATTGAAACGCCGGAAAAAGTTGTGCTTGCCGAAGTAGTTTCGGTTTAAAGCAATCCACTAATCGGCACGAATAACATTAAAGACCCAGTCGTGGTTCTTCGTGTATTTCGTGGAGCGTTTTTCTTTAGAGCGTTGCCCGGAGATTTGTTTGTCAGCCCAGACATCTTTCCTGAGTCTCTTTGACTGTTGAGAGGTTTCAGAGTCTAATTTCACTGCAAGCGAATCCAACCCCAATTTCATAGTTTTGCCCGCTCATGAATTCGAAGCGGGCTTTTTAGGAGAACAATCCGACAGTGAGTCTATTGCTCGAAGGAAAGCGCGCCTTTGTGACTGGTGGCACGCGCGGCATCGGTGCGGCGATTTGTGAGGTCTTCGCGCGTGAAGGCGCAGACGTCGTTTTTAACTACAACACACGCGACGATTTGGCCGCCGGCATTATCAGCAAGATTGAAGGCTACGGCAGGCGCGCCCTCGGATTTAAGATCTCAGTTACCGATCGCGTTGGGCTTAAGCGCATCACCCGCGAGATCGTGGAAAAGTGGGGTGGCATCGACGTGCTGGTGAACAATGCCGCCATTAATCGCGGCGATAACTTCGCTACGACTACCGATCGCGCGTGGGACGAAGTGATAAATACCAACGTCGGGAGTCTCTTCGCCGTAACCAAGCCAATCTATAAACAGATGATCAGGCAACGGAAGGGGAGCATCCTCAACATCACTTCCATTGGCGCACTGCGCGCCCTGCCGACCGCGGTTCATTACGCCACTTCCAAGGCAGCAATGGTTGGGTTTACCAAATGTCTGTCGCGTGAGGCGGGAACGTTTGGCGTCAAAGTCAATGCCATTGCAGCCGGTATTTTTGACACCGAACTCGCACAACAGCTGCCGGAGCGTTTGCTGCAAATGCACGCATTCTGGGCCTCGGCCGGGCGACTTGGCCGACCTGAAGAACTGGCCGAGTATGCTGCGTTTATGGTGAGCGACCGGAATAGTTTTATGAATGGTGAAGTAGTGATCGTTGACGGCGGCGCGATTACCTAAGAACCTCCGGCCGCCGATCAATCACCCGCTGGCGTTCCGTTAGGAACGCAATGTTTATAGCGGTTGTGTCGTTATGAAAATTTGGTAGTGGAGTGGACGCGCGGCGTCCACTCCACTACCAATTCTTTTTTGAGGATTATTCTATAAACATCTCGCCTCTGACGGAGCGATGAGCAGCACGCTGGTCGGGAAAAACCGCGATGCGCCGCACGCCGGTTGGGAAAACCGCGATGAGCTCGCTATTGCTTTTGAGCATCCTCAAGGGCTGCAAGTTTCTTTTCCAGTTCTCGGATTTTCCTCTGCATGTCGCCGAGGCGCCGAAACGCAGCCGTCGAGCGCAGCCAATCGCGATTATCAAACGCAGGTATTCCTGAGATAACTTTTCCCGCCGGTACATCATGACTGGTAGCGCTCTTGGCGGTTAAGACAACGTCGTCGCCGATAGTCAGGTGTCCTGCAACCCCGGCTTGCCCGGCTAGAATCACTCTGCTGCCAATGTGCGAACTGCCGGCCAGACCTACCTGCGCACACAGCAGCGTGTCTTCTCCCACGGTGCACGAGTGGCCAATCTGAACCAGGTTGTCTATTTTTGTGCCTCGTCCAATTCGAGACTCACCGACTGATGCCCGATCTATCGTGGTCCCGGCGCCAATCTCAACGTCGTCTTCAACGACGACACGCCCGGTTTGCGGAATCTTCAGCCAGTGGCGCTCTTCATCTTTCGCGTAACCAAAACCGTCGCAGCCAACCACGACATTATTGTGAATCACCACTCGCTCGCCTATTTGAGAACGCTCGCGAATCACAGTGCCAGAGTGAATTACGGAATCTCTTCCCACCGTAACGTTCTCATAAATCGTGACATTGGGATGAATGCGCACGCCCTCTCCAACTTCGCTGGAATGGCCAATCACCACACCGGCGCCAATCCAAACATTTGCCGCAACTTTAGCCGACGGATCGATAACCGCAGACTCGTGGATAAATGGCGTCTGATGTGTTTCCGGGTGAAACACTCGGAGCGCGCGGGTGTACGCCAGGTACGGATTCTTTGAACGCAGCACAGGGATGTCACGCTCAATCACCGCATCTTCCGCAAGATAGATGGCCGAGGCCTGGGTGGAACTAACCTTGGGTGTGTAGCGTGGATTTGCCAGGAACGTGACGTGGCCCGCGCGTGCGTCATCGAGGCCCGCGGCGCCGGTGATCTCAATTTCGTTGGCAGCGTCGCTCTCAACGCGCGTAGCGGTTAAGGCTGCAAGTTCAGAAAGTTTCATGACGGAAGTTTAGCGCACAGTGCCTGCCTGAGAAACAGCAAGCGATCAACAAAATTACACGAAGACACACTAACATTGCTTCGTGTGATTTCGTGTATTTGGTGCATTGTGTAGAAGGTACCTATGCGCAGACTAAACCGTTTGCGTTACGACCGCGGTTTACATAATCGACACTGGATCGATCTCGACATTTATTGAACGAAGATTGATCTTGCGTTCCAGAAGCGCCTTAAGAGCATTGTCTATTATTGTGCGCAGGCGAACCCGGTTGCGACATTTGAGTATCAACTGAACGCGATATTCGCCTTTCAATCGCGCCAGCGGCGCCGGCGCCGGCCCAAGAATTCTAGCGGCGCGATCAGCATTTGCATTATCCAACTCTTTTCGCAGTTCGAGGGAATCAGCCCGGACGCGATTGAGGTCCGTTCCGTGGACCATCAACGACGCCAAAGCCACGAAGGGCGGGTAGGTATGATTCTGGCGGTGCCGCATCTCCTCCTGGTAAAAACCGGAGTAGTCCTGAGCGCTCGCGTGACGCAATGCGTAGTGAAACGGGTGATAGGTTTGAATGAGTACTTTCCCCGGAAGATCACCGCGACCCGCGCGCCCGGCAACCTGAGTGAGTAGTTGAAATGTTCTTTCAGCCGCGCGGAAGTCAGGCAATGCGAGGCCGGCATCAACGGAAACCACACCGACGAGGGTAACGTTGGGGAAGTCGTGCCCCTTGGCCAAAATCTGCGTACCGACGAGCATGTCAATCTTGCCATTACTGAAATCAAGGAGCGTTTTCTCGAAGGCACCGCGCCGCGCGGTTGTATCGCGATCCACGCGAGCAATTCTAAGGTTGGAAAAGAAACTCGCCAGCATCGTCTCGATCTGCTGGGTTCCTTCACCAACAAAGTAAATGTATTTGCCTTCGCAGCTCGGACATTTCACGGGCGCGGGTTCGCGATGTCCGCAATAGTGACAGAGGATTACAGCTTCACTCTTGTGATAAGTCAGCGTCACATCACAATTTGGACATTGAACGCTGTCACCGCAGGATCGGCAGAGAACGAAACTGGAATAGCCGCGACGGTTCAACAGAATTATCGACTGCTCATTTTTCTGATGCGTTTCCTCGATTGCCTTGAGCAACTCATCGGAAAACACCTTCGGTTTTTTGTGCCGGGAAAAAACCTCGCGCATGTCGATGATCTCCGCCGCGGCCATGGGCCGATCGTTAAGCCTGGTGGGCAGTTCAAGATATTTGTACTTGCCGCCGGCGGCATTGTGGAACGACTCGAGCGAAGGCGTGGCCGACCCGAGAATAACTACGGCAGACTGCTTTTGAGCGCGAACGATAGCTGTGTCGCGGCCGTTGTAGTGTGGCGAATCCTGCTGGCGGTAAGTCGACTCGTGTTCCTCATCAACGATCACGAGTCCGAGGTTTTCAATCGGAGCGAAAACCGCGGAGCGAGTGCCGATAACGATTCGCGCGTCGCCATTCCGCACTCGGGTCCACTCGTCGAAGCGCTGGCCGCGTGAGAGCGATGAATGGAAAATCGCCACCTGATCGCCAAAGTGGGCGCGCAACCGGCGCGAGAAAACGGGGGTCAGTGCGATTTCCGGCACCAGCATCAACGCCGATCGGCCAACCTCGAGGGCCACTCGCATCGCGCGAATATATACCTCCGTCTTCCCACTGCCCGTGACTCCATGCAGGAGGAAGGGGGCATAGATTCCACTTCGCAGAGATTCATTGATCTCAGCCAGGACCGTCGTTTGTCCGCGCGAAAGTTCGTAATCCTTGACAGGTGGAAACGTGACGTCGCCCAGAGGATCGCGACGCACATCCTCATCGAAAACTTCGACCCGCTTTCGTTTCAAGAGCGTGTTAATTGCTGAGTTACTGACGTCTGCTGCGGCCAGCAACTGCGACATGGCAACCGACTCGCGACCCGTCAAAGCCTCGATGACTCTTAACTGCGCTGCAGTAAATTTCTGTCCTTCCGGCGTCGATTGATTACTCGGAACCGCGAGCCTCACTCTTCGCTGACGCCGTGCCTTCACAAAATCGCCACCCGTCCTGTGGACCAACTCTACCAGGCCCTCTGCTTCGAGTTCCTCCAGCAACTTTCTTCCCTCACGGCTCGTGAAGTGATCAGGCAGAGCTGCCGCGTTTACATCTCCTGAGTCGGCCAAGAACCTCAAAAGGCCTTGCTTGCCGTGGAGTTTGTCAAGGGACGTTAGAGTACTGAGTTGGGCCTGGCCCTTATCGCTTAACTTGAGGAACCTTTCGATGGACGGGCTAATTCCGGGAGGTAACGCTGCTTTGAGCACTTCTCCCCAGGGTGCGAGGTAGTATTCCGCGACCCACTTTGTGAGCTGAAGAAGCTCAGGTGTAACGATCGGAACTGCATCGAGAATTTCGTGCGCGTGTTTGACGTCGGATTCTTTGAGACTGGTGTCGTCGCGCAATTTCTCGTGTAGCGCGACGATATAGCCCGTTACATATCTGCGTCCGAGCGGAACGACTATTCGCGAACCTGGCTCCGCCACCCGCGTTTGGGATGGTGTGAGCCGGTAGATGAATGTCTGCGAAACGTGTAGCGGTACCGCTACTTCTGCATAGCCCGGTGGTCCGTGCTCATTCGCGCTTATCTGACGAGTTTCCTGAGTGTCCAGGCGGGAAGTTTCCGAGGCGTGTGGCACGAGAAAGAAGGTAGCGCGGATTCGGAATTTGCAAAAGTTGAAAAGGCGTAAAGTGCTTAGGGCAGATTGAACCGACGACTAGTATCTGAGAAACGCTAGACCGATTCGGTTTCGCTCAGTCCGTTCGCTTGCGGGTAGATTCGAGATAGTCGCGAACCTTCTTCAGGTCGGCCCAGGTTTCCTTTTTCTTCGAAGGGTCGCGCAGCAGGTAGGCGGGATGAAATGTGGGCATGACCTTGGCGCCCTCGTATTCCTGAAAGTGTCCGCGCAGCTTGGTTATTCCCACCTTTGTATCGAGAAGATTTCTCATGGCGGTGTTGCCAAGCACCACGATAACTTCGGGGCGCACCGCAGCAATTTCGCGCAATAGAAACGGTTTACAGGTCGCGGCTTCTTCCAGCGTTGGCGGACGATTGGCGGGAGGGCGGCAACGGTTGACGTTTCCGATCAGGACTTCCTCTCGCCTAAAACCGATCGCCTCGATGATTTTAGTCAGGAGCTGGCCGGCTCGACCGACGAAGGGACGCGCTTGGGCGTCTTCATCAGCGCCTGGTGCTTCGCCAACAAACATCAAACGTGCTCTATGATTTCCGTCTGTGTGAACTATATGAGTCCGCGCTTCATATAACGGGCATCGTGTGCAATTGCCAATGTCCGCCCAAATTCCTTCAAAGGTCTCCGAAGACCTCGCGAGCGGCTGGACGGGAGGTTTGAGATCAGCAAACAAGAGTGACGGCCCGGAAGTGGCGGCGTCCGTTGCGAGTTGCTCCTGGAATCTTTCAACAGCTGGCGCACCCGGGAATTGATTGACGCCGGAAGTAGGCGAGATTGCCGGACTCCGAGACAGAGGCTGCGGCGACCGTTCGACAACGGGATTTGGACTCAAACCCCTGGGTAATGAGCAGGCCTCAATACTTTCAACGCCCAATTCGTGGAAATAGGTCAATTGTTCTCGGGCGTCCGTTATCAGCGAGGCAAGCTCATTCTTAACAGGTTTAGACGCCATGATGAATCTATAGAACTTAAGTCTACTATCCGTTTGCTGCCGTATCCATCTGCAAAGAAGCGGGCTTAACTCTCGCCCGCAATCTGACAACCTCGTCGAGTATGAGATCGGCGACGTTAGTCTTTGCGATGAGGGGCACATGAATGGGGGTCTGGTTATCGCGAGTGAGTATGGTCACCTCGTTTGTATTAGTGTCAAAACCGGCGCCTTCGCGAGTCACATCATTGGCCACTACGGCGTCGAGATTTTTGCGTTTCAATTTTTCGCGCGCGTTGGCCATGACATTTTCAGTCTCGGCAGCAAAGCCAATCACTAACAGTCCTTCGTGCCTGGCCGCTGAAACCTGGTTGAGAATGTCAGGCGTGGGCTCAAGTTCCAGCGCCAGCATACCTGAAGTTTTCTTGATCTTCTGCGTGGCCCGGGCAACTGGACGGTAATCCGCAACCGCCGCCGCGCCGATGAAGATTGAAGTTTGCGGAAGTTGGCTCATCACCGCGTGGCGCATTTCCTCGGCTGAATAAGCCCTGATTAGCGAAACGCCGGCAGGGGGTGTCGCGTTGGTAGCGCCGGCGATTACCGTTACGCGCGCGCTTCGTTTGGCCGCAGCGCTTGCGATGGCAAAGCCCATCCGGCCAGAAGACTTATTGGAAAGGAATCGTACCGGATCGATCGCTTCTCGAGTAGCTCCGACAGTAATTAGCAGGTGTTCTCCGATAAGGTCGTTCGCGCGCCGATTCGCCGTTCCCTGCAACAACTCAAGCGCGGCTGCGACAATCTTGTCAGGCTGACTAAGCCGTCCTGGTCCAACCGTACCGCAAGCCATTTCACCTTCATCAGGATCGATGATATGGACGCCATCGGCCCGAAGGGTTTCGAGGTTTCGCTGGGTCGCAGGGTGATGCCACATCCTTGTATTCATCGCCGGCGCTATTAAGACAGGCGCACTCGAGGCGAGATAAGTTGATGTCAGGAAATCGTCGGCGACCCCATTGGCAAATTTCGCGATTATGTTTGCAGTTGCCGGAGCTATGAGAAGCAGATCAACAGACTGGGAAAAGGTGATGTGGGCGATGGGATCGGGATTGTCCGGAGCATAGTCGTCCACGATCACGTGGGCTCCGGAAAGGGCACGAAACGTAAGCGGTTGTACAAACTCACAAGCGCGCTTCGTCATCGCGACTCGTACGAGGCATCCGGCAGTTTGAAGGCCCCGAAGCACCTCCGCAGCTTTATAGGCCGCAATCCCGCCGGTGATTCCGAGCGCTATCTTCTTCGCGGCATCTGAGACATCTTGTGAGACGTCTTGAGAATCATGAGCCATCGCTTACCTTAAAATTAAAGATCAATGTAACATTGCTGAAACGAGCATGCAACGGAGGTTTCCGAAGGCGCTGATAGAATCCCCGACAATCGCCCTTACTCTAAATTGTTTTGGTACTATGTGGCCGAAATATCATCAGGAAAGCATGAAGGACATGAAATCCCGATTACTGGTTAGCTGTCTCCTGGGAGCGGTTATTGTCATCTGTTCCGCAAGTGGCGCCGCTGCTCAATCAAACAGTGACGACGCCCAATTTGGTCCGGTCGTCCGAGCATATCTCGGTTATTTGCGGAATGAACAGGAAGTCGTGGATGATCGTGCCAGCCGGCACGAAGTTAACCGCACTTATTACCGGCGTAACTCAAATCGAATTCGTGCGCTCCGGCAGATGGCTATCAAGATCGCCTCGGAAACGCAGAACGACTACCTGCCCGAGCTCGAGGCTGTTGCTCTCGACGAGTTGGGCCTTATTTTGGAACAACCTCCGCGCTCCGAGTCGTTACGCATTGGCGAGGTTCTGCAAACTACGTTTCGTTATCTGGGGATCGTGAGAGCAGGCGAACCATTCTATGTCTTTGCCCGACTTGATCCTTATGAACAATCGGAGCTAGCGGAACGAAAGCAGATTAGTCAGGGAAGCGATTCAATCTCGGTGGCTGAGCCGGTGAAAAGTCGGCCTGTCACGCGGGCCAGGCGCGTAACGACACCGTAGGTTACGCTCCGATCGACTCCTTTATTTATTGGCATTCCGCTCATCCCGGCGATTCTTGATCACTGCCGAAAATTCCTCCTTTTCGTATGACGTGAGGTTGGAAAGTTCCACTGGAATGGGGCCGCTCTTGCTGGCTTGCCGAGCGTGAGTTTCAAAAGCACGATTTTTCGCTGGTTTGAGGCAGAAAAGTCTGGACGAACGGCAGTTCTGGTGTTATCTTCACTGCCAACGGAAAAAAGCACAATTTCGTTGCAAAGTCGCCCAAATGGCTGTTGACAGAGTGCCTTCATTCATGTAATAACAGCCCGGTGTTTACGCTTTGTAGACGGCATTTTGAATTTTAGTGTTGCCCTTATTGAGGTGAACAAGGCAAAAAAGCCGGCGCCTCGTATGAGTTCAAGGCCATTTAGGCACGCAATCAAGAAATTGTTTCAATTTACGGGAGGAACGTTAATGATCAGCAAAACTTGGAGCCGCAAACCTATAGCGGCCTGTGTGGCAGTTGCCATTTTGAGTGTTTACTCGATGGTAGTATTGGCTTCGCCCGCAGCGAAAGCTCCATCCGGACAGTTGTCAGTTACCGGACAAGTCACGGTCAACGGTGAGAACACTGTTTCCGGCGGCACAGTCTTTTCGGATAGCTTAATTACCACTGCCGATAAGAGCAACGCGACTGTGAATCTCAGCAAGCTGGGCCGCGTGGATTTGGCCGCTACCTCAAGCTTGAAATTGAGCTTCAACGAAAAGAGCCTGATGGGCTTGCTTGATAACGGTACCGCTCACGTTTCGACGCTAGCCGGTATTGCAGTTAACTTTACGACAAACGATGGCGTGGTCGTGGTTGACGGCAGCAAGGCGACATCGTTTACGGTGAGCGTCATTAAGGGTATTACCTCCCTGACGACTCATTCAGGCGTCGCGGAACTTCGCGAGGGCGATTCGGTCAAGCAGGTGGCGGCGGGCGAAAGCGCGATGGCTGGCACTCCTGACGCGAAGACTGATCCCGGCGACGACGACGACTTGTTGAGCGGCGGAGAAACAGCTGCCCTCCTGATTCTCGGTGCTGGTGCGATTGCCGGCATTATCTGGGCCGCGATGGATGACAACGACCTGAACTTTGGCGACACTGTAATCGTCATCAGCCCGTCCAAGTAACTCGTCGATTGTTTGTTAGCAAAAATACCGCTGCGCTGCGTCTCGGTGCGGTGGTCAGATAAAGCACAACCTTGCGGGTCACGCGATTTATGTCGTGTTTGACCCGCAAGGTTTTAGTATAGACCCTCCCGCCGCGCTATAAAGGAACCCTAATGCATATTGCGGTCATTGGCACCGGTTACGTCGGATTAGTCACCGGTGCGTGTTTTGCTGAGTTTGGTGTGGATGTCACCTGCGTAGACGTAGATGCCGCCAAGCTGCAGCGCCTCACCCTTGGTGAAATGCCAATCTATGAACCAGGTTTGGAACAGATTGTCACGAAGAACATGCAGTCTGGACGGCTGCGTTTCACCACTGACATCAAGCAGGCGGTCGAACAGGCCCTGGTTATTTTTCTGGCTGTTGGCACTCCGCCACGACCTGATGGATCTCCGGATCTCAGCTATGTCGAGGCGGCCGCCGGCTCTGTGGCCGACTACATGAATGGCTACAAAGTCGTTGTTACAAAATCGACGGTGCCGATCGGAACTGGAGAGTATCTTCGTAAGCTAATTCGCGAACGACAGAAATCGCCGCTGAACTTCGGAGTGGTTTCAAACCCCGAATTCCTGCGTGAAGGTGCGGCTATCAACGATTTCATGCGACCCGATCGCGTCGTAATTGGCAGCCGCGATGAAGAAGCAATCGCGATTATGAGAGATCTCTATCGGCCTCTTTACCTGATTGAGGCGCCATTCGTTGTCACTTCTCTTGAAGCTGCTGAATTAACCAAATATGCAGCAAACGCTTTTTTGGCCACCAAGATTTCCTTCATTAACGAAATAGCCAATATGTGCGAAAAGATTGGTTGTGACGTCCATGATGTGGCGAAAGCGATCGGTATGGACAAGCGAATTGGCAGCAAGTTTTTGCATCCGGGTCCGGGATTTGGCGGATCATGTTTTCCGAAAGACACTCAGGCCCTCGCCTCAGTGGCTCGAGATTTCGGCTGCGATTCGTTGATCGTAGATGCTGTGATTGAAGTAAACCGCCGCCAGCGTCAGGCAATGTTACCCAAGATCGAAAAATTGGCCGGCAGCGTGAAAGGGAAAACGATCGCAGTGTTGGGCCTGGCTTTCAAACCTGAAACGGACGACATGCGTGAATCTCCCGCCATCGATATCATTAAGGGCTTAATTGCGAGCGGCGCCACGGTTCGTGCTTACGATCCAGTAGCGATGGAAGAAGCTGCGGAAGTTCTGCCAGACGTGATTTACGTCGATGACGAATACGCGGCGGTAGCTGACGCCGATGTGCTAGTGTTCGTAACTGAGTGGAACCAGTTCCGAGCTCTCGATATGGGCCGGATCCGCGACCTAATGAAGTCGCCTTGCATCGCGGATTTGCGCAACATCTATGAACCGGCCCACATGCGTGAACTTGGCTTCACGTATGTAGGTATTGGCCGATAGCGGCCGTTGCGGACTGGTTCTCGTCCAGCTGCCACTAAAATTTGAAGAAGCGTCACTGAATCGAATATGCCCTTAACTGGAATTGTATTGGTCACCGGTGGAGCCGGCTTTATTGGTTCACACATCGCTTCAGCCCTTTCCGCTGCCGGCGCCAGAGTACGTGTTATCGATGACTTATCGACAGGTTATCAGGAAAATATCGATGAGATCGGTGGACAAATAGACTTCGTTAAGGGAAGTCTGGCGGATGAGACGGCCCTGCGGCGCGCATTGGAAGATGTTGAGTTGGTCTTTCATGAAGCTGCGATTCCGTCGGTGCCTCGTTCAGTGGAAGACCCGCGCCAGACTCACATCGCGTCAGTCGATTCAACCTTTTCGCTCCTGCTCGCTGCCAAAGAGCGAGGCGTGAAGCGACTGGTCTACGCGGCGTCTAGTTCCGCCTACGGCGATAAGCCGACCCTGCCAAAAGTCGAGGACATGCTGCCCGAGCCGCTTTCGCCTTATGCCGTGGCAAAGCTTGTCGGTGAGTACTACGCGCAGGTATTCACGCGCGTTTACGGGTTGGAAACTCTATCGCTTAGATACTTCAATGTTTTCGGACCGAGGCAGGACCCCAGTTCTCAGTATTCAGGTGTAATCTCACGTTTCATCAGCGATCTACTTAGCAATCGCCAGCCGGTAATTTATGGTGATGGTGAACAGTCGCGCGATTTTACCTACATTGATAATGTGGTTGATGCCAACCTGAAGGCCGCGGAGACTACCAGAGGGATTGGCCAGATTATCAACATTGCCAACGGTGAGCGGATTACGTTGAATCAGCTCTTCGATCAACTGAAAGAATTGACGGGGAGAACAGATGCAGAGGTCGACTACCAGAACCCGCGGCCCGGCGACGTGAAACACAGCCTGGCAGACATCAGTCGCGCACGCGACTTTCTAGGTTTCGAACCAAAAGTAGACTTGCGGACGGGGCTGAAGCTCACGATGGACTGGTGGAAACGCAGCCGATTCGCAACTGGCTAGAACCATTTTCCCCACGGGAAGAATAAATCCTTGTGAGGGTTTGTGTACCAGTGCAGATCCGGCGCCTTATTGGTGTCTATTGCAATCTGCGAACAAACAAGCGTGGCGAAAAAGATGTTTTTCTTTGGGAATCCATTCTCTTCGAGGAATTCGCAGATCGCTGTCTGGACATCACCTGAAATCACGCAATCGTCCATCACCAGAATCCGCTTGTGGGTCTCGTTGCGAAGCTGTTCCGGTAAATGAACAACCCACTTTCTCGTTGACAACTTAATGTGACCCTTGGGCTGGCATTGAAATGGAGCACTCCGCTTGTCTTCTAGAATCGCGGTGTATATCGGAAAGAATCGGCGCGTTTGGATCATTGCGAGGCTTGCAACTATTGCTCCCGGCCCTGACGTCATTAGCAAGATATCGGGCTTGAATTTTGCTTCTGCCTTCTTCATGAGATCCAAGGATCCACTTTCTACCTCTTTCCATGTTAGTGCGTTCTTCAGTCGCTCCAACTTCATACTTCTCGCACCAAAATAAAATGTTCCCACGGTTCCTAGAATTGTTAGAACCGCCAAGATTATTGTGAAGGTTTGCATTGTGGCTTCACCGTCCTTCGGAACCGACAATGGCGGCTGCTCCCATATTCGCCATGCGGTGGAGGCTTATCGTGTAAGGTGGGTACGCAACTCCCTTGTCAGTAATAATCGCGGTGATCAAGTCGTTGGGCGTTACGTCAAAGGCCGGGTTATGCACGTCTACTCCGTCTGGTCCTAGTTGATTCGCCCCGATGTGGGTTATTTCCCGGCCATCGCGTTCCTCGATAGGAATCTCCTCGCCTGACTTTAATGAAAGATCCAAAGTTGTAATCGGAGCGGCGACGTAGAATGGAATGCCGTGCTTTTTAGCAAGCACCGCGACCATATAGGTCCCGATTTTGTTCGCGGCATCTCCATTCGCGGCGATTCGATCAGCGCCGACAACCACTACATTGACCTTACCGCCTTTCATTACGTGGCCGGCCATGTTGTCGGTAATCACGGTCACTGGGATGTTGTCCTGGGCCAGTTCCCAAGCGGTGAGTCGCAGTCCTTGCAAAAAAGGCCTGGTTTCATCTGCTATCACGGCAACACGTTTTCCTGCGTCGCGGGCGCCACGGATCACTCCGAGCGCAGTGCCGTAGTCGCCCGCGGTTGCAAGCGCGCCAGCGTTGCAATGCGTCAACACAGTGTCGCCATCAGCAATCAAGTCGGCGCCAAAATGGCCAATCGACCTGTTCGTTTCGATATCTTCGTAAAAGATGTTCCGCGCTTCGGTAATCAAATTTGCTTTGATCTGTTCAAGTTCGTGGCCCGCCTTAACTTCGCGTTGAAACGCCCTTCGCATTCGCTCAATCGCCCAAAAGAGATTCACAGCGGTGGGTCGCGTTTGAGACATTACCTGACACATATAAGTGAAATCGTCATCAAGATCGGCGACGGAACTGCCCACTGACTGGCTTGCTCCCAAGGCAAGTCCCATGGCCGCGGAGACACCGATTGCGGGGGCGCCGCGTACCACCATTTTCTTGATTGCCTCGGCGACCTCTTCGTAGGATCGCAGCATGAGGTATTTTTCTTCAGTGGGAAGCAGCCGCTGGTCCAGCATGCGGATGCCCTCATTCGTCCATTCAATGGTCTTGATCATTTCCTTGGTAGGTTCCTGTCCTAATTTGCCGCTGATGCGGTGGTTGAAGGGGTTGTAAACTGTTCAGCGATTTCACGAACCTGAGCGGTGTGTCGCACCTCATGGCTGCCCACAAACAAGATCCATTGATACAGATTGATCTCGCCAAGCACGGGATGGGGATATTTCACTTCGCTCAAAGCAAGCCCGTCCCCCGAAATCACAGCTTTTCTCAAGGCCTGGCGGGATTCTTCCAGCGATTTCCAGGCAGTTGCAGCGCTAACGTCAGACGGCGGCACAGTCTCCTCAGGCGCTGTGACACGAAAACTACGATCGGCAATTTTTGCTGCGTGTCTGACGTTTAGAATTGAACTCGTTTCAAGTTCCGGACCGAGGCCAGCACCGCGCGCGCCGGCGACTAGCTTGTGGATGAGCGGCACGATCCGGCTTTCGATTAGCGTCAGATGTTGCAATACCTGCGCTACCGACCAGCGATCAGATGCAGGAGCGCGCTCGCGTAAATCGGCGGGAACCAGTTCTACGGCAGCCTGTAGGTCGGCCCGTTCGCTATCGAGATAGTCAAGTGCTTCTGCAATTCGTGAATGCATTGGAGTTCTCCTTCGACTCTTCAGTAACACTCCTGCGCGGTCAGGTCAAACGTAGACTGATCGCGTGCTGGAGTTGTTTGACAGTTGCAGATGTAGGTGATAATGTCCGCGCGTCGATCACAAGATGTCATAAACAGTTCTTTGTATTTGAAAGTGTCTGGGTGCCCCGGGTAAATGGGGAGAATAGGGAAGCGGGTGAGAATCCCGTGCGGTCGCGCCACTGTGATGAGACTCCGAATGCCGGAGCTCTAAGCCAGGAGACCTGCCCAAGACGCTTCGCAGCTGGTGAACGCTCGCGGAAACGCGTTCAGGCCGCAGGATAACTTCATTATAGGTCCCGCTGATCGCCTGTCTCTTTTCGCCACGAGAGCCAGCAGATCGGTGGGATTTTTCGTTGCGCTACCTTCCAAACTTTTCATTCAGAGTAATATCAGTCGGCCTGATCCTTCTTTCGCTGGCGGCTGCTTGCGGCTGCTCAAGGTCACCCTCCCACAACTCCCCTGCAGCTTCACAAAACGGCGCGATTCGAGAAGTGGTCGACGAAGCCGGACGGAAAATCCCACTGCCGGCAAGGATCGACCGGATCGTCACGCTGGCGCCGAATCTTACCGAGATTGTTTACGCCGCGGGAGCAGGCGATCGGCTTGTCGGAAACACTGATTACTGCGACTACCCCGCCGAGGCAAAGCAGGTTGCGAAAATCGGCGACACCCTGCATCCCAGCGTTGAGCGCATCATCGCGCTCAAGCCTCAAATCGTCCTGGTCTCAACCGCTTCTCAGCTCGAAGCATTCACTAAACAACTTGATCAACAAGGCATCGCGGTCTACGTCACCAATCCAGGCAGTTTAGAAGAGATCCTTAGCTCGATAACGGCGTTTGGTGAAATGTTTGGTACAGCTGATGAGGCAAACCGGGTTGCGGGTACCTTGCGCAAACGCAGTGCTGGGATAGCGACTGCGATCGCGAGCGTCACACCAGTCCGGGTTTTTTATCAGGTTGCAGACGAACCTCTTTATACCATCGGTCGCGAAGCCTATTTGACTGACCTCGTGAAACGAGCGGGTGGCATTTCAGTCACCGCTGATGTTCCAGACGCTTTTCCCCGATTCAGCGACGAGGCAGCGCTCAGCGCAAAACCCGAGGCGATCATCCTCCCCACCGGAGGATCGATGGGAATGGCAAACTCCAGCGTCGCGAGTCCGCTGCGCAATTCCCCTGCCGTGCGTAACAACCGGGTGTACAAGATCAACGACGATTTCCTCTCGAGACCGGGGCCGAGACTCGTTGACGGTTTGGAGGCGTTGGCGCATGCACTACACCCGGAAGCATTCAAGTAGTTTAAGGCTCGATCTTTAGCTCGCGTCTGTGCGAGAGACTTACGATGAGTACCGAAGAGAAATCAATAAACGCGGGACACGCCACGCTGCGTAAAGCGTTCAGTGTCTGCGGAGTGTTGTTAGTGATGCTCCTGGTGGTTCTTATCGCGGCAACTCTGGTTGGAAGCCAGCACTTGCCGCTTGGGCCCTCTCTCTGTGCTTTAACTGGCCAAACGGACTGTGGTCTTTCGTCTGAACAACGCGCAATCCTCTTTGACATTCGTTTGCCGCGAATTCTGCTGGCGGGAGCTGTCGGCATTTGCCTGGCGACGGCGGGCGCGGGCTATCAGTCCCTGCTGCGTAACCCGCTCGCCGAGCCTTACCTGTTGGGAGTGTCCAATGGCGCAGCGGTCGGAACGATGGTGGCCCTCGTGTTTTTTGGGACACACGAATGGAGCCGGCCCGTGATGGCGTTTGCCGGGGCGTTGGCGGCAACTTTTGTTGTTTATCGTTTGGCCCGCGGCCGCGCCGGCGCAACGCCCGAGCGGTTAATCCTTGCTGGGGTGATCGTGACCACGTTTCTTTCGTCCGGAATAGTCTTCATTACGACCCTGATGGACGCCACACGTATTCGCTCGTTTACGTTTTGGTTGCTGGGAGATCTCTCCGGCACGACCTCGAGCCTGCTGGCGGTGACTTTTGTGGCGGCAGGGATTGGCGTCGTGGTCCTGGCTCTGAATGCGCGTTCGCTGAACCTGATGATGCTTGGCGAGCGCGATGCTTTTGATCTGGGCGTGGAAGTAGGACGAGTGCGCATCACGGTTTTCGTAGCTGCCAGCTTGCTGGTCGGCGCCTCAGTGGCGTCGAGCGGATCTGTAGGCTACGTGGGCCTCGTTGTTCCGCATCTGGTTCGGCTTTCGTTTGGCAGTGATAACCGAATTGTCATCCCGGCGTCCGCGTTGGCTGGCGCGGCCTTCGTGATTCTGGCTGACACGGTGGCTCGGACGATTATCACGCCGCGCGAGCTTCCGGTTGGAGCGATCACTGCGCTTATCGGCGCGCCGTTATTTGTTTACCTACTCAAGCGTCGCTGACAATGGCAATGCTCAAAGCAAACGACATCACAGTGAGCTATGGCGAGCGGGTCGCTGTCTCAAACATTTCGCTTGAACTGGCGCCCCGTCGGATAACAGCGATCATCGGGCCAAACGGCGCGGGCAAATCAACAATGCTGCGCACCCTAAACGGAGGAATGAAACCGACAGCTGGTGAGATATCTCTGGATGGACAGTCGCTAGTTGCTTATTCACGCCGCGCGATTGCGAAGCGAATTGCAGTCGTCGCACAGGAGGCAGACCTTCGTTTTCCCGTGACGGTTTTCGAGTTTGTTCTAGGTGGCCGGTATGCCTGGTCGGCGCCGGGATGGGGTTGGGAAACGGTGCGCGATGTTGATGCGACGCGAGAAGTCCTTCGCGAGACTCAGCTCGACACGTTGAGCGACCGCCTCATGAACGAGCTGTCAGGCGGCGAGCGCCAGCGCGCGGTTCTGGCGCGGGCTTTAGTCACAAACGCGGCGGTGTTGCTGCTCGATGAGCCGACGGCGAACCTGGATATGGCCCATCAAGCCACAATCCTGACGCTGGTGAGACAGCGTTGTGATAACCGGGAAACGTCGGCGCTCGTGGTTACACATGACATCAATTTAGCAGCTGAATTCTCTGATTCTGTGCTGTTGATGAAAGATGGACGAGGTTTGGCGTTTGGCAGCCCGCAAGAGGTGTTGACGCCGGAACTCCTGAAAGAGGTATTTGCGGTCAAGGTTTTGGTCGATGCGCATCCGGTCTCCGGCGCGCCTCGTGTTACGCCGGTGCATGAAATGCTCCGGTAACTTGCAACGATGAAGAACTCAAAGGGAAGACGGTGAAAATCCGCCACTGCCCGCGCAACTGTAAGCGGTGACTGAGCTCCCGTTAGGCCACTGGAAAAGTCTGGGAAGGCAAGGAGCGACGGCGATTCATGCACGCGACCAAAGGGTCGAGAAGGCGCGAATCACAACTGCAAGTCAGGACATCTTCGAGTGCTTCAATTTCAGCTCGCACTGCGACGGGCAGGAGAAGCTAATGATGAAAAACAAAGAACGACGAGAATTTGGTCCAACTGATTCAGCCGAGAAGTTTTTCGGGCTCGACCCGGCGACAACGCCTGATAGGTACCGCCCAGCGCGCCCTTGGCGACTGCTGCGTCAATGCGGTGAACAGTTTTTGTGCCGCAGTGTCACCGCAGAATCGCAGAATCCGCAGAGCAAACGCAGAGGAGGCCATTCGCCCGCGCAGGCGCTTCGCGTTTGTTGTCTCGTGATTATTGCTGCGTTCCTGGCCCCATGCCTGACCGGGGGCGCGTTTGCGCAAAGCAGCAATGCGAGAAGCGGCGTCACCGTCCGCGTAATGGACCCGCAAGGCGCCATCGTCCGCAGAGCGTCGGTGACTCTGCACACGCGTGATAAGGGGGTTCGCATCAAGGGTCTAACTAACGACGAGGGCAGGGTTATTTTTGAGCGCGTGGCGCCGGGGGAGTATTTGGTCGAAGCTGAAGCGCCTGGTTTTTCGCGGGCGCCGGCTCAGAGTCTTCGAGTTGATAGTAATGGGGCGGCGACGTTGCAGATTGAGCTGCCGCTCGCAGGAATAAGCGAGCAGGTTGTCGTTATCGCTCAAGGAACGGCGCAACCGGTTGATGAAGTTTCCAAAGCGGTTTCAGTCGTTGACCGGCAGCAGATCGACGATCGAGACGAGGCTTCGATTCCCGAAGCGTTGCACACAGTTCCGGGTCTGCGCGTGCAACAGCTTGGTGGTCCGGGTTCTTTTACTTCGATAAAGACGCGCGGACTGCGCAATGAAGACACTGCGGTCCTGATGGACGGGTTACGTTTTCGCGACGCGGCTGCTCCGCAGGGCGACGCTTCGGGTCTTTTGGAGAACTTAATTGTCACCGACGTGAGCCGCGTCGAGGTCCTTCGCGGTTCGGGATCGTCCCTCTATGGCTCAAACGCGATTGGCGGTGTGATAAATCTGGTAACTGACGAAGGTGGTGGGCCATTTCACGGCAGTGTGCTGGCGGAAGGCGGCAGTCTGGGCATATTTCGCGGACGAGCTCATGTGGCGGGAGGCGCTCGTAGCGAGACTGTCTCTTACAGCGCAGGCTTTTCGCATTTTAATGTGAGCCGTGGCCTCGACCGTCACGATGAAGTTCGCAATTCAAGCGGGCAAGGGCGCCTGTTGTTTCGCCTGACACCGACGACCACGTTGTCAGGACGCGTCTACGCATCCAATTCTCGTTCTCAACAGAATAATAATCCGGAGGGAATCGGTATTCTACCTCCCGCCGGAATAATCGAGGCCATACCGCTCTCACCTGCGGAGCAACGCCGCTATGAGGCGGGCGTTCCTTTTTCGCTCTTGAGTGATGGCGCCGCTACTTTCATCCCCGCAGCAAACGATCCGGACAACCTTCGCAAGTCGAATTTCTTCTCCGGCGCGTTGATCTTCTCTCAACGTCCTACAGAAATGTTTGGTTACACGGTCAGCTATCAGGGACTAATAACCAACCGCACTGGAATTAACGGACCTTTAGGTGCCGGTTTTCAACCGTTTGGCGGTACCGAGCAGTCGGATTTTGACGCACGCGTTCACACGGTTAATGCGCGCTTTGATGTGCAGGCGGGACGCTACAACTTCATCACGGCGGGGTATGAGTTTGAAAGCGAGAACTTCCTGAATCGCTCTTTGCAAGTTAATCCCGCGGACAATTCGTCGGTGGATGTAACGCAGCGGAGTCATGCCGTATTTGTCCAGGATCAATTGCGGCTCATGCAGGATCGACTGCAAATTTCGGCGGCATTCCGCGCGCAGTTTTTTAGTTTGAGACAACCGCAGTTCTCGCCGGCGGCGAGCGCGCCTTATGGCGGAATCACTTTTCAATCACCACCTGCCGCTTACACGGGCGATGGATCGATTGCTTACATGTTTCGTTCGTCAGGGACCAAGATTCGCGCTCATGTCGGCAATGGTTATCGGGCTCCGTCCCTTTTCGAGCGATTTGGAACGTTCTTCAGCAGCTTTGGTTACTCTGTCTTTGGCGACCCGCGCCTGGCGCCAGATCGTTCCATTGCAGTCGATGCGGGTATCGACCAGACATTTTCACGGAACCGCGTGCGCGCCTCGGCTACTTACTTCTACACACATCTGCAGAAAGTGATCATCTTCGACTTTTCAGGGCTAATCGATCCCGCCACTGATCCCTTCGGCCGGTTTGGCGGGTATGTGAATACGGATGGCGGGATCTCCCGCGGTGTGGAAATGAGCCTGGCAGCCGCCCCGACTCGTACGCTGGATCTCTGGGCAGCTTATACCTACACCAAGAGCATGCAGCGCACGCCGCAGATTGGCGTTCTTCGCACTTTTGTAACTCCGGATCATCAGTTCTCGCTGGTTGCTACGCAGCGTCTCGGCAAACGCGTGCTCGTTAACTTTGATCTCGCGACCTCGAGCGATTACCTGGCGCCGATATTTGATTCAAGGACCTTCGGCAGTCGTGTTTATCGCTTCCGCGGCCTTGCGAAAGCTGATTTGGGCGGTAGCTACACGTGGCCCTTCAGTGAAACGCGGTCTCTCCGGTTTTTTGGCTATGTGGATAATCTATTTAATCGCGAGTATTTCGAAAGCGGCTTTCGCACTCCGGGTCGCACAGGGCGGGCGGGTGCTTCGCTTAGCTTTTGAGGCATCCGGCGCGAGGGAGGCGTTGAGTGGGGATGCTTGAGTCCGGCTCCTAAAGATAATCAGGTTGCAAGGTGTCCGGTTCGAGGGCGCATGTGCGTCAGCTTACGGAACCGGCCTTGCAACCTGAAACTTTTAATACTGGATGCCCGCTCACGACGACTTGGTGAACAAACCGCTGCCCAGGAAAACCGCCCCAAGCACCATATGCAGTCCGTGATCTTGCATCGCCAGATCCAACGGGCCGATATGCCACATGCGATTCATCGCCGGGTCTCCCATCGTCATGCCCAGAAGGCCCAACCCCAAATACACAATTCCGAAAACCAGACAGAAGCCTTTCGCCTGGGCCATTGATCCGGAAAAGGCAAAATACAGAGCGACAACTCCGGAAACGATGTGGACCAGGTTGTGAGCCGGCGACAGATGGAAGCCGAGCAACGTGGGTGCGACGAAACCGGCCACGCCGGCAATTAGAAAAACTATTCCAAGAATTTTACAAACAGTCTTTGCCATGGTTCTGTTTCACTCCTCTATGAAGGGTTCATAACCAATGAAAACCTCAAATCAGTGGAAAAGCGGTCTTTAGCAATCTGTGAGGCGATGTATATCACTCTGGGCGAGCGGTTGCAAAGTTTTTGGACTGTATTCGCGTGCTCGTTCTGCGGTTGATTTTGACGAATGGTATACTGGGCTATCCCCAAAAGGCCCTGATTGGTTTGCTGGCCGGAAGCTCAGGGAGATTAATCCTATGAGAAATATTCGTGTGGCGCGCCGTACGGTAAGACTTTTTTTGCTATTAACTGTCACGCTTCTCTTCGCCGTGACCGTGAGCGCTTACACTTTAGTCATGCGCGGCGGACGTCGGATCGAGATCCCCTCTAAGTTCGTAGTGACGAGCAGTACGCTGACCTACGAAGTTTCTCCTGGCATTCAAGTCACCGTGGCTTTGGCGGCGATTGATGTTGCCGCGACGGAGAGAGCCAACTCCGAACAGCCCGGAAGCTTGTTGGCCCGCAAGCAGGCTGGATCGCCCTCGGGTGGTCCACGCCGCGCAACGTTGACGATAACAAATCGCGATCTCGAGCCAACAATGCGACGCCGTCAGGAGAATGAAGCAGCCTATGAACGCAAGCGCAAGCAGCTCGGACTGCCTACGCTGGTTGAAGCGCGAAGGCGGGCCGCTGCGGTCCCTGACATCTCTGGGAGTGATTTGGAACGCCAGCTGATAGCCGACAGGGAATCAGAAGCGTATTGGCGCGCGCGCGCGTCTGAGCTGAGAACGGAGATAGCCACGCTTGATTCAGAATTGAGTTATGTTCGCGCGCGGCTTGACGAGTTTCCGTCGGGTTCGTTCCCGAGCTATTCAATCATTGGCGGCAGCGTTTCCCCGTTAATCTCGTTTGGAGGTACGGGTCTGCCGCGGTTTTCAACGCAGCCCGGAAGGCGTCACAATGGCGTTTCTGTCGCGCGGGCCGGCTCGCAACTGCGTGCTCGCGTGGGATTCGGTGGTGGAATCACCCGCGGGCGGGTCGTTCTGAATTCGGGACACGCTTCGCTGCGAAGGCTCTCCGGTGGGCGCGGTCATCTCCAGTTTCCTACTGTCGTGGGCGCGGGCTTAATTGGTCAGTCTTACGATTACTCTTTTGAACGAAGTGCGTTGATTACACAGTTTAATGAGCTGGCAGCTGCCCGCGCTGGTCTAAGCGCCAGATGGCGCGAACTGGAAAACGAGGCTCGACGTGCCGGCGCATCACCAGGATGGCTGAGGCCGTAGGATTTTTGCCCTGCTGACTCTGATTGCTGATTGCTGATGGCTGATTACTGTTTGCGGTTTACTGCTTATGACTAATGGTTGGGAAACGATCATCGGGTTAGAGATCCATGCTCAATTGAGTACGGAGTCGAAAATCTTCTGCGGTTGCTCAACGAGGTTCGGCGATGAGCCAAACTCGAATACATGTCCCGTCTGCCTTGGTCTACCCGGCGCCCTGCCTGTACTCAACCGCCGGGTCGTTGAGCTTGGCGCCCGCGCAGCTCTGTCGCTGGGCTTACAAATCAATAACCAGTCCATTTTTTCGCGGAAGAATTATTTCTATCCGGATTTACCAAAGGGTTACCAAATCTCGCAATTCGATAAACCATTCTCCGCTAACGGCGAACTCGAAATCATGACGGCCGAACGCGATGATGCGGGCCATCCAATTGAGTGGAGACCGAAGAAGATCGCGATAACGCGTCTCCATTTGGAAGAGGATGCGGGCAAGAATGTTCACGAGGGACTGCCTGATATTGATCGCTATTCCTACATCGATCTGAATCGAGCCGGCACACCGCTGGCGGAAATTGTGACCGAGCCGGACTTTCGTACCGCCTGGGAAGCTTATGACTATGTGAATCACGTACGCCGCGCGCTGCAATGGGTTGGCGCTTCAGAAGCGGACATGGAGAAAGGCAACCTGCGTTGCGAAGCGAATGTTTCGGTTCGGAAAATCGGTGACCAGAAATTCGGGACCAAAGTGGAACTGAAGAATCTCAACTCGGTCCGGTTCATGCACCGCGCGATCGAGTTTGAAGTCCGCCGGCAGATCGATGTGCTTGAATCGGGTGGCCGGTTGCAACAGGAAACCCGGCTGTGGGACGAGCGCGCGGCGGAAACCCGAGTGATGCGATCCAAAGAAGAAGCACATGACTACCGGTATTTTCCCGAGCCGGATTTGCCGCCTTTGATTGTGACTGATGAATTTGTCGCGCGCGTGCGCAACGAAATGCCGGAACTACCGGAGGCGCGGCGGCGTCGGTTTATGGAGCAATACCAGTTGTCCTTCAGCGACGCTTCACAATTGACGTCCGAGCGTTCGCTGGCCGACTTTTATGAGGAAGCTGTCGAAGCTTCGGGCAATGCTCGCACCACCGCAAATTGGATCCGCTCTGAATTACTGCGCGAGCTGGAGAACGCCGGGCTCGAGGCCAGCTCCTCCCCAATCTCTGCGGCGGACGTGGGTTCATTCGTCAAGTTGATCGATGAGGGCAAGATTAGCGGCAAACAGGGCAAGGAAGTGCTGGTTGAAATGTTTCAAGCAGGCAAGAGTGCGGAGGCCATTATTGAGGAGCGCGGCCTGGTCCAATTAAGCGACTCAACTGAGATAGAGAGTCTGATTGATCAGGTTTTGGCTGCGAACCCTCAGCAACTAGACAGCTACCGCGCCGGCAAGGAAAGTTTGTTCGGTTTCTTTGTGGGCCAGGTGATGAAGGCTTCACAGGGGAAGGCGAATCCGAAAATAGTTAACGAAGTACTGAAGCAGAAACTGCAGGCGTCATAGGACGTCCGGCTGCGGTGTATCATTTCGCGAAACACACTATGCTGACGATCTTGGAAAGAATCCGAAGCAGTAGTTTGTTCTGCGCTGGGAGTCAATTACGGGAGGATAAGACGATGAGAATGATGAATAGTAAGGTGATTGTGAGATCGATGAGTCTTTTGGTGTTAGTGATATTTCTTTGCGGCACTGTGTTGGAAGTTTCCGCCCAGCGCCGTCGTCGTCCAGTGAGACGCGCCCCGGTGCGCAGAGTGGTAATACCTACTTACACTGTTCCGGCAGATACTTTGATTCGGGTTCGTCTGAATCAGCAACTCAGCTCGCGCACGGCGCGCGTTGGCGATCGGTTTTCGGCGAATGTTACAGAGCCTGTTCACGCCGGAGCGGGTGTGGAAGTGATTACCGTGGGCAGCAAGGTTTGGGGACGCGTCACTTCAATAAGGCAAGCCGGCCGACGGACGCCAGGGCAGATTCTGGTGGCCTTCAATCAGGTTGAATTGCCCAATGGCAGGAGATATACGATCAACGGCTCACTCTCCAGCCTGCAAGCTGACGATGTGAATTCCGACAACGAAGGTTCTGTCACAGGGCGAGGGAATCGCAAGCGTGATGCTGTATTTATTGGCGGCGGCGCAGCTACCGGCGCAATCATTGGCGCTATTGCGGGCGGTGGAAAGGGCGCCGGCATTGGCGCGATCATTGGCGGCGCACTGGGCACGGGCGCGCGGGTCTATGAGAAGGAACAGGACGCTGAAGTAAAATCGGGCACCGAGTTTGGCGTTATTTTGAATCGAAGCGTAACGCTGCCGGCAGCCAGATAGTAAATGACTGGGCCGCGCCATTGTTCGTTTCGAATGGTGGGCGGCCCGTCGCGGCCACGTGAGAGCTATTGAGACACTCAGGTTCGCAAGAGGAGCATAAATGATTTCAGCGGAAGTAGCCCTCGCACGGCTGAAGGAAGGAAACCGTCGTTTTGTCGACGACACTCCCAACGAAGATTCGGTTACCAGCCACGCGCGGCGTCGGGAATTAGCGGCCGGCCAGAACCCGTTCGCGATCATTCTCGGATGCTCTGATTCACGAGTGCCGGCAGAGATCGTGTTTGACCAGGGGCTCGGCGACCTGTTTGTTATTCGAGTCGCCGGCAACATTGTGGCTGCTTCCCAGGTCGGAAGCGTGGAGTTTGCCGCGGCGCAGTATGGCACGCCACTCGTTATTGTCCTCGGGCATTCACAGTGTGGCGCTATTCTGGCGACCCTTGATCAGCTGCAGGAACAAGCGGATCATCAATCGGAAAATCTGCGTTCTATCGTTGATTGCGTTCGCCCATCGGTGGAACCCTTGCTGGCGACTGAACTGCGAAACGATCCTGATGAACTGGTAAAGCGGGCGGTGAGGGCAAACATCAGCGCTTCCGCAGATCACCTTCGACACGGATCGAAAGTGCTGGAAGAGTTGGTCAGAAACCATGGACTTGTTGTGGTCGGCGCGGAATATTCACTTGAGACGGGGATCGTCGACTTTTTCGATGTGATGGCGGATGACTTCTGAGAAGCGCTCCACACTTCGGGGCGCCCTGATCCGAGACTTATGGAACTAAACGGCAAGACAGCAATTGTAACCGGCGGCACGAAAGGCATCGGTCGGGGAATTGCCGAGGCCCTGGTCGGGGCCGGTGTGAATGTTTGCATCAGCGCCCGCAGCCGGAAAGAAATTGATGAAACGTTACTGGCGCTGAGCGCTCTCGGTGGAGGCCGAGCGCATGGGATCGTTGCGGATGTTCGGGTCTACACTCAAATCCAGGCACTGTTTGAAGTTTGTGCGTTACATTTCGGAGGCCTCGACATTCTAGTGAACAATGCCGGTATCGGCATGTCCCAGACCGTCGAAGAAACGTCACCTGACGATTTTCGCGCGGTTCTGGAGACAAATCTCTTCGGCGTTTTTTACTGTTGCCACGAAGCGATCCCGCTGATGCGAGCCCGCGGAGGCGGCTATATCATCAACATCTCTTCATTGGCCGGCACAAACGCACATCCGAAGATGGCGGCTTACAATGCCTCGAAGTTTGGCCTCAACGGTTTCAGTGAAGCGCTGATGCAGGAAGTCAGGCACGACGACATCAAGGTCAGCTACATCATGCCGGGTTCCGTTAACACTGAGTTCGGCGGCGATACGCCGACTGAGGACCAGGCCTGGCAACTGCAACCGGAAGACATCGCGCTCGCCGTTTTGGATTTGCTGCGTCACGACGATCGGGCGCTGGTCAGCCGGGTGGAAATCAGGCCGAGCAAGCCACCGAAGAAATGAACCCTAAAAAATATTCCATACTCTGCATAGCGTTGGCAGTTTTGATCCTCAGTCCTGCTGGTTTTGCCCACGCAAGAGTCTCCGCTAAGCAGATTCTTGACCAAAGCCAATCCAACCAGGATCCGTCAGCAAAGCCGGAGTCGACTGAGCTTGAGGAAGCAGCCGACCTGAGCAGCAGAGTGCTGAAGTTATATGCTGAGCGCAAATTTAAAGAGGCCCTGCCGCTGGCAAAGCGGGCCCTCGAAATTCGCGAGAAAGCGTTGGGTGCGGATCCTCAGCTCGTCAGAATCGCCCAGATAAATTTGGCGGAAGTTTACATTGCGCTGGGCAAGTATGGTGATGCGGAGTCGCCGCTCAAAGGAGCAGTTAAGTCGTTCAGGACCGCCGATGCCAACGATTTCCGACTTGCTGACACGCTGGAAAGGATAGCGTTAACGCATTATGCAATCGGCGACCCGGGCAAAGCGGAATCTGCTTATGAAGAGGCGTTGCAAATAAGGGAGAAAGTGTTTGGCGTTGCCAATTTGAAGACCGCCCTGTCGCTCTTGATGCTCGCCGAGTTTCATCAACTCGAAGGAAATGACGAGAAGGCGGCGACGTTCTACGAGCGATTGATTTCAGTAAACGAAAAGCACCCGGGTCAAAACAATGAACAACTCGTCGACGCGATTTCGCGCTACGTTTGCCTGCTGGGGAAGCTCAACAAAACGGCAGAGGCAGAGAAATGGAATGCCCGATTGACGAGCTTACGCGGCCCGAATCCTGCCGGCAGCACTTCTGTCAAAGCCGGTTCCTCCGCCGAAGAGTTTTTGAAGGCGGGCATACTAAATGGAAAAGCCATCAGCCTGGCTAAACCCGACTATCCTCCAGAGGCGCGTAATGCGAGGGTTTCCGGCACTGTGGTAGTCCAGGTTTGGATCGACGAGACTGGCCGCGTATTTCGCGCTTGCGCTGTTTCCGGGGCGTCCAAACTTCGCCGATCTTCGGAACTTGCTGCTTACCGGTCACAATTCTCGCCGACAAAATTAAGCGGAAAGCCTGTGAAGGTGACCGGGGTAATAACTTACAACTATGTTGCCAGGTAACTACCACCAAGCGGACTGCTATTGAAATGCGGGCAGTAGTTCAACGCGTCACACGCGCCAAAGTCACAATTGAGACCAATACCACCGGCGAGATCGGAAGCGGTCTCGCAGTTTTGTTGGGGGTGGCTCGCGACGATTCAGAGGCTGATGCTGATTACCTCGCGGCTAAAATCGCGTCGCTCAGAATCTTCGACGACGAAGAAGGAACAATGAATCTGTCCTTGAAAGACACTGGCGGTGCGTTGCTGGTGGTTTCGCAGTTTACGTTGTATGGCGACGTGAGACGAGGGCTGCGGCCGTCATGGATTGCCGCCGCGGCGCCTGAATTCGCGGAACCACTGTATGAGTATTTTCTGAAGCGTGCTCGGGAAACCGTGACACGCGTCGAGGCCGGAAGCTTTGGCGGCGATATGCAGGTTGAACTCGTCAACGACGGGCCGGTGACGATCCTGCTCGACAGCCGAAAACTGTTTTAGTTTTGTCAGAACCACTTGCGTTAGCGGGTGGCTCGACCGAGCGTTCCAGATGGCACAACCGTCCGCTTACGAGGTGGTTCTTTGACGGCGGCGCGAACCGAAGTGATCAAATGGTTTCTTCACCACCTTTTGAGCTTTCGTTCAACTCGTAGCGATCCCGATCCCGCCGCTCGATCTTGTCGATAAACTCCAGCTCTTCGTTGTCTTCAAAATTGACGCCCATCGCGTTGGCATTTTCTTCCGCGAGGGATTGATCGGGAGTGGGGTTGTCGCCGCCGACTGACTCTTCGCCGCTGTCATTCACATCTTCCCAGGTGGCGTCCAGGTCTCCACCTGAGTCGCGTGGCGACGAGGCTGTGTTATTGCGTAACCGTTGGGCCAGGAGTTCTGGGTCCTTTGGCGCGCGCGCAATTTCTTCCTCCATAAATTCTTCGATTTCAGGATCAGGAACGAACTCAGGATTATTGCTCAGGTACTCAAATTCTTCGGCAGGTTTCTTTGGCATTTGAAAGCTCTCCTCACCCATTCCTTCGATTAATGGATTCAAGAAATTAAACGAATCTGCCTTTTTCAGGTCTGCACCTGAAGGTGTGGCCTAGTTGCGGGGGATGACTGACTATACAAAAGAAACGAAACCGGAGCAACAAGCTCAAACCTTCGGTAGTGGGTCAGTTTGCTTTGCGTCCTTTGCGAAAGCCTTAGCGACCTTTGCGGTAAGGCTTTAGTACAAAACAAAACCGCAAAGACCGCCAAGCTGAAACGCAAAGTTCGCAAAGGAAAACTGTCTCGATTTCCAAACTGACCCACTACCAAACCTTCACGCTTCAGATAAAGTAGAGTCATGATCTGAAATTCTCAGCCCCCTCTGCGTTCTCTGGGTCCCAGCCGTGAGCTTTCACAGCATGATTAACCGCGGAGACGCCAGATCGCGGAGTTACGCAGAGCAAAACGGATATAGACGTTAGGCCTGAGAACGGTTCCTTGACGACAGTCAGTGCTGACTCTAAACTGGACTTTGCTATAAAATCCTAAACTTTTTGTGTGAGTGAACTAACCGCCACGGTTTATTATTCACCAGCACCGGCCCGATCTCTATGCCACAAGGTCCATTTAATTCCGTCCAAACATTTGACGCAGGCGCCGGCCAGTCAGGCCGCTTGTATTCGTTGCCACAACTTGAAAAAGAAGGCGTTGGGCAAATCTCAAAACTCCCGGTCAGTATTCGGATCGTGCTTGAATCAGTTTTGCGCAACTGCGACGGCAAGAAGATCACCGAAGATGACGTGCGGATCCTGGCAAACTGGCAACCGAATGCCGAACGAACCGACGAAGTGCCGTTCGTCGTAGCGCGAGTGCTGCTGCAGGACTTTACTGGCGTCCCGCTTTTGGTTGATCTGGCGGCGATGCGCTCTGCAGTAGCGCGGCTGAACAAAAATACGGAAGTGATCGAACCCCTCGTGCCGGTTGATTTGGTTATCGACCACTCCGTCCAGGTCGACTTCTCAAGTACTAAAGACGCGTTTGAGAAAAACATGGCGATGGAGTTCAAACGCAACAACTCTCGCTACCAGTTTTTGAAATGGGGAACGCAGGCGTTCAGCGGTTTTGGCGTGATTCCTCCGGGGATTGGCATCTGTCATCAGGTAAACCTGGAGTACCTTGCGAAAAATGTGTGGGAACGCAATGGCGTCTATTATCCCGATACCCTCGTGGGCACCGATTCACATACCACGATGATCAATGGCCTGGGAATTGTGGGGTGGGGCGTCGGCGGCATTGAAGCCGAAGCCGCGATGCTGGGCCAGCCCGTCTACTTTCTTACTCCGGATGTCGTCGGCGTGCACTTATCAGGCAGCCTGCGGGAGGGCGTGACGGCAACGGATCTGGTCCTTCGTGTTACCGAGATGCTCCGCAAGGCGAAAGTGGTAGGGAAGTTTGTCGAGTTTCATGGCACCGGCGCCTCAAGCCTGTCGGTAACCGACCGCGCCACGATAGCGAATATGGCGCCCGAGTATGGCGCGACTATGGGCTTTTTTCCGGTGGATGAAGAAACCTGTATATATCTAAAAGCTACCGGCCGCACTGACGAGCAGGTAAATACGGTGCGAAATTATTTTCAAGCCCAGGGCATGTTTGGAATTCCAGAGGCCGGCGAATGTGAGTACAGCGTATTGTTGGATTTGGATCTTGGCACCATCGTGCCGAGCGTGGCCGGTCCTAAACGACCGCAGGATCGCATCGAGTTGTCAAACTTGAAAGATCAGTTTTGCGAGATGCTGCGCCGGCCGGTGTCCGAGGGTGGCTACGGAAAGGGTGACGATGCCTGCGATGCGCGGGTCTTTACCAGGATTGGAACGGTAGACGTCGCGAAGGCACCACTTACCGGCGGGGGCGAGCAAGCTCCGAGTTCTGTTCCCGTCGCGGCGGGCGGAGTAGTAACTCCCCAGAACACGAGTGTCTGGAGTGAGACCGAAATGGTCAACAACCGTCCGACGCCGGATCGACTGGAGGAGGTGCATCCCGACGAGTTTCCGCATGCAGAAATTGATCTGGGTCACGGCGATGTTTTGATCGCAGCCATCACCTCCTGCACCAATACATCCAATCCGAGCGTGATGCTGGCCGCGGGTCTGCTGGCGAAGAAGGCCGTGGAGCGCGGCCTGACTGTTCGCTCTTCGGTGAAGAATTCTCTGGCGCCCGGGTCCCGCGTGGTTACCGAATACCTGCAAAAGACCGGACTTCAGGAATATCTGGACCAACTGGGATTTAATCTCGTCGGCTACGGATGCACCACATGCATCGGAAATTCCGGACCGCTCGATCCGAATATCGAACACGTCCTTACCGAACACGATCTGATTGCGGCCAGCGTTTTGTCGGGTAATCGAAACTTTGAAGCCCGCGTTCATCAGAGCATCAAGGCAAACTTTCTCATGAGCCCGCCGCTCGTAGTTGCCTTTGCCATCGCTGGCCGTGTGGATATTGATTTGACCAACGACGCGATTGGGGTAGGCACTGACGGCGAGGATGTTTACCTGCGAGACGTGTGGCCCAGTCTTCAGGAAATCAATAGCTTGTTGAGTGCCGCCCTGGACCCTGAAACGTATCGGACGCTCTATCGAGATTTTGAAGCCCAGAATCCTTTATGGAACGAAATTCCGACGAGCACCGGCAGCGTTTACGAGTGGGATACTCAGTCAACCTATATTCAGGAACCGCCATATTTCGAAAACTTTAGTAACGCCGTGGGCCAATGGCGCGATGTTCACGGCGCGCGCGCCCTCGCAATTTTCGGCGACTCAGTGACGACTGACCACATCAGTCCGGCTGGAGCGATCAAATCAAGTTCGCCTGCGGGAATGTATCTTCAGGAAAAGGGTGTCAGCATCGAAGATTTCAACAGCTATGGCGCGCGACGTGGCAATCATGAGGTTATGGTGCGCGGCACTTTCGCCAACGTGCGCATCAGGAATCTAATGGTTCCGGGCGTGGAAGGGGGCGTCACGTTGCACCAGCCCGACGGTGAGCGTATGAGTATCTACGACGCGGCGATGAGATATGGACAGGAAGGCATGCCGCTCGTTGTAATCTGCGGGCAGGAGTATGGCACTGGCAGTTCTCGCGATTGGGCCGCCAAGGGTACGCGCCTGTTAGGCGTCAAAGCAGTCATTGCGCAAAGCTTCGAGCGTATTCACCGCAGCAATCTGGTGGGCATGGGCGTGTTGCCCTGCCAGTTTAAAGAAGGAACGAACGCTGCATCGCTGGGTTTGGATGGAACGGAAACGTTTGATGTGATCGGCCTGGAAAAAGGCGTCAGCCCGAGACAGGATCTGACACTTGTGATACATCGCGTTTCCGGCGAAACGGAAGAAGTGCTCGTCACACTGCGCATCGACACACCAATCGAGATTGATTACTACCAGCATGGGGGGATTCTCCCTTACGTGTTGCGGCAATTGCTCGCCGGCACGACTGATTTTTGATGTGAGATGTCTGACAAACTTCAGTTTGTCGCCGTCAGTAAGCGCTACCCGATTGAATACACCGCAACGACAAACTGAAGTTTGTCGGCCACAGGAGGAGTTTAATTATGTCATCCGTACAACCGGCCGGAACCAGCTCACGCAAATATCAATTGATGATCGACGGAAAATGGGTTGATGCCGAATCCGGCAAGACCTTCACGACGCCAAATCCCGCGACAGGTGAGACACTTGCCGAGGTAGCCGAGGGTGATCAGGCCGACATTGATAAGGCAGTAAGCGCCGCGCGCAAAGCGTTTGAGGGTAAGTGGTCCAAGGTCAGCGCCCGCGACCGCGGTCGCATGCTTTACAAGCTGGCCCAACTAATCGAAGAACGCACTCCGGAGTTGGCCGCCCTCGAAACTGCTGACAATGGCAAGCCGATCAAGGAATCAACATACGTCGACTTGCCACAGGTCGCGGAAAATTTTGAATACTTCGCAGGTTGGGCCACGAAAATTGAAGGCGAAACGATTCCGGTTCCCGGGCAGATGTTTAATTACACTCTGCGAGAGCCGGTCGGCGTTTGCGGACAAATCATCCCGTGGAATTTCCCGCTCCTGATGGCCGCGTGGAAACTCGCGCCGGCCCTCGCAGCGGGCAATACCATTGTGCTCAAGCCCGCCGAACAGACTCCAGTTAATGCTATGGAACTCGGCAAGCTTATCCAGGAAGCCGGGTTTCCCGATGGAGTTGTGAATATCGTTCCCGGTTATGGCGAAACTGCCGGCGCCGCTCTCGCAGCGCACCCAGGAATAGACAAGGTGGCTTTCACAGGCTCTACGGAAGTGGGTAAGTTGGTGGCCAAGGCAGCTGCTGAGAATTTGACGAAGGTGTCGCTCGAGCTTGGCGGCAAAGCTCCCAACATCGTGTTTGCCGACGCTGATATTGAGCAGGCGGTGAGCGGCGCCATGATGGGGATATTCTTCAACCAGGGTCAGGTTTGTTGCGCCGGCTCGCGCCTATTTGTAGAAGAAGGAGTGAAGGACCAGTTTCTGGAGAGATTGCAAGCGAAGTCGGCGAATATCGTAGTTGGCGATCCGATGGACCAGGGAACCCACATGGGTCCGCAGGTTTCTGAGGAACAGTTGAGCCGAATCCAGGGTTACTGCGATATGGCGCAGGGCGAGGGTGCAACGGTGCTCGCCGGAGGCAAATCGCCTGAGCTCGCGCCGGCATTCCAAAAGGGTTATTTCTTCCAGCCCACTATCTTCTCGGATGTTAAGAACCAGATGCGAATCGCGCAGGAGGAAGTTTTCGGCCCGGTCGTTTCGGTTATTTCTTTCAAAGATGAAGATGATTTGATCAAGCAGGCTAACGACACCATCTACGGATTGTCCGCCGGAATTTGGACCAGCAACATCACCCGCGCGCATCGTTTTGCCAAGGAAATTCATGCGGGCGTGATCTGGATCAATACCTACAACATGTTCAACGCCGCCTCGCCGTTCGGCGGTTACAAACAATCGGGTTATGGCCGCGAAATGGGCAAACATGCGCTTGATATGTACACCCACGTGAAGAGCGTATGGGTTGATTTGTCAGGCAAACCGATTGGCTGGTTTGGGAAATAGGCGGATTGGCTCTGCTGGGAAAACGATTTGTCGGATGGCGGCATCTTCGTACATGCCGCAGTTATCGATGTTCCGCTGTTCGAAGTTTCAATGGCGGCGCTCTCCCTCGAATTAACCCTGGATCGAAAAGGAGACGCCTATGCACTTAAGGAAAAAACTTGGGAGCGGCTCGCTGCTTGTCGCAGCAGTCGTTTTCCTTACCGCCTGTCCCAGCCAGACCACTATCTCGAAAATTAATGCCGACCCCGCCCGTTATCGAGACAAAGACGTCGCGATTGTCGGAACGGTCAGAGACAGCTACGGCGTGATGGGCAATGGTGCATATGAAATTGATGATGGCACCGGCAGGCTCTGGGTGGTAACCAAGCGCGGTGTGCCATCGCGCGGCGCACGTGTGGGCGCCAAGGGCCGTGTTTACACCGGTTTTAGTTTTGGGGGGCGAAACTTCGGGACGGTGCTTGAAGAGAGCGACCGGCGATCAAAAGACAAGTAGCGGTATGAATTCGCTGTTCTGACTTCGTCGGATATGGACGACACTACGAACGCGCAGAGTTTCGGCAGGGAAATCCTTGAGAGTCTCGACCGAGAATTTGCGCGTTTGCATTTGCGGTCCCGGAAGATAATCGAGAGCACTCCGGCAGAAATTCTTTACCGAGCCGGGAGCGGAACTTTGGAATTCCCCGGGATCTCATCACGTTCCGTCGGCGAATGCATATTGCGCGGCGCGGCTGCGATTGAACAAACCTTTGGCGGCATCACCTCTAATCTCTGGGACGATCCTTTTGAGTGGACGCTGCCGGAGTTTCTGACTACGCCCGGCAAGGTTCTCGATCACCTTGAAGAAGTTGAAGCAACCCGAGGGCGCGCGTTCAGCAGTTTCGCGGACGATCGGTGCCTTCGAAAGCGTGTTGCAACGCCCGCTCAGGAAACAGAATTACTAATCAGCCTGCTTCTGGAAACTCTGGTTCGAGCGATTTCGTTCCAGACTCAGGGCGCGCTGACACTCAAGAGTCTTTCCGGTATTAGCGTTAACGGGTTTATTATCTAGTCTCAGCTTGGCGGATCATTCGGGAACCGGGACGCGAGGTTAATCGGCATGTACTGTCCACAGTGCGGGCAACAACAAACTTCAGATCAGGTAAGGTTTTGTTCGAGATGTGGTTTCCTGCTCGAAGCGGTCAGCGCGGTGTTGGCGGGAAAGGGAATGGTGCCGCGATACGTTCAGCCTGGACCGCAACAGTTGTCTCCGCGTAGTAAGGGAGTTCGCCAGGGCGCGCTGATGATGTTGAGCACGCTGTTCATCGTTCCCGTGATGGCCATCATAATCGTGGGGATTTTGGATGGGCCGGGAGAAATTGTGGCCCTCGCTGCGGTCTCCTGTTTTATTGGTGGACTTCTGCGCATGATCTACGCGCTGCTGATGGAGGATGCGTATCCGCCGGTTAACAATATCCAGATGCCGACTTACGCGCCGCCGGCCCCACAGCAGTTTGGTCAACCGGGGCGCAACGTGGCGCTACCGCCCGCCTCAGTTAACAACACCTCGAATTGGCGACGCCCGACCACTTCTGAACTGGTCCGCCCGGCCAGTGTCACCGAAAACACCACGCGTCTGCTGGACAGAGATGATCCGAACAACCGCTAGCATTCTGTCGGCCATGAAGCTTTGCGAACATAGTTTTCATGGATGACGATGAAAACCGCCTCAACCAGCGTGTTGGCCGACCAACTTCGCGAGCGCATTAAGCTCGAAGGTCCTATTACATTTCATGATTGGATGATGACGGCGCTCTACGATCCGGCTAACGGATATTACTGTCGATCGGATCGAACAAAGTGGGGCAGGGAAGGCGACTACCGAACCAGTCCCGAACGCAGTTCCTTATTTGCCGCAACCCTGGGACGTTATATTGCCAGGCTGTACGACGACGCGGGAAAACCGTCGTCATTGACCATCGTCGAATTCGGAGCAGGTGATGGAAGATTTGCGACCGCACTGCTCGGAGCGTTCGAAAATGACTACCCACATGTTTTCAAGGCAACTCAGTACGTTATCGAAGAGATTAGCAGCCATTCTTCGTCGCTGGCGCGCAAGCGATTGTTGCCCTTTGCTGACCGCGTTTCGTTCAAGAGCTTGCCTGCAGTTGAGGCCGACTTCGGTATCGTGTTCTCAAACGAATTGCTCGATGCGTTTCCGGTCCATCGCGTGACTATGCAGGCGGGAAAGCTGCTCGAGTTTTATGTGACCGTCTCCGCCGAGGGTGAGTTTGATTGGACACTCGATGAGCCTTCCACGGAGCAACTGGCAGAATATGTTGCAAAGATTGGGGTGGCGCTGGGAGAGGGGCAAGTCGCCGACATCAATCTCGGAATTAAACCCTGGTTCCAAAAGGTGCTTGAGTGGTTACCGCAGGGCTTCGTCATCACGGTGGATTATGGCGCTGAGACAAATGAGCTTCATCCGGGCAGCTCTAAGGATCCCCGATACTTCGGAACCCTGCGAAGCTTTCAGCGGCATAACATTATGGAAAATGTTTTGGCGAATCCGGGTGAGCAGGACCTGACATCGACTGTAAACTGGAGCTACGTAAGACAACTTGGATCCGAATTTGGTTTGCGAGTGGTTGAGTTTGAGAGGCAGGATAAGTTCCTGCTTGCTGCCGGATTGCTGGATCAATTGGAAATCGAATCAAAACGCCAAACCGGTGAGGCGGCGAAGCTGCAGCTAAGCAATGCGGCGCTTGAGATGATCCTGCCGACCAGGATGGGCGCGCACTTTCAAGTCCTGGTTCAGCAGAAATAAAACTCCGACGGTTAAGGAGGCTCAGTTTGTTGGTTTAGCAGAGGCCCTACCTCGGGTCAGACTTGTGACAGGAGCCAAACAGATGAATCTCGGATTCGAAATCATAGATGTCAGCCACGTCGTCGAGCATGGCATGGTCACTTATCAGGGTCTGCCGGCACCGTTGATTACTGATCATCTGAACCGATCGGAATCGAGAAAGATTTATGCGCCGGGAACGGAGTTTCACATTGGCAAGATCGAGATGGTCGCCAATACGGGAACGTACATCGACAGTCCGTTTCATCGTTATGCAGATGGTGCAGATCTTTCCGAACTGCCACTATCATCGTTGGCTAACCTTGAGGGTGTCGTGATCCGCCACGCAAATTCGGCAGGACGCGAGATTTCAGCGGCAACGCTGACTGGCATGGATCTAGCCAGGAAGGCAGTGCTGTTCCATACAGGTTGGGACCAGCACTGGCGAACGTCAAAGTATTTCGACGGCAACCACCCTTTTTTGAATGCAGAGTCTGCGGAATATCTTGTTCGAGCAGGCGCGCGATTGGTGGGCATCGACTCCTACAATATTGACGACACCAGAGATGGAAACCGCCCCGCCCACTCGATACTGTTGCGTCAGCGCGTTCCGATAGTGGAGCACTTGCGCGGGCTCGAGAGTCTTCCGGATAAGGATTTTAAGTTTTTTGCAGTGCCAGTTAAGGTTAAAGAATTCGGGACGTTTCCAGTGCGAGCTTTTGGCATTGTGGCGCACCGGCCGGCTTCGATTTCCTAACGCGTACAGTGGATGGAGGAAAGTATGGGATTGAGCGAATCATTGCTACCGGAGTTTGATCATGAGATTGCGAACACGCGCACGACGCTGGAGCGCGTGCCGCTGGAAAAATCAGACTGGAAACCGCATGCCAAGTCGATGGCAATGGGGAGTTTGGCGACACACCTGAGCAACATACCAACTTGGGTAAACTACACAATCGGGCAGGATTCGCTGGATCTTGCGCCGGGCGGCACCCCGCTCCCTCAGGCGGAACTGGCTAACTCAAATGAGGAACTGCTGGCTACCTTTGACGCGAACATCGCGAAGGCGAGGGCCGCAATCGCAAGCGCAGCGGACGCTGAATTGTTTAAGCCCTGGACACTAATGTCCAACGGCCAGACGATTCTGACCATGCCAAAGATCGCGGTCTTGCGCAGTTTCGTGATGAACCACTTGATTCATCATCGGGCACAACTCGGCGTTTACCTCAGACTAAACGACATTGCGGTGCCGTCAATCTACGGTCCATCGGCCGATGAAAATCCGTTTGGATAATTTGCGCGCCGCAGCGCCGGCTCAGACCTAGAATAATTCGAACTTGATGGTCAGATATTTCTTCGGGTTCTGGCGGAAGTCGTAAATCAACTTTACGCCTTCAGAAGAGAGCTGGTTGACGTTGGAGTAGAGCGCCTCGTCGGTAAGAAGTTTGCCGACGGTTCCTTCGCCGCGTTGAGCTGCTGCCACCATGTTATCCACTCTTTCAGCGGTGGTATTGAAGCGGGCGATTGCAGAGCGAGCGTCGTTATAAATCTGGTCGTCTTTGATCAGTTTGCCGAGGGTGCCCTGACCTGAATTAATATCGGCAATCATGGAATTGATTTGATCCACTGAACTGTCAAGACGGTCCGCGGTGCGATTGATTCGATTGTAGAGCTCATCGTCGGTAAGCAGTTTACCCGCGGTTCCTCGACCGGCGCGCAAGTCTTCCGAAATTTTTCGCAACTGCAAAGCTATTTCATTCGCGTTGTTGTAGAGGGCGGGATCATTAACAAATCTACCAGCGGATCCGCTGCCTGTTCTGATCAGGCGCATTACTTCATCAGCCTCGCGGACCGTCGAATTCAGATTGTTGTAAAGAGCTTCATCGCTAAATAGTCGTCCGACCGTGCCCTTGCCTTCTTCGACGTCCTTCACAATCACGCTAAGTTGATCAGAGAGCTTACTCAGTCTCTGGGCCAAATCGGTTCCCGAGGTAGCGAAGTCGTTTACTGTGTTGGCGCTGGATGACTGCAGCGTGTCGTAATCTTTAACAGGTGGCCCAAGCGCGGTGCCTGGCCCGATATTGATTAACATCTCGTTTCCGAGGAGACTGGGTGAACCCTGTTGTGCTGTTGAATCCTGGCGGATCCGCTCGGTAGCGGGCCGTCCGTCTATCTGAGAATCGATAATCATCAGGGCTTCCACTCGCGCCGCTCCCGGCTCTGTGGAAGGAGGCAGCAAAGTGATCTTGTCGACCTTGCCCACACGAACGCCCGCTAGTCTGACCTCGGAACCTTCGCGCAAACCGTTGGCATCAGCGAAACGCGCCTTCAGGTGAAGCTTTTTCGCAAAAGGATTCAGGTCGCCGGACGAATTAAGGATGAGAAAGATTAAGATGACTATTGAGATCAGCACGAAGATGCCGACTCGCAATTGGTTTAAGCTGACGCTTTTGGTCGATCTGGGCATGGCGTTTTAGTTGTGAATGAAGGCAATGAGAACTGAACCAACGCAGGGCTTCAGTTTCAAGTTCGATCCTTCAGTGACATCCTTTCTTCGTTCTTTCAGCGTCCGCGCAAAAATTTCTGTATGTATGGGTCTTCAGAGTGGCGTATTTTCTCGTCCGTGCCGCTAAAAATAATAAGGCCTTCCTTCATCATCATCACTTTTGTATTGGTCAGGCACAGGCGCTCGCCTTCGCGTTCAAACACCACTTCGCCGGAGTCGCCTACGACCGCGTATTCTGAACAAAGATAATCGAGATTGTTCATCTCGTGGGTAACAAATATGGAGGACACGTCTTCGAGATCGCGCAGCTTCATTGCCAACTCGCAAATCGTACGGGCGGTGGGCGGATCAAGACCGGCTGTGGGTTCGTCGAAGAGCACAATCTTCGGGTCGCCAATCAGAGCGCGGGCGATACCGACGCGTCTTCGCATACCGCCGGACAACTCAGACGGCATTTTGTCGATTGCGTCCTCAAGATTAACAAACCGCAGCATGCGCCGTACTTCTTGTTCTACTTCGTCTTCCGTTCGACCCTGTTCATGCAAGCGGTAAGCAACGTTGTCGTAGACCGAAAGTGAATCGAAGAGCGCGCCTTCCTGAAAAACCATCCCAATCTTTTTTCGCACTGACATCATTTGCGCTTCGTCGTAATCAGTGATGTCTTCACCGTCGACCAACACGCGCCCCTCATCAGGTTTGAGCAGGCCGAGAACTAGTTTAATGATCGTAGATTTTCCGCCGCCAGAGCCGCCCAAAATGATCTTCAACTCGCCCTTTCTCACGCTGAAGCTCAGTTTGTTGAGAATGATTCGGTCGTCAAACGCCAGTACGACGTCGCGAAACTCGATGGCCGGAATCTCGCGATCTCGGTCGTCAACTTCGGCGAAAGTTGAACCCGCAGCGTTTTGACTCACCTGCTCCGAGAAGTGAATCTGCTCGGATTCTGTCGTGGATAGGGCCATGGGTTTTACTGGTTCTAGTTAACCGGCATTCCAAGCAAGTATTGGAGCGCCCGGGCCAGAAAGAAATCCGAAATGATAACTACGATTGAAGCCGTGACGACCGCGCGAGTGGTGGCTCGACCGACTCCAACCGTGCCGCCATCAGTTGTCAAACCCTTGTAACAGGCGATCGTGCCTATTATTAGCGCGAACGCAATCGGTTTTATGACTCCGCCAATAATATCATCCGTGCTGATTCCGTCACGAGCAGAAGTAAAAAACTCGTTCATTGAAAGCCCATAGAGACTGGTGGCAGCGAATGCTCCTCCGGCTATGCCTACGCAATCGGCCAGCACAGTCAGCAGGGGAAGGGCAACGAGGAGCGCCAGGAGCCGCGGCGCTACCAGCTTGCGAATTGGATCGGTGCCGAGTGCGCGCATCGCGTCGATTTGCTGAGAAACGGTCATAGAGCCCAGCTCGGCAGCGATGGCGGAACCAACTCGTCCGGTTACCATTAATGCCGTCAGAACTGGGCCAAGCTCGCGCACGAGGGAGACTGCAACGAGCCGACCGGTCTGCCCCTGCTGGCCCCAATATGCGAGCGTTGGGTAGGTTTGCACCGCGAGCACGCCACCAGTAAAAAACCCGGTAAGCAGGATGATGGTCAGCGAGCCAACGCCAATCACATCCATTTGTGCGATTGTTTCGGAGATATAGCGAGGCCCCTGGATGAGGCCACGAGCAGCTCGCGCAGCCATCAGGGTGGTTTCCTGCAACTCGTAGATAGCGCGCGTAACGAAATTCATTGTGGAGCTATTGGTGCGTCAGCCGTGCAATCTTAGGAGAAACGCAAATTCGGGTGGCTGTCGATCGCGGGACCGAGAATTCGGAATCCTGGCCTGTCCTTGCGATTTGGAAGACTCTTAATCGACCAGACTAAGATTTTGAAAGAGCGGCTTATCATGCTCAAAATTTGCGCAGTGCGTCAAGCTGGACGGAATTGACACAAAATAGAAAAGGCTGGTCAGGATACACCTGGCCAGCCTTTTCGTAAGAGGCGACGAGTCCTTATGGGCGCTGCCGGCGTTGACCATCTCGACCCGGGAAGAGAGGGGCCACACCATTGCGCTGATTTCGCAAAACGTTGGGACGCGCCTCACGGCGTTGCTGCTGTCTTTGGTCTCGCAAGTCGAGACGTTCACGTTGCCTTTCGCGGGCTTCTTGTCGCAGCGTTCGCAAAAGCGTCCGCTGTTCTATTGTGAGGACGCGTCTGATTTTCACCTCGGTTGTGATTCTCATCCGCATGGCATCCGCCTGGGCGGCAGCCAAATCCTTCATCCTCTGCTCAACTGCCGCTTCGTCTGGATTGTCAGAATCCAACGCCGCTTCCAGCGCCCGATTAGAGGCGCCTACCCGTTGATTAATTTCAGCCCGCTCAACGTTCGTCTGCTGGCGAATGGAACGAATCTGCTCACGCTGTTCCGGAGTCAGGTTCAACTGACGTATCGGATCTCCGCCGCCGGCGTCGTGCTGTGGTTCATTCGAGTTCGGGGGCTGCTGCGGCTGGGCCTGGGAAAGCGAGGCAGAGGCAATTGTCACGAGAATGCCGATCGCCAGCGCGGATAATAGTCTTCGATTTTCTTTCATAACAACCTCTACAGATAAGTTATCGGTTGATCCGGTCATCGAGCAAATCAAGTTCGCTGTCGTTGTTTATGGCCACCAACCTCAAATCCGCCGCAAGCTGATCGCGTTCGACTTTCGAGAGTGGTCGCCTGGCCGTTGAACTGGTGGCGACTTGCACGTTACGCATCACCTTCCGACGATTGGACAAAGCATTTACATCATTCACAATCTGCGAGGTCGGCGCCTGATCCGTCGCCTTGATACGGTCAAGCTCGTCTTTGACTCGCCGGTCCACCAGCGCCTTTACTTGCTCTTCGCTGTAAGTAGTTGACTCTGGGTTGGACTCATTACTAACTACGGGCGTCATTGGGTTGTCCTGCAAACGCATAACCGCGAATCCCGCCATGAGACAGAACAGGAGAGTGGCAAAAGCTACCGCGCCCTTCAGCCACGCCGGTGAAAGACTAAAAAACTCACGCAAGGCAGCCAGCGCCGAAGGACGACTTGGCTGAAGATCAATTACCACGTTAGGCAACGAGGCTGGACCCGAAATCTTCCCGAGTGATTCATCTCGCCAGGCAACCACCGAACTCCGAATATCGCTGAAGGCCGCAAGCTCCTGGCCGCATGAACTACAGCCATTCATGTGACGTCGGAAACTTTGTGCTTCGACATGGTTCAGTTCTCCATAAAGAAAGGCAATCAACTCGTTTGATTGGTCGCAACCTGGGGCTTTGTATTCTTCCATTGCTTTCACTCCGCGTCCTGGACCTGTTCATTATTAAACTTTTGCAGGCGCATCTGCAGTTGTCTTAGTGCGGTATAGAGTCGGCTCTTTACCGTGCTTAGGGGCAAGTCGAGCGCGTCAGAAATTTCCTGAAACGTTAGCTCTTCAAACTCCTTCATCACCACGACCTGCCTTAAGTCAGTCGGTAAACTATTCACTGCCCGCCTGACCGCGGCGGTCCTCTCAATTCCTTCTACAACTCTTGCGGGAGAGTAATGAAGAGGTGTCGCAAAGTGGGCGGCGTTTTTTTCCTCTTCAACGTCGAGCGCGCTCTCACTTCTAACTTTCGCCCTCCGCTGGCGCGTAATGCATTGATTGACCGCAATGCGATGTAGCCAGGACGAAACCTTGGCTTCACCGCGAAACCCCCGGAGGTTGCGAAACGCCGCCAGAAAGGTCTCCTGCGTGGCGTCGCGCGCATCTTCTTCGCGTCCGAGCATACCAAAGGCAAGCGCGAAAATGCGGCGCTCCCAGCGCGTTACGATTTCGCCGAAAGCCTCTGCGTCGCCCGTCAGGGCACGTTGCACGATCTGCTCGTCGCTCGTAGCTTTTGTCCTATCCTTCTGATTTGGCCATCGCGCCCCTTTAACTTCGAGCCAATACCTTCCGAAGCAGGGTTCCGTCTCTCTCCGTGTTAGACGTGGTCGGGGGCCGTTAAGTCTATAAAAAACATAACATAATGCGCCGGCATCGGGGACTTTGCTGTGTGACCCAAGCCATTCCCCATGCCCGAACCTGTGGCCAACTCAGTTAAACAAACGCGTTGACACCCTCAAGTTTACTAGCCATAATGAGCTTGCCGCATTTTCACGCGGTTTCTGCCTGTTAACAGCCTTCTTGGAACTTCATTTCCTAAGCCAGCCCCTGAACTGTTTTTGACTAAATGCTTGAAAAGATAGGGCGAATCCGCCTGCTATATATCGTACTTGGCGTACTCCTCCTGGTTGGCCTACTTCCCCTGGCCTTCGCGGGCACTTTGCTGTCCGGAAAGAGCGCTGAGCAATTGAGATCGGTGGAAGGCCGATATCAAGCCCAACTCGTGCAGGACAAAGCCAGGCAAATCGAACTCTACGGCCAACGGTATCGGGATGTTGTGACCGGGCTGGCGCGAGCTTTTGAGATTGCAGGGGGAATTACTGCGCTTAACGACGAAGGCTACAACTCACGTCTGCAGAAAACGCTGGAGGAAGATCCCAACCTGATCGCCCTGGCGATCTGGCCTGTGAGTGGCGAAATGCATCGGGCCTTTCAGCTCGATGTCATTCAGCGAGATGAAGTGGACCAGCGGGTGAGTGAAGTGCTGGCAAAAATGAACGGGCGCGGCATCGTCGTCAGCCGTCCGCAGATCATTCGTTCCGGGCAGGAGATGGCGTTGACAGTTGCCGCGCCCGTGATGGGCGGGGAAAACGGTCAGGATGTGCTGGCGGCGGTGGTGGCGATTGTCTCGTTTCAGGAAGTCTTCAAAGCAGTTCACCAGTCAACCTCGAAGAGTGAACGCGAACTGTTGGACGCGGGGCTGCCGGTAGTTTTTGTTGTTGATCAGAATGGTCGTGCCGTGGCCCATCCGGAAGCCAGCGTCGCGTTTTCCGAAAAGCCAATGACGGACCTGAAGGTGGTCCAGGATTGGCAGGAGACCGGAGCGCAGGTGCAGTCAGCTTTGGCGCCATTCACCGTCATGCGTGACGGACGCAAAATGGAAATGCTTGGAGCGTATGCAAGTGCGGAACTCGACAAGAATTTTCGCCTGGGAGTAATAGCCATCCAGGATGAATCAGCCGCGCTGGCTTCCGTGTCTGACATGAGACGACAGATAATCTTGATAAGTGTCGTTGCGGGTATCTTGACACTTGGGATTGGATTCTTCTTCGCAAAAAAACTGACGCGACCCGTCCAGGAACTGGCGGTTGGCGCTCATCGCATCGCATCAGGTGATTTTTCGCAACGAATAGTCGTCACTAGCCGGACAGAACTAGGCGAACTCGGCAATTCGTTTAACCTGATGACGGATCAGCTCGAAACTTACATCAGTGACTTGCAGCGGTCTGCTGCTGAGAATCGCGAATTGTTTCTGGGGACTGTGAAGGGACTGGCAGCGGCGATCGATGGCAAGGATCCTTATACGCGCGGTCATTCAGAGCGCGTCTCCAGAATTTCAACCGCGATTGCTCAACGTCTTGGACTCCCCGATGACGAGTGTGAAAAGATCAGGATTAGCGCCTTGCTGCACGATGTCGGCAAGATTGCGATCGATGACAATATACTCAAGAAGCCTGCGTCATTGACCGAAGAAGAATATGAGATCATGAAGCAGCATCCGCAAAAGGGCTACAAGATCATGTCCCAGATCGCAGCCATGAAGGAATTTCTGCCTGGCATGTACATGCACCACGAGATGGTTGATGGTAAGGGTTACCCGCAGGGGTTGAAAGGTGACGAAATACCGTTAATGGGAAAAATCGTGGCCGTCGCTGACACTTTCGATGCGATGACAACCGATCGTCCTTATCAACAAGCTATGAAGTTTGAAGATGCCGTCGCCCGCATTCAGAGCTTTGTTGGGACGCGCTATGATTCGGTCGTCGTAGATGCTTTCGTGGCAGCTTGCGATGACGGCCAAATCCGCCCGGGCTCTGTCAAGCTTAAGAGACCCATTTCATCGACCCTGATTCAGCCGCAAACGGTTCAGACCTCTGCCGGCCGTGAGTCAGCACTCGTGTCGTAGGTATTTAGCCGCCGCACTGGTTTTCGCTGAGCTAGAAGCTGGGAAAAACCTGGTCTAAGTTCACGAATAAACACCGTCCGATTCATCCTTGCAGCCGCGCCCATTTTGTTGGGACGCGGCTGTTGCGCATATAATCAGCGTTTCTGAAATCTGCACTAATCGGTGTTGGACCAAACCTATGGGGCTTTTCTGGAAACGCAAGAGCGGCGATCAGTTTGTGTCGCTTCGACTAAATGAACCACTGATCGAAAAGGCGGAGCCTGAAAAGGTCACGCCTGACTCGGAAGCATCGATTGGCGCTGTCGAGGAAGGACTGCGGCAGGCGGAACCGCAGGACCAATTTGGAAGTTCTGATCCTTCTGCCGGGTCAAGAATCGATCTGGAACCGGTTGCGACGGGGGGGAGCCCTACTCCTGTGCCGACCATTCGGCCGGTTTCACCATCGTCTCCAACGGAGCGTCGCCCATCAGCTCGAACCGCTGATTCGAGCGTTTTGCAGGAACGCCCGGTGCCATCGCGTTCGCCTTTTGCTACTTCCGTCCTTGGTCTAAACCTTTCGATCGAGGAACTCCAGGCACAGGAAGCGGCGCTCGAACAGGAATTCTCAGCGCGGTTTCGCCGCGCCGTTTCCGCAACGCGGGAAACGCTTTCGGAGCGGCTCGACACGGTCTTCCAGGGACTCAAACAGATTGATGAAAATTTGCTGGATGAGCTCGAGGAGGCATTGATTGCAGCGGACATTGGTGTGGCCACGACGCAGCACATCCTTGAAACTGTTCGACGCGGAGTCGCACGTAAACAGATTAATGATCTCGAGGCACTAAAGCAGGCGATCAAGAATGAGTTGTTGTCGATCCTGCGCCAATCAGAAAAAGCCGGTGTCGCTTCCGAGACGAGCATACCTGAAAACGTTGCGCCTTACGTGATGATGATCGTCGGCGTGAACGGGGTTGGGAAAACAACGACCATTGGGAAGCTGGCCCAGCGCATCAAGGCCGAAGGAAACGATGTGCTGATCTGTGCGGCTGACACCTTCCGCGCGGCGGCATCTGATCAACTGGCAATCTGGTGCGAACGCACGGGCGTTCCTCTGATTCAGCAGAAACAGGGAACCGATCCGGCGGCGGTTCTTTTTGATTCGTTAAAGGCGGCGAAGGCGCGTGGTTCCGATGTCTTGATTGTTGACACAGCCGGACGATTGCACAACAAGTCGAATCTCATGGGGGAGTTGGAAAAAATGAAACGCGTGGCAGCCAGGGAAGTTGAAGGCGCGCCACACGAAACGTTGCTGGTGGTTGATGCCGTTACGGGCCAGAATGGTCTGGAGCAGGCGCGCCAGTTTTTGAAGGTTGCGGGAGTGACGGGCATAGTGCTGACGAAGCTGGATGGGACGGCCAAAGGCGGAATTGCTGTGGCAATCTCAAATGAACTTGGATTGCCGATTCGTTATGTGGGAATTGGCGAGAAGGTTGACGATCTGGTGGTCTTCGATCCGGAGTTATACGTCAATGGATTGTTTGAGTAGGACAGACATTCCTGTCTGTCGCTTGTTCGAATCATGCTCTCGACGAGCACCGAAGCAGAAACGGACAGACAAGAATGTCTGTCCTACTTGAGTTTGAGGATTCTCTTGCAGCAAACAGTAGCAACGATTGAAGAAGTAAATTCGCAGTGGAGTGAAACCGATCGCGGTTTGATGCAACGCGCAATCTCGATCGCGGCCCAGGGCGTGGGCCAGGTGAGTCCGGGGCCGCTGGTGGGCTGTGTGGTCGCACAAGCCGGTGAGGTTGTCGGCGAAGGTTTTTACGTCTACGAGAAACTGAAACACGCTGAAACTTATGCTCTCGAACAGGCTGGAACAAACGCAAAGGGTGCGACTGCTTACGTATCACTGGAGCCGCACGCTCATCACGGACGCACACCACCTTGCACAGATGCATTAATTGCCGCCGGCGTCAGTCGAGTGATCGCGCCTACCGAAGATCCCAATCCAAGAGTCTCCGGAAAGGGTTTTGAACATCTACGGGCAGCCGGCGTTGAGGTCTCGGTTGGGTTGTTAGCTTCTGAAGCCGAAAAGCTGAACGAGAAGTATTTCCACTTGATGCGCACCGGGCGACCCTTCGTCCACCTCAAGTTGGCCACATCGCTCGACGGAAAGATTGCTACTCGCGCGGGAGACTCGCGCTGGATAACCGGAACTGAGTCGCGCGCGCGCGTTCATGAATTACGTCACGAATATGACGCGATACTTGTCGGCGCCGGCACGGCATCGGCAGATGATCCTTTGCTAACCGATCGCTCGGGCAGAAAAAGGCGAAAACCCCTGGTTCGCGTCGTGCTCGACGAGCTGCTGACAATTGGACCGCAATCCCGACTGGCAATGACCGCAAACGAAAGCCCGGTGCTGGTGTTTGCAGGCAACTCCGCATCCGCCGATTTATCACGTGCGTTGGAAGCGCAAGGTATCGAGGTTTTTCGTGATATGAGCGGGCGTAACCCGGCGGCAGTTTTGAAGCAGCTCGGCGGCAGTCAAATACAAAGTGTGCTAATTGAAGGTGGCGCAAACGTTGCCGGAATATTTCTCGACACCGGCCTGATTAATAAAGTTTCTTTCTTCCTCGCACCGAAAATCATTGGCGGAAGTGAGGCCCCTACTTCAATTGCCGGGGAAGGCGCAGCGAAATTGTTGGACGCGATCGAGCTTCGTGATGTTGAAATTGTTATGCGAGGACAGGACATCGAAGTGACAGGCTACCCAAAGACAAAGACTGAAGGGTGAAGGCGGAGGGATGAATAAGAAAACGCCCGTACTTCATCCTGACAAAGTTGCCATTCATCCCTCAAAGCGTTTTGGTCAAAACTTCCTCACCGACCAAAGAGTCATCGAACGCATCATTGAAGCGTTAGCGCCTGAGTCTAATGAGACGATTGTCGAGATTGGTCCGGGAAGGGGAGCGCTTACCGCATCATTACTCGAAAAAGCCGGGCGCCTGGTGGCGATCGAATTCGATCGCAACCTGATCCCGATCCTTACCGACTCGTTTAGCGGAAAAACGAATTTCACTCTTATTGAAGATGACGCGCTGGTGGCGGATTTCTGCGCGGCGATTCGTCCGGCGGTGCGGGCGCGGCTCGTGGCAAATCTTCCTTACAACGTCGGCACAGCTATTCTGCAAAGGCTGATTGAACAACGCCAGTGTTTCAGTGAGTTAGTGTTGATGCTTCAGAAAGAGGTTTGCGAGCGGATCACAGCGGCGCCGGGCACGGCGGAACGGGGTTACCTTTCAGTCTTCGTGCAGGCGTATTGTGAGACGGAAAAGCTGTTTGATGTCGCGCCTCACGCGTTCCGTCCGGCGCCAAAAATTTGGAGTAGCGTGCTGAGACTAAAGTTGCGAAGTCGCGTCGCGGCTGAGTTGCATGACGAAAAACTGCTGTGGCAAGTAGTCAGCGCGGGGTTTGCTCAAAGGCGTAAGACGATTCTCAATAACTTACGCAACGCGCCGTCTCCGCTCCAGGAACTCATCAAGAAGCATGGAGGAGCCAGCATCGTGCTTTGCGGGGCGGATGTTGATGTTCAACGGCGCGCGGAAACGCTGACGCTCGAAGAGTGGGCGCGAATAGCCGGCGCGATGGAGTAGCCGTGCAGTCCTACCCGGAATCGACAAGCGCCGCGAGCTTCCTTGGGGCAGTCTCCTGATAGGCGTGGCGGGCAAGTTCCGAAACGGTGTCCCAGTCAACTTCATCCAGATCAAGACGAATAGCAATCCATCCTTTTGAACCAAGATAGGCCGGCACAAAGAAACTGTCAGGATCCTCCCGGACGAAGCGACGCTGGTCATTCAGATTCGACTTGCAGGTGAATGCGATCACCCCGTCGCCATGATGGTCAAAGAGATAGTAGGCAAATATTCTCTTGCGAATTCGAAAAGCCAGGTGAGACTCGGCTGCCGCGTCGACGATCGTTTCGGGCAGCGCCTCGCAGATTTCTACGAGTCGCAAACGGCGTTCTTCGGATAATGCGAGCGCTTTTACAGTGAGAGACATTTATCTGCCTGATTTGTTTCGGCTGCGAAGCAAGTCATCGCTTCTCGACGTTGATCTTAATTCCATTCTTTGGCCGGAGCGACATCGCCGGCATCAAACTCACTTGATGGTCTTGGGCGAGCGAGAAACGGAATCGCTGGCCCAGCGTGGCCAGCACCAGCACAATTTCCATCATGGCGAAGTAGTTGCCGATGCAGGCGCGCGGCCCGCCGCCAAATGGAAAGTAAGCATACTTCGGCAGCGCTTCAGTGGACTCTTCAGTCCACCGTTCCGGCCGAAATTGGTCTGGCTCGGCGAAATAACGTGGGTCGCGATGCGTGGCCCACTGGAACATGAATACCTGCGATTTCGCCGGTACGCGATAGCCCCCAATTTCACATTCCTCAATTGACTCGCGCCCAAGACCAAACGCCGGCGGGTAGAGGCGCATAGACTCCTTTGCAATCATCTCCGTGTATTTCAAACGAGGCAGATCTGCCATCGTCGGTGGACGACCATTAAGCACCTCATCCAGTTCGGCGTGAAATGTTCTTTCCGCTTCGCTGTTTTGAGCCAGAAGGTACCAGGTCCATGAGAGCGTCAGGGCGGTAGTTTCATGACCCGCAAGAAAGATCGTCATCACTTCATCGCGCAACTGCCGGTCAGTCATCTGGCTGCCATCATCTTCGTCATGGGCGGCTAACAGCATCGAGAGCAAATCACCATGATCGACGCCGCTCGCACGACGTTCAGCGATGATCCGGTAGACAATTTCGTCGATCTCCTTCGCCGCTGCAAAAAAGTTTCGATGCGCCCGCGTCGGCAGCCGGTTATCAAGGATCCATTTAAGGGTGGCCTGGGCCGCAAAGGGTTTTACCATTTCCGATAAGACGTTCCGCACCTTGTCGGCGTCGCCCGACACGTCGGCGTTGAAAAGTGTCTTCGCGGCAATTTCAAGCGTGAGTCGCATCATGTCGCGATAGATGTCGCGCTCTTCTCCCGTCTCCCAGGTAGCAATCAGACGCTGTGCAAACTCGACCATCACATCGCCATAACTACTAATCCGCTGGCGGTGAAATGCGGGTTGTGCCAAACGGCGCTGGCGTCGCCATTCCTCGCCTTCACTCGTTAGCAGGCCGTTGCCGACGAGCCGTTGAAAAAAGGGCGTGCGCAGCGTTCGCGCTTTCATGAAGTTTTTCGCGTTGGTGGAAAGCACCATTTCAATGTCAGTGGGGCTGTAGAGGAAGTAAACAGTTTGATAGAGGAAACGCATTCGCACTACATCGCCGTAATCACGGCAGCGAGTAATGAAGGCGAGACTGTCCCGAGTGAATTCCGGCATGACACCCTGAATGAGTGTGCCCTTGGGACCGGGAGGACCAGAGGAATTCGGTAACGGCTTTTTCGCGGAAGGTGCTGGCGAAGGATCGGCGGTGTCTTGCATTTCGTTTGACGCTGTGCCGGCAAAAGGAGGCAATGTCTACAAAAGGCCGTGCCGGTTACTAATCCAGCATGTTTGTGTAGATTCCGGGTTCGCTGCCGGGAATAACGATCGCGCCGACGGCTTTTTCATAAAACTCGATCGGTCCGGCGCGGCCGATAATCGCATAGGCATATCCGAGTTCGCGCAGTCCCCAAAGGCTGGCAAGCAGCAACGCTTTGCCGATGCCGCGTCCCCGTCTGTTCTTCAATACGCCGGTGGGGCCAAAAAAACCTCGGCGCGTACACTCGTAAGCGGAGAACCCGATGATTTCCCGTTCGACAACTGCAAAGTAAACCGAGACTGGCTTGTTGGCAAAACCGACTGAGATTTCATCGGCCCAGGCGACGGAAAAAGACTCTTCGACGAAGGTTCGAGCGCGCGTGATCTCAAAAGGCTGGGCGCGCCGAATTAGAATTCCGGCGCTCTCAATTTCACGCAGAACGGGATCCAGCGCTGGAAGATCAAGTAGGTTTACAAGTAGGTCAGGCATTTCCCTTGGGGCCCGGCGCAAGAATATCCTAAAACAAACACACGCTCTTAATTGCGCGTAAGCGTAGCACACCTCCCAGCTTTACCATGTAGCTAAACCACCAGTTGAAAAAGAAGGAGACACTCGCGTGCCTCCTTCAGATTCCAATGACTTGGATTGCCGTTGGCGCGTGACCTACGCCTTGTCATCTGGCGGAATCACTAATTGTTGTCCCACCTGAATCTTGTCGGGATCATTCAGCAGGTTTCGGTTCGCATAAAAGATCCGCATGTATTCATTCGCGTTGCCATAATACTGCTTGCTGATTTTCGAGAGATTGTCACCGGACTTGACGGTATAAGTCTGGCCACCCTGTCCCTGACCACCGCCGGCTGCCGCCGCTGCTGCCCGAGTTTGGTCGACACTGATTTCGGCGGTAACGTCGTCGGCGTTGGGATTCACCAGCTTGAGTTGATCCCAAAATTTGTTTTTCGCATCTTCTGACGGGGCCGTTGCCCTGATGAACAGCTTGTTGTCCTGCACGTGCAGATTCTGAAACTGAATCTGTTGCTGGTCAGCCAGGTTCAGTGCTGATTGATACCTTTGTTTCAGTTCGTTGAAGCGCTGCTGCGCGCCTTGTTGTTGCTCAGCTTCGGAAGCTCCACCGCCGAACATCTTGTCAAACAATCCCATGTATTTCCCCTCCTCGTACTTATGAGTGATCTGCTGTTTTGTTATTGAGACTCCGGGAGTCCGGCTAGCCACTAGCAACGACTGTTCCGAAAAAGGATTTGGCGTTCGACCCATTCAAAAGTCGGAGTTAGCTAGCGAAGGGAGGATAGAAATCAAAATGTGAAATTCGGCAGGAGTTGACTGGGCAGTTTGAAACGGTACACGAATGTCTGTTAGCGCTGCACTGGCGTGATTATGATTTGGGTTGGGATCTATTTGACAGCGTCCCAGTCTGGCCGCAACAGGCCGTAAAAGAACGCGTCCTGGATTTCACCGTTAACCTGCCAGCGCTCCCTTAGATATCCTTCGCGTTTAAAGCCAAGACGCTCAAGGGTGCGGACTGAAGCCCCGTTGCGCGGATCCACGTCCGCCTCAATCCGATGAAAGTTGAGCGTGTCGAAAGCATAACCGAGCACGGCCCGCAGTGTTTCCCCCATGTAGCCTTGCCTCCAATGCGCCCGACCGAGTGCGTAACCGAGCTCGACTCGGCGGTGGGTGAAGTCAGGATGAAAAAGAGTGACACTGCCGATGAGAGAGTCGTCAGCGCGCAACGCAATGCCCCACTTCAGCATCTGCCGGCGTCTAAATCCGTCCTGAATCTCGTCTATTAATTTGCTGGCCGCCTGTTTGTCAGGTAGCGGCGGAGTGCTCCAATAACGCATAACTTCCGGATTGGAGTAGATCTCGTAAAAATCGTCGACATCCTGCGCGGTAATTTGACGGAGGGAGAGACGGCTCGTGCTTATCGTGGGCAAGTTGGTCCAGTCCATTGTGTGAAGGATTGTAGCAGAGCCGACGTCAGACGGCAGGAGCGGCAGGAAAGAGCCATTTTCCATTTTGTCATTTCTCAATTTTCATTGGCTCATTCATTATCCTGAAAACGTGAGTGGGTTCCGAAGCCTTCGAATGAACCGATGAAAAATGATTAGCGGATTCAACTTACAAGTGCAACAGCGGAATCCGTTTTCGCTCCAGCGGAGCGAGATGTTTATAGCTTCTGACCTATAACCAAGCTTTTCGCTCCTACGGAGCGCGGCTTTGCACAAAAAGTCGTTGATGGTTGCTTTCAGCGCCAACGGCGCGAAATGTAAAAGCCCAGGCCAACGGCCTGGGCAATGACGGCGCATTTTTCCAGCGCTGAAGGCGCGAAATGGCCACCCAAGAATTGCCGCGATTTCCTAAGTAACCATTATTCCACGCTTTCAGCGCTTAGTATCTTTGCTCTCGATTGACTCCTGGGCCGCTGGCCCAGGCTATTACATTTCGCGCCGTTGGCGCTTGAATGCAGATACTACCTAGACTCGAATCCTACTTTTGGTGCAAAGCCACGGAGCGCGATAGAAAACGACAGGCCCGGGCTATAAACGTCTCCCCCTTATGGGGCGAAGCGCAACAAATGTTTTGTTGCACTTCCAAGTTGAATTCGCGAATGCCGAATGACAATTGGAAAATGCTCTGCGCCTGCCGTCTGTCGCTGGTAATTCAGTTTCGCGTAATTTCCATCCGGCGCGGCGCATAGTTAACGCGCCTCAGTTCTCGGATCCGACCATCGTTCAGCGAGCCCTCAACCAATTCGTAACCCAGCAACGCGAGGACACGACCCTTGACGAAGAGCGGTCGCGCGTTTCCATACCAGTCAACGCATGACGCCCGACAGTTGTCGTTAACGGCCCTACCGGAATCCGCGGCGAGTTCTCCTGCTCTTTCGAAATTCAAAGAGTCGTTTCGCAGAAAGAGAATTGCGGCTGATGATTCAAACAGGTGTTGATAGCCGGGTCGCCCTGGCAGGCTAATTGGCAGCCCGATCACGCCAGATTCCGGACCATCAGGTTTGTAGAAGAATCCATGGCTGCGCAGTTCGCCCTGCGATGCGCCCGCCCGGGCAAAGCTACCTGCCAGGGAAGGCGAGTCGTCCAGCCGTACGGAAGTGAAATGCAAATCCCTTCCATTGGTTCCTACTATGACCGCATTCTTGCCCATCGCCTCGATACGATCCACCCCATGCGCCAGAGAAAAAGAGGAAAGATCGCCACCCGCCCATGAGACCGCGAAGAGACTCCCCCTCCATTTATTCTGCGGACTTCCCCAGCCGTTGCCCGTGCCATAAAGCAGGTAATCGCCGACGAATCGATTTTGAAAAGTGTAACCCTCTGGTTTTGGCAGACTCCGATAATTCGTTGAAGGGACCGCTTCGCTGCCGTCTGAAAAACTGGTAACCGGTACTCGCATTAGCGCAACGTCTCCGGCGGCAACTTCCGCTTGCCACATCCCGTCGCCTTTCGCATTCGACCGCACCAGTACGTTTAAGTGCGCGTCATTACTTTCCAGAAATGAAAACTGATCCACTGGGCTACCCGAAACCTGGAGCGCGCTAGGACTCGTTCCATCGAGCGGCAAACGATAGAGCATTGATTCCTCTTTCGGTTGTCGTCCGCGGCGCGCCCAATCCGTAACCCAAACGTAAACCGATTCGGGTGAAACGTAGAAAACACGCCCGGTTGGTCCAATCACGCCGGTGGCTTCGCAGGGGAAGTCATCACTTGAGAGGTCGCAACTGGTTACGGTGTGCAGGGCCAGTCCATAGCTTGAATTAAGCGGCCGTTCAGCACGATAGATCCGTGTTGCCGATGCAATACGTCGAAACTCACCAGGCTTGGCGCCCTTATGCCACTTGCGGACAGCCGGAAAATTCTCAAAGGGGTCGTCAGCGTCCGGCGACAGATAAAGCGGAGTGTAGAAGATTAATTTGTTGCCGATCAGCCGGCTGGCATAGTTTCGCGAGGAGTAGTAATCGTTGGACCGCATGTGATGAGTCGACCGGTAACGAAGCTGGCCGGACGAGTCGATATTGAAGAGTCCGATTTCAGTGCCGCCACGTTCGTAGCTATACCCAATCACGGCGATGGTGTCACCGGAGACCAGCATCTCGTCATACCAGGTGGAACCCGGATTGATGTCCGGCGCGAAAGCGTCAACGGCGGAGATTGGCTTCAATGCGCCGTCGCCTATGGCTACGGTAAAGAGTCGCCCTCGACGCAGCACGACAAGGTGATCACCGTGTACCTTCACGATGCCGCCTTCATCGACGCCGGCATGCTGGACATTCGTTACCGATTCCTCTTTTTCGTCTGCGGCTGATTGCGCGGTCGCGGCAGGGGCAGGGGCAGCTTCGTTGGCTGTCATTAAACCCGCGCTTTTGGTTGAATCATCGCGTCGCAAGCGTATTTGCTTCTCGGCCAGCTCTTTCAGGTAGTTCTTGAGTTCCTGGTCTGACCGAAAAGCACGCATCGACTTTTTCACGGGGAGGAAAACGCCCTCATGCACCGGCGGAATATCCACCGGCGCCAGCTTCGCGTAGCCCGCGAATCCGAGAAAAATAGTCATGACCGAAATCAGCGTGAATAAGAAGAGATTTTTCATGGTTCAGCCTCGCTTACTGAGTTCAAGCTATTCGCTGCTGCGAGCGTTGTCAGATGAACGCCGTGACTCCGGGAAACTTGCACCCGTTCTCATACTTTGGGCTCCCTTGCAAAGACTTCGGTCTTTGCGGTGATCTTTTCGCGCAAAGGCATTCACTGCAAAGGTCGCAAAGTTTTCGCGAAGAAAAGCAAAGTAGGCGAAGAAAGATGTAACTCCACGGAGAGCATGGAAGGTTAGACTCCAAAAACTCGAAGCTGTTCCGTTCGAGGAAAAAAGTGGACTGAAGGAGGTGAGTTGGCCCACATCGACCACGCTAACCGGGGCACTCATGCTCTTTCTTTTACGAATCAGAATTGAAGAAAGGAAGCGGTTCACGCCGGCAGGAGCTGATGCTTAGCCAAGCTGAACAGTGAGCATTGAGATTGAGCCGCCATCGAAGCCTTCGACCGGGAACGTGACCACATCATTCGCACGACGAAGGCCTAGCACATAGAGCAATGGCAGGAAATGATCGGGCGTGGGCGCGGAGAGCAGTGCGTCGCGCCCAAGCGATTCGTATCCGACGAGGGCTGCATCATCGCCATCGAGGAGCAGCCGGCGCGCAAGGGTTTCAAACCGCACCGCCCAGTCAAACGGTGCAACCTCATGTTTACCCCAGGCGTAGGTGTGGAGGTTATGGATGATGTTGCCGCTGCCAATCACCAACACGCCTTCATCGCGCAGCGGCTGGAGACGTCTTCCCACCTCATAATGAAATTCAGCAGGCCGCGTTTCGTCGATACTGAGTTGGACTACGGGAATATCTGCATGCGGAAAAACGTGACAGAGCACTGACCAGGTTCCGTGATCCAAACCCCAGGAATAATCCAGTCGAACCGGATTATTTGAGAGTGGCAGAGGAGTGATTAGGTCTCGCACAAGCTGCGCGAGGTCAGAACTGCCGGGCGCGGGATACTCAACCTCGAACAGCGCTTGCGGGAATCCACCAAAATCGTGAATGGTCCGCGGAGAACTCATCGCCGTGACGGCCGTGAAGGGGATGTACCAGTGAGCGGAAACGCAGAGAATTGCTTTGGGACGGGGAATAGAACGGCCGATGGCCGCCCAGCCGGCAGTGTAAGCATTCTGCGACACTGCATTCATCGGATTACCGTGTGCGAAGAAAAGAGCGGGCATTTGTTCGATCATCAATTGATCTCTCGCATCACTTGCGGCGCTTGAAGTAATAGACCGGATCCATCGTCGCTCCAGAAACCGAGACGAGTTCCCAACCTCTGGAGCCAAGCTTGTCGAGATGCGCTTCAAGCACGAATGCTTCGCGTCCGAATCCACTATCTTCCTTGCGCATGCGCGAGTTTCCGGTTGGGGTGAAGTTTGTCGTACTTGGGCCGGCAACGACCAGATACTCCCATTTTCCACCAGACGCTTTACTATCAGCATCGGCGCCGTCCTGGCTGGAACTTCGGGTTACCAACGCGAATCCAGGAACCAATAACAACAGCGTTAAGAGCAGAGTGCGTTTCATGGTTTTCCTTTCTGACTTTGGAATAATCTGACTAACAACCGGGTCCTGAGATAAGGCTGTCACGCCGCGAGGCGATGTTTGTTCCTTTGATGATCAGTCGTGACCACCAGGCAGTTTCACGACTTTGAAGTGGGGCGCCGTTTCCTCGCATAGATTGCCTTCACAGTTGAAACTGTGCGATCGGTTTTGGGCGTTTGCTCACCAAGCTTTCGGGCGTCGTCCAGTGCAGACTGATGCGCACGTCGCACATACGCGCGAAGCTCAGGCCTTGCGAGATCGGCAGGTGTCTTGATGGTGATGTGGCGAATGTGTTTACCCGACCCCTTGAGTATTCCCAACGGGTCCGCGAGGGTTGCGCCATGGTTGAATCCAAGGTTCACATGCTTCGCATAGACGGCGATGTGGAACACTCCATCTCCCAGTCGATCGGAAAAGCCGTAACCGATCGCCACCGCGCTGTAGGCGTCGTAAATGTTTTCATGGCACGGCCCCATCTCATCGAGCACCAACACACGCAGCTTCAAGGCGAGATCCTGAACCTCGCGATCATAAGGTTGAAGAAACTTGAGAAGCTGTGCCGGAGGGCGCGTCATTATCCATTACTCCTGGTGGATCGCTTTTCAAAGACACCGGTCAGTGGCTCGCGCTTTAGGAAACCACGCTGCCTGGCATTGCACAAAAAGTAACGCTCAAGTGCGAGAAGCCCTCCATGTCAGCAGTAAGAGTACTTGTGTGGGTCGACAAATACAGAACCCCGACTCGTCGGGGTAGCGACCGGGTCCCGGACTCAACGCCGCTCGAACCCTGGTTCATTGTTGTTAGCGTCCGCACCAGGTCCAGAAAAAGCCGCTGGACCACTCCACGCGGTTGTGCCTGAAGTTCATCTTTCCTTCGATAGTCATGAGGTCAGAATCCAAAAAGATAAGCGGTCCTTCCAAACGGCCCTTGTAAGGCGTGCCGTCCTCGGCGATGAGGTCAGTCTACCGCGCGCGTCATGCGTGACGGTACGAGCGCGGTTGCGGCTACCACCAAAACACCATCTGCCTTCGAGGCGGACGAGCGTCCATGAGCCGTTGCGCTCTTGCTGATTGCGCCATGGGCCGCCCAAGAAGTTGTTCCAACTTAACTCCAGCCATCCTGAACCGCCGTTACCTTTGGAGTCTGACCAGCGATGGTTCAATTTCTTCCCCGTGAAGGTTCCTTCGATCGTGCCGGTGCGCCCGTCCGCAAACCTGATGACACCCGATACATTTGGGCCACTTTGAGTAAACACAACCTCCGAATCACCAAAACCATTTCCGGTGGTCCACCATTTTCCATCAATCGCTCCTGCAGCCGGCATTGATGACTTTACTGAACGGGTGGAAGTGTTCTTCGTCGCCTTGGTCGCTCCAGATTTGGCGCTGACGTTCTTCTTTGAAGCATTAGCTGGCGGGCTACTGTGCTTGGCGCGTGTGGTTACAGGCCCAGCTTCGGGAGGAAGCTTTCCCCCGGAAGGCTGGGCCTGAAGATCGGAAGGAACCAGGAGCGGTGTTAGCGCCAGGGTCAACAGGAACAAGGGCAAGCGGCAAAAATTCAGCATCATTATTTACTTTCGCAATCAGGATGTGCCCACGTGTGAACCGTGCCAGGCGACCACCTGCCAGCGCCCTTTGCGCCGAACATAAACCTTGGTGAACCGCCAGTCGTCCTCAAATTCGTTGTTCGCGGGATCACGCTCTCTTGAAAGTTGTCCGGTGACGACCGCGGTATCGCCATAAAGGCGCGTGCGCAAGTCGGAGGTTTGATACCGCCGAAACTTTATTCTTCCCGAACGCACTACCGCCAGGGCTTCATTCTTGTCCATCACCGGCATATCCGGGACCGTGACGATCAAGTCGCTGGCCCAGAGTTGATCGAGCGCTTCAGCATCTCCACGCAGGTGCGCCTCGTTCCAGACGGATTCGAGCCGCGAGAGCTCCTTGAGGTCTTGGGACTCGCGGGATTCGCGTGCTTGCGTCGGGATTGCGGGAAACGCAATCAGGATGGCCGCGATGCAAAGTTTTGAGCGCCGATACATAATGTTCACAAAAGTAGCTCCCGCAACTACGTATACATCTCAACCACTCGCCCGATCGCGCGACGACAGACAGCGCAGAAAGTGTTGGTCCGCGAAAACATGATGCAGTCCACTTCGGGCCGGTAGTATCCCTTGGCTTCATACATCGCGCCTTCAAAGGCTCCCACGCGTCCGAAGTATTTTTCTTTTCGAAACATCGCCTGCTCGTGGGCCAGGTTTTCCCGGAAGAGGGCTTCCATTTCGCTTTCCGGCCGGTTGTCTTTGCGAATCTGCGCGCGCCGTTTTTGATATTCGCGCGAGGCGCTTTCGTAAGCATCTTTACTCCAGGGAGTGGCCAGCGGCGTGTCCGGCAGGACGAGATCTTTCCATTTCAGCCTGGTGGGGTCGAGCAGAGCGGTGACGTTTTCTTCCCAGGGTTCGATTCGTTCAGTTGCCGGCGCGTAAGCGACGGGCGAGGTGTAATACTCATCGGCCAATGCAGCGAAGTGATGTCCAAACTCGTGCACAAAAACGTAATCCGCGAAACCGTTATCGGCAGCAACAGTGCTGTAGAGATTGAAAATTCCGCCGCCGCCATACGTTCGATTGTTGGCAAGCACCTCGATGAATTCATAAGGCGCGAAGGCAGCCGTCTCACGCATCGCTCGGTTGTCGAAGGTTAGTACGTAACGCTCAGAGCCGAAGGCGTCGTAGGTCGCACCTAATGGAGAATCACGATAGATGCCGGTTGAAGGTCGCGAGATACCGCTTTCCAGCGCCGGCGGGCAGATGGCCCATACATTAAAATCGTTTTGATGTTCCTTGAAGGGGGAGGTTGAAAACAGCACCTTTGTAAGCCGTCGCGCGTCTGCCTCAAACTTTTTAGCCTCAGCCGCGGTGTAGCCGTCACCCAGAATCAGGAAATCAACTTTCGTGGCCGGATCCCCCATTTTCTGAATTGGAATCAACGGCGCCGGCGCGCGCGCTTTCGACCGGTCAATAAAAATGTCTTTGGGATCTATCGAGGTCGTCCAGATATCAATCCACGCATTCTTCGCGTCGCGCTTTCTCAAAATGATTTCAACGGGCGCATCAGGAGCAGGGAAGCGCAGAGACTCATTGAAAGTCCGCAGCATCGTTGCGGCTTCGTCAGTCGTTTCCCATTCTCCATAAATTGAGGCAAAGCCGCGCGAGTAAAGAACGCGTTTCGACTTTTGCTCGCGCACCTCGAAGAAATATTTGCCCAGATTGGATTGGTCAATGTTCTTAGCGAGGTTGCCGGGCCAGGTAAGTGGTTCGAGCACTACGCGATCGACGCTGAAGAATTCACGTTTCGCATCCCCCGTGTGGTAATAGTCGAGCCGCATCGTGCGCGGCGCGGCGACGACCTGAGCTGCCAGTGCTAGAGTAAAAGTAATCAAGACGAGGACAGGGAAAATGTTTCTTGTCATGCGCGAATTGTAACCCTCAAAGCCGGCGACGAGTAACTGGAAAAAAGGTCGAAGATATAGCCAGCTGGATTTACCGCCTGGTCTGGACTAACTCGATAAGACTCCACGCAAGGACAACGGCTACGACGCAGATCATACTGATGTTGTACCAAACGAAAGCGAATTTCCCTCCGCTGACGGTTGATACTATTCCAGCGCCGATGCTGGTAAAAATAAGCAGCTTTAGCTTGAGGCGAAGAGAACCGGGAGTCATATTAATCAGCCTTGTATCACTAATTCGCAACCTTAACAATCTCATCGATAGGACCAAACACATCGTAAACGACTTGCTGTCGCCGCTGACCTGCGGGTTCGGCTTCGCTTACGTCGTGCTATACTGCATTGATTGTTTAGTCCCCGCGATTACCACATGAAATACACGGTGCAGCATGCCCGGAGAGTCGAGTAACAACTAAAAGTGAGCAGCGTCTTAGAGATTATCCCGCTCGGCGGTATTGGCGAGTTTGGGATGAATTGCATGGCCGTGCGCTATGAAGACGAGATGCTGATTCTCGATGCGGGCATGGGTTTCCCCGAAGAGACCGCATACGGCGTTGATGTTTGTGTTCCCAATTTTGATTTCCTTGAAGAATATCGCGACCACATTACAGCGATAGTTCTCACACACGGTCACGAAGACCACCTCGGCGCGCTACCTTACCTGCTCAAGAAATTCAACGTACCCGTTTACTGTTCCCATTTCACTGCCGGACTTGCCGAGAGCAAGCTCGACGAACACAACCTGCGGGGCGATACCTTACTGCATCGCGTGGAGCCGCGCGATGAAGTTGAGATAGGCATTTTCAGCGTTGAGTTTATACGCGTTTCGCATTCGTTAATTGATTGCTTTTCGCTCGCCATCAAAACTCCGGTCGGCACTATCATTCACACGGGCGACTACAAAGTGGATGAGACGCCGGTGATAGGGGAGCCGATTGATTTGCGTTCATTCCGCCGTCTTGGTCAGGAAGGTGTCTTGGCCCTGCTTTCGGATTCCACCAACGCCACTGTTCCCGGCCGCACCCCTTCGGAGCGGGCAGTGATTCCGGCTTTTGAAGAGATATTTGGTGAAGCCAAGGGCCGGATCATCGTGGCGGCCTTTGCGTCGTCGATTCATCGTCTGCAGATCGTCTTCGACATCGCGCAGCAGTTCAATCGAAAGGTTTGCGTGCTGGGCCGTTCGATGCTGAAGAATGTTGAAATTGCTGATCGGCTTGGCTATCTGGACATTCCCGACGGTTTGCTGGTGCCCCTTAATGAAGCGAAACAGTTAAAGAACCATCGTGTGGTTTTCCTGGTGACCGGTTCCCAGGGCGAGTCGCGCGCGGCGCTGTCGCAGATGGCGGGGCAAAGTTACAAGGGACTAACGATTGACGAGGGTGACACGGTAGTGCTTTCGGCCCGCATCATTCCGGGAAACGAACGTTTGATTTCACGGATGATTGGAATGATCTACAAGCGCGGCGCGAACATCATCGAGGAGAAGCGCCGGCTGGTCCACGTCAGTGGTCACGCATCGCAGGAAGACATTCGCATCATGACTGAAGCTGTGCGGCCGAAGTTTGTAGTGCCCATCCATGGCGAGTATCGCATGCTGTTTCGCCACAAGGAGTTTGTCAAAAACCATCTCGGCTATGCTGAAGAGAATATTGTCCTCATAGAAAACGGCGATGTGCTCGAACTGGATGGCGAGCGCGCGGTCGTGGTTGGAAAACGAGAGATCGGCCGCACCTTTATCGATGACAGTGGCTTTGAGGAAATTGAAAGCGCGACGATACGCGAGCGCCGCAAGATTGCTTCTGAAGGAATGCTCACCGTCGTGGTAACGATTAATGAGCAAACCGGCGAGCTGCAAAGTCCGCCGGAGATTGTTGAGCAGGGAGTGCGTGGTTTCGACGCCGGTAACGGGATGATGAAAGACGCCCAACGTGTGGTCACCGCCGCGATTGCCGGCGCTTCACGACAGACGCTTAATGACGAGGGACTTCTCAAAGAGCACGTGCGAGTGGAGCTGAAGCGGTTTATTCAAAAGCTGACGGGTGCGAAGCCGGTGATCATGCCGGTAGTTGTTCAGGTCTAAATCCGCCAATTACGCCGATTACGCAGAAAAAATCCAAAACCAATTGAATCACTGGACAGATAAGGTGGTAATGATCACGGGCGCGTCGTCCGGAATCGGGCGCGGGCTGGCGTTGGAGCTTGCTCGGCGCGGCGCGCGGTTGGGCTTAATTGCCCGGCGTGTCGATGCGCTGGACGAATTGGTTGGAGAAATTGCAGCGCTGGGCAGCAAGGGGCTCGCATTCCCGGCTGATGTGCGGAACTCGGATTCTTTGGGTGAGGCAGTCAAACGCATCAGCGCTGAGCTTGGTCCGATTGATGTGATGATTGCCAACGCCGGTGTTGGGCCGACGAAGCATGCGGCGGACTTGCGCGGCGAGGAAGTTGCCGAAGTGATTAACATCAACGTGATCGGCGCCGCGAACAGCGCAACGGCAGTTGTGCCGCAAATGATTGAGCGAGGCCAGGGTCATCTCGTAGTGATTTCAAGCCTCGCCGCTTATCGTGGATTACCGAAGTCCGCCGCGTATTGTGCCAGCAAGGCTGCTGTGTCTGCCTTCTTCGAAAGCTTTCGACTGGACCTGGAACCGCGCGGCATTGACGTAACCATTATCCACCCTGGGTTTATTAAGACCGCTTTGACATCAGGCCGTCACGCACAATTGCCTTTCCTGTTGGAGCTGGACGATGCGGTGAAAAGGATCGTCCGAGCGATTGAGAAGCGGAAGAAAACATACTCTTTCCCCTGGCAGCTTGCGACGATTGTGCGCGCCAGTATGATCATGCCGATTTGGATGTATGATCGAATTTCGCGAAAGAATTCGTTTAGGGAATGATCAGTCAGTGGCCAGTGGTCAGTGGCCAGACCACGTGGTTACTGAACGAATAAGACGACCATGATTAACAGGTAACGAATTACTGATCACTGACCACTGATCACTGACCACTGACCACTGATATCTGACCACCGGCCACTGACCAACCAATGACCATTCTTCAAGCCATCATCCTGGGCATCGTCCAGGGACTAACTGAATTCATTCCCGTCAGCTCCACCGCGCATTTGGTTTTTGCCGCGCGACTGGTTGGCCTTTACAACGCGGTCGAACCAATCCTCAAGGCTGAGCAAACCACCGCCACCATTGCGGTGATTCAACTCGGCACGCTGATCGCCGTATTGGTTTACTTCAGCGGAGACATCTACAACATCACGCGTGGTTTTGTTCAAGATCACATTGCAATACTGACGGGCAAGAGTCGCGTGGACGGGAGCGTGCGGCTGTCTCCGGAAGCATGGCTGGGATGGCTTGTCATTGTCGGTTCGCTACCTGTCGCCATTGTTGGACTCGCGTTCAAGAAACAGATTGAAGGTACGTTTACAAAAAATCTGTGGGTGATAGCGACGATGATGATTGTGGTTGGCCTGCTGTTGGCTCTGGCGGAGCGTGTAGGCAAGCGAGAGCGATCCATGAATGAGCTACGATTGGGTGACGCCCTGGCTGTGGGTTTTGCCCAGGTGCTGGCGCTGGTTCCGGGTTCGAGCCGGTCGGGCTCGACAATCATGGGGGGTCTCTTCGCCGGGCTTAACCGCGAAACTGCAGCAAGGTTTTCGTTTCTGTTATCAATCCCGGCAATTGCCGCCAGTGGACTCCTGGAGTTGAGGGAAGCAATACACAAACTTCCCGAAGGCACTTACCTTCCGCTGGTGGTGGCGACGATCGTTTCAGGTTTGGTGGGATATGCGTCGATCTGGTTTCTGCTGCGTTATCTTCGCAAGCATTCCACCGCAATTTTTGTCGCCTACCGGCTTATTGTCGGCGGCGCTATCATGTTTGCGCTGCTCGGAGGTTACGTCACTGCGGATGCCGGATAATTTGCAAATGGTGACGAAGCAACGAAATCTGGAACCCGTCGGATGCTATTCCACGATCAAAATGCTATCCAAAGTTTTCCTGCATCAGGTAAACTGGTTCTGCCCCTCTTCCTCCCCGGCCGGCAATGGGCCAATCTCTAAATAATTCTTTTAAAAGGGCGGTGAGATTTTTATGAGTGAAAAAGATTCCCGAGGTGCGACTCTGCCCTCCCAGCGGCCTCGCAATCCCCGGGTGCCAGTCGAGTTTGCGCTCGAGGTTGAGGGGAAAACTGTAGCTGGCCAGGCTTTCAATGTTAAAGCTCAGGCGATTAAAATTAGCCGCGGCGGCGCCACCATTATTCTCGACCCCGAAGTTCCACTTGGAGCGACAGTAAGACTAACACCACCTTTTGGGCGCGAGCTCGAGGCGGAAGTTAACGGCGTTTGGACTGATCAGATTGATGGCCGTCGTCGTATCGGTGTTAAGCTACTGGATGATGATGGCTGGTTTGCTGAATAAGTGTCGCGCGAATAATTTGAACCAATTGCCTGACCTCACATGAATTCCAAACGTTGGATCCGGCATGAGCACAATACCAAAGAAGTCGCCGAGCTTGCTCGCGTTCTCAGTGTTTCCCCAATCCTTGCTGCACTCCTCGTTTCTCGCGGCTGTGCCGATGAATCTTCCGCTCAGAGCTTCCTGAACCCTTCTTACGATCAACTACAAGATCCTTACCTCATGCTGGGCATGGGCGAGGCTGTCGGGCGTTTATTGGCCGCGATCGACAAGGAGGAACGAATCCTTGTCTATGGTGATTACGATGTGGATGGAACAACCGGGACCGCCGTCCTGCTGCGCGCGCTAAACCTGCTGGGTGCGCGCACCGGCTTTCATGTTCCGCATCGATTCACAGAAGGCTACGGCATTCGTCAGGATGCACTCGAACGCGCGTTTGCCGAAGGTTACCGTCTAGTCATCAGTGTTGACTGCGGGATCCGCGCTCATGAACCACTTTACTGGGCGCGCGATAGCGGCCTCGACGTAATCATCACGGACCATCATCTTCCGGACGAAGGAGAGGGCGTGCCGCCGGCCTACTGCGTGCTGAATCCAAATCAAGCCGGATGCTCTTATCCGGACAAGACCCTCGCCGGAGTCGGAGTTGCTTTCAAACTCGTCTCGGCCTTGTTTCGTGCGCGCGGACGTGAGTCGCAGATAAACGCCTTCCTTAAGATTGTCGCGATCGGCACGGTAGCCGATGTAGCAAAACTAACCGGCGAAAATCGGACGATCGTGGCGCTCGGTTTGAAGGATCTTGCGCAGGCGACTAATCCAGGCCTAAGAGCCTTGATGGAGGTGGCGGGTTGCGGCGACGGCGCCGGAATGACTTCATACGACATCGGGTTCCGGCTTGGTCCGAGAATCAACGCTGCCGGAAGAATGGATGCGGCTCGGGCCGTGGTGGAACTCTTTAGCACCCGAGATATGGGCGAGGCGCGGCGGTTGGCGAAGCATCTTGATGAGCGCAATCAGGAACGCAAGGAAGTGCAGCGTCAGATCGTGGAGTTGGCGATCTCCGAGTTGGAAAGCGTCGAGACCAGTCTGGCAGAGTCGTACGTTGCAGTTATCGTCGGGGAGGGCTGGCACCGGGGCGTGATTGGCATCGCAGCATCGAAGATTGCCGAAAGAGTAAATCGTCCGTGCGTCGTGTTTTCAAGTGACGCGGAAAGCGGTGTCGCCCACGGTTCAGGCCGCAGCATCGAGCCTTATCATCTTTTGGACGGTTTGACTTCATGCGCGGATTTGTTTGAAAAATTTGGTGGTCATTCGCATGCGGCGGGAATAACGATCAAGCCCGACCGCATCCCTGAGCTTCGACGACGACTCAATCTCCACGCTGCCTCTTGCTTGACCGATGAAGATTTGCAACCGTGTGTTCATATTGATGCCGCGCTCCCAACTGAGCAGATTACTTTCGATTTTGTGGGTGAAACCCAATTATTGGAGCCGTTTGGAGCAGGCAATCTCCGGCCCATATTCGAGGCGCACAACTTGTGCATCCTCACGGAACCACGTCTAATTGGAAATCGGCATCTGAAAATGACTGTCGCCGGGCCACAGCGCCGTCCACTGGAAACAATCTGGTGGAATGGCGCCGACAATGCTGATGTTTTGAAAGGCCGGGTCGATATGGCCTACACAATAGAAACGAGCAAATGGGGCGGCGAAACGTTTTTGCAGTTGTCGGTGCAGGATGTGAGGCGTTCGACTTGAACCATGCAGGAGATTAACCGAAAAAGAGCGTTTGCTATCGGACTGCGCGCGCGCGCGCCGTTGGTTGTGCGTGCCGCTGCTCTCCTCGTCTTAATCGCCGCACTGGTGTTTGTGGCGATCTCTTATTATCGCCTGCGACATAACACGCCATTCCGCCTCAAGTCTGAAACGCCGGAACTGTCGAAAGAAATCACCGGAATCATCGAAGGCTATGAACAGCGGATGATGAAAGGCGATCGGCTTTACCTCTGGATCAGGGCCGCGCGAGACATTACGTTTTCTGACGGCCATCATGAGCTTGATCAGGTCAACCTTTCCGTTTACCCGTCCGTCGGCGATAAGCCCGATCAAATCAGCGCCAATAAAGCGATTTACGATCAAGCCAATTCAATTCTAACGTTTCAGGGCAGCGTCAAGATTGAAACGAAGGACGCCTTGAAGGTAAACACTGAGTCGATTGCGTACCACTTTGCCACCAAGGACAACGAAGTGGCCCAAACCGACGCGCCCATTTCCTTCGAACGTGAAAACGTTTCCGGTCAATCCACCGGCGCCCTGGTGTTTTCGGCCAGTAAGAAACTGGAACTGAAGAAAGACGTGCAAATAACGGTGGCACCGGAGGCCCTGCAGAATACGAAGGGCAAGGTTTCGTCGCGCGCGCGTCCGGTAAATATCCGTGCGGCTCACGCGGTATTCGAACAGGCAGGAAACAAACTTTCATTCACGGGCGGGGTGACCACGGAACAGGATCGGGATCTGTTGAGCGGCGATAATCTCTACGCGGTGCTGACTGACAAGAAGCAGGTTCAGAAGCTTGAGATACGGGGAAATGCCTATCTGCGTTCGATGCAGGAAGGGCGCAGCGCTGAAGTTAGATCTGCCGACATGGATTTCTACTTCGATAAGGATCAACAGATCGAAAAGGGATTTGCCATGCGAGATGCGTCGGCGAAAACGCTCGACGCGGACTCGGATTTGAATCTGAGTGGCGCCAGCTTGATTGAAGTTCTGTTTCAGGCTCAGGGCGAGCGAAGCTTGATGAAACAGATGCGCACGGAAGGTCGGTCAGTGATCACGCTCGCCGCGCCCAAGTCGAGAGCGAATGATCCCCGGGCGGCCAACAAACGACTCACCGCAGACACGGTGAAATTAATCTGGCGCACCAACGGTCGCGATCTCGAAAAAGCCGAGGCTGTCGGCAACGCAGAGTTGTTTGTTGAACCAGTCGTCAAGAACGAGAAGGCTGATACCCAAACACTGACGGCCCCGCGCATCGACTGCGATTTCTTTGAAACCGGAAATCTTGCGAAATCCTTCGTTGCATCCGGCGGCTCGAAGGCGGTGATTGAGCCTGTGCAGAAGACCCAGAACCGAGGCACTCGGGTACTGACATCCCAAAAGATGACGGCAGTCTTCACCAAAGAAACGCAAGCCATCGAACGCACTGATGCTCAAGGTGATGCGAAGTTTAACGAGAACGATCGAAACGGAGTAGCGAATAACATTTCCTACACGGCTGACGACCAAACGATCCGCTTGCGCGGCGGTGAGCCGACCGTCTGGGACGCGCGGGCGCGGACCAAAGCTATCGAGTTGGATTCCAATCTGGCGAGCAACATTTCTTACAGTCGCGGGAAAACTGCGACAACTTACTACAGCCAGGAACAAACCAACGGGGCCGTGCCTTTTTCGAAAGTTAAGAGTCCGGTTTACATCGTCAGCGATAGAGCCGAGTTTTATCGCGACAGCGGCGTGGCAATTTACACCGGCAATGCACGCGCGTGGCAGGACGACAATTTCGTGCGGGCAGACAAGCTGGCGATTCACATGAACGAAAAGAAAATGGAAGGAAATGGACGAGTGCAGAGCCAGGTCTACAATTCGAAACGAACCACCGCCGGGAATACACTGGTTCCCGTCTATGCGACTTCGAATTACATGTCCTATTCGGAACCTGGCCGCACGTTGCACTACGAAGGTGACGTTGATATTCGTCAGGAAACAGATCGCGTTGTTGGCGGCGTGGCTGACGTTTACCTGCACAAGGAATCGAGCGAAGTGGAAAAGACAGTGGCGCAGCGAAACGTTGTCCTCACGCAGCCCAATCGCAAAGGCACCGGAGATTGGGTGGAATACACTGCAGCCAGCAAAGTCGCAGTCCTCAAAGGCAATCCGGCGAGAGTGGAAGACCTGGAAAAAGGAAGCACTGAAGGCGGCCGTTTGACCCTCAATATGGCGGACGGTAGAGTGACAGCCGACGATGTCAGAGGTCCACAATCGCCTGGGCGAGTGCGGTCAGTACATAAGGTTAGGAAACCGTAATCATATACAAGCCCGACCGAGAGCGAGGGGCTTGAGGACCGAGCTCCTGCTGACGAGCGAATTTCCGCCAGAGCACCAATGAGCACATCAACCGAGACTGTTGAGGTGGTGGGAAACCAGGAGCCAGCTTCGTTGGCTTCGAAACAGCCCGCGCGCCAGCCCTCCGATACGGCGTTGACGGGTGCTCATCTGCAAAAGAGTTACGGTGGGCGGAGAGTGGTTGATGATGTCAGCCTCCATGTGGAGCGCGGTGAAGTGGTTGGACTATTGGGCGCAAACGGCGCCGGCAAGACCACTACCTTCTACATGATTGTTGGACTGGAGCGCCCTGATGCCGGATTGGTAAGTCTGGGCGAACGGGATGTCACCAGGTTGCCGATGTATTTAAGGGCTCGGTTGGGCGTCGGGTATTTGCCGCAGGAGCCTTCGATCTTTCGCAAGATGACGGCGGCGCAAAATATTCTTGCGGTCCTGGAAACCATGGGCCTCAGACGCCGCGAGCGGCTGACCAGATTGGAAGAACTTCTCGAAGAATTTGGGATCGCGCACGTTCGTAACACGAAAGGTGATCAGCTTTCCGGTGGCGAACGACGACGAACGGAGATAGCCCGCGCGCTGGCGACCGATCCGCAGTTCATCCTGCTTGATGAACCGTTCGCCGGCATTGATCCGAAAGCAGTAGACGACATTCAAAATGTCATCCTTTATTTACGCAATCGCAGGATTGGCATTCTGGTTACCGACCACAATGTGAGAGAAACGCTGGGCGTCACGGATCGAGCTTATATAATGGCCGATGGCCGCATATTTGTTTCGGGAGCTCCGCGAGATTTGACAGAAGACGCAGAAGTGCGGCGACTTTATCTCGGCGAAAAATTCCGCATGTAAGATCAAAGTTAATCAGGCGCGCACATTCGATAGTGAATCGAGTATAATCCCCCTGCGCGCTTCGGTTCGCAAAATAATAAGCAGCATAATTCGGACGCTTTACGGTTGATCTGAGCAATGTCTCTTAAGCTAACTACCAGCCTCTCTCAACGCCTCGTGCTGACGCCGCAGTTGCGGCAACGCATCGAGATGTTGCAGATGACTACTCTCGAGCTGACTGACCTTATTCAGCAGCAGTTGCTCGAGAATCCTGTCCTCGAAGAGGTTGCTTCGCAGGAAGAGGTTGGTGAGATTGCGGAGAAAATTCTCGATCATTTGGCCAGCTCCGACGAAGGCGCCGCGCCAGATTCGCCTCGCCTTGAGGCCAGCGAATCAGAGCTGGGTAGTCCGTCGTCCAACGGTTCGGGTGAACTCGATTTGTCTTCAGTAGGCTCTGGAACTGAAGGCGAAGTCTCAGAATTTGGGGCCGGCGAATCGGGTGAAGGCGGTGAAGAGCATCAGGGAGAGGAAGGCGCGCACGATGCTTTTGAAGAGATAGATTTCGGCCGGGAGTTTCAGGATTATCTTGACCCGGGATACAAGACGCAGGAGATCGAATACAAGGAAGACGCACCGACCTTTGAGCAGTTTTTGACTCGCCCTCCCTCGCTTGCCGATCATTTGGAATGGCAACTCCACATGAGTCAGATTGAAACGACGGTGTGCGATGCCGCCGTTAGCGTTATCGGCAACCTTGATGCGGACGGACGACTGAATGCTACAAATGAAGAGATCGCTGCGATGGGCGGTTGGACAGAGGAAGTAGTCGAAAACGCTCGACAGGAGTTGATGCGTCTCGATCCTGTCGGCTGCGGCGCTCGCGATGTGCGTGAGTGCCTCCTGGTGCAAATTGAAGTGCTGGGCGAAAACGACAGGCTGGCCGTGAGCCTGATTCAGAATCATCTGGCCGACCTGCAGCAGCACAAACTTCCGCATCTCGCAAAACAGATCAACAGCGACGTTGATATGTTGCTGGCTGAGTTGGAGTTTATTCGCACGCTTGATCCCTATCCGGGCCGTCGCTATTCGTCTGAAGAGCCGGTGCTGATCAGTCCGGAAATCTACATCGAGAAACTGGATAAAGACGATGAAGATTATGTTATCTATTTCTCCGATGATGGTAACCCGCGACTTCGCGTCAGCCAGCAGTATCAACAGATGCTGGGCAAGTCGGACGTGAGCAACGAAACCAAAAGCTTTATTCGCGAAAAAATGCGGTCGGCGGTAGATCTGTTGCGTAACATCGAGCACCGGCGGCAGACGATTTACAAAGTCGTGGAATCGATGGTCCACCGGCAGAAGGATTTTCTCGACCATGGTGTGCAGCACATCAAGCCAATGATGCTGAAAGACATTGCCGAAGACATCGGAATGCACCTGTCGACGGTTTCTCGAGTGGTCAACCGTAAATATGCGCACACGCCTCAGGGAGTACTCGAGCTGCGACGCTTTTTTACGGAAGGCATGATGAACGAAGACGGCGAGGAGATCTCAACGCGTATTATCAAGTTGAAGATCAAGAAGCTCATCGAAGAAGAAGATTCACATAGCCCAATAACTGACGATCAGGTAGTAAAGATATTGATCAAAGACGGAATTAAGTTGTCGCGCCGAACCGTAGCCAAGTATCGCGATCAGATGAGTATCCCGGGTTCGCGAGAGCGGCGCGCCGTGGTCTGATATCAAGTTAGCCCCCTCGGGTGTTTGGAGTGCCGCCTTTGAGAGTTGGGTGAGCCTCAAGCGACGAGCGCAGCAGTCCAGACAACGCCGCCTGAAAGCGGCATCCCATTTTTGATCCCACAATTGAACTTGAGAGGGGAACCGCCATTATGAAGTTTGAGTACACCGGTCGGCACGTTGAAGTCACTGGCGCGATTCGCAAACACGTCGAAGATCATTTCAAGAAGCTGGCGCACATTTTCGACGGCACTACGGCCTGGGCGCATGTGGTTATTGACGTGGAGAAAAACCGGCACATTGCGGAATTGATTGTCCATTGGCGCGACCACACGCTGACTGCGAAAGACATCAACGCGGACATGTATCTGGCCTTGACTCGGGCGATAGCCAAGATCGAAAAACAGTCGCTGAAACTAAAACAAAAGATTGTTGACCGGAGACAGGGCGCCCGGCGCACCGCCGCGGTGGCGCCAACGCCGGATGGACAAATCAAAGCTACGCCGCGTCCACCGAGAATAATTGCGGCACGGCGCTACTCAATTAAGCCAATGACTGCCGAAGAGGCGGCGCTGCGGCTTTCCGCCGATCCCGATCAGTTCCTGGTTTTTCGCGATGCGGATACAGAGAGAGTTGGAGTGCTGTACAAACGTTCCGATGGAAACTATGGACTTATCGAACCGTAGTTCAAACCAATAATTGGGCATCGCTCCGACAAGTCCCACCGCAATGCCTTTCGGGCCGCATGAGCGCCCGATTCAGACCCGCGAGGCGCGTGTTCTGATAACCAAGCTCCCAGCAGTGATGAAGACTTGACGGCCTAATATGGGGCGCACAAAAAAGACTGGGCGAAAAGCCGGCACCGACGGTCCCGACGTCGTAATCATCACGGGATTAAGCGGCTCCGGAATGTCGTCAGCCACAAATGCTTTTGAAGACCTTGGCTATTTCTGCGTAGATAATCTTCCCATCACCTTGCTTCCGACCTTTGCCAGACTCGTTAACGCGGGTGGCACTGAAAAGGGCATTGAGCGCGCCGCGCTGGTAATCGACATCCGCGAAGGAACTTTCCTGGCTGATTTCGGCAACCAGCTATCAGCCCTGCGCGCTGCCGGGCTCGGCGTCTTTGTCCTCTTCCTTGAAGCTTCCGATGATGTGCTCCAGCATCGGTTCAGTGAAACGCGTCGCCCTCATCCGGCTCGAAACGCGCAAAGCCTCCTTAAAGCGATTAGTGCCGAGCGGGGAGCCATGTCCGGCATCCGCGCGCTGGCTGATCAAATAATCGATACCTCCGAGCACACGGTTCACACGCTGCGCAATCTGCTGCTGGAGAGGTTTAGTCCCGACGGCAAGGGCAGACCGATGCGAGTCCAAATTCTCAGCTTTGGTCACAAGTTTGGGAATCCTGGTGATTTGGAGTTGCTCTTCGACGTCAGACACTTGCCCAACCCGCACTTCATTCCGGACCTCAGGCCGTATTCAGGGCATGACAGCCGAGTCGTGAAATATCTAAGGTCGCAGCCGGAAGTGGAAGAAACTTTACGCCGGTTCAACGATCTGCTTGATTATCTGTTGCCCCTGTACAAGCGCGAAGGCAAATCTTATGTGACCGTGGGAATCGGTTGCACCGGGGGACGGCATCGCTCGGTGATGATTGCCAATGCACTGGGGCGGAAACTTCGTCGCGGAGGCTTTGACACGCATGTGGTCCATCGCGACGTGAGAAAAGCAACTCGACATCGCTAGCTGCCTGTCTGCGTTAACTGCGCTAGCGGGTGGGCTACGACTTTAGAGTCAGGAGTCACTCAATGAGCACCAATCTCGAGGATAGTGCACCAACAGCCGAGACGGCACGGGTGGCCGGAGTGATTGTGACTCATGGCCATCTTGCCGGCGAACTGCTTGCAGCTGCGGAGATGATCATAGGCCCGATCTCCTTTATCACTGCTGTTTCGATTGGATGGCACGACGATGTCGATGCGGCGCGCGACGAAGTGCAGCGAGCTATAACTCGGGTTTCTCAGGGAGCCGGCGTGCTCCTTTTGACAGACATGTTTGGCGGCACGCCGACCAACATCGCGTCGATGTTTTTGGACGAAGGAAATGTGGAAGTAGTGACCGGAGTTAACCTGCCGATGGTTATCAAACTGGCCAGCCAGCAAAGCAACATTCCGCTGATCGACACCGCGCGCCGAGTTTGCGATCTCGGCCGCCAGGGGATATATCACGCCGGCGATCTGCTCGCCCAGCCGCCAAAAGGCAGTGTTAAAGAATGATTGCGCGGAAGCTCACGGTAAGGGCCCGCCTTGGATTGCACGCCCGGGCCGCCGCACGGCTGGTCCGTGTTGCAAGTGGCTTTCAAAGCAAAGTTATCCTGCGTCGCGTAGATGTCGGAGCGGGAACTCCGCGGGATGACTTCGGCGATGGCGTTGATGCGAAATCAATCCTGAGCGTGTTGATGTTAGCCGCAACCTGCGGGACGCAACTCGAAGCTTGTGCGGAGGGGTTAGACGAAGAAGCTGCGATAACGGCGCTTGATGAGCTTTTCGCTAATGCTTTTGGCGAAACCGAAGCGGGGCTGGTGAAGTGACGACACCATCTCCAGAAATTAGGTTTAAGGGCCTTGGTGTCTCGGAAGGCGTAATAATTGGCCAGGTGATGCGCCTGCACGATGGCACTCCCCACGTCTATCGCTGGAAGATTTCAGAAGACGGACTGGAGGCCGAGCGCCTGCGATTTCGTACGGCCGTCAATCTGGCGCGCGAACGTGTGCAGTCAACGAAGGCGTATGCTGAGCAAAGGTTGGGCAGAGACCACGCCTATATTTTCGACGCCCATCTGCTCATGCTCGATGACGAAAAGCTGACGGGTGATATTGAGCGAGAGATTACCGCCGGGCGTGCCAATGCTGAATGGGCGGTGAAGGTCGTGGGTGATCGAATCATCTCGCTTTATTCGGAAATCAAGGATGAATACCTGCGCGCGCGTGTGTCTGATGTGGAAGACGTGATGCAGCGCATGTTGGTCGCCTTGAGCGGGGCCGCCGATGAAACGCACGATCTCTCAGTCGACGCCGTAATCGTGGCGCAAGATCTGCTTCCTTCCGCCGTAGCCGAATTGGATTTACGACATGCCCGCGCTTTAGCCACCGACTCCGGAGGCTGGACTTCACACACCGCAATTCTGGCACGGGGAATAGGGATTCCAGCGGTCGTTGGCCTGCGCGACTTTTTTCGCCGGGCAAAGACCGGCGATAAGATCATCGTCGACTCTAATCGCAACCAGGTAATACTCCATCCTTCTGAAGCAACTCTGCTCAGTTATCAAACTGAAGTTTCGCCACAATCAAAACCAATTGCGGTTCCGCACGATCAGAGCCCGCTGCGGACCACTGATGGGGTCGAGATCATCCTGCGAGCAAACGTGGAGGTGCCAAGCGAATTTGGCGGCGTGGCAAAGTATGGCGCTCGAGGTGTTGGGCTCTATCGTTCTGAATTTCTGTTGGCACACCGCGGCGTGTTTGTGTCAGAGGAAGTGCAGCAGGCCGCATATGAGAAAATAGCGCGACTTGCTGGTGACGATGGCGCTGTAGTGCGGCTGTTCGATCTTGGCGCGGCAATTCTGCGGGAATCGAGTGCAAGTCAATCTCAGGAACCGGAGAAGAATCCAGCACTTGGACTGCGGGCAATCAGGTTCAGTCTGCGTAATGAAGAGATAATGCGCACGCAGGTTCGCGCGATCCTGTTGGCGGCGCGGACCGGAGGTTTGAGAATCGTCTTGCCAATGGTGGCTGACGTTAGCGACGTCAAAAGGGCGCGCGCCATCGTGGAAGACGAAGCCTCCAAACTAGAACAGCAGGGGCGCGAATTTTCCAATGTCAGCATCGGCGCAATGATTGAGGTCCCCTCTGCGGTGTTAATGGCTGAAAGCATCGCCGGAGCGGTGGACTTCTTCGAACTCGGCACAAACGATCTGGTGCAGTACACCCTTGCCGTGGATCGCGGCAATGATGAAGTGGCCGATTGGTTTCGAACCCTTCACCCGGCTGTCCTGCAAAGTATCGACCGCAGCATTAACGCCGCACGTGCCGCCGGGATTCCGGCAATTATTTGTGGTGAGATGGCCTCCACTCCGGCCTATGCCGTGCTACTCATTGGGTTGGGTGCGATCGAATTAAGCATGACTCCTTCCGCGATACCGCGCGTCCGGCGAGCGCTGGCTGGAGTTAGCAGTAAGGACGCCCAGGACATCGCACGATCCTGCCTCGGGTGCTCGACAGCTGACGACGTGGAAGAGCTCGTCCGCCAGCGATTCACCTCGCTCTGGCCACAAATATTCTCTTCATCAAACCTGCCCGCACCTCGAAATCTGAACCGTTTGCCGTAGGGCGCACCTCCCGACTTGCTCAGCAGAACGGCTTTGCACAAAAGGTAGCCGCAATTTCTCCCCCTACCCCTCGCCCATTGGGAGAGGGGAGAAGTTCAGCAAAGCGCAGGCATGGACAGCGCAGGAAGTTCACAAAACGACTTTTTGTGCAAAGACCTGCAGAACCCAACCTACCGACCGGGAAGTTTTACTCCCTTAGCATCTCGTTCCCCAGCCAGAAAGAGGTAGATTCTTCTAGGAAACCGCTTCCTTTAGCCGTTTATTGCTAGTGGCAAGAAGTTTCAGATAGCGAAACAACGGCAACTACTTACAGGGGAAAGGTTCGAAAGCGAATGAAGAAAATAGGTTTCCTGTCTTGCGTCCTGGCTGGTGTACTAGGAATCCTGGCAACAAACGTGTCCGCTCAGGTGCAATCGGTTGCAGCAGCAAACAAGCAGACAACCGGAAAGTCCGCGGCGCCTAACCCTGACTCGCGCGCCACGAACGCAACTCGCGCCCGAGTTCTGGGGCCGAGCAGCAAATCCTACGTGGCCGTTCCTGACCCTACGCAGCAGGCGCACGCCAGGAAAGTTTCAAAGACGCCTGCCGAAACGCCTTCCGGTCGACCGGCCAACGCAAGCGCGGACAAAGCAACATTTAATGTCGGAACTTCCAGAGCGCGAACCGTCGATAATCTCTCGAAGACTTCAGGAAGCAATCGGAACACTTCAGGGTCGACTCTAATCGGGAACTCTGGCTCATCTGCCACATCGTCCAGCCAGCTCTATCGCATCGGAGTCCGTGACGTACTCGATATTCAGTTAGGCGGACACTCTGGCAAGCAGTCGACGCTGTACACCGTCCTTGATGGCGGACTCATTGAATATCCATTAGCCGGGGGCGCTATAGCTGCTGCCGGCATGACCACGGCCGAGGTCGCAGCAGTCTTGCGTCAACGTCTCCGGATTTTGGACAACCCTTCGGTGGAGGTGAAGGTTCGTGACTACGCGAGTCACCCGGTTACCATCAGCGGCTTCGTCGCAGCTCCCGGTGTCAAATACCTCCGTCGTGAATCGGTTCCGCTTTACACGGTGCTTGCTGAAGCGCTGATGATGCCTGAGGCTGCGCGAGCCACCATCACGCGACAGGGCAACACTCCAATCGTCATTGATTTGAAGGACTCCACCCAGGCCGGCACCCTCGTTCGCTCAGGCGATACCATCAAGGTGTCGGGAGTTCCACTTGTTCCAACTGAGTTTTTCTTCATGGGCGGGGAGATAAGTTCCCCCGGTCAGAAACCCTACCACTCGGGCGTTACTCTCACTCAAGCGATTTTGGCGAGTGGCGGAACAACCCGTGGTGCGGGATCTAAAGTTCTAGTTTCCAGGCAGGGCGCAGATGGACGATTGGTTACTGAACAATACAATCTGCGAAAGATCCAGGATGGTAAGAGTCCCGATCCGGCGCTGCAAAAAGGCGATCGGATTCAAGTGACTGCCGATCGCTGATCTACTTTGCAGGGACGTTCCCGTGTGCTTTTCTCGTAACTTAGTGTGATTTCGCGGAGCGTATGGCTCCAACCCTAACTCATACGGTCCGCGAAACCGCACGAACCTCGCGTAGCAACCCAATCATACCGGCTTAAACTTTTGAATCGATCCGCCGGAACAAGATTGTCTCGGTTTGTGATTGTCGCGGCCGTCACCTGAAGTCTGGTTTAGCACGGCAATTTCCTCCGACTCATCTTTACAAACCCACCCTGGCCGCGAACTGATGGCTTATAATGTCGCGCCGTCAATTATCTAATGAAAAAGCCCTCCACATCGTTGGTCCACATCCTCATCGGGAAGTCGATCCTTGAAACACTGCTGGTAGGCACGCTCGCCGTATTCACCTACATCACCATTCTCCCGCCATACTTTCATGGGTGGGGCGAGATTACGGAGACGGGTGTTTCGGGCTGGGCAGTGAACCATGCCGAGCCCTGGGCACGGGTGGAAATCCAACTGTTTATTGATGGTCGCTTTATCGCGCAGAGCGTGGCAAACAAGTCGCGCCCGGATGTTCTCGCTGCTGGTTGGTCAAAGGATGAATGGCACGGGTACGTGATTCCCATTTCCTCCTTAGCGCAGGGAACTCACGAAGCGCGAGTTTACGCGCTGCATCACAGTGGCGAGGGCGCCCGAAAGAGTCTTCAACTCCTGGGCTCTCCGATTCCATTTTCGATTGATGCAAACGGAAAGCCGGTAGGCGCTGGTCATTAAATCGTTGACGTGAAGAGTATGGTAGCTCGACAAACCGACATGGAAAATGTAACGGCGGACGCGTTCTCGCGCGGCTTAGCGATGTGGGAGATCGCATCGGTCGTTACGTCCTGCCTAATCGCGGAATGGGTGGTGTTGTCCTTCGCAGGTAGAAGCAAATTGATAACCGCGATTCCCATCGGACTCGCATTGGGCTTAATGTTTTATTCGCATCGCCATCGCCGCGAAAGTTTGCGAGAGATTGGATTTCGGACAGACAACTTCTTTGCCGCTTGCCGGTTACTGCTCTTGCCCACCGCCGTGGCGTTGCTCGTAATAATAGTGACAGGCTGGTTGCTGAATCACACGCTCCTGACAGGCGGCTTTAGATCCCGATTCCTCTGGTTGCCACTTTGGGCGCTGCTTCAGCAGTACGCGCTGAACGGCTTCATCAATCGGCGTGCTCAACACGCACTGGGAAAGGGAATAAAGAGTGTGATCCTCGTAGCGTTGGTTTTTGGACTCCTCCATTTGCCGAACCCGCTCCTGGCGATCGTCACGCTCATCGGGGGAATAGTTTGGGCTGCCGCCTATCAGCGACAACCAAACCTCTTCGCGCTGTCGCTTTCGCACGCTGCCGTCTCCCTCGCGCTGGCCATGACCATATCGCCCAGTTTGCTCAACAGTTTACGAGTAGGCTTCAAATACTTCGGATAGGGCTGGAGAGTTAAATCGGTTGGTGCGGCCGCTGTACGGTTTGATCATAGCTTTGCTATACTCCCCGAGCCTTGCGAAGGGAATGGGTCGGGCGGTCGCTGCTGGCACCTCAAATTATCTGTTTCGGATTCATCTGAAATACCGGATTCGGGGAGCCAGGAGAGGAAAGTCCGAACACTACAGGGCAGCGAGCCCGCTAACGACGGGGCGTTCGAGCAATCGGGCGACGACAAGTGCAACAGAAAGCAAACCAGCCACGTCTTTGAGATTTCGATCTCGAATAAGACCGGGAGTTGAAAGGCTCACGATTCGATAACGTGGTGATGGGTGAAATGGTGCGGCCCTTAGGGGCTTAAAGTAAGAGCGCACCGGCGTATGTGGCGACACGTACGGCCAGGCAAACTCCTCGCGGTGCAAGATCAAATAGGGAGGCGTCAGCAGGGCTGCCCGCCCGAATCCCGATCGGGATACGACCTCCGGGTAGATCGCTTGATCCAATCTGGCAACAGTTGGACTAGATGAATGATCGCCACTCCGATCTCAAATTTGAGATCTCAAAACTCAGAACTCAGATTTCAGATCTCAAATTTCAGATCTGAATTCAGAGTTCGAGGCTCAGTTTGAGATTTAACATTTGAGATCGGAGAACAGAATTCGGCTTATAGACTTATTCTCTTCGCAGGGCGCATTCCGGCAATTCACGATCCGTTTACAAAAAGGAAAGAGAGGCTGGGGGATAGATGGCGAATCGCAAAGGAGTGTTTATCGGGGCGTATGTTCCCAACCATTTAAAAGAGTCTCTGCGCCGGCGCGCTGCGGCCGAGCACCGGACCCTCTCACAGGAGATTACGCGAATCCTCGAAGAAGCGGTACACGGAAAAGGACTTCCGGCGGGTAGCGTTGACCGGCGCAATCGTGAATCAACGCCACGCCGTAGGTCGACTGATCCAGCGCCGCGCCGGCGAAATGTGGACATCACTTATTTGCCTGGCGGCAGCAGATCTGGTGACGACAAAGCTTAGTTGATCTAACGACGAGCGGAGATAACTTGAAATACTTAGTCGTTGCGGCGCTGCTGGCGCTTCTCCTGATACTCGTTTACTCACGTATCCGTCCTTACCTCGCCTTCCTGCAAAAAATTGTCGGCACTCTAAACGCAGTGGCGGATTCCACTTCATCAACCAAATCCGCGAAACCCTCCACGATTCGAGTCAAGAGTAAACTGGTGCGGTGCGACCGTTGCGGAACGTGGGTGCCGGCGGATCGCGCAATTGGTGCGCGTATTGGCGGCTCGACCTATTGCTCACGCGCGTGTTTGGAAAAACCTCTGGACGGCAAGGAACATAAAATAGCAGGCTAGGGTCAACAAACTTCAGCTTTGCACAAAAGTCGTTGATCGTTGCATTCAGCGCCAACGGTGCGAAATGTAAAAGCCCAGGCCAACGGCCTGGGTAATGACGGATGCATTTTCTGAGCGCTGAAGGCGCGAAATGGCCCCCTCTTAATAGCCGCGATTCCCTAAGTAACCACTATTTCGCGCTTACAGCGCTTAGTATCTTGGCTCTCGATAGGCTCCTGGGCCGCTGGCCCAGGCTCTTACATTTCGCGCCGATGGCGCTTGAATGCAATACGACCTAGACTGAATCTCACTTTTTTTGCTAAGCAACAAACTTCAGTTTGTCGTAGGTTTGGTAGGTCCAAGCAACCCTCGGCACTCGACAAATCAAAGTTTGAGACTTACTTCGCCTTTGCCGCCTCTTCCGGTAGAAGGTTGCCGGCTTCGTGAATCGCTTTGTCGGTATTTGTGAAATAGAGAATGATCATCCCCGCCACGAAGAAGATAATCAACGAGAGCAAAGCCTGGCGGTAAGAACCGGTGGCGGCGACGACAGCGCCAAAGACCAGGGGGCCCATCCAGGATGTGCCTCGCTCGGAGACTTCGTAAATTCCAAAGAACGACGCTTCACGGCCGGCCGGAATCATTCGTGAAAAGAGCGAGCGCGACAAAGCTTGTGAGCCTCCGAGCACAATCGCTATGACTACACCCATGGCCCAGGCGTCAGTCGTGGTTCTCAGGAAGCCGTAGCCATAGATCACCACGCCGGACCACAATACGAGTGAAACCAGAATCGCGTTCTTGGTCTTAATAGCATAGGCCAGCCGTTCAAAGATCAAAGCCCCAAAAATCGCGACAAACTGGACCAGTAGGAAGATGCCCAACAGAAAAGACTGATCAGTGGGCATTCCGCGCGCCGTGAAGAGCTCTTGCGCCATGAAAACCGAGGCCATGCTGATAACAGTTTGAATGCCATCGTTGAAAAACAGGTAGCCAATCAAGTATCGAAGCGTGTGTCGCAGCCTGGCCAACTCGCGAAACGTTCTCCCGAGCTCGGAAAAACCAATCGTCAGATACGTTTTGCCCGGAGGCAATGACTTTTCCGCGGCCCGAGTCCTGATTCTCGCGAAGGCAATTAACGCGAAACCACCCCACCAAACCCCCGCTGAGAGAAATGAAATTCTCACCGCCATGAAAGGATCGATGCCCAGTGCCGGCGCGCTTTTCACCAACAGGAAATTGAGCGCGAGCAAAAGCCCGCCGCCCAGGTATCCATAAGCGAAGCCCCGGCTCGAAACCTTGTCACGTTGATCTTCGGTGGTGATCTCGTTCAGGAACCCATTGTAAAAGACGAGCGCCGCTCCAAAGCCGAGGTTAGCCACAATGAATAAAAGTCCACCCAACCAAAAAAGTCCACCGTCTATAAAGAACATCAGGCAGGTTGCGCCGACGGCGATATAACAGAAGACCGCCAACATTTTCTTCTTGAGATTTGAATAGTCGGCAATGCTTCCGAGAACCGGCAGCAGGAAAATCTGCAAAAATACGGCCACCGAGACGCAGGTGGGGAAAAACGACTTTGAGGTAATCGCACCCAGGGCGCCCAGATTTACCACCACGCCGTTTTCGCCGACCGCTCGCTGCGTAATTTCCGTCAGGTAAGGCCCGAACAACGCGCCCACAATGGTTGTCGAAAAGGCAGAGTTGGCCCAGTCGTACATCTTCCAGCCAAAGATTTCGCGCGGGTTGTTCTTGTCCAGGGGTTGCGATTGGGTGGGAGATTCTGTGGGGGTCATGTGTCAGTCGAAGGTTCCGCCGTCAAAGTTTCCACTATGGCCGGTGTTATGTCTGCGAGGCTCTTGATACGTTTAGCAACGCGTTCCTTGTGGGTGCCCCAAACGAGCGTCGGCACCAGATTGAGCGTGTGATTGCGCGTAGATAGATCTTCGATGTTGCCGTGATCGCTGGTGAGTATAACGGAAGTGCGACTCAAATCAATTTGTTTTAGGAGCTCCCGAACTAGCTTCGCCAGGTTGAGCAGGAGGACCTGGGCCTTCTCGAGTTCCTGCGAATGTCCGACTTTGTCGGTGAGGAAATACTCATAAAGCGTAAACCGATTCTCAGCGGCAATGCGAGCCAGGACAGTGGCAGCTTCTTCAGCTGTACGCAAGGCAACATCTTCGTTGCGCTCGATCAGCGCGGCATTCGTGAAGTCATGGAAGACGGCACGGCCGGCTTTCAGATCAGCAACTCTACGGAAGGGAACTCCCGCAGCTTCCATCGCCGCGGTCGTGGCTGAAACCCAGCGAGGGCGGTCGGCGAAGAAACCCTGGGTATAAGTGTTTGCAAATGTGATCGGCTTGATTCCCGCGCGGTTTAACTGGAGAAAGATCGAGTGCTCGCGAAGTATTTCGAGCATCGCACTGTTGGGAAATCCCTGTTTGTGATATCCGAGTTGGGCCGGAACATTGACGCCGGTCAGAATCGTAGTTTGTCCCGATGCGCTCTGCGGCCGGCCTTCAACGCCGAGACACGCGTCGGTGGAAACTACCACACCGTCATGAATCGTCACTGGAGCCTCGTCTTTAAAAATTGCGAGCGGCTCCGCTCCAACAAGACCATCCAGCGGGTTTTGCGGACCACGCGAACCAATCCCGAGTCCATCAATGAAGAAAAGAAGCACTGACATTTGTGTAACATTCATAACATCAAATTCTGACTGGCAAACAGGTGAAGCGGCGCTCCTCAAAAATTCCTGAGTCAATGCGTCTTCGCGAGAAGTTTTCCGAAGCTTAATCTTAGAAGGTTGGACTGCGACGGGACCGACACCTTGCCGCCGCTTGCAAATAATCTTGCAGGGTGTTATCAACTGTGCGTCCTTCCTCTGAATGAATCAAGAATCGCGAATCCAATGCGCGAGATAAGTCTTAGCCTCAGCCGATAGCTTTTACTTACAGGCACCTTACTTCAGGGGTTTTCACCGACAAGTTACCGAGCTGTTTGCCCGTCGTAACCGGCGGAATATTTTCACGCAGCAGTGTAGCTCGCGGACCATCTCTCAAAGACGACTGGACACATTTGCGTGAGAGCCGTGCTCGCAGCGGCGAAGTTCGTCTTATTAGGCCGGCGAGTATTTCACGCTTTTTACTCCCAGCACTTTAATTATCGACCGGAAGAAAGAAAACTCTATGTCGAAGAAGCAGGCTCGGCGCCCGACCCATCCGAATGGCACGCCAGTTCGCAAACGCACGAGGATCATTGCCATTGCCACCGTCAGCCTTATCGCAACACTTACTCTCGGCACGGTCTTGGGGCCGTGGAGGGATTCGCAAGGGGCAAGAAGACTAAGCGCTTTTTTTGTCGCGCCATTCTCTCCACCGCCAATACCCCCGCCGGGCAGTCCCTCCAAGGAATACATTTATGCGGGTGGTAAGCTAATTGCGACAGAGGAGTCCTCTCCCGGCCCACCTCCCACTAATCTAGTCGCGACAGCGCAGTCCGAAACGAGTGTGAACTTGACCTGGACAGCGCCGATCTCAGGAATCGCCACGGGGTATCTGATTGAGCGTAGGCACAGCCTGAGTGCCCAACCGGTCGAAATTCAAACCGGCGTCACCACGCCGAGTTTCACAGACGCGACAGCCACCGCTAACACGGCATATCTCTACCGGGTGCGCGCGATCGTGACAGGCGGCACGTCCCTTTACAGCAACCAGGACCTGGCGACCACGGTTGCCTTTACCAATTCGGAGCTGCAAGGGGTCTTCATCAAGGCCGAACATCTAAACCAAGCCCGTCGGGCGGTCAACGCCGTCCGTGCCCTGTCGGTACCGGCCCTTGGTCTCGCAGCCTGGACCTATCCCGATCCTGTGTCTTCGCCCGCAGCGCAACAACGTTCCATCTACCTGGAAGACATGAGGGAGCTGCGAACGTATCTCAACCCGGCGCTATTAGCGCTCCAGAAAACAGCGTTGCCGGATGATCCCACTCTTGAGCGGGGACTGCCAGTTAAGGCCGCTCACATCCAGGATGTGCGCGATCAAGTCAAGTGATAGCCAATTGCCATAAAGAAATGCCGTGGTCCAAGTGGCCGCAGGCACATTCAACCGAGGAGATAAAAATGAAAACGACAAAACGGAGATTCAGCAGCCCGATCTCTCTCAGCTGCGCTTTGATGTTGGTTGCCCTGTGCTTGTCCCGGCCTGATGCGGTTGTGGGCCAATGGACCACGCCTACCCCGCCCGATACAAACATCTCCAACACCAACACCGGAAACGTCGGCGTGGGCACTCCCTCTCCCGGTTATAAATTGGAGGTCGCAACCTCAACTGACAAACCGCAAATCCGCTTCGGCCTGGGCCAGGGCGACTCGGGCGGCTACCTGTATAGCAATGGCTTCGCCCACGCCACCCTGTCGGCGGGAACCAGCTGGAACGGCGGCTGGATCGCAAAATCCATGTCCGCGAGTTTCCTGGAGTTCAACATGGGAGAGACGAGGTTTTACGGCAACGGAGGGCTTAGTACAGGCAGTGCTTACACGCCCACCGAGCGCATGCGGATCACTGCCTACGGCAACGTCGGCATCGGCACGGCAACCCCGCTGAATCTCTTGACAGTTTCCGGATCCGATTCGAGCACCACTGCCGGCAATAGCGCCGCGCTCAGGCTGGTGAACACGAACGCGACTATCAACAACACCACTGCCATTAAATTCTCGACCCCCGATTCCGCAGGCGCAATAGTTTCGTCCGGAATGATCGGAACCATAAATACCAACCGCACTTCAGGCAGCGCGGCCGGAGATCTGTTCTTTTCGACGGCAAATCTTGGTTCTGCCACCGAAAAGATGAGAATAACCGGCGGCGGCAACGTCGGCATCGGCACCGGGTCTCCAGGTGGTTTGTTAAATCTGGTAAAGAACCAGGCTACCGGAACTGAGCTCCGTATTAACAACTCCGATGCAGCGGGACTTTTAGGCTTGTATTTGAATGGCGGTTTCGCCCAGCCACTCGGAGGCTTTGTTCAATACAACAACACTACCGGCGGTAAGAATTTATTTGTCAGCACCGGAGGCGCCGACCCTCTCTATTTGGGCACCGACGGTACTCCGCGATTGACGGTACTGCCGACCTCTGGGAACGTCGGCATCGGCACGGTCGCTCCTACAACCCGGTTGGACGTGGCTGGTCAGATCCGATCAAGCACAGGCGGGTATAAATTTCCTGACGGCACTGTGCAGACCACTGCGGCGATGGGTGGAGCCTCCCAATGGTCCAACTCCTCAAACAACATCTTTTTCAACACCGGCACCGTCGGTATCGGAGCCGCGAGTCCGGCCGCTCCTCTTTTCGTCACGGGCAATGAACCTTCCATCGACTACGCGACGCTGCGAGTAAAGCCAACCGTAACCCATGGCGGCATTGTAATCGACTCAGCGAACAACACCTCGCAAGCACACTTGCGCTTCTTCAAGAGCGGCGTCCCGAAATGGCAATTCCGAGTTCCGTTCCAGGATGGCGTTGAGGATTTCCGTCTCTACAGCTGGACGTCAGCCAGTGATGTGCTCAGCATTACACCCTCTGGGAAGGTCGGCATCGGGCTGAATGCGCCGCTTTACTCTCTGGATGTAAACGGAGGTACTAACGGCTTTCGCGCGAAGGCCACTACGATTTCCAGTGGCGACGCAATAGCTGTTTTTGAAAACTCCTCCGGCATACAGGCGATTGTTCGCGGCAACGGCAACATCGGTATTGGCGCAACCGCCCCTGCGGTGAAACTTGCGATAGGCGGCAACGGAGCAAACATCACTTTCACCGATGCCTGGATCGAAAACAACCTCCATGTGCAGGGGAATGAGACGCTCGCGCAAGGCGGAAGGGCTCGGATGCGAGTCGGCACAGCCTGGGGTTATGCCGGTCTTTACGCCGAAACTTCTTCGACGAGTGTGGCTAACGATCTGGTACTGGGATCGGGTTCGGGCAAGGTCAGAGTCGGGCCTGGAGGCGCCATCGTTCAAAGTTTCGTCGTCCCCAACGGTAACGTAGGCATAGGTACGGGCGCGGTTACGCCCAGCGAGAAGCTCGAAGTTGTGGGAAATATCAGTGTCACCGGCACGGGAAACATTACGGCTTTGGGCACGATCACGGGAGGTACTATCAACGCCAAGTACCAGGACGTCGCCGAGTGGGTCCAATCTTCGCAAATTCTTTCAGCGGGCACCGTTGTTGTCCTTGATCACACCCAATCGAATCAAGTTGTCGCCTCTTCACGCGCTTACGACACGAGCGTTGCCGGAGTAATTTCACTGCAACCCGGCATCGCGCTGGGTGAGCGCGGCGCAGGCAAAGTGCTCGTCGCGACGACCGGTCGAGTAAAAATCAAAGTGGACGCTACTTCGGGGCCGATTCGAATTGGCGATCTGCTCGTCACCAGCGACAAGGTAGGGGTGGCCCGGAAGTCTGAACCCCTCAGCCTGGGTGGGGTCGCGATTCATCGTCCCGGGACTCTTATCGGTAAAGCCCTTGAACCGCTGGCAGGCGGTACGGGAGAGATCCTGGTTCTGCTCAGTTTGCAGTAAGACGGACATAAAAGCAGGCAACTACATCGCTCATGAATAGGTTGAAAAAGAACATGGTTAACTTCGCTCATGGTATCCAAAGAGTCTTCACCATTTTGATCAAGCACGTTGCCGTTTGCGTTCTGGTGGTGGCGATGTCGGAGAGTATTGCCGAGGGACAAACAATAACCAATCCGACGGATGTGCGAACTCCCCTCGCTCTTGCGCCGGGTTCCCCGAACGGCTCCCGGGTCGAGGATTTTGCGAATGTCAATCTTTTCAACGGCAATCTTAACTTTGTGATGCCGCTCGGAGAGTTGGGCGGTAGGGGTGATGTTTCCGTTTCCCCGACCTTGACGATTGAGCGTCATTGGCAGGTCATGAACCGCTGCGATCCAACCAGCGGAGGGGGCATCGTCTGCTATAGAATTCCGAACTCCATGTGGTGGGGGAATATTCAGGTTGGTTACGGTCCTGGAGTAATGCAAGGAAGAGGAGGGGCAGTTTACTCCGCAGGAGGTTGCCATACCGGCTCGCCCTATACCATGACCTTCACCGACCCGGGCGGCACCGAACATGAACTGCGAGATCGTCATACGAACGGCACGCCGGCACTCTGGCCCCAGTGCGGACAGGCGCGCGGAACGGTCTTCACTTCCGTGAACGGTACTTCCATGTCGTTCGTTTCAGACGTCTCGATCAATGACGACTCGACTGGCGGAAGCTATCAATCGAGGCCAAGTGGTTATCTGATGTTAGGTAATGGCACTCGCTATCGCTTCAGCAATGGCATAGTGCTGTGGATTCGCGACCGCCACGGGAATCAAACTAATTTCACGTACGATAATTATGACTACGGCGCGAACAGTCGAGTCACAGCAATTACCGACTCTATCGGTCGCCAGGTAACTATCAACTATGATGTTACGGAAGAGCCATTCGGGCTTTGCGATAAAATCACTCATCTGGGAATAGGCGGTGCACCGCGCGTAATCCGGATCACCAAGGCGCCGCTTAGCAGCGCATTGCGGTCTGATTCAACCATCCAGACATACGGTCAACTGTTTGCGGATAGTAGCTTTGCAAATTCTTCAACCCAGTTCAACCCAACCATTATTTCCGGCGTGCACCTGCCGCATGGCAAGTCTTATAAGCTCCTTTACAACAGCTACGGCGAATTGGGACGTATAGAGATACCTACGGGAGGGGCAGTCGAGTACGATTTTACGGGCGGGTTGACCAACCAACCACCGGGCGGAGCTTATGGCAGTTTTGTTTATCGCCGGGTAATCGCCAAACGCGTTTTTGCTGACGCCTCCAATCCGAATAGTTTGGCAAGCAAAGCGACTTACAGCAGGCCCGAAAGCATTAATAGTCAATCGCTTGTTTCCTCCACGGGTTACGTCGAGGTTGATCAGAAAGATGTCAACGGCCTCCTCATGTCCCGCGAGAAACACTATTTTTATGGGACTGCCGCCGGTAGTTTTTTTCAGACCACTCATCCTTCTTCACCCTGGAAACATGGAAGGGAATACAAGGCCGAATCAATCGACCAGGACGGCTTCACAGTGCTTAGAACAATTGAGCACACCTGGCAGCAGCGGGCCTCGGTGAGTTGGTGGTACAACTATGCCACAACCCACCACCTGAATCCCGCAGATGAGCCCGCGTACGATCCGCGTTTGGTTGAGACGCGCATAACGCTCGAGCCGGACGGCGCTAACTTAGTGTCTAAACAAACTTTCGACTACAGCAAAGATGAAAACAACGTCCCGGACATTCACAATAACTTAACTGACGCATGGGAATACGGATTCGGTATTGGCGGGCCCTCGACACATCCAGTGCGGCGCACTCACACAGAATACCTGACTACTAATCCGGCCAATAACATCAACTATGCTAACCCTGCCAACGGTGTTAGCTATACCGCCAGTGATGTGCATTTGCGAAACTTACCAACTGCGAACCAGGTCTATGCGATCAATCCTTCGAATGGCGCTGAAACGCCCGTCGCTAAAACTGAAACTCGCTACGATGAGCCATCCTACCCGTTACTAACGTACGCAACTGTTGTCAACTGGACTGATCCGGGAGCGGCGCACGGCAATGCGACCACTGTAAGGAACTGGTTAGATACCAACAATACATGGATGGAGATTCATGTTAGATACGATCAATGCGGCAATGGGAGGTACTTCTGGGATGCTAACGGTAACGAGTCACGGCTTGATTACACTGACTCGTATAGCGACGGAGTCGTCAGGAACACGTTTGCTTTTCCGACCACCACGACATCAGCGATCCCGGACAGTTCAGGCTTGAATGGGTCAAATGCTGCACTTAGTAAAAGCACTGTATATGACTTCGCGACCGGTCTCGTCGTCTCTTTAACAGATATCAATGCTAAAACGACAACTGTTGCGTACAGCGATCTTCTCAATAGGATTACGTCAGTCGTGCGACCAGCCGGAGGTGGGTCAACCACGTACGAATATGGAGACTCGCCTAACAATCACTTTATCCGCACCCAGACAACTCTGAACGCTTCGCAGTCAAAAGAGAACTATCAATATTTTGACGGACTGGGTCGTTCAAAACGCTCGCTCGGCTATGATGGAACCGCCACCACTCCATGGATTGCTGTTGATATCCATTATGAACAGATGGGGAGGGTAAGGGCTGTATCCAACCCTTATCGCGTGACAACTCAGAGTGGCGTGGTCACTGCCTGTGGTACATGTACCACCACGGAATTCGACGTCCTCGGACGAGTTAAAACGATCACGACTCCCGATAACGCCCAAGTCATCACGGCCTATGGCGCCAGCACCACAGGGACCCTGGGTACGACGCTGACAGTTACGGATCAAGCAGGAAAGAAACGTAAGAGCCTACTGGACGCGCTGGGCCGCTTGGTGCGAGTTTTCGAAGACCCGGATAATCTGAACCAGGTAACGAGCTATGGTTATGACGTCCTGGGCAATTTGCGGACGGTGACGCAGGACGCGCAGACGCGGACATTCGTCTACGACTCGCTATCAAGGCTTACCTCAGCTACCAATCCGGAGAACGGAATGGTTGCCTACCAGCACGATAACAACGGCAATCTGGAGCAGAAAACCGATGCCCGAGACATCGTAACCACTTATGACTATGACCGCCTGAATCGGCTCGTGAGCCGCAACTACTTAGATGATCCAGGCCAGACGCCGCCAGTAAGCTATTTCTACGACGGTAAGGGCCTCACAAGCCCGGCTAGCAATGCATTGGGAAGACTAACGAAGGTTAGTTCATCAGTCTCAGATGTGCTCTACACGGGCTATGACGCAATGGGGAGCGTCACCGGCAGTACGCAGGTAACGGGCGGACAGACTTATCAGATGGGCTACGCCTACGATCTATCAGGCAACCTCACTTCGCAGACTTACCCGTCGGGTAGAGTTATAACCTCCAGCTACGACACGGCTGGAAGACTGAATAGCGTTAGTGGGCAAGAGGGGGGCGGAGCCACTAAGCCTTACGCGTCGTTGTTGTCTTATTCTCCCCACGGCGCGATCAAGGAGATGAAGTTAGGCAACAACCTGTGGGCGCACACCATTTTCAATGAAAGGCTACAACCGCAGCTGATCGGTCTGGGCACGTCGCAAGACATTCCTAACCCGCAGGACCTTAATCGTTTCCGCGTGGACTACTCTTATGGCGGCGCGACCAATAATGGAAACCTCATAAATCAGACCATCTCCGTGCCTGATGCGGCCGGCAACGTCATAGCGCAGATGACCCAGAGTTATAGCTACGATGACTTGAATCGGATCGAGGTCGCACAGGAGAACGCAGGAGCAAGTTGGAAACAGAGCTTTATCTATGACCAGTATGGGAATCGCACCTTCGATACAGGCAACACAACCGCTAACGCACTGGGGTCGGTGCTCACAATTGATCCGGCTAATAACAGGCTGACCGCTGGTCAGGGTTATCTTCTGTATGACCTTGCCGGAAACGTTACCAGGGACTTTAACGGTCACACGTTCGCATATGACGCGGACAACCGCCAGACGAGTTATGACGGCGGATCTGAAGCTAATGGTACAGACTACAAATATGACGGCGATGGCAGGCGGGTACAGAAGGTCACCGGCACAGGGCAAGTAACAACTACCTTTGTATACAACGCCAGCGGGCTGTTGGTCGCTGAATACGGTGCCAGCACGTCCAGTGGAACGAGCTATTTCACCTCCGACAACCTGGGGACGCCCCGCATCATCACCGATGCAACTGGAGCGGTGCGGGCTCGTCATGATTACCTGCCATTTGGCGAAGAGATTGGGTTAACCGGGGGGCGCTCCGCGCCGCAGGGATATCAGACAGACACGATTAGGCAAAAATTTACCCAATATGAAAGAGATTTTGAGACGGGCTTGGATTTTGCGCAGGAGAGGTATTACGCGAGTGCGCAGGGAAGGTTTACCAGCGTAGATCCTACAATTGCCAGCGGTACGCTGGTGACGCCCCAAAGTTGGAATCGTTACATCTATTGCGTAAACAATCCGCTGGCATATATCGACCCGGATGGGATGCGGTGGTATAGACCGACGGGCGAATTCGGAGATTGGAGACCTGTTTGGTTTGACGAGGATCCAGGAAACCCTGGGAAACATGATGGATATGAATTACTTCCACATGACTATGTGTATTATTCCAGGGAAGTCGATGGTTACGTATCTCTCGATGGTTTCAATGGCACTTTTGAAGTCCTGCATTCAGAACAAGATGCCAAAGACTTTGCTCAAGAGAGACACTCGGCCAACGTTGACATATACGACCAGCCCTTTAATGTCAGCTTACTAGACAGTACGTTAGAGCTATCGGGATTTATCCCGTCTCCGGGCGGCCTATTAAGAGGTGCTGTAAGAAGAACAGCATTGTCTCAGATAGAAAAACTTGCCGCTAGAAGGGTGATTTTCGAAGCCAGCAAGAAAGCGGGTCGATTAGCCGAGAAGGAGGTTTTGGAGCAGTTACTCGCAGAGGGTAATAAGGTTGTTGCTAGTCAAGTGTGGGTAAAGACCTCCGCAGGTTTTCGAGTCATCGATCATCTGATTGAAGATGCCGCCGGAAAACTCGTCGCTATCGAGGTCAAATCCGGGGGGGCTGTCAGATCAGCAAAGCAATTGCTCAAGGATAAACTGATGTCAACAGAGGGAGCGCGCATCGTGAGCCGGAAAGTGCCCGACCAACTTAGGGGGACAACGCAAGTAATCCAGACTATTGAAAGAAGGCCATGAGAGGTACCACAACCTTAAAACAACTACAGCAAGATCTATTAACTGAAGTTGGTGACGAAGCTAGACAGTTTGGCTTCAAGCTGAACAAAACTTACTACTCCTTTCGCAGAAAGACGACATTCGGATGGCAGGCATTTGGTATCAGCCCCGTTGTTCATCCAGAAATAGATTTCGACATCACAGTTAATGTCTCAATCGGGTTTGAGGCCTTGACAGAATTATTTAATAAGTATGATTCAACCCGTGATGCCGAGCAGAAACGGAATGGTAAGTTTAATTTCGGCGCCGAACTGGGCAACATAGCTGAGGGCAGGCCCAAGAGATACACTGTCACAACATCTGCGGATATTACACCCGTAACACACGCGGTCATCAGTGATCTTACACTCTTCGGATTCCCGTATCTCGCAAAGTATTCTACGTTGGAGAGTGTCCTCGAAGACATCGTTGCGGATGACGAAAGTTGGACAGCTTTTCTCCTAATGCCTTTCCACGATGTGCGAGCCAAATCAGCAATTGGCATTGCGTATTTACTTGGCCAGCAGGAAAGGTTTAAGGAGATTGCTGTGTCGAAAGAGGCATACTTAATTTCTATGAAGGCCCCGGAATTTCAGCTTGAGTCTTTTAGAAAATTCAGAGATGAACTTGAAGTGCTTTTTGGACGCGAAGAGAAGCCCGACACCGCTAAATAAGTGTCCTGACGCGCACCAATCGGGTAGTGCTCTAGCGGAGCAGTACCGCCTTTCGGGATCTGTTGCGCGGAAAGAAATTGACTTCAACGTCGCACGCTCAAGTTTGCAGGCATGGAGGAGAAATGGTACACGGCGACTGTAGTCTTCTCGCTACTCTTCCTCAAGCTGGCCGCGCTCGCGATATAGATTCAATTTGTTGTGAAGCGTCTTGAGGCTGATGCCGAGCAGCTCGGCTGCGCGGGTTTTGTTGTTCTTCGTCTTTTGCAAAGTGCGCATGAGCATCTGGCGTTCGACTTCTTCGAGAGGAGTGCCCACCGGCAAGGTAATCGTATCTTCGTTTCGATGACGCTCGCGCTGATCGATTGGATAGGGAGCAAAGTGGTGCCGTTCGATTTGATCGCCGGAACAGATGATCACCGCGCGCTCTATCACATTTCGTAGCTCGCGAACATTTCCCGGCCATTCGTGAAACTGCAAAGCGGTGAGCGCAGCGGGGCTGAGAAAACGCGCCGGGCGCCCATGTCTTTCGGCAAGTTTCTCCACCAGATACTGCGCGAGTATCGGCAGGTCGTCTTTGCGGTCTTTCAGCGCAGGCAGTTGCAGCCGGAAAACATTAAGCCGGTATAACAAATCCTCGCGCAGTGTTCCCCTGGCAACAGCCTCCTCAGGATTTTTATTGGTTGCGGCCAACAGTCGCACGTCAATCTCGACTTCCTTGCGGCTACCCAAGCGTCGGAGCGACCTTTCCTCGATCACGCGCAGCAGTTTCGCCTGCAAAAGCTCTGGCATCTCAGCAATTTCATCAAGCAGCAACGTGCCGCCGTCAGCGAGTTCGAAACATCCTTGACGACGCGAGGCTGCGCCCGTAAACGCGCCCTTTTCGTGGCCGAAAAGTTCCGACTCCATCAGCGTTTCGGGAATCGCAGAGCAGTTTATCCCGATGAATGGCTTGTCGCGGCGGGGGCTCAACTGATGAATCGTGCGGGCCACCAACTCTTTTCCTGTACCTGATTCACCGGTGATCAAAACTGAAGCCGACGAAGGCGCGACTTGTTCGATCAGGGAATATATTTCACGCATCGGAGCGGAGTTGCCAATCAACTCACCAAAGGTGCCGCGCTCCTGCAGTTGGCGACGGAGCCGTTCATTCTCTCGCTTGGCTTCCGTAAGTTCGACTGCGCGATCAAGCACCACGCGAAGTTTGTTGGCATCCACCGGCTTTTCAAAGTAATGGTAGGCGCCTTCGTCCTGAATCGCGCGGAGGGCCAATTCGATGGAGCCGCGCTCGGCGAGCAAGATCACCGGGATGCCGGTTTGACGAGCGTTGACGTGGCGCAACACACCAAAGCCATCCCCGGAGATGAGGGTGCAGCTATCGATGATGACGGCAGGATCTGTTTTAAGAATGATATCAATGCTGGGCGAGCTGTTCTGCTCCAGAATTACTTCATAGCCCCACGACGCTATCTGTTTTTTGAGCGTTTCACCGCCGTCGGCGTCGGGGTCAACGAGGAGTATGCGGCGGGATGATAGTGACATCGCGAGCAGTTTAGCACGAAGTAGACAGGCATTCTTGCTGCCCCCTTCGTGTGGTTGTGGCAACTCTGGACAAGCAGGAATGCCTCTCCTACTTGTCGGCGAAGTATTCGGCGATCGCTCGAGCCATCGCCGGGATTGTAAATTCGTTCGGTTGAATCGCCACCAGCAATCCAAACTCCTGCGCGGTTGCCGCAGTAACGTCGCCAATACAAGCCACCACGACGCCTGCAAGGGCTTCGCTTAAATCATGGGTATCGAACAACTGGCCAAGATTTCTGACGGTCGAGGAACTCGTGAATGCGATGCAATCCGCTTTTCCGGACAGCATCGCCGCAACTCGACCACGGTCGAGATGCGCGGGCAGGGAAGTTCGGTAGGTGGACACGACGTCGACCCTGGCACCTGCGTTTTGAAGAGCTTTCGGCAAATAATCGCGCGCGACTGAGGCGCGAGGAATAAGTATGTTTAGCTTGCTGAGACCTTCTCTGCCGCCAACGAAGCGTTCGAGGGCCGCGAAGACGCCTTCGGCCTTGAATTCATCGGGTATGACATCTACGTGAACATGCAAATCGCTGAGCCGGTCAGCGGTGGCATCGCCGATTGCACATACTTTGAGCTCATCGAGTTCGCTGGTTTCATGTCCGCAGGCCTGGAGCCGGCGGAAAAAGTAATCCACGCCGTTGACGCTCGTGAAGATTAACCAGTCGTAACCGTAAAGGTGCTCGATGGCTTCGTCCAGAAGTTCATAACTTTCAAGAGCGCTTATTTCGATTGTCGGGCAAACCATCACCTCGGCGCCAAATCTTTGCAGTTCGGCGACGAATTCGTCTGCCTGCACTTGGGCACGAGTGATGACCACTGTGCGTCCGGCGAGTGGGAGCCTGGCAATGATTGGATTCGATTGTGGTTCCATTGTCGCCATCAATGCAGCAATTCATGCTTGGTTCAGAGTACGAGTTTTAGCTTGCTTCTTCCGCGGGCACGCAAGCTGAAGCGTGTACTCTGAACTGCGCTACTCTTCTGCCAGCAGGTCAGCGGCGCCGCTCGCCAAAAGCCGCGCCGCCAGGTCGTTGCCCAGCGATTCCGCGCTGTCGAGTGGGCCCGTATCGCGATCCCGCATGACCTGTCTCCCATGCGGATCGCAAACGAGACCGTTAAGCCTAATCCGCTTGTCCCGCACGACAGCATGCGCTGCGATCGGCAGGAGGCATCCGCCGCCGAGGGTTCTTAGAAACGCGCGTTCCGCGAGGCACGCCAACCTGGTAAATTTGTGATCAAGTGATCCGGCAATCGCGATTGTTTCCTCGTCATCGGCTCGTGTTTCCACAGCCAAAGCACCCTGACCAACAGCCGGCAGTATTTGTTCGGTTGAAAGCGCGGCACTGATTCGATTCTCCAAACCAAGTCGCCTTAACCCCGCACAAGCAAGCAGGAGCGCATCATATTCGCCTTGATCAAGCTTTCGCAGACGAGTATCAACATTCCCACGGAGGTCTTTGAAGACAAGATCGCCCCGCAAGTGTTTCAGTTGGGCCAGACGCCGGGGACTCGAGGTTCCCACCACCGATCCTTTCGCAAGAGCAGAGAGATCAATCGGTGAGTTTCCGGCAACGCCACCACGGTTGTGGCTGAGAACCAGGGCATCGCGCGGATCTTCCCGTTTGCAGATCGCCGCGATCGTCAATCCTTCGGGAATAGTTGTGGGCAGGTCTTTCAGCGAGTGGACCGCCATATCGATGCGGCTGTCCAGTAGCACCTCCTCGAGTTCCTTTGTGAAAACGCCTTTGCCGCCGATTAAAGAGAGCGGTTCGGTTTTTACGTCGCCTGAAGTCTGGATGATTTCAACGCTTACTTTGAGATCGGGATAAGAGCTTTGAATCTGCGCTTTCACAATTGCGGCTTGCGTTAGAGCGAGCTTGGACCCACGAGAACCGATGATGATTTTGGTTTTCATTGGATGGAGACTGGGTGGAGGCGAGTGCGGAAATCCAGGCAATTGCACGTGGGTTTCTGCAGCTTTCGTTGATCGAAATTATTCTTCAAGACCGAAGATGTCGCGCCAGGCCTGAATGTTGTCAGTGTCACTCATTTCATGTGAACTTCGGATGTGATTTAGAACGGGATGGGAGATCTTGTTGACCGTGGTCATCAGCAGAGCTTCGATGGCGGTCTCCTGCTCGGGCGTTAGGCTACCGAGCCGATTTCGTTGGCGCGTCAATTCCAGTTTAGCGATGTCCTGAAGTTTTTGACGCAGCGCGCCAATCGTCGGGCCAATGTCCATCGCGCGCAACGACTGCTGAAACTGCATGATCTCAGATTCGACGATCAATTCGGCGCGTTCGGCTTCGCGCTCGCGTTCGCGAATATTTGAGGAAATGACCGATTCCAAATCATCAATATCGAAAACGAAAACATTCGGAATATTTCCGACTGCAGGATCGATGTTACGTGGAACGCTGATATCGATAAAAAATGCCGGTCGATTTCGCCGCTTCGAAAGCGCCTCCCGGGCCATCGATTCGGTGATCACAAACTCGTTGGCCGCAGTCGAGCAAATAACGATGTCCGCCGTTGCCAGGTGATTAGACAGTTGGTCCAATGGTACAAACTCTCCGCCAAGTTCTCGCGCCAGTCGTTCGGCGGGGCCTTCGGTTCTATTTGCCAGGAGAACATGCGAGACACCGGCGTTTACCAGGTGACGTGCCGAAAGTTCGGCCATCTCACCGGCCCCGATCAAAAGCGCCGTCCGCCCTTTCAAAGAATTGAAAATCTTTTTGCCCAGCTCGACCGCCATGTAACTGATCGATACTGCGTTGGAGCCGATGCCTGTCTCCGTCCGCACGCGTTTGGCGACGCGGAACGAGTGATGCACCAGACGATTTAGCACACGCCCAGCCGTTCCCGCCTCGAGGGCGATGGAATAAGCCCGGCGCACCTGGCCCAACACCTGAGGCTCGCCGATTACCATCGAATCAAGCGACGAAGCAACCCGAAAGAGGTGGCGAACTGCCTGATCATCGTTATGCCTGTAAAGGTGGGGTTCAAACAACGAGCGCGGGAGTGACTCTGAGCGGCTGAGGAAGTTTGTGACGCGTTCGGCAGTGTCGTCCAGATGCTGATGATTCGTTTCCGTCAACACTTCCACTCGATTGCAAGTGGAAACAATCAGGCCCTCGCGGACAATCTCGCCGTCCACCAGAGCGCGCAGTCCTGTCGCACACGCGGCTTCGCTGAAAGCCAGCCGCTCCCGCAATTCAATGGGAGCTGTTTTGTGATTTATTCCTACGAGGAGTATAGACATTGCGCGGAAGCATCAACTCGCTAACCGAAAACATGATAGCCGCCCATTAAGCGCGCCCCAAAAAATGTGCAAAGGACAAGCACGAATCCGAGTACACCCATCCATGCTGCTCGTCGCCCCCGCCAGCTCGCAGTGGAGCGATATAAAATCAGGAAGAGATATAGAAGCCAGGTAAGCGCCGCAAAGATCTCTTTGGGGTCATTGTGCCACAGCCGCCCATCGCGTGACGATGACCACACCATGCCGGTGGCGATGCCCACGGTCAGCAAAGTAAGGCCAATCGCCGCCGAGCTCGTCGCGATCTCGTTGACCGTTGTCAGCGAAGGGAGGCGGTGGAAGATCGCGCTAAACTTTTTCAACTTCAGCTCCCGCTCCTGCAGCAGGTACATAATGCTCGCCACGAAGACCAGAAAGAACGCCGCATAGGCAAAGAAGAGCAGCGTTGCATGGAGCGGAAAGAGTCTGCTGGCGGAGACACTGCTCGCTTCCACTGAGCCAATCGGCTCGGAGCGGGTTGTGATGGCCACGAAAATGAGAAGCGAAACCAGCGGCAAAATGAAAATGCCGAGCGGGCGGGCCTGATAGCGGTACAGAACCAGGAAATAACTTCCGACCAGCGCCCATGCCAGAAAAGCGAGAGCTTCGCGAAGGTAGAAAAGCGGGTACTCGCCGTAAATCACCCAGTCCGCAATTAAGGCGACGGTATGCAGAAGGAATCCGATCCCCATGGCCCATTCGGAAACACGCTGCAGCGCACGGCGTTTATTGAGAAACGCCAACACTACGTGAATCGATGAAACAACGTAGGCCGCCAGCACGGCCAGTAATAGAGATCTCATTGGGATGATAAGAGCGTGACGCCTCTGATTCTAGTGGATGGGTGATTGTGCGGCAATGTCCGCAAACGTCAGTTTAGCGAAGCTGAGGGACAAAACTCAGCTTGTGGAGCTGGATGGCAACGATTATTCTGAGAAGTCTCATCGTAGCGGCACGTCCTTTCGTAGATTCGTTTTGCTGCTTCCTGACAACCTGAGGAGAGAATATGCGGCGTCGCCTGGTCCTTAGCGTCCTTCTCATTTCCGGCCTCTGCCTGGCTGGCCTCTGTGCATCTGACGCTTTGTCGCAGGCGCAACGCCGACGTGTTCCTGCCAGAGACACCCCGCCCAAGCCGGTCAAAGCCCCATCGCCCGCGCCAACTCCGGAAGCCTCCCCGGAACCCTTACCTGAACCCGAACTTCAAGATGTCGATACCCTCAGGATCGCTACTGATCTCGTTACGGTTCCGGTTATTTCCACCACTCGTGAGGGCCACTACATTGCCGATTTGCGTCAGGAAGAATTTAACGTTTCGGAAAATGGCGTGAAACAGGAAGTGGCTTTCTTTGCCACTGTCAGCGCACCCTTTCACGTGGTGTTGATGCTGGATACAAGCGGCAGCACGAGGGAGAAGATTGGATTGATCCGCGAGGCGGCGATCAGTTTCGTCGATCAACTGCAACAGGCGGATCGCGTCAAAGTGATCTCTTTTGACGACCAGGTGCGAGAGCTGAGCGACTTCACCAACGACCGGCCATTACTCAGGAACGCCATCAATAAGACGATGCCCGGCCGCGGCACCAAGCTCTACGACGCATTCGAGGTCGCGCTGTCTTCCATCCGTAATATCAAAGGTCGCAAGGCAATTGTTCTGTTCAGCGATGGGGTCGACCACCACAGTGATCGAGCATCGTTTGACGGCACGCTCCACTGGCTCGATGAAGAATCCGTGATCGTCTATCCAATCCGTTACGACACGCGCGAAGCCACCGCCCGACTGATGCGCGAACAAATCGATGAACAGCAGGGACCACAGCTTCCGACTATCGGCGTCATCCGCGCGCCAACAACGACAGCTCCGACATTTCCCAGCGACGACCCTGGTAATGTTCCCACATCGAGCCAAACCCGCAAGACGGGCCCCTTTGGCCTTCCGTCTGCTTCGGAAATCCTGAGACGAAGAAGTGAAAACGAACGAGAAGAGCGAGAGCGCGAAAACCAAAGAAACGGTGGACGGTATCCTGACCGCTATCCATCGCCGGGCGATCCCAGACCGACCGACCCAGGGAACACACGGACGGATACTCGCTCTTCAGGGCGTCGGGCTGAGGACGATATGATTCGCGGCGAGCTCGATCGCCTTTACCTCATGGCCGATAGTTATCTGATGGACTTGGCTAACAAATCAGGAGGGCAGCTGCTTAGGGCGGATACGCTCGGTTCTTTGCCTGCAGCATTTGCGAAGATTGCGGCTGAGCTCCGCACTCAATATGCCATTGGCTATTACCCGGTTGATAAGAAGCGCGATGGCACTTACCGAAAGATAAAAGTTACGACCACCCGAAAGAACACCAGCGTGCGCGCGCGTCCCGGTTATCGACGTCCGCGCGGCGAGTAATCTCTTTTCTCCTGCCTTTCCGGCCCGTCTTGTTTGTCTCGGATAACTCATGCTAGTTTCTGCACGCTCGGAGTAGGGCAGACATTCTTGTCTGTCCAACTTCTGAAGGCCCTAACCATGGATAGGCAGGAATGCCTGTCCTACCCAAAATGCCTGATCGAAACGACGCCTGGGAATTGTTGTGTGAATACACGAAAGGCGACAGCCTGCGAAAGCACGCGTTGGCTGTCGAGGCCGCGATGCGAGCGTGTGCGAAACGCTACGGCACGCCGGAAGCAGATGATAACGAAGACGAATGGGGCCTTGTCGGTCTTCTGCACGACTTCGATTACGAAATGTTTCCGTCGGTTGAACAGCATCCATTCACCGGGGCAAATATTCTTTGCGGTCGAGGGTATTCAGAACGTTTCATTCGCGCAATTATGGGCCATGCTACTTACACGGGCGTGCCGCGAGACACGGCCATGGCCCGGGCGCTCTTCGCAACCGACGAACTGTGCGGTTTCCTGGTGGCCTGCGCGCTGGTGCGACCTTCAAAGAGTCTCGACGATCTTGAAGTCTCTTCAGTGAAGAAGAAACTGAAAGACAAGGCATTTGCCCGTTCCGTGAATCGTGAGGACATCCGTCTGGGAATGGAAGAGCTCGAGGTGGATGCTGACGCCCACATCCGTTTTGTTATTGAAGCCTTGCGGCCGGTGCAACGACAGATTGGGCTCAATACGCTCGACGCGACTGCAGACTAGGTAGAGATAACAACCACGAAATGGCATGAAATAGGTCCAATGCGGATGCGTGTGAGTTTGCGTGGGTTCGTGGATCGGTGCTGAGCCTCGAACTGAAACAAACGGAAGTAGTAAAGCACGGTCTGCTCAGGTCGTGTTGCGTTGTAAACCAGGCTGTGGATCCGTTGGTTCGGTTCGGGAAGTAATAATTGAGGCGGCCACGAAGAACGTGATGGACAGTAACACTGCGAGGATTGCCGTGAGGGCCGCTTGCAACTTGCGACGTCGTGCCGTGTGGCGATAAACGAACATGGCAGCCAGCACGATCATGATGGCGGGCAGCAGGCAGGTCGCAGCCACCAATAGACCGGGCGAAGTCATCGGCTTGAGTGAAGCAAAAACGGCAAGAATAATTACTATTGCCGATCCTGCGCCAGCGATTGCCGCCACTAACGACGAAATAATTACCAGCTTAAGGCGCATTTAATTGTATCCTGATCCAGGAAACCTAAGCACAAGCAACAAACTGGTGCGCTTCCGTCCGATATTGGAAGCGGTAAGGATACCATAGCCTCCGGGTCCGGCAGACGGCGCCGGCCGGGTCGTCAACAATGCGGCGGTTGGCCCGTGGCAGACCACGCGACAGACTTGCGCCGGTCCACGCATCTAGAATATCACCCGCAAATATGTTAACCAGAAGCGCCCTAATCTACCTTTCTCGCCACGAAGGCTTGAAAGACTTTGCCGCTCGCTTTCGCCTCTTCAAGAAACTCACAACGCGTTTTGTAGCCGGCGAAACCATCGACGAAGCATTCGCTGCGATTCGTGAGCTCAATGCCGATGGGTGTTCAGCATCGTTTGACCATTTGAATGAATCGGTAGCCAACGCGGCAGAGGCTGAAGCTGAGGTTCGTGAATATCTCGACATTCTAGCCCGCATTGATGAGACGAAGATAAATTCCAACGTTTCGATCAAGCTGACGCAATTTGGACTGGAATTGGATCCGGAGCTGGCTTACAAGAATGCGCGAACAATCGTGGCCGACGCAGCGCGGCGCGGAAATTTTGTCCGCGTTGACATGGAAGCATCAAGTGTGACGCAGAAAACGCTCGATATCTTTAAGCGCTTGCGCGCCGAGTTTGAGTTAAACGACGTCGGCATCGTCTTGCAGTCTTACCTGCGCCGCACCTATAACGATGCGGAAGAAATGGTAAAACTGCCGGCGCGCATGCGGATCTGCAAGGGTGCTTACAACGAACCTCCTGACATTGCTTTTCCAGAAAAGAAAGATACGGATGAAAACTACGTCCGGGTGATGCAGTTACTTCTGTCCAGCGGGATTTATCACGGCATCGCCACTCACGATCCGAAGATGATTGAAGCGACGATAGATTTCGCGAACCGAAACAACATCAGTAAGGACGCCTTCGAGTTTCAAATGCTTTATGGCATTCGTCGGGATTTGCAACGGCAGCTCGCCAGAGATGGTTACAACATGCGAGTCTATGTCCCGTACGGCAAACACTGGTATCCTTACTTTATGCGACGGTTGGCCGAGCGGCCCGCGAACATTTGGTTTGTGTTGAAGAATATGGTGAAGGGCTAGCCCCGTCGGGAACAACTCATGGACAATCTTGTGTGGATAGGATGGTGCGTGCTTGGCGGAATTCTGATCGTCGCCGAGGTCTTCACGTCCGGTTTTGTGTTGTTGTGGTTTGGGATCGGCGCGCTGGCGGCTGCGCTGGCAGCAATGCTGGGAGTCGACAGTCTCGTGGTGCAGTTTCTGATCTTTGCCACTGTTTCGATTGGTCTGACCGCAGCTTCGCGCACGATCTTTGTCAACTACTTTTCTCGCGAAACCACGGGTGACTCTTTGCGAACGGGAGTGGATTCGCTCCCCGGCAAAATCGGCACCGTAGTTTCGTCAAGCCGAGGCGCGATGCAGGAAGGCGCAGTTAAAGTTTTCGGTTCTACTTGGACGGCTTATCCGGCAGAAGGAGAAACCGCGCTGGAAGCAGGTGAACGGGTGCGGGTGGAAAGCATTGAAGGCTCTTCCATTTATGTGCGACGGATTGACGAAGCCGTGGACTGGCGCGCGAGGGAACTGCCGGAACAGGAATAACAGGGCACTTTGAGTAGTCACCCAAGAAGCAGATCCATCTTCCATCTCCCATTTTTCATTGGTCATTTCACATTTGAATTGGTGTTGGAGCGCCACTGAAGGATCGTGAGGCTGCAATGCGAATGAACAATTTGAAATGGTGACTTCAACTTACAAGTGCCCAGCCGAATTCGTTTTCGCTCCAGCGGAGCGAGATGTTTATAGCTTCTGACCTATAACCAAGGATTTCGCTCCTACGGAGCAGGATAGAAAACGGCCGGCCCGCCTATAAACATCTCGCCCCTGATGGGGCGAAGCGCAACAAATGTTTTGTTGCACTTCCAAGTTGAATTCGCGAATGACAAATGGAAAATGAAGTGTTCTGGCTGACGTCCCAGCATGCGTCCTAACGAGGTTCGGTGTCTGAATCGTAGGTATCGTCGAGGGTTTTGTCTTCTTCTTCAATCGGCGGGAGTTCGATAGTGATGCGGTCAGTTGCCGGCTCTTCCAATTCGTTTCCAGTGAAACGTGCCAGGATAACGGTGATGTTATCTTCTCCACCGCGCGCGTTTGCTTCCGCAATTAACTCATCGCAGGCTTTTGCCAGATCGTGATTGCTCCCGACGATATTCAGAATGTCTTCCGAACGTAACTTGCCCGAAAGTCCATCACTGCAGAGCAATAAAACATCGCCGCGCTTGAGGCGGATGCGGCCCGTCACCGGCTTGACGTCGCCCTGGGCGCCCAACGCCTGCAGGATCACGTTGCGAAACATGTGCGTTTCAGCTTCGGCTTCGCTGATCTGGCCCACGTCAACCAGTTGCTGCACCAGCGACTGGTCCTTAGTCGCCAACCGAATCTGGTTCTTGCGAAGAATATAACCGCGGCTGTCACCCACCTGAACGAAGTCCAGCAGATCGCCGCGAATCGCCGCGCCCGTAAAAGTTGCCCCCATGCCGGCACAACGCGAGTCTTCCTGACTCTTATCATGAATCGCGCGGTTAGCGAGCACTGTGGCCCGGGTCAAACAATCTACGAGGGAAGCTCCGGCCACGTAGTCGCCACCGTCAGAATGATCACCAAGAATGGTGTCGCGAACCGAATCAACCGCCATGCGACTGGCAACGTCGCCGGCCAGGGCGCCGCCCATGCCGTCTGAAACAACGAGCACCAGACCCTTATCTCCAAGTTCGAATTGAGTGATGTCTCTCGAAGGCGCTTCCGCGCCGGGAGAGCCGGTCCAGGTTTGTTCTTTCGAGAGTTCCAGGACAAGGAAATTGTCCTCATTACCGCGGCGGACACGACCTACATCGGATTTTGCTTGCAGCTCAACGTTCATAGGCTAATCAAAAAGATTTGCGAAGACGACTCGGGTAAAGGCGAAAGTCTGCTGAATTCTAACCCGTCTATATTTTGCTGTCACTTCCGTTTCTGTAACGCAAACTGTTTGTTTGCGTCCGAATTTGTCGAACTTCCAAACCAAGACAGAAAACTAACAGTTTGCGTTACACATTGTTCAGTGCCTGGTCGAGATCCGCGATTATGTCATCAGTGTCCTCGAGTCCGACGGACACCCTCACCAAACCATCGGTGATACCCAGCCGCTCGCGTTTTTCCGCGTCCACGGACGCATGCGTCATCGTGGCCGGATGTGAAATCAAAGTTTCCACACCGCCGAGGCTTTCAGCCAGCGTGCACAGCTTTACTGATTCAAGGACCGAGCGCGCTGCCTCGAGCGAGCCGACGTCGAAGGCGATCATTCCACCGAATCCTTTTTGCTGCCGCTTCGCCAGGGCGTGCTGCGGATGCGACGCTGACCCGGGATAATAAATCTTCCTCACTTTTGGATGCTCTTCGAGAAACGCCGCCACCGCGCGGCCGGACTTGTCGTGCTGCTCCATTCGCAACGCCAGCGTTTTCGTGCCGCGCATCACCAGCCAGGAATCCAAAGGTGAAAGAATTGCGCCCGCGCCGTTTTGAATAAATCCGATCCAGGCCGCATCTTCCTCGTCATTCAAAATCACAATCCCGCCGATGCCATCGGAGTGACCATTCAAGTACTTGGTGGTGGAATGGACCACGATGTCAACTCCAAACTCCAGCGGCCGTTGCAGGTAGGGCGAGAGAAACGTGTTGTCGCAAACAACGCGGGCCCCGGCGCGGTGGGCCACTTCTGAAATCTGACGCAGGTCGCTAACAATCATTACCGGGTTTGTCGGAGTTTCGACAAACACCATCTTCGTGTTTGGTTTGATCGCAGCTTCGACGTTGAGCGCGTCAGAAGTATCAACGAAATCAAACTCGATGTTGTAGTTGGCAAGCACTTTCGTGAAGAGACGAAAAGTGCCGCCATAAGTATTATCGGAAACGACGACGTGCTCGCCGGCCTTCACCAGCCGGAGTGTCGCATCAATGGCCGCCATTCCTGAGGCGAAGGCATAACCAAACCGGCCGCCCTCCAGCGCGGCCAGATTCTTCTCGAGCGCGCTGCGAGTGGGGTTTTGGGTTCGGGCATATTCGTAGCCCTTGTGCTTGCCAAGTCCATCCTGTGCGTAAGTTGAAGTTTGATAGATCGGGACCGTTACGGCGCCAGTGGTCTGGTCCGGTTCCTGACCGCTATGAATTGCTGTAGTTGCGAAGCCCATGGATGGATGAATCGTAAAGCGAGAATCGTGAATAGTAAAACCGAAAGGGGCTGATAAAGTTTTTCTGAAAGCGATTGACTATTTGAATTCTGCGTGGAGCGAGGCATGGTAGCCCGCAGGGTAGGGAGTGTCAATTGGGCATCGAGCGACGGGTCGCGTCCTAATTTCAGTTTTTCCCTGCGTAATCTCCGCGGTCTCTGCGCCCCTGCGGTGAATCATGACCGCAAAAGCCAATCGCTGAAGACGCAAAGAGGGCGCAGAGTTGGCGCAGAGGATTTCAATCTCAGGACCCTGCCGAGGCAAAGGCATCGCGCCAATACCCGCGTTCGGCCAAGGTCTCGCCCATTAAAGCTGGGATGTGCGTCCTTTTAGTGGTTTTTGTAATCACAGGCGTTTGTCACGATAGGGCTTGATTCAAAACGTGAGATGTAACGACGCTCTATTTTCCAGCAAAGGTGAGGTTTTCGGGCCGCTCGCAAAAAACAGCTTATGAGGACCTTACTAAATTCAGCTCTCGTCGCACTGACTTTCTTTACGGCAACAGCGGTTCGCGCGCAGGAGATTGTACCTGTGCCGCCACCTCCGCCTCCCAACGTCTTGCCGGCACCCAAACTGCGTCCCGCGCACACGACTGTCGCAACTCCCGCGGCCACACCCACCCCTGCAACGGAAGCCGAGTTTGACGAAAACGATACTGTTCGCGTGAGCACAAACTTGATAACGGTCCCCGCTGAGGTAATGGACCGCACTGGCCGTTACATTGGGAACCTGCGGAAAGAAGACTTCCGGGTGTTCGAGAACGGGGTTGAACAGGAGTTGGCTTACTTTGCGTCGGTAGAACAGCCGTTTACCGTCGCCCTGTTGCTCGACGTAAGCGGCTCGACCCATACGCGTTTGCAGGCTATTCGCACCGCCGCTAATGAATTCATTAAACGACTTCGTCCAAACGATCGATTGTTGCTGGTTTCATTCGACGGGAAAATAAATGTACTGACCGAACCGGTAACCCTCAGGGAGCTGCGCAAAAAGAAACTCGTGCTCAACGCGGTAAACGACGGAACGTTGCTTTACGACACCGTTACTTTTGTTCTCAACCAGCGCCTGGCCGGAATCACTGGCCGCAAAGCAATTGTTCTCTTGACTGATGGTGTGGACGGTGGAAGTAAGAAGGGCTCTCATAAACAGACGCTGCGCGATGTGGAAGAGTCTGACGTCGTCATCTATCCAGTTCAATACAACACCCTGCCGGATCTGCCGGCGCGACTAAGCCAGATCATTAATCCGAAGGCCCGCGCACACGTTGAGTCTCGAATGCGCAAAGAGTATGAAGTGGGTTCGGTCTACCTCGAGACACTGGCAAGAAAAACTGGGGGCCGTTTGCAGAAAGCCGAAAGCTTATCAGACGTGCCGCAGGCATTTGCAGCGATTACAGAAGAGCTTGGGCGCCAGTATAGCCTGGGCTATTATCCCAAAGGCCAACTGCAGGCAGGGCAGAAGCGCGATATCAGGGTGAAGACACGTTTGCCAAATCTCGTCGTGCGCGCCCGGCAAAGCTATGTCACCACCGCCGCCGTCTCGCGTAGCGCCGGCCAGGATTGAACTCGAGTCTACCCTCCAATTAGACGAGCCAGGGCTTATATGTTAGCGCAACCACCTCACGATCCTGATGCAACCCGGGCGCATTTCAGTCGGGGTTGCGTTAATCCAGATAGTCATTGACTTTTCCTGGCCGCCGGAATATCGTGAGCGCGTTTTCGAAACGGCTGAATTTTCTCACGAGCTGCTTACCTCGCAAAACTCGCTAAATCCAGCCAAACGTTAACTATTCGTTCACTTGCTGCGCAAGTTTCGAGGAGACGACAATGTCCATCAAAGCGATAACTCTCATTATTCTCCAGGCCGATAGGAAGCTATGGACCGGTGGGCCGGTGCAGCTCAAGGTCACCGACATGAGACAGGGATTGAAGGTTCTTCACAACAAGCCCCTTGCCGCCGGATCCAGCACGATTTTGATCAATCTCGATTTGCTATTCAACGCTGGGCAGGTGTACGCGATTTCGATCGACACGGAAGGCCACCGGTCAGCATGGCAATTGGTTAAGCGTCAATCCTTTATCAGGCGGGAGGGTACAACCGAGATCGAGGTCGACGGACTGACCATGCGACTCATGTTGGTTCCGGATAAACCGGCGTCTTCCGACCTTGAAGCCGCTTACGATCGGCTGGTGGCTGCTGCATCGCCGTTGGTAGCTAAGGATACTGGACTGAGCAGAGACGCTTATATGTCCCTCGAAACACCTGCAAAGATGGCGTTGCTTAACATTGATGCCAAACTTAATCGCTGCGCTTAGCGAACGCATTGTGGAGTCGATCGTTAATGAGGGACGATAAGAGTGCACCGTGAAGTAGTGAACACTGTCTCGGAGGTAATTTATCGGCTTAGGGAGTCTTGCCAGGAACCGCTCAATCTGGGGTTAATCTTAAGAGGAGAAACAAAATGGCCGCCGAAGTAAGATTACAACTTGAATTATTGGATGTTTATGGAAAATTTCTTGGAGAGAAAGTCGACGTTATTCTCCGTCATCAGGTTCTGAGTGAGATTAAGCGAGCCACGATCAGTACCGCAGGCAAGACTCAGATCCTCGGTCTGCGCGGTGCGCCTCAGGGATCGTATAGAATCGAAGTCGACCCACCTTCTTATCAATATGTAAGTCAGTTCCTCAACATGAAAGCGAGCGGGGTTACGCCGCTAACAATTACTTTTCCGGTAGATCCCGGAAAGGTAACGAAGATTAGCCCTCCGGCATACACAAAGCTCACTGACGATCTGCGAACATTGCTGGAAAACAGCGACAAAGTTTTTTCCTTTGAAGGGAAGAAGGGCAAGGATCTCTACACTGCGCTAGACGATATCCGCAAAGCAGGTTTGTTGAACATCGCAGTGAAGACGGCGAACACTCCACTAACAAACGGAAGGTCGGTTCTTTCGTACATCGCAAAGCTGAATGAAATCAGAGGCGATAGGTTCTTCTGCGTGGTGCCGAAAGAGTTGCGGGAGGAAACGAAGAACAGTGTAGCGGAGGGTATTTTCGATTCGGTTAGTGGCACGTTACATCATCCGCCAGCGGGGTTTTCACTCGCCGGGAGTTTTAAGACGCCGGATAACTACGGGAACTTGCAGTTGACTTTTTTTATGAACGGTAATGATTGTGTCGCTGACATCGACATAGACGACGCTGGTGGGCTCGGTCATGTCTTCCAGGTCCTGCGCAACAAGATATCCGGGAACCCCACGCATCCTTATAATATTCATCAGATTCTGGTGAAACATCAGAAACTAGACCCGGGCTACACATTCGTGTTCTAGGAGTGGAGAATGTCAAAGGGAAGAGGCTTCACTCACGGTCTCTCCTTCGTCGTTCACACTCGTCCAAAACCTATGCCGGAATTGGCTGACAGCGAAACTCCCACTCCGCGTTGACACCTGCTGGCGCGCGAAGTAAGCTGTTGCCCCGTGAATCACACGGGCTCAAATCCTCCGCACAACTCAAAAACAATCGCAGTCGCAATTATCCCCGCACGCTACGATTCTGTTCGCTTGCCTGGCAAAGCTCTGCTCGAAATTGCGGGAAAGCCAATGATCTGCTGGGTGGCAGAGCGTGCTCTGGCAGCGCGTAATGTCACGCGCGCGATTGTGGCCACCGATGATCAGCGAATTGTGGATGCGGTGGAGTCGGCCGGGTTCGAGGCAGTGATCACGTCAACGCGACACCAGAGCGGCACGGATCGAATCGCCGAAGTTGCGGCGGCGATTGCCTCCGCCGAGATAATCGTTAACCTCCAGGGGGACGAGCCACTAATTTCACCGGAAACAATTGAGCGTGCGGTGGCCACGATGGACGCCGAAATCGATCCTGACGCGGCTCGAGCGGACGATAAAACCGGCATCGTGACCACCTGGGAACCTATTGAATCCGCCGGGGACGTCCTCAATCCGGATGTTGTAAAAATTGTAGTCGACGAAAATGAACGTGCGCTCTATTTCTCGCGCTCGCCCGTCCCTTACCCACGGGAAGCAGTCAGAGCTCATGGAAGTCTGGCTTCTGCGTTAGCAGAAGAGCCAGGATTGTTATCGAAATTTCGGAAACACACCGGCCTTTACGTCTACCGGCGCGACGTCTTGCTCGCGTTTTCTGGGTGGCCGCAATCGAAATTGGAACAGATAGAGTCTCTGGAACAACTGCGCGCGCTCGAGCGCGGCGTTAAGATCAAAGCGATCAAGGCGACTGGTTCGTCGATTGGAGTAGATACGCTCGAAGACTTGCGACGGGTGAGGGAAATTGTCTCGAGTTCCAGGTTTCAAATTTCGAGCGGCAAGCATCAGCTTCACCAACACGGAACTTGAAACTCGAAACTTCTTGATTATGGGCGACTGGATCGGCATAGGATTGATTGGCTTCGTGATTCTGTGCGCGCTCTTTGGAATGTGGCAGCTGACCAAGCCCTATGACATCACGGTCGAGGAGTTTGAAAAGCGCGCGCATGAAGCGCCTGGGATGTTGAGCGCCGGTTTCACCGGACTGCAAAAGATTCTTAATCCGGCCGAGAAGAAAGCGATCGAGGCCCAGGAAGATTTCAAGCAAGGTCGCTTCGACGCGGAACAGGCCAAGGGCGATGGCGATGAAGCGGGGGCTAAAGGCAGTAAGCTATAGGACAGACTTTCCAGTCTGTCCGCGTCAAGTTACAAAGCAATGATAGGCGGGAATGCCTGTCCAACCCAGAAAGGCAATCATGACTAAATACATTTTCGTAACCGGCGGGGTGGTTTCCAGTTTGGGAAAAGGCCTGGCCGCGTCTTCGATTGGGTGTCTGCTGGAAGCGCGAGGCCTCAGCGTGTCGCTAATCAAGCTTGATCCTTACATCAACGTAGATCCAGGCACTATGTCGCCGTTTCAGCATGGCGAAGTTTTCGTCACTGATGATGGTGCGGAGACAGATCTCGACCTGGGCCACTACGAAAGGTTTACGCACGCGCCGTTATCCAAAGCAAATAATTGGACCACCGGGCGCATTTATCTTTCCGTGATTGAAAAGGAACGTCGCGGCGATTACCTCGGGAAGACTATCCAGGTTATTCCTCACGTTACGAATGAAATTAAAGACGCGGTGCGCGCGGTGGCGGAAAAAGACAATCCGGACTGCATCATCGTGGAGATCGGCGGGACGGTCGGCGATATCGAATCGCTGCCGTTTCTCGAAGCAATCCGTCAAATGGGGAATGAAGAGGGCGCCGGCAATACGCTATTTGTGCATGTGACGCTGGTTCCGTTTATTGCCGCCGCTGGGGAGCTGAAAACCAAGCCGACTCAGCACTCCGTACGCGAACTGCGTGAAATCGGAATTGCCCCGGACATTCTTTTGTGTCGATCTGATCGACCTTTATCGTATGACCTCCGTTCCAAGATTGCCCTGTTCTGCAACGTTAAAGAGTCGGCCGTAGTGAGCGCACAGGATGTCGACACGATTTACGATGTCCCACTCGCGTTTCACGAGCAGGGACTTGACGAATTGATCGTTACGCAGTTGGGATTCGGCGCGCGTGCGTCGCAATCGGATCTATCGGAGTGGCGCGATTTGGTTGGGACAGTGCGCGAGCCGGCCGGCGGTGAAACATCGATCGCGATTGTTGGTAAATACGTGGAGCTGGAAGACTCCTACAAGTCTTTGCGCGAAGCGTTGACGCATGGGGGCGTGGCAAACAAACTTCGCGTCGGCGTGAAATGGATCGAATCCGAAGGACTCATGGACGACGATTATGAATCACGCCTGCGAGACTTCGACGCGATCCTGGTGCCGGGAGGATTTGGTAAAAGGGGAGTGGCCGGAATGATTCGCGCGATCACTTACGCGCGCAAAACCAAGACGCCTTATTTTGGCATCTGCCTCGGCATGCAAACCGCCTGCATCGAATACGCGCAGAATGTTTGCGGCCTGAAAGAAGCCGACTCGACTGAGTTTGACAGCAATAGTCCCGATCCCATCATCTTCAAGCTTCGCGACCTCGTTGATGTTGACGAACTCGGCGGCACGATGCGTCTCGGCGCCTGGCCCTGCAATCTCTCCCCTGGCTCGCTGGCTCACGATGTCTACGGTTCGGCAGAGATCAGTGAACGTCACCGGCATCGCTATGAGTTTAATCCTGCGTATCGCGAAAAACTCGAGCAGGCTGGTTTGGTTTTCAGCGGCGTTTCTCCTGACGGAAAATTCGTCGAGATCGTGGAGCTCTCGCGGGAAGAACATCCATGGTTTCTTAGTTGCCAGTTTCATCCTGAGTACAAATCTAAACCGCTCAATGCGCATCCGTTGTTTTCATCGTTTGTGCGGGCGGCTTATGAGAATCGTCTGCAAAACGAAACCTCGATGGATAAAGCCGGTGAGCCGGAGTTTGTTATTCCGGAACGAGCTGCGGTGACCAGCGCCGACTAACAGGCCAGTCAACTTTTAAACCAGAAAGATCCACGAAGTAACACGAACTGACACGAATGATTGGTGAAGTTCGTGGGATTTCGTGGATCGGCTTCTTCCTTGGCCCGATCTGCTCGCTATCGCAAGTGCTCACCTTTAGGCGATAATGTTGGTGCTCTCTCCCTTCTTTTAATTCATATGCTTCATTGTCCTACATGCGGAAGGCGCTATTCGTCCGACGTAAAGGTGTGTCCGGAAGACCAGACACCGTTGCATGCTGACGCCACGGTGGCCGGAAACGCGCCCGTTGATCCGCTGATAGGACACACACTCGATGAGAAATATCACCTCGAAGCCCGTCTCGGGATTGGCGGGATGGGCACGGTTTATCGTGCGCGTCATCTGCTCATCGACCGCCCGGTCGCAGTCAAAGTCCTAAACCCGCGTTTTGTCGAAGATGAAGCTGCGCGCACGCGGTTTCGTCGCGAGGCGAAAGCTGCCGGCCGCTTGCAGCACACCAACGCCGTCACGGTTACCGACTTTGGACAATCGCAAGATGGTTACGTCTATCTCGTGATGGAATTGCTCGAAGGACGGACTCTGCGCGAAGTACTTTCAAAAGAAGCGCCGCTCGATACTGCTCGGGCTGTTTCCCTGATGCTCCAGGTCTCGGCGGCGGTAGGGGCCGCGCACGAGGCTGGAGTAATTCATCGCGATCTGAAGCCCGCCAATATATTCATCGTGCAGCATCCGGACGTGCCGGCAGTTGTAAAGGTACTGGATTTTGGAATCGCTAAGCTGGCCGCGGATTCGGTGGATGAGGAGGATCACAAAACGCTGACTCAGGTCGGCGCCATGATTGGTACACCTCGCTACATGTCGCCGGAGCAATGTGATGGCGCTGACCTGACCCCAGCGGCGGACGTTTACAGTCTCGGCGTCATTCTCTATGAACTGCTGACCGGCACGGTGCCTTTTAGTGGGTCGACGCCTTTGTCGATCGCGATGAAGCACACTTCGGAAACACCGCGCAGTCCGCGCGATTTTGTGTCGTCGATTCCTTCCGCGCTCGAACATATTGTGCTCCGGGCTTTGGAAAAAAGGCCTGAGGAGCGGCCGGCAAATGCCGCCGAGTTTCGCAGAGAATTGCTGGAAACAGCCGAGCGGTTGGGACTGGAACACGCTGCGGTCGCCAGTGGACCAAACATCGAGGCGTTGCGTAGCGTCGGCACGGAATCGCCGTCCGGGCGCCTGATCATCGACATTTCACGATTGCGTGAGAACCGCGCATCGAATTCCGACGTGAGCGAAGTTACTGTAGTCACCTCGGCCCAGCACGAGGGTGGGAGCAACGGTTCGGGACCCCTGGCTGAACTCCCGGTCCGCGGCCGTGTATTTCCCAAAGTCTCCGTGCCGCTGATTGGTTACAAATCGAAGAAACAACTTCTGGTGGTGATGGTTATTATGGCGGCGGTGCTTTTAACTGGCGCCGGGCTCGTCGTTAGATCGCGAAACGCCGCGCTGGGGCCCAATGCTATGGTTGGCCCAACCCCGGATCCGAGCGCGACTCCGGCAGTCGAACCTTCGCCTTCTCCATCGCCTTCACCGAGTCCAAAGCGGGAGGCGCGGAAACCAGTCAAGCCGAGGCCGCAGCGAAAGGAATCGCTGGGCAGCAAAGTTAAACGCGGGGTCAAGAAAATATTCAACCCATTTTAGACGGGCAAATAATGGCAGATGCGCAGATAAAACCATTCAACGTGGGTAATACCACCTTTGGCGATGGCAGGTTGACGATTATCGCTGGGCCCTGCGTGATCGAATCAGAAGAACATGCACTGATGATGGCGCGCGAGTGTTCCACGCGCGCGCGCAACGCTGGACTGGATTTCGTTTACAAGTCGTCGTTTGACAAAGCCAATCGTTCATCGGTGAAAAGCTTTCGGGGGCTGGGGATGCAAGCGGGGCTCGATGTGCTGCGGCGGGTTAAGCAAGAACTGTCAGTCCCGGTGATTACTGACGTTCACGAAATATCGCAGGTTGGGCCAGTCGCGGAAGTTGCCGACATTTTGCAGATTCCGGCGTTCCTTTGCCGGCAAACGGATCTGGTCTTGGCAGCGGCGCGATCGGGCAAAGCCGTTAATATCAAGAAGGGACAGTTTCTCGCGCCGCAGGATGCGCGCAACATTGTAGATAAAGCGCGCGCCGCGGGTTGCGAGAAATTGATGCTTACTGAGCGCGGCGTAAGTTTTGGTTACAATAATTTAGTGGTGGACATGCGTTCGTTTCCGATCATGCACGGGTTTGGAGTCCCGGTCGTTTTTGACGTGACTCATTCACTTCAACTTCCCGGCGGCCTCGGACATGCAACGGGCGGCCAACCCGAATACATCGAACCGCTCGCCCGAGCAGGTGTAGCGTGCGGAGTGGACGCGGTGTTTATGGAAGTTCACGAGTGTCCCGAACGCGCTCCGTCTGACGGACCGAATGCGCTGCCACTTGAACGAATGGAATCGTTGTTGTTAATTTTGCGCGACATTCACAAGCTCGTACATAACGTGGGACAGTAGCCTCCAAGGGATAGCGCCGATTGATGGACACCGTCCCTGACGGACGGGCCACTGCCCGGTTGGATTTGATCGGATCAAAATTCATTCATGAAGAGAACACTGGTAACTACTTTATTACTCATCGCCATCGGATTGTGTTCAACGCCTGTGCCGGCCCAGGAAGAAGCGAGGGCTGCCTGGCAGATCACGAAGTTTGACGTGACGGCGAACGTTCAGCAGGCCGAGCGAGTGTTGAGCACAGTTGCTGTACTCAATGCCGCGAATCTAGGGCGTGGCTCCGGAGTTTCATTCACGTTTCGCATCAGCGCGAAGGCCGTCATCAAGACGGTTACTGTCGGTGGCGCGAATGCAACTTTTCGCGCGCTGCCGGAGAGTTCCGGCAACCTGCAACGAGTAACTGTCACTCTTCCCGCTTCGGTTCCCGCTGGTGGCGCCATCGTTCTGAATATCACCTACAACTTCCCGGTCGAGAGCAATACTGGACTGGCGGCCATCTCGCCAACCGGATCTCAGTTTTTACCCCTTGCATTCTGGTATCCCGCACCTAACACGCCGTTCACAGTTCGCGGCGCAGATAGCGCTCCAGTGCGGTTAGTCGTTAACGGCTCAGGTGTGCTCAGTTCCGGGATCGAAAAGAGTAGCACTGCGGGGCAGACCACATACGAACAGTCGCTAAGCGCGCTGCCCTTCTTCGTGCAGGGTGATTGGGAAAAACTTGAAGGCACTGGTGATGCGAAGGGCATCTCCGCCTTTCTTCCCCGCGGAGTTTCCGCGGAGGAGAAAAAACAGGGAGACGCCCTCGTCGCACTGACCGCAAATGCGCGTGCGTTTTTTGCGGGGTTGCTCGGTCCAGCTCCTGACGTGCCTATCCGTCTTATTTCGGTGAGGCGTGGTTCGGGCTTTAGCGATGGCGGCGCCGTTTTGATAGAACCCGGGGCGTTTCGACGCTCGAAGATTGATTCGGGTACCGCAAGGCTGATCGCCGAGGCAGTTTCGCGTTTATGGGTTGGGGGGCAGTCCCCGGTGCGAGGCGAAGGCGGCGGTTTATTGCGAGACGGCTTACCTCGTTTTCTCGCCACGTTGTTTCTCGAGAAACAGTTTGGGCGAAACGCCGCGAGTGAAGAGCTTTTGCGGCAGCGGCTGGCCTACAGCACGGTAGCCAAGAAGGACGGTCCGCTGGCGCGCGTCACTCCGCTCGATCCGACGTACTTCAGTTCAGTTCCTAACAAGGGAGCGATAGTCTGGCGACTCGTTGATCAGAAGGTTGGACGCGAGGCTTTTCTTGGCGCTTTGCGAACGCTGGCCCAACCGGGGAAGGAAATCAGTCTCGCGGCGGTGCGAGCCTTGTTAGTCGAACGAGGCGGAGAACGAATCAAGGGCCTTCTCGACCAGCAGATGGATCAAGTCACTGACGTCGATTTGATGATCGGAGTGCCGCAGCAGCGCGGTGCTGAGTGGTTTGCGGCCCTGCGGAATCTGGGAGCGAGCGATGTGGTGACAACAGTCAGGGCCACTACGGCCACGGGAGAACAGCTGTCCGTGGAAGTGACAGTGCCCGCGCGAAATTTTGGCGAGGCCGTCTTCAAGACCTCGGCGAAGATTGTCACGCTGGAAATCGATCCCGAGAAACTGTATCCGCAGCTGGATTACGCAAACGACCGCGTGCCGCGCGCGCGTGATGTTCAGGAAGCTATAAGCGACGCCGCCCGGCTGTTTGGCGCGCAGGACTATGCCGGGGCGGAGGCCGTCGCGCGCGAGATTCTTGCAACCACCCCGCTCATGCAAGAGGCCCGCATAATCCTCGCGCGGGCAGTGCTCGGTCAGAATCGGGATGCTGACGCTGAAAGACTTTTTCTGGCGGCGTTAGATGACCCTTTGCCTAATCCCGGGACACTCGCATGGGCCAATATCGGATTGGGTGAGATCAATCTGAAGAAAGGTCAGGCGGCCGAGGCGGCCCGGCGTTTCAATGAAGCTGTGCGCGCCGATGCTGAATACGCTTCATCGCTCATGGCGCGGGCGGGTAGAATTCGTGCGGAAACGGCAGCCAACACTTTGCCGTTGGATCCGGCGATCCGCGCTTTCGTCGCGCAGTTGGACCAGTCCATCACGACTGGTAAGAAGGTTGAGCTGGAAAGCCGCATCGTACCCGGTGAGCTCGTGCGCTTTATTTCCGGCGTAGTAGGGACGCAGCCTGAACTCTGGCAATCAAAGGTCCTCCGCACGGAAACCCTGGACGCGAATTTCGCGACCGCAGATGTCAACATCGATACAAAGGAACTTGGCCGGCAGCAAGCGGGAACCGCGGTGCTCATTCTGGCTCGGGTTGGCGGCAGCTGGCGACTTGCGGGTATCGATCTCTTTGAAGTGAGATAAGTAGGACAGACATTCCTGTCTGTCCCGCTTTAGCAAACTAAGTCCTGAAACTAAACGTGGACAGGCAGGAATCCTGTCCTACCAATATGGAAGATATCTCCGCAATTGAACGTCGTGCGTCTCGCATCAAACTGCTCTTGATGGATTGCGACGGTGTCTTGACCGACGGCCGGCTCTGGCTCCTGGAAGAAGACGGAGAGCACAAGAGCTTCGACACTCATGACGGATTGGGTCTGACTATGTTTCACCGGGCCGGGCTCAGGTCGGGAATTATCAGCGGCCGCTCGTCACCGTCAGTTGCACGCCGTGCGAGCGAATTGGGTGTCCAGTTTGTACGGCAAGGAAATGCAGACAAGAAACGAGCTTTCGAGGAAATAATTCTGGCGGCGGGTATCAGCGAAGATGAGGTCGCTTTTGTCGGTGACGACCTGCCTGATATTCCGCTGATGCGACGCTCAGAGCTTGCGGTTGCGGTTGCCGATGCGACCGAGGAAACGCTCTCGGCGGCGCATTACGTAACGCGTGCAGCAGGCGGCCGCGGCGCAGTGCGGGAAGTAGTTGAACTCATTCTCAAAGCGCAGGGACGCTGGAATGATGTGATTGAAGGGTTTATCAAGTAACAACGTTCCCCGCGGTGCTGACCGCATTGAACACCTTGGCGTACTTTGCGGTTAGAAGGAAAGCCCAAAAGGCAGACCTAAAATTGGTTGTGCCGTTTGGCGGTCGTATTTGGGGCTAGTGACGACTTGCGAACTTGAAGAATCTGCCGTAGTGCTAGCGATGTTCAAAAATGGCGATCTTGAACAATTATCTGCGGACGGCCCTCTGCCTCAATTTTATCTAGACGGGTTTCTGCGCCCTTTTGATCCGCCTTCATTTGCAACATTTCGCTATTCATCACGTCAAGCTTCCGATCAAAGTTTTTAAAATACTTACTGAAGGAGGTGTTCATGTCTTGAAACTCCTTTAGCAGACGGTCCCAATTCGGTTTTGTCTCGGCGTCACGCTCGGCGCTGCGCTTTTCTAGCACAGCAAGCCGTAAACTTACTTCATCAAGCTTAGCTAAAACTCTCTCCTCAAACGAGGGAAGGTGAAGCGTCTCTGCTGTTTTATCTTCGTTCACCCGACAGCTTCTTTCTCATCGCCTTTTTTCGTTGCGATCCACTCGTCCAATCTCTTGATAGGGTGCGGGGGGCCACCACTATATTCTCGAAGTGATTCATTTAGACCTTCAGTCAAGAGCGCTCCTTGGCTCCAAATCATACCCCAAAGTCCTATCAGTTCTTTCAGTTTGGCGGCGGCGCCGGTGGCTACTTCCAGAGCGTCGACTCCGTTGACTTCAAAGGTCAAGCGCAGCGCGTTAATCGGCCCGTCGGCTATTCCGCCATCTGAGGTAAGCAACACAACGGCCTCAGCTTTATCTGAACTGCCCTCACTATATGCGATACTATACACCGTGCTCCCGGCCGAGAGGCCTTCAACAAAGTTCTTAAAACTGAAGCGTATAATAAAGTGCATAGGAAGTCCCTAATCAGAACTCAACGGAAACTGCCAAAGCATGATCATATCATTGACCTCTGGATCCCCACAGACTGACCTGGGTATCCACTCGTCACGGTTCGTTGACAGTTCTCACAGCCTTCACTATCTTCTGAACTCTGAAGGCCTCGGAAGGGATCACGTTCATCCTTCATCCTTCCGACTACATTCTTCGCTTCTTTGAGCGGGTGTGGCGCAATGGTAGCGCATCAGCTTCCCAAGCTGAGGGTTGCGGGTTCGAGTCCCGTCGCCCGCTCCAAATTTCAACTTGCTAACCTTCTAGATTCCAACGTTTGCACGTTGGCCGGTAATTGACCAACTCCAAATTGTGGGGAAATTGTGGGGGATGTTTCCCGCAATTCCAGTCCGTTGGCCGTTAGGGACTCCATCGCGCGACGAAGTCCATGGTCGGTTGCGTGTGTGTACCGCGCCGACATCTGGATGGTTGCGTGTCCCAGAATCGCCGCGATCTGAAAAGCATCGGCCCCTCGATCAGCGAGCCGCGTTGCTGCCGTGTGGCGAAGGTCATGGAAATGAAAGTCCGCGATTTTGGCTTTGCCGCAGGCGTACACAAATGAACGCTTCACGTCATTGATCGGAAACACCTGATCGTCCGTAGCCTGTCCTCGAATCGCAGCAAGCGTTTCCCGGATGATTGAGTTCATCGGGATCATTCTGTCGCGACCGCTCTTGGTTCTCTGAACGAGAATTAGACCACGTGCGAAGTCGATCTGATTCCAGCGCAGAGACAATATCTCCCCGCGTCGCATCCCGGTGTGTAGCGCAAGGATAACGATTGAGCGGAGATGTGCTCGCCTGCCCACTAGAATCGCCATCAGCCGCGTTTCCTCGTCCTCGCTTAGATAACGGTTCCGTTGATTGTCCATCCGTAGAAGCTTGACCTTGCGGCAAGGATTCTGGATGTTCATCCCGTTGTCGATTGCGATGGAGAAGATGCGTGACAGCACTTCCAGCTCGCGGTTAACACTCGCTGGTGTTCGCAGTGTACCGCGCCACGTTAGACCGGCGCGTCGCTCCTGCTTGAAGCGCTCGATCTGGAATGGTGATATCTCATCCATGCGTTGTGTGCCGAAGTATTCGATCAGGACGCCTGAGCGCCAAACATCATCGCGGCATGATCGCTTGTTGCCCTTTGCCCAGGGAAGATTGGTTTCATCGATGAAGTTCTTCAGGCGTGGCGCGTTCACCAAACCTCCAAACTTTCCTTCGTAGACTTGCTGACGGATAAGCGTTTCCGCTTGCTCCGCGTGCCATTTGGTCCGCGCTTCCGGTAGAGCGCCTCGATAGCGCTCCCCTCTGACGCAGAATTCGTAATGCCAACGCTTCCGCTGGCCTTTCCTGACCTTCTTAGGTCGTGTGAACACTGACATGGTTATTCCTTTCCCGAGTTGCAGCCGTTCAAGGAATGGCCGAATCCTAACACAAAGTGGTCCATCCCGAGATAACTTATTGCTACTTCAAGACGCGTTGGGAATCCGCGTGAGGCTTCGTCCATTCCAGGATCTCATCGAGAAGGAAGATGGTCCGATCTCCTGCCTTCCGGTACGGTATTCGTCCCTGACTAACCATGTCGTAGACCGTCCTGGTCTTGAGCTTCAACATCTCCGCAAGCTCCTTCACATCAAGGAACCTCGGGCGCTTCCTGTCTTCATTCCTGACTTCGAGTTGTGTACTCATTGATTCACCTCGGCACTAACGATGTTTCGTGAGTACAGTCCGTTCTCAAGTCGCGTGCCACGTTGTCGCTCGTTGTGCATACAACCTAGCCGCAGGGATTGACACCCCGTTTGAACTCGGCTTGCTCTTTTTCAGCGCCACTCATAAGGTTAGAAACTCCGGGTTCCTGAGCTGCGCAAAGCAGCTCTTATCCACCTTTCCAGCCGCAGCGAGGACGACAGTCAAGGGCGAAGCGAACTGTTTTCTAGGTCGCGGAGTTTTATCGGAGCGTAGCGAAGACCCTTGACGGACGGGCGGAGCGGAAGCTATTGCTGGCCGTGTTGTAAAACACTTCAACGTATGTATTTCCCAACAGCATAACGCAGCGTTAGCCCGCAACTCTGGCAGAGGTTTACGCGGCCTACTATTTCGGGCTGTCGCCTAGGGAAAACAGGTCCTCAACAATCTTTTCAGATCGCTGATCGGCTTGAGTCGTGATCTTTTTCCAGGTTTCAGCCGTGGCTTCATCGGCACCCAACAGCAGCCTAAATCCATGCCCGGCGAGGTAGCGGACACGCGCGATCTCTTCGTAGATCAATCGCTGGTTTTCGGTCAGCTCAAAGCCTTCGCTCGATTCTGTGAGCGCTACCTTTCGGCACCAGTTGTTCGGGCTATCGCCTGTCGCAATAGCCGCTCTCTCGGCCTCGGCGTACTCTTCCTCCGTGAGGCGAAAGGCAATACTCTTGGTTTTCTTGTCAGCCTTCGTTTCGCTCATCTCTTTCTCCAAGCATTGAAATTCGTCTGTCTAAGAACGGTGGATACATTGTTAACGCGCCCGTCTACAAAGTTAACGGCGTGTTTACAAACGTTAACAAGAAATCCTTAAAGCTTCTATTTGCACAAGTAGACATTGTAGACACGGCGTTAACAACGTAGACGCGGCAGCCCTGAATGTCAGGGGTGACGTGTCATATAAATCTCAGGTGCGCAGCACCTACTGTGCCTGCCACTCAACTGAGACTCTGACAATTTTAAGTCGCGCGGACAGACCAATACTCCACCGCCTCGAAGGCAGTTGCTTCACTTGGAAGTAATTGACCTCTAGCGAACTACGACACTAACGATCGTGAGTATCACTGTCACCACAGAGCTTTGAGCTGGGGGCGGCGGTGCTGGCGCATCTACTGAGTGAACGTCTCCGCCCAAGGCGGTTCCTGAAAGAACACAAGCGAGCGCGACTGCTATTGCAAACCGTCTCATTCTGGTTTTCTCCTTCTTGGATTTGAGGATAAGAGACTCCTGTTAACGAAACCAGAATAGGGCAAATGCCAAACTTCTTGCAGGTCAGAAGGGTTGAGGACTAGTATTCTGCGCCGGGGGAAGCAAGGTTTCTTGCACTCACTCTGAAAGGTTTTATGTCCCGTGAAGATAGCCTCACCAAAACTGCACACCGCGCACCTAACGGCCAACGATCAAGCTTTGGTTAGGTGTCAGGCTGCGCTAGATCAAAAAGACAGGGGCGACTATGAGGGTGCTCAGGAAGTGATGCGCCAGTTATGGCGTATGGGGAAACGACCGGATACCAAAGGTCTGCATGTTTCCGTTTCCGCTGAAGTCTTTTTGTGCGCTGGCATTCTAACGGGATGGATCGGTAGCAAGACTCAAGTCAAAGAGGCGCAGGAAACCGCGAAGAACCTCATAACGGAAAGCATCAGTTATTTTGAGTTAGTAGGGGATCAAACGAGGGTAGCGGCTGCACGAACTGAACTTGCCTTTTGCTGTTGGCGCAATGGCGAACTGGACGAAGCGCAGATCATGCTCCGCGAGGCTTTGGAGAAACTGACTACAGCGGGAATACCAGGGCGAGAGCAATTCTGAAACTGTCAGTCATTGAGTGTTCAGCCGCACGCTACCACGAGGCGTTAGAACTTCTTACTGATAATGCGACACTATTCCGAAGGCTGACTAACCACGCGGTTAAGGGCGCTTACCATAGCGAGCTTGCGATCATCCATCGGAATCTTGCCATCTCTGAAAGAAGGGACGAGTATTTACAGCGAGCGATCCGCGAATTCGAGAAGGCCGATCAACAATTCAAGTTGGCTCGTAATACAGTGTTCCGGGCAGACATAAAGAACAATGTGGGCCTGATCCTTTTCAACCTCTCTCGTTTCAGAGAGGCCCACAAGTATCTGAGCGAAGCGCGGCGACTCTCAGTTAGATTGAAAGACAAAACGCGAACAGCACAATACGATGAATCGGCGGCGCAAGTATTGATCGCAGAGGGCAGGTTAGTCGAAGCAGAAGCGGTGGCCCGTAAAGCGGTATCGACGCTAGAAAAGGCCGGGCATCAATGTATGGCTGCTGAAGCTTTGATCACGCAGGGGATAGCATTGGCGCGATCACATCGGACAGAACGTGCCCAGCTAATCTTTCAACGGGCTATTGAAGTGGCCCGCCAAGTAAATGCCCTTAACACAGCCGGACTCGCGGCACTCACCTTGATTGAAGAGATAGACCAACTCTCTCCGGCGACATTACACGCGGCCTACCGGCAAGCGCGCGAATGGCTGTTGAATGCTCAGGGTCAGGAAATAAAACTAAGATTAGGCGATGCGGCTGCAAAGCTTGCTGCCAGCGTGCAACACGGGGAATTGAGTTCAGAAGAAGCGACGGAAATTCTTTTGACTAAACCCTGCGACTTACAGGACAAGGTATTGAAGTATGAAAAGGCATTGATCAAACAAGCATTGGCTCAGGCTAATGGAAGGGTTACTCACGCGGCTTCCTTGCTGGGCATACAGTATCAGGGGTTGATTTACATTATCGAGTCAAGGCACAAAGACTTGCTCAAAGAACGCTCACCAATTCGTCGCCGTGCCAAGCGCTCGAAGAAATAGCGGGAGAGCGGAACTTCAATTCTAGAATTATGATGCCACCCTATTCACGTTCCTAAATCTCGGGAGATGTCGCATGTTGCCTCGACCCATCGCAACTCGCATGATTTCGAAACCGATTACAACACTGGTCTGTTCCTCCTTGCTCATGACGATGCTCGCGCCGTTTGCGATTGCAGGTGGAGGGCGATTCCTTCCGCGAAGAGTGGTTCAGGATGGAGCGCGGCCAAGGAGTGGAGCGCCAAAAGGTGTTCTCCCCAATCTCGATGAAGTAAGAAGTCGTGCGTCTGCACGTCCGCGCGCAAAAGAGATAGAGTGGCCAATGAAGCGTAATCTGCTTGCGTGGAACTTCTCCTATCCAACACCTGAGTTATTTGGAGGTCAGCTATCCACGCGTAGCCTCTCAGATCTACCGTTCTCGCCTTCGACGCTTTCTGAGTCAGGTGTTTCTGCCGGTCCAGTTTTCGATTTCTTCGCGATGCCAGCGCCAGATGCGGGAAGCTCCAAAGTTGTCTTTTCCAGTAATCGGGACGGAAACGCCGAGATTTATTCGATGAGCCCGGATGGCAGCAGTCTCGCTCGTCTTACTAGCAACGACTTCAACGACGAACACCCGCGCTGGTCTCCTGACGGCACAAAGATTCTTTTCCAAAGCGATCGCGACAACCCTGAAACGGGTAACGCAGACGTTTATGCAATGAGCACGGATGGCTCAGGCCAAACGCGCCTCACCACTGATGATACCGATGATAGTGCAGCAGTGTGGTCGCCTGATGGCAGCAAGATCATGTTTCAGAGTCTCCGTAACGGGCAGTACTATCAAATTTACGTGATGAATGCTGACGGCACGAATCAGCTGAACGTGAGCAACGGCATCGCAGCGGACTATCAACCGTCGTGGTCGCCTGACGGCAGCAAGATCGCTTTCGCCAGCGAACGGGATCAGGCCGGACGCCCGAATATCTATGTAATGAACGCCAATGGCTCGAACCAGACCAGATTAACCTTCACTGGGGAGCCATTCAGAGATGAACAGCCTGCCTGGTCTCGTGATGCAACCACAATAGCCTTCGTCTCGACGCGCGATAGCGTCATTGAGACCTGGCAGGAAACAGATGACGAGGGAGGAATACTGAACCGAAGCCGTGTACTCACGAATAAAGAAGTCTATAAGATGAATGCCGACGGTAGTAATCAGATCCGGCTCACCAACACACTCGAAAATGACGACTCACCCTATTGGTCTCCTGACGGCACACAGATCATCTTTCGCAGCGACCGCGAAAGGGAGTGTTGCGATCCGGCCGATCAGGTCTGGTTGATGAATGGCGACGGCATCAATCAAATCAATCTATCCAACAATATCTTTGGTGACCATGGACCGAGTTGGTCAGTGAATGTCAGTAACGCGCCGGGTGAAATCTTCCCAGACGCAGCACAGCCGGTCACAATCAATTTCGATAACCTTGCCGCGGGCACGCGTGTGACAAATCAGTATGCGCAGGTCAAATTTTCAGCTTTCGGTCACTACGGCGTCGTTGAGGAGGTTCTTGCTTGGAATACATCCGGACTGGGTGGCTCCCCTTTTAATGCACTGGGCGGGCGATTCTTCCCGGCCTCTGGCTGTTATGCATCTCCAGAGATTTGGTTAGATTTTCAAGCGCCAGTCAACAATCTTAGTTTTCTCATGCTCAACATGTATGCCTTGTATTATGGCGCCCCATATTACACCTATGTCCCTTACACAGCGGGAATCGTAGACGTCTACGTAAACCGACTGTATTACAGCACCTATAACATTGACATTCCCGGACAGTATCGAAATCCCAGTACCCCGTTGCCAATTAACTTGAGTGGCATTCAAGGTGTTACGGGAATCCGTATTACGAGCACTAGTCGTTCGTCGGGACCAGTTAATGCGGGATCATCCTGTCAAACGATCTTTTATGACGATTTCAACTTTACGCCTGACTTCGATGTCAGAATAACGAATGCAAGGGTTAGTGGAGTGCTAAACGAAACGACCCAAAAGGCCCTTGCTGGAGCCGATATCGCGCTCAACGCCAGTGTGGTTCCATCCAATCAAACGGGAGGTACGTATTCCTGGACAGTCACAGATCCCTATGTCGTTGTCGGTGGGGCTGCAAACTCTTCTTCGGTAACGATTCGCTCAACAAACACCGGCACTGGCACGGCGAAAGTCACTTATACAAAAAACGGTTTCACAGCGTCAGGAACGGTCACTATCAATGCCGTGCTGCCAACGCTGACCAGTTTCACGGCATCCGAAAACGCTGACAGAGTCACGCCCGAGGGTACGTGCGAGGGTGGCTTCACCATCACTACAAGTTACATTTTGGGATGTCCCAAATTTACCAGGACGGACCCCGCGCATGTTCCGGGAATAAGATTCACGGTTAACGCACAACTACCAGCCGGGACGTTCCTGAACGACACTTCTCAAAGCGGTCTAAAGTATGTTCAACTCGTAAGTGCCTTTCGAAAATCGCTCGTTTACGGCAGCATTGTCTGTACGACGGCACGCACCCAGGAGAACCAACCCGACACCGGCTGGCAGCTCGACACTACTGACCCCTACAATACTGGCGGCGACCTCCTTTCAGACCCACCGAAACGCTTCTCCGGGCAATCGGTGACCATGATAGCGGAGGACTCACCGAAAAGTGCCCTACAACTTTATCCTGACACTTATGACGCTTATAGCGAGTTGGACGCACACTTCGTCGATGACCCTTTCGAGATGTACGTCGTGTACTTCGTCGGCGCTAGCGCATCAAATCCGACGTTTCAGCGTGTCCTCGGTTTTCAGACTAGCTCGGTCGCTTACATTCCGTGGAGGTGGGGTGGGCAAATAGTTTTTGATCGGTCGGCGCCTCTGAATTTTCGTTTGCAGTCAACCACGCAACCGGGTGCGATCCAAGCACAGTCAAAGAGTCAGATGAGACCTTACTCAGGAAACGTTGACGACATTGTGCGTTTGGAGCGGCAATGCCCTGGCGGACCTCCCCGGGCCACAAACATGATCGATGTTTCAGAGTTCTTCGTGCAGCAGCACTACAAGGATTTCCTTAATCGCGAACCGGAACAAGCCGGTTGGAACTGGTGGAGGCACGAGATTACGCAGTGCGGCTTTGATACCAATTGCATCAGAGAACGCCGTTATTCAGTTTCACGGGCTTTCTTTGAGGCCCCGGAATTTATAGGCAACAAACCAGCGCTCCAGCTATCTAATAAAGGAACGGATTCATACAACCGCGAGTTCGTTCGAGAATGTTATTACGGTTATCTGAAACGATCCCGGAACCGAGACCCAGAGATATGGGATTCCGAAGGGTTTCATTTTTGGTTGGGCTCCTTGACCCGCGATTACCAGGCGCGCGGCGACGTAGCGTATTTTGCGCTAATCGAGGCCTTCATTGTCTCAACAGAGTATAGAGATCGCTTCCCTGGTGTGCCGAACTTTTAAAGCGGTCTCGTCAAAGGTGAAATAACATGTACGATCAAACTAAACATAAATATCAGGGCGATGCTGGAAATCTTAGGCAGTCGCACAATAGAGGTGCGTTAGTGTTCGTTGGAATCCTTTTCCTGGTCTCAACCGGGATGGCGGGTCAGGATAAGAAGCGGGAATTGCAAGTTAAGCCACCGCCCATTTACCGCCAACTCGAGCAACCCATTTCGCCGCATTATCTCAAGCTGTTCAAAGCTGCTTTTGCCAAACTGAACTTAGTCGGAACATCCTCTGGAAATGGTGAGAAAAACACCAAGAGCATTATCGAACATTTCAATTCAGGTAACGGAATCAGTTTTCTGCTCGTAATCACAAATGCTTCCGAAGAAGACGTATTTGGTTGGTCAGTATTCAACTCACACATACTTAACCGGCCACAATTGTATCGGGATGGAGCATTGGTGTCATACCGTGACAATATTATGGATCTGCTTGAAACGATAGACAGAAGATTTCCCAATGGACGATCGAGCTCCTACCTCTTAGAAACTCGAAAGAGCAGAACTGAAACGATAGGGCTCGATGATTGGTATGAACCGCTTCAGCCGGGTCGTTACGAACTATCGGTATGGCACCGTTTTCTCTGGGGTGGCGAGTGGTTGGAGTCGCCTTCGGTTACTTTCGAGGTCGCAGGAGAACGCTTGAACAAGGTCAAGGTACAGCCTTCTTCGATGCGAAATTAGATTTGGGTTTCGGTGCGGACTCTGAGGCGCTACGAATCTCGATTAGACAACGACAGCATGAATTGGAGGAGGAGAAATGGCTCGCTACACGTTCCCAATCTTAGGTCTAGCCCTTCTGGTTGCGGTCGCTAATTCCCAATCACTTTCCACAAGCGCACAGCAGGAGAGTACAACCACGGAGCGTGAGAAGCCGGTCGTCAATGTTCAGGAGCAACCCGGCTCGCCGTTGCGCATAGCGTCAGTCGAGACGAAATGGGCCACACCCGCCAAGCAAGGGCTGCAGATTCATATTGTTGTTGAGAACGCGGGTGAAGCCGAGATTCGGGCTTACGCGTGGCGCACGGTTATCTTCGACGGCAGCCAAAACGTCGACGCTTGTCTGCTCCACAATGTGAAATCGCGTGGTAAGCTTCTTGGGCCAGGAGACTCGGATGGCAAAACCACGTGGCGAAGCATTGCACAGAGTTCGTCATCAAGCATCGATCTATCATTGGATTTTGTTGAGTTTGCGAATGGTACTAGTTGGGGACTTGATGTCTGTCAATCCGCTGAAACTCTACGCGGGGCGCGTGCTGGTGCCGTGGCCGCAAGGGAGAGACTGGCGCGCATGCTGGAGCAAAATGGCGGCAGAGCGCTAATCAATCTGCTCAAGCTGAACCCTCCGATCTTAGACGCACCTGATGGTCATTCGCCCGTTTGGGTGAAAAGCTTTTACAGCGGTGTGCGCAGCCTTTTTGATAGAGTCAAAAGCGCCCATCACGAGGGTGGACTACCAGAAGTTGAACGTGTCCTCCGGTTGCCGATTGATGCGTCTGAGAACAGGTAGCGCAACCAAAAGACGCGAGTTACAGTCTAGCTTTATTTGGCCCAAGAGAATTGTGGGGAAATTGTGGGGGAAGAGAACAGAAACCGACAGAGATTGGCGTATAGAGGCTCACTGGTGAACGGCTGCAACTCGTAACAAATGTTAATGGTTGTGCATACGCCGTAAGAGGCGCACACGTTCAGGAGCGGGTTCGAGTCCCGTCGCCCGCTCCAAAAATTTTCAGCCCGCGAAATCAGATCGAGCTATCAAACCTACGCTTCACATATTGTATTCAAATCGCGCGACGTCCGACTCACCCATGATCACAGTGTCGCCTGCCTTCAATGTCGCTTCCGTAACGCGCTCAGATTTCGGATCGTTAACGAAGGTGCCATTGCGTGAGCCTTCATCCACAATCTTCACCTGACCGTCTTTCACTCCTATCCACAAGTGCCGTTTCGAGATTCTCGGATCGGAAACTACGATCTGCGCCAGGCTGCTTTCTCGACCGATGTAAACGCCTTCGGGGTCGACGGGGAAACGCTCACCGGCCAAAACCCCTGAACTAAACTTTATCGAGCCGTAGTCGATCGTGACTGCTTCCTCTTCACGGACAATAGCCACCGTCCTCGTCGGATCAAACTCGAGTTCTTCGACGGCCGGCGGCGAAGCGACGTCGGGAGACGATGTGACCGGCATGTTGTCTGACTCGGGCTCGGTCGGAAGAGGCTCGGCGTAAGTTGGGGCTTCGACAGGAGGTAGTTCCGCGGCTGGCTCGGGCTGAGGCATGGCAGCGTAGGAGGACTGGCCCACGGGACTCGCCGCTGAAAACGCTGACTCCACCTGCGCTTGCTTTCTCTTGCGGGAAATAAAAAAGATGGCCAGTCCGATGACCACGATTGCGACGATGAAAAATAGGATGACCAGAACCGCAATGATGATTATCACCATTGAATTGTCGGTTTCGACTGCCTGAAGGGCCAGGGCCGGAAAACGAGGATGATCCATTGTGATGCTCCTTCGAAAATTAACTGACCTGCTGGAATGCTGCGGGGGATATTAGCCTAAAAACTGCCGCGCGCGTGGACAAATTTCAGCGGCTTTGTACGGCAATCGAGAACCTGCCGCGCAAGCCTGGTCGTATGGTAACTGAACGCCCACCAGACCGCGCCGTATGCTTTTATCTGCCGTTTAGAAAATAATTAACCTTTTGGCCCATCTGTGCAGGCTTATTCACAATTCGGCTTGGGCACGTTGCTTGCCAATTTGACCAGTCAAACGGAAATCCAATCTGGAGGATCATAACGTGAGCAATAAACTCTTGACGGTTCTTGCGATTGCCATTCTGAGTGTGGCCGCTTCAGGGTGCAATACAACAGAGAATGCGAATGTAAATGCAAACACCAACGCGGTCGTCGCCCGGACCGCGGCTGATGGTTCAGTGATCACTACGACGACTGACGCCAGCGGCGTGAAGACGGAGACCAGGGTCTTCGGCAGCAATCCGCGCGTGTCGCGAGTAGTGGTGACCACGACACCGGACGGTCGCCGCACCGTGCGTGCTTATTCTGCGACCGGTGAAACGAAGGACGTTAACGACGTGGGCGATGCGCTCGAGGTCACCGGCGACAAGATTGCCGATGCCGCTGGTTGGGTCGCGGACAAGTCGAAAGAGGGCGTGGCTGAAGCCGGCGATAAGCTTGAAGACGCAGGCGACAAAACAGTCTCCGGGGCAAAGAAGGTTGGCGAGGGCGCAAAGAAAGTTGGCGAGAAAACTGTAGAGGGCGCCAAGAAGACCGGGTCAGCGATCAAGAAGGCAGTCACTCCGTAGCACGGTTCTGCAGTCTGACTAGAGGGGAGGCGATAGCGCCGCCCCTTTTTAGCATGCGTGCTTTCGAACCGCTCTTCGTGTAAAAAGCCGGGCGCTCAGTGAGGCGACTGCAGCATGATGCTATACTCTCGCTGTCATCCCTGACTATCGCAGAGTTGCATTAAGGAGCCGGCCATGGCAGACACAGCCCGATTCACCATCATTTGTCCCTGTTGCGAAGCGACACTGACGGTCGATGCGCAAACAGGCTCGATTATTTCACACGACGAAAAGAGCAAGCCGCTCGCGTCGTTTGACGAGATGGTCAAGGGGCTCGACAAGCAGAAGCAGGTGCGCGAACAAATCTTCGCGCAGGAGCTCAATTCGATGAAAGATCGCGATCGAATTCTGGAGGAGAAGTTTCAGGAAGCCATGAAACGAGCGGAGAAGGACAAAGACAAACCCTACCGCAATCCATTAGATTTCGACTGAAGTGCCAAGAGCATAATATCTCTGTGCGTTCTTTATGCACTCTGAGACGCAGAGAACACAGAGGCGGCACAGAGAAAAGCCCCAAAGAACCTACCGTCCCCACCCTTAGTTTTGGAGTCAATAATGAAATTGCGAAAGCCGATAGCTTGTTCAATCCTTGTGATGTTGCTGCTCTCGATCGCCTTCTCGCCGGAGGTGCAAGCTCAAGGCAGCCAGGTTTCGATGCCAAGGATCAAGTTTCAGGATCGAACGCTTCCAAACGGTATGCGGGTGTTGAGCGCCGTTGACAATTCGAGCCCTACTGTCGCCATACAGGTTTGGTATCACGTGGGCTCGAAAGACGATCCTGCGGGCCGCAGCGGTTTCGCTCACCTCTTCGAGCATATTATGTTCAAAGCGACCAGGAACATGAAATCGGAGATGATGGACCGTTTAACTGAAGACGTCGGTGGCTTCAACAATGCTTTTACAAATCCCGATGTCACTGTCTACTACGAGGTAGTCCCTTCACACTATTTGGAGACACTGCTTTGGGCGGAAGCCGATCGGCTTTCCGGGCTAACAGTTGACGATCCGAATTTTAAGTCGGAACGAAGCGTGGTCCAGGAAGAGTTTCGGCAGAGCTACCTCGCGCCTCCTTATGGAATGCTCGAGTATCTGATCGAACAACAGTCGTTCGTCAATCATCCCTACAAGCGCTCGACCATCGGCAGCATCGAAGATCTCGACGCGGCATCAATCGAAGATGTACGCGCCTTTCACAAAACCTATTATCGTCCTGACAATGCGACCCTCGTCGTCGCCGGCGATTTCGATCCCAGGCAACTAAATTCGTGGGTCGATAAATATCTCGCGCCGATTCCCAAGCCGGCAACTGCGCTGCCGCGCGTAGGAATAAAAGAGCCCGAGCGCAAGGCTGAAAGAAGGATTACGCATCGCGCTGCAAACGTGCCATTGCCGGCAATTGCGTTTACCTACCTGACCGCGCCTGAACGCAATGCCGACGCCGAGCCTTTGCGCGTGGCGGCAACAATCCTTTCAGAAGGCGAGTCATCACGGCTCTACCGATCACTCATCTACGACCAGCAGGTAGCACAGAGTGCTGACGCGATACCCGATCTTCGCGAAGACCTGGGGCTGTTCTATTTCAATGTGATTTTGGCAAGCGGGAAGAAGCCTGAAGACGGTGAGCGTGCGCTTTTGGCGGAGATCAAGAAGATGCAGGACGCGCCGGTGTCAGCCCCCGAACTGGACAAAGCAAAGAACCAACTTGTCACTAACGAGTTGCGTCAACGCGAAACGAGCAATGGGAAGGCACTGGCGCTGGGCTCAGCCGCCGTGCTCCTGGGCGACCCGAATCGTGTGAACACTGATCTGGGAAAACTCCAATCAGTTACGGCTGCGGACGTGCAGCGCGTTATGAAGAAGTATTTTACCGACACGAACCGGTTGGTAATCACTTATCTGCCCGAAGAAGTGAATCGAAAGGTGAATACGATGAACCGGGCCGGAGGGCAAGCTCAATGAAACGCTTCAGTCTCCTTATGCGCCTCTCAGCACAGCTTGGCTTTATTTCAGCGTGTCTGCTAACTCCATCTCTGGTCCAGGCGCAGACGCCGCAGGCCACGCCGCCTCCGCCGGCGCAGCCTCGAACAGTTCAGTTTCCAAGGCCCGTCGAGAAGACGCTGGCAAACGGCCTGCGCGTGATTGTCATTGAAAAAGTTGGGGCCCTCGTGTCCGGGCAGTTGTTGATTAAAAACGGCGCCGAAGCAGATCCGATTGAACTGGCAGGTCTTAGTAACATGGTGGCTGACCTGATTACTAAAGGCACCGAGAAGCGCTCTGCGACTGAGATTGCCGAAGCGGTGGAAGCCCTGGGCGGTTCGCTCGAGTCTTCGGCGCGTTGGGATTCGTCGCGAGTGGGCGTAAGCGTTATCTCCTCCAAAATTGGTCCCGCGCTCGAAATCTTAGCGGATGTGGTGCGACGGCCAACGTTCAAAGAAGAGGAGGTCGAACGTTTACGCCAGCAGACGATCGACGACTTGACGATCGAACTGGGCGAGCCGAGTTCAATCGCGCAATATGTCGCAGCCAGAGTTGTCTTTGGCGACACTCCGTACGCAAAGCCGATGTCCGGCACCACCGAGTCAATCACGCGTATCAGCCGCAATGATATTGTCCAGTTTCACGGCCGGTATTACCGGCCGGACCATGCGATTCTGGTTTTAGGCGGTGACATCAAAGCCGCGAATGCGTTCCGGTTAGCGCAGCAGTATTTCGGCGACTGGAAGAAGCCCGCGAGTCCCTTGCCTCCGGCTTCTGCTACGAAGCTGAACGCGTCACCCGGATCGCGAGTCATCGTGGTTGATAAACCTGATGCGGGCCAGGCGGCCGTCCTGGTTGCACGCACCGGGATCACGCGACGCGACACGGACTACTTTACCGGCATTGTGGCAAACTCGGTCCTGAGTGGTTATTCGGGCCGGTTGAACCAGGAGATCCGCATCAAACGCGGTCTGAGTTATGGGGCCGGAAGCACGCTCGACGCGCGCCGCGAGACTGGTCCATTTTCCGCTTCGACGCAGACGAAAAACACCACGGCCGCAGTAGTGGCTGATCTGTTGATGCACGAAATCACGAGGCTTTCGACTGAACCAGTTCCCGATGTGGAAATGGTCCCGCGCAAAGCAGTAGTCGCGGGAAACTTCGCCCGAAATCTGGAGACCGCCGCAGGCCTGGTTAACCAGGTTGGTTCCCTTGCACTACACGGAATTGGTTTCGACGAAATTAATCGATACCTCGGAAACGTGCAGGGGGTCACGGCGGCAAACCTCCAGCGATTTGCCGCGGCGAGGCTGGGCGCGAAAGAAACAAACATTATTGTTGTCGGAAACGCAAAAGAGTTTCTGCCGGCGCTGAAGAAACAGTATCCGCAGGTGGAAGTGATTCCCGTGGCGGAGCTGGATTTGAATACTGCGCTGCTCCGGAAGAAGCAGGCGACTAACTAATACTGCGGCTTTGCTGCCTTCCGTGCGGTAAGGCTGAACCTTACCGGGAGAATTCATTTTTTGTTGAGGCTGCGCCTCGCCTTGGTTGAGGCATAGCCTCATCTCCCAGAACGCGAATGTCGGTAAGGCAGAGCCTTACCGCACGGAGAGCGGCAAAGCCGCCGACCGGATGGCGTTCAAAACGCCTCGCTATTGCTTTGCACAAAAAGTAGGAATCGAGTCTAGGTAGTACCTGCACTCAAGCGCCAACGGCGCGAAATGTAATAGCCTGGGCCAGCGGCCCAGGAGTCGATCGAGAGCAAAGATACTGAGCGCTGAAAGCGCGGAATAATGGTTACTTAGGAAATCGCGGCCATTATTGGGTGGCCATTTCGCGCCTGCAGCGCTGGAAAAACGCGCCGTCATCACCCCGGCCGTTGGCCTGGGCTTTTACATTTCGCGCCGTTGGCGCTGAAAGCAACCATCAACGACTTTTTGTGCAAAACGCCTCACTATCGTCATCAAGACAGTCGCGTTATACTGCGCTCCCGAAACATGCACTCCAATCTCCGCACATTTCTCGATCTACTAACTCGGGAAAATGAAATCGTCACCATCGAAGCTGAGGTCGATCCAAAGCTTGAGCTGGCTGAAGTTCACCGCCGGGTAATCGACCGCGAAGGGCCGGCGTTGCTTTTCAAGCGAGTGAAGGGAAGCCGTTATCCGGTTGTAACAAACCTCTTCGGAACCAAGCGTCGAATCGAGTTGGCGTTTGGACCAAAGCCAGAAGCAATCGTGCGTGAGCTGGTCCAGGTCGCGGAATCGTTACTGCCGCCGCGCCCCGCCGAACTTTGGAAACACCGCGGTCTCGGCAAGGAGCTGTTAAGACTGGGAACCAAAAACACCAGTCGCGCGCCCGTCCTGCAGGTGATGGATCAGCCGGCGCGGCTCGATCAATTGCCGGTCTTAACGACGTGGCAGGAGGACGGCGGGCCCTTCATCACGCTCCCGCTCGTTTACACCGAGCATCCTGTTACAAGGAAGCACAACCTGGGAATCTACCGGATGCAGGTTTACGACACACAGACCACCGGCCTGCACTGGCAAATCCAGAAAGGCGGCGGCTTTCATTACAACGAAGCCGAACGATTGGACCAGTCTTTGCCGGTCACCGTGTTTCTCGGTGGACCACCGGCCTTGATTCTCGCCGCGATCGCACCTTTGCCTGAGGACGTGCCCGAGCTCGTGCTCGCCTCCCTGCTGGCCGGCGAAAAATTGAAGTTGACGAAAACTCCGAGCGCGCATCCGCATCGTGTTGCCGCCGAAGCTGAATTCGTTTTGGTTGGCCACGCCCCACCGCACAAACGAAGACGCGAAGGACCGTTTGGCGATCATTACGGTTATTATTCGCTCGAACACGAGTACCCGGTGTTTGAAGTTGACGCAGTCTTCCACCGCCGCGATGCGATCTATCCCGCCACAGTGGTTGGCAAACCTCGCCAGGAAGACTTTTTCATCGGCGACTATCTGCAGCAATTGCTGTCGCCACTGTTTCCCCTCGTGATGCCGGGCGTACGAGATTTGTGGACCTACGGCGAAACCGGATTCCACTCACTTTGCGCGGCGGTGGTGAAGGAACGTTACGCCCGCGAGGCGCTCGTCTCAGCTTTTCGCATCCTCGGCGAGGGCCAGCTTTCGCTCACTAAGTTTCTTCTGCTTACGGACCAGCCGCAGAACCTGAACGATTTTCCCTCATTGTTCGAGCACATCCTGGCGCGCTTCAATCCGGAAACGGATCTGTTCATATTCTCAAACGTTTCAATGGATACGCTCGACTACACCAGCGGCAAGGTTAACGAAGGAAGCAAGGCGATCATGCTTGGACTGGGTGATGCCGTGCGTGAATTGCCGCGGGAGTTTCGCGGTGAACTGCCGCAGGGGATTGGGAAAGCCGAGGTGTTTTGCGGTGGTTGCCTGGTGGTTTCGGGCGCTTCGTATGCGGATGATCCCGAACTCGCTGCACGTTTGGCCGGGGACAAACTTATCGCCGAATGGCCTATGGTGGTGTTACACGATGATGCCGGTGTAGCCGGTTCGTCACCCGGTTTTCTTTGGGCCACCTGGACCCGTTTCGAACCGGCGGCTGACATTTACGCTGCCGAGACGAACGTCGTGCGTCATCATCTTGCGTATCGTGGTCCAATCGTAATCGACGCGCGAACCAAACCAGGATTCCCGGCGGAGTTGATCGTCCGTGAGGATATTGGTCAATTGGTGGGCCAGCGTTGGCGGGAATACTTTCCACATGGGATCGACTAGCGTGCGCGACAGAATCCGTCATTGGAGCGACGCCGGTGTAATGATTCGACAGCAGGTCAATGCTCTACTTCGGCGTTTAGATTTGATTTCACTTTCGGTGGTTTAATTGACCTCGACGCGCAAACGACGATTGATTACCTTCGCGATTCTAATCGCGCCGTTTTGCTTCCTCGGGCTGTGGGCGTTTGTCATCGAACCCAGCCGCCTGATCGTCCACGAAAAAACAATCGCAATGTCCGCGTGGCCTGCCAGTCTGAGTGGACTCAGGATAGCCGCGCTCTCGGATATCCACGCCGGCTCACCATTCATTGACGACCACAAACTGCGACTCGTGGTTGAGCGGACCAACGCGCTGAAACCAGACGTGATCGTTTTGCTTGGCGATTACATGGTGCGCGACAGTTGGCATTCCACCCAAATGCCTCCCGAGAGGATCGCGGAGGCACTCAAGAATCTACGCGCGCCGCTGGGCGTATATGCTGTGTTGGGCAATCACGATTGGTGGTTTGACGTGACAAAGGTCCGTGCCGCATTCGAAAGCCGAGGCATTCGGATAGTGGATAACGAGGTCGTGCGGCTCGAGAGAAATGGGGCCGCGTTTTGGCTGGTCGGAATTGCCGATGCATGGAGCCAGACGGATGACATCGCCGGCACGTCGAAGAGGATTCCAGCTGGCGAGCCGGCGATTGCTCTGACGCACAATCCGGATATCATTCAGCGATTTCCGCCGACCTATCTATTAACGCTGGCCGGACATACTCACGGAGGTCAGGTGAATCTGCCGTTTCTGGGTCGTCGCATCGTGCCCTCGGAGTTTGGCCAGAGATACGCCGCCGGACACATTCAGGAGGATGGAAAGCACCTGTTTGTCACGACCGGTATCGGGACGAGCGTGTTTCCGGTTCGCTTTCGCGTGCCGCCGGAAATCGCGCTGCTGACGCTGACTCCCAGAGCCGAACCGACTCCCTAGCATCAATCGGAGCTTGCACAAGAAGAGATCAGAACTCCCTCTCCCTTTGGGAGGGTTAGGGTAGAGGGCCTAGACGCGCCTAACCCCCACCCCAACCCTCCCCCAGTGGGAGAGGGAGAACCAGACAAGAGACGAGAAGCGATTTCCGGCACTTTTTGTCAAAATCATTAATCGTATTAGTTGAGAGCACTGTCGCAACGGGGAGGCCATCTCCGGTCGTGCGAGAGCCATCTGCAATCGTGCGAAGGCCGTTGACAGTCGCGAAACAGGCGGGCAGTTACGATATGGGCAGCGGGAGTAACGAAAATGGGATTGGCCGGGCGAAAATGTCGACCCAGTGCTTTCTGGAATCGGATTGGGATTGGTAGTTTTACGCTGCTACACGATCCTATTAGTTAAGGTAGTTCAGCGTTAGCATTGCCCCGCTCCTGATCAAGCCTTCAATGAAATCGTCTGTTTTCCGGCTGAAAGAAGGGGTATCCATGAAATCTCAACCAATGAATCTGCTCAAATCTTTATCAATCGGCATCGCTCTGATAGGTGTCATGTTTGTGGCGCAAGGGCAGGCACGGGCGGACGAGGTCACGATCTCCGGTTTTACCACCGGCGCGACCTCGGCGCCCCAATTGACTTTTGTCGGGAACAGCTCGTTCACCGGCACCACGTTTTTTAACGTTGGCTCGTTAAGCGGTGCGAACAATCTGGGAACGTTCTTCCTCAACGCTGCGCCCGGGCAGCTCGTGGCCGGACTTTTCAATTTGAACATTACGTTTACGTCGCCGAGCGGTATTGCTGGAGGCCAGGGTGCATCGTACACCGCCCAAGTTCTGGGAAGCGTTTCACCAAACATTGATGTGGGCGGAGTCAACATAAACTTTGATAACACGCCACTGGTGTTCACGTTTAGCGACGGCAATACCTCGGGGTCGTTTAGTTTGACAATTGCTGATGTGTTCGTCCAAACGGGACGGACCGCGACGCTGACGGCCGGAATCACGGGTAACCAACAAACTGAGGCAGTCCCCGAACCCGCGACTCTGCTTCTGCTCGGTACCGGCATAACCGGCATCGCGGCAAAGCTGCGCAGCAAGAGACGTAAACGATTGGCGACGACTGTGTAACTCTGAGTTATCCGTTTGGACTGGGCCGGTTGCGAGTGTGAAGAACATTCGCAACCGGCTTTTGATTTCGTGCTACCTCGCCGGATGACCGTCAGGCCGGCAGCCGAAGGGTAAAAATTGCGCCGCCGTTTGATGAATTGGCGGCGGCAAGCGTGCCGCCATGTTGCGTGATTACGCGATGCGCGAGGGCGAGCCCAACGCCATGACCCATTGGCTTGGTAGTAAAGAACGGAATGAAGATCCGTTGAAGATCTGCTGGTGGAATTCCCACCCCGGTATCTGCGATTTCAACTACGGCCCACTCCCGGTTCGCGTGATCGCGCTCGCTTGAGATTTCGACGCTGACGCGCCGCAGGGTTTGTTCATCGGGGATTGCCTCAGCCGCATTACGAACCAGGTTGAGCAGCGCCTGGCGGAGCATGCGCTCATCAGCACGGATGTGAATGACGCGATCCGCAGGCGGCATGTCTGCATTCGCAGCTGAGGTTTCTGCGTTACCGGCAATCAGTAGCTCGACTCCGCGATCCTTGAAAACCGGTGCGAGCTCTGCGGCGCAGTCCCCAATTAGTTCATTCAGAGAAACTTCATCAAGCTGGAGCGGTTGCGGGCGGGCGAAATTTAGAAACGACGTGACCATCTCCGAGAGATTTCTTACTTCATTCAAGAGCGACGAGGCGGCGGTGCGTCCAGTCTCGTTCATCTCCAGGTTTTGCAGGAGCTGGACATAGCCGTGAAGTGTGGCGATAGCGTTCTTGAATTCATGGGCCAGGCCGGCCGACATTTCGCCGAGACTTTCCAGGTTCTTCTTCAGGGCCACTTGTTCGCGCAGGTGTGTGACTTCAGTAATGTCAGTCAACATGCAAACTGCGCCTCGTTGTCCTTCACCGCCGGCCAGGTCAATCGGCGCTACGGTCGCGCCGAGCTTCCGCGGATGATTGTCGGATGTGAAGGCTTCAATTTCCTCGCGGCGGTACAGTTTGCCTGTTTGCAGGCAATCCTCGACCAGTTCCGCGAGATGAGGAATACCCTTGAGCAACGATGCAACGGGTTGGCCCAGTGCGGCGCCGTCAACTTCAAGCAGGGCGCGGCCGGGAGCATTGATCACCATCGAACGTCCGCTGCCATCAAAAGCGATCAGCCCGGAGGGCACACTCGCCACGATGCGTTCGCTAAACCGTTCGGCCGAATCGGCGCGCTTGCTGGCCTGGGCACTCAACTGTTCGAGGGCCGTTCTTTGCTGCTGCAACTGTGCGACCACTGATTGAAAAGTTTCGAGTACAAACTCGCCTTCATCTTTCGACTTATAGGTTGTCACGCCGCGCGAAGCCTTTTCGGCTTCTCCGACTAGTTGGCGGTAAGGCCGCAGCAGCCAGCGCAACAGAAAAAGGATGCAAACCAGGCTGCCGAGCAGGATGGCCACGAAGGCGGCGAGCAAAAGCGGACCGCGGGTGGCTGGAGTTGTCGGCGTAAACGCGTAAAGGAGGACGGCGAAAAGCGTTGCCAGCAGGAAGAATCCAGTCAGCAAGGTGAGTCCGAATTGGTAACGGTTTCCGCGCATTAGAATGGCGATGGATGACGGCTTGCGGGTGGTGAATAAGTCATCAGTAAAAACCAAGATACCAGTTGACGATCCTGGAGCCGAAGAACAGCGCCACAATTGAACCGATCCCGAGATAGACACCGTAGGGTAAAAGACTCTGCAAGTCTCGTCTGCCCGCGCGCAACGTGAGCATGATGCCAATCACGGATCCCGAAAGTGCGCCGAAGAAAATGGTAAGAATCGTCAGGCGCCAACCCAGATACGCGCCCACCATGAACATCATCTTCACGTCGCCCAGTCCCATCGCTTCGACACCACGGAGTCTTTGCCAGGCCCAACCCATTAGCCACAGCGATCCGCCGCCAACCAGAGCGCCAATAACTGCACCGATAAGCGATGCGGCCCAGACAGGCATTCCCGTGAGCGCTCCATTCAAAAGCATCGGCAAGTCGTCGAAATGGAGAGTGGCCGTCAGCCAGGGAATGGCGAGTCGAGCGATGACTGCGAAGAGAATTCCCGGATAGGTAATCGCGTTTGGCAGAATCATGTGCTCTGCGTCGATGAAAATCAACGCGATGATGGCGGTGACAAAGACCAGGTCGAACTGAAGTGCGAAACTCAATCCATCGCGCCAGACAACAGCGGCCCACAGCAAACCGGTCAGCGCTTCAACCGCCGGGTAGCGCGCGGAAATATGGAGTTTGCAGGAGCGACAACGTCCTCCAAGCAACACATAACTTAGTACCGGGACGTTGTCATAAAAAGCGATCGGTGTTTCGCAGGATGGACAGCGCGAGTTTGGAAAGACAATGGATTCTCCGCGCGGAAGCCGGTGAATAACGACATTCAGGAAGCTGCCGATGATTGCGCCGAAAACGCCGACGATGACGCAAATGAATGGCAGAGGAATCAGGTTAAGGTCAGGAATGACTGTGGCCGGGGAAAGAATCATCGCGAGGCATTGTAGCTTAAGCAGTGGGCAGTGAGCAGTGCGGAGTGGCCAGTGCCCGCTGCTCACTGCTTCTGTTTCTCCCAAAGGAGCAGATGTTTGAGAAATGCATGATGAGCAGCAAAGCTGGCTATGCTCAGCCCTGCCACTCCATCCCGGAAGCCGCCTTTTAAGATCAAACTGCGAAGGAAGGCTGAGGGCGCGGCGACCGCGATCTTGATAGCAGATGTAGTCTTGCCCTCCGCCAGCATTTGCTGGGCGGCAAGCGGCGCGTAACGCTCACCAATCATCCGATGATGATGCGCCGCATCTCGAACGCTGTAATGAAGAATATCGCCCGTTAATCTTTCAATGCGGGCATCTGAGTTCATCTTTACTGATTCATGAATCAGGCGCGGCGGCCATCCTCCTGCCGCCTTACGAAACAGACGCAACTGCCAATCTGGATACCAACCGCCTCCTTTGATCCACCGCCCCTGATAAAAAGAACGACGGGCAATCAGGTAGCCGTCAGCCAGTCGCTCCTCCGGAGCTTCTCTCAAAGCTGCGATCTCTCTTTCGAGCTCGGTCGAAACCCGCTCATCTGCGTCAAGGCTGAATATCCATTCGTGCTTAGCCTGATCAACGGCAAACTGCTTTTGCGCGGCAAAGCCCGGCCACTCGTTCGCTATTACTCTCGCGCCGCTGCTCGTCGCGATCTCACAAGTTTGGTCAGTGGATCCGGAATCAACTACAACGATTTCGTCGGCCCAGGCGACAGACTCACAAGCTGCACGAATGTTTTCAGCTTCATTGAGAGTGATGATGGTGGCGGAAATTTTCATCAGCGATTTCACGTAACGCAAACTATTAGTTTGCGGCGGTTCCATGAGTGTCAACCACCCGCAAACTAACAGTTTGCGTTACAAAGGAAAAGCGCCAAGTGTACTGCTACACCTGGCGCTTCCTGGCGAAACAATCTGCAGGCAGGATGCCTGCGCTTCCAGCTCTACGGAGTCGGTGTATCGACGATCACGTTATTGGCGCGCAGCGTCGTTGATGTCGCACGCTGTAGATCGGCGAGGGCTTTGTTGTAATCCGTTTCCGCGCGCAGTTCGAGGTTCCTAGCGTTGGTCAGCGCATTTTCACGTTGGAAAAGAATGAAGGTAGTTGAGCGTCCCACCTGGTAAAGCCGCTGCTCGCCTTCGAGCTGCAACTCGGCGTTTGCTCGCGCTTCTCGTGCGGCGAGCACCCGGCGTCGCGAGGTTTCGACTGCCTGTGCGGAGTTGCGCACGTCTACCTCAATCGCCTGGTCCTGCGACCGAAGCGATGCTTCGAGTTGTTCGGTTTGGATTCGCGCACCGGCAAGGTTTGCTTCAGCGGTCTTGTTCTTGAACGGTATCTGAATCGTAAGTCCGACGGTGACGTTGCGAGTCTTGAAACTGAAAAGATTACTCAAGTCTTTACCGAAACCGCCAATCAAATCAGCCGGCGGCCCCCCGAGCGATAAGTTTGAGGGAACTACGGCCAGCGGAAACATTGCTCGGGTCTGAATATCGCGAATCTGCTGCAACAGAAAAGCATCAGGATCCCGTGCCGGGTCGCCGTCGATGAGCGGAAGTGGAGTTCCGACTGCAGGTGAACCGGAAACGTCTTTGCCCGCAAGTCCGGTGGTAGCCAGGGTCGACTGGAGATCGATCTGTGGCCTCGTTTGATTCTTGAAATACTGGATATCGATCTTGTTAATGTCGCTTTGCAAACGCAACCTGCGCAGCTCGGGTCGATTGTCCCGAGCCTCCTTCAGCGCGTCGATAAGGTTCACCGGAGTAGTGTCGAACGTTGGCGTATCCGTCGGGGTTAACTGGGCCGACCATTCGGGGGTGCTCGAGTCTTTAAACATGAGCTGCTTCAAATTGTTCTCGGCGATGGAAACGTTCTGCACTGAAACCAGCAATGCCGATTCGCGGTTCGCCAGTTCAGTTTGCACCTCCGCGCGTTCCAGCGGAGCTTTAGTTCCGACCGCAATCTGCGCCTCGACGCGACGGAGATTTTCGCGCGAAAGGTTTAGATTGGCGAGTTGGTTTTGCTGATCGCGCAAGGCGAAGCCCAGTTCCCAGTAAGCGCGCTGTACCTGGGCGATAACTTCGATTGTGCGTTGACGAAAGTCTGCGTCTGACTGCTCCAGGCGTTTTTTCTGAATCCGAATTTGCCGTCGGTTGTTATCAATCGAGCGATTGCGCAGCAGCGGCTGCGTAAACGTCAACGATAGATTCGACGAGTAAAACGGATTGATGCGGTTGAAGGTGTTACTGCTGTTAGTGTGGTTGTTTTCGAAGTTCAGGTTGTAGTTTCCGCCGCCTCGGCTGAATTGCTTATTAAGTGACGGCGTTAACGAGTAGGTCGTGCTCGTGGTTGTACCAGAACTGCCTGAGCCACCCAGCGAACTCTGCTGGGGAGTGATCCTCTTATCGATCTGCGGGGTAAGGCCAAAAATCGGATCGAAGATTCCCTCGAGTGAACGTAGCTGGGTCTCTGCAAAGCGCACGTCGTCGCGCGCCACTTCAATTTCGTTGTTGTTCTCGAGCGCCCGCTTGATCGCGTCGTTCAGTGACAGCGGGATCGTGTTGTCGCCGGTCACGCCAAGTCGTGTCATGTTAGGCATCGGCGGAAGGGGACGCTGTTCCTGAAGAGGAAACTTCGGATCGGTCGGCTCGACCAGCGGCGTTTCAACTATTTGCGATCCGGGGGGTAAATCCGTGGGCGATACCGGCGGCGTGGCGGAAGGCGCGGCGGTCGGCGTCTGCGGAGTCGTGGTGGTCACGCCCGGAACAACCGGCGCACCCGGGGGGGCTTGCGGCGCAGGACGCTCGGTACCGGGAGCTGTAGTGGGACTCTGGGTTTGCGTACCTGGTGCTCGCGTTGGCGAAGCTGGTCTGGGACTGGGTGCGGGCGCTTGCCCGAATGCCGCTCCCGCAGCAACAACAAGCAGCGCGCAAGTAAGTAGCGCGGTAAACAGATTTCGAGGCCGACGAATCAACATTAAACCAGACTCCTTCAGTAGTGCCTTAAGTTAACGGAGGCAAACGATTAGAACTGTTAGCAAAATAGTCCCGTGCGATCAAGTCTTTACTACGCTATTCGGTGCATTGCGGTTTCATAAAGATCCCGTCTGGTCACCTACGACTTCGGCCTGTAAACCAGCAATTGCATGGGCTTTCAATCCAACAAAACATCAATGAGATGCGCGCTTGACACTCAAAGCTACGCCGCATAATCTTTGGACTTCTTTAATCCCAGCAAGTTTTGATCCCCGTGGCACGCAGGCACGTGGCCAATAGTTCAGGCGCGCAGCTTGTGACCACTGTTTCCAGCGCGGGCCGAGGTCGACCGGCGCCTGTGCCGGAAGTTCGCAAGGATTGAGTAGCAGGTTGGAATAATCCTCAGGAGGGCAATAAGCAATGGCGGTGAAGGTAGGCATCAACGGTTTTGGTCGCATAGGTCGCAATATTCTTCGAACGTCAATCGGCGACCCGGATATTGATTTCGTTGCCGTCAATGATCTGACGGATACAAAGACCCTCGCATACCTGCTGAAATACGATTCAGTGCTGGGAAATCTCGAAAATGAGATTACCACTACTGAAAATGGGATTAAGGTCGGCGACGAAGAGTTTAAGGTCTTTTCGCAACGCGACCCGGCTGCCATCGACTGGGAATCAGTTGGCGCCGAAATCGTGATTGAATCCACCGGAATATTCACCAAGGCCGAAGACGCGAAAAAGCATCTGCGTGGGTCGGTAAAAAAGGTGATTATTTCAGCTCCGGCCAAGAATGAAGACATCACAATCGTGTTGGGCGTCAATGAAGAAAACTATGATCCTGCGTCGCATCACGTCATTTCAAATGCGTCGTGTACAACAAACTGTCTCGCGCCCGTAGCAAAAGTGATTCATGAGAAGTTTGGAATTCGTTCGGCCCAGATGACGACCATCCATTCTTACACTAACGACCAACAACTGCTCGATCTGCCCCACAAAGACCTGCGACGCGCGCGTGCGGCCGGCCTCTCGATGATCCCAACGTCGACCGGCGCGGCGAAGGCCGTGGCGCTTGTTCTACCTGAGCTAAAAGGAAAGTTTGACGGCATCTCCGTGCGCGTGCCAACGCCCAACGTGTCGCTCGTGGACGTGGTGATGGACGTTGAAAAGGAAACAACTACCGAAGAAGTGAATCGAGCGCTGAAGGATGCGGCCAATGAGGAACTCAGGGGAATACTTTCATTCTCAGAGGAGCCGCTGGTTTCAATTGATTTCAAGCGCAACTCAAACTCCTCAATAGTCGATGCGGAATACACGAAAGTTATCAACGGACGGCTGATTAAGATCCTGTCCTGGTACGACAACGAGTGGGGTTATTCCTGCCGCGTGCGCGACCTCGTCAAATTCATTGCCGCCAAAGGACTATAGAACAGTGATGAGTGATGAGTATTGAGTGATGGGCCAGATTGGTCGCATCGTCTTGACACTCATCTCTCGTCACTCATTACGCATCACTTTCCATGAGTAAACTCTCCATCAAGGATCTCGACCTGAAAGGCAAACGCGTCTTCGTTCGCGTGGACTTCAACGTGCCAATCAAGGATGGCAAGGTTGACGACGACACGCGCATCAAGGCAGCACTGCCGACTATCAACCACGCCGTCGATCAAGGGGCCCGTGTGATCCTGGCGTCGCACCTGGGCCGTCCCAAAGGCGAGCGCGTTGAGAAATACAGCCTTGCACCGGTCGCTGAACATCTATCAGCACTGCTCGGGAAGTCCGTGGCTTTTGCATCAGACTGTGTTGGTGAAGAAGCGCAAGCAAAAGTGGCGGCGATGAAGGATGGCGAGGTGCTACTCCTCGAGAACCTGCGCTTTCACAGTGAAGAAGAGAAAAACGACGACGCGTTTGCGCAACAGTTGGCTGCCCTATGCGACCTTTACGTTAATGATGCCTTCGGCGCAGCTCACCGCGCGCACGCTTCCACAGCGGGCATCACGAAACACGTTGCAAAGGCCGCGGCTGGTTTGTTGATGCAGAAGGAGCTCGAATATCTCGGCCGCGTGATTAGTGATCCGGAGCACCCGTTTGTTGCAATCCTCGGCGGCGCAAAAGTTTCCGACAAGATCCCGGTAATCAACGCCCTCATCGATCGCAAGGTAGACAAACTTCTCATCGGCGGCGCCATGGCCTACACGTTTTTCAAAGCCGAGGGATTCACGATCGGCAAGTCGCTGGTAGAAAACGATAAGCTTGACGTGGCTTTGCAGATACAGAAGCGGGCCGAGGCCGAGGGAATTAAGTTGTTGTTGCCGACAGATCATCAGGTCGTGGACAGCTATGAGCCGATCAAGGGCGATAAGATTGTTGCCAAGACGATCCCGATCGAGTTCACGAATGCCGGCCACGCCGGAATGGACATCGGCGTGGAAACAGTCTCTCATTTTGCAAACGCTTTGCACGACGCTCGCACGATCATCTGGAATGGGCCAATGGGCGTTTTCGAGGAGCCACCTTTCAACGAAGGCACGATCGGAATCGCCAAGGCTGTAGCTGAGGCTGCAGACCGCGGCGCTACGGTGATTGTGGGCGGCGGCGATTCAGTGTCCGCTATTACTCAGGCGGGTGTTGCCGATCGCATCACGCACATTTCCACCGGCGGCGGTGCGACGCTGGAATTTCTTTCTGGCGAGGAATTGCCTGGCGTTGCGGCCTTGACTGATAAGTAGTTACGGGAGTTCGCAATCAGCAATCAGGCGTGCATCGCTCTGAATGGCCGACGCGCTCAAAGTGTGAACAAAGGAAAGGCGGCGACTTATATTGTCGCCGCCTTTCGTTCTTGATGCCGGGGCTTCAATTTCTTGCGACCGCCCAGACGGTGTTCCAGCCGATTCCGTTGTGTCCATATTTGATCCAGGCGGCGCCGTCTTCGCCCCAGTCGCGGCCCCAGGAATTACGGATGCGCCAAGCTCCACGGTCATCATCCCAGCCAACAATCATTACCGCATGATTGGTATTTGGAATCGCTCCGTACCTCGATCTGGGTTTGTCGGAAAAAACTCCTTCCGTGTAGTCACTAAAATCCTGGGTGACTTCGATAGTAGTAGCGACCGGTCCATGTGCGCACAGTGCTGCTTTGATCTGATCCTTACTCGCCCAGCCGATTCCGGCCCAACCCCATGCGCTGATTTTGTAGGAGTACGGCGGGTTCCGACACGTCCCCCGATCTCTTCCGGCGTAATCATATCTGTTCTCCCAGGCCACTCCGTCGAATTGCATGTGAAACATGCTGCTCTCGATGAAGAAACCGTCGCAGCCGTTTATAAATCCATTCGCCAAACCTCCCGCGCAGTCGATCAATTCCTGTTCAGCGACGTCTGCTTTACGGTCATGACGGATGCGATAACTGCTGTCTACGATGCCGGCGCCGGCGAACGCCCAACAACTGCTACATCCTGCTTGGTCTCTGATTGGTGGAACCTGCCCGCGCTCTCTGGTGTACTCGAAGCGGCGTCTTGACTTGCAACTTGATGCCGCCGGCGCTGCAGTGCTGGCGAGAAAACTGTTTCCGTGAATAGACAACGGAACTCGCGGGGCGGACGATTGCCCGCGACGATTCAGCAACTCTTCGACTGTCGGAATCTTTTCACGCTCAATGATTTTCTGCGCGTCGTAGTTCTGTTTCCGCATAGTCTGTGGTGTTCTTCTCCGGTCATCCGGGGTGATCCGGCGGGTCGGTAGGGGTCGATTTGAAACGGAGGTCACCCCAATGTTGTAAGTCGCTCCGCCGCGGCTGATTTCACGCCTACGGCGTTCGAGGCGATCTTTGATTGCTTTGGGCGCATTCAGTTCGCGGGTTGTCAGGTCAATTTTGGGCAGTTCGGTTTCCGGGACTTCCCGTTCCTGATCTTGCGGCCTTGCAACGTTTTGAACTTGTCTTTTTTCAGCTTTGCTTTTGATTCCGGTGAATAGCAGGGACGATGACCCGACCATCACCAACAACAGCATTGTGAAGCACGTTCGTCTCATGGCTTAATCTCCTTCAATTGTGCGGCTCGTGCCATACCTCCTGAGTGAGGATATTGCTTGGGCCTTGTGGGGTTGGGCGTTGACTCTTTGCTTCAGCTCCAAGCCTCTGCCCGGTTAGAGTGCGACCGCCGACGGACACTGCCCGTCAGGTATCGCTGTGAAAGATGTCGCACCTTTCTCGACGAGCCGGCGCAAGCTTTTCTTTGCGCCGCGGAAACGCTGCGCATACAATCTGAGCCGCTTCGCTCCTGTTGCCTCGTCTTATCGACGCGCACGATACTTCCCGTCTGGCCCGAGAGTCCTTTGGTTAAGGTTGGTTTTTTCTTTAAGTTTTCTTTAGACCCTTTCTCGAGGTTATCGCGATGTTTTCCTCACGAAACTGCTACAAATTTGGACCATTCCTGCTCGATCCTTCGCTCCCTATGCTGTTTCGTGATGGAGAGCCGGTTCCACTTCCGCCCAAGGCGCTGGAGACTCTCGTAGCGCTCGTCGAACAAAGCGGTCACGTAGTCAAGCGCGAGCAATTGATCGAGATTGTCTGGCCCGACACCGTCGTGGAGGAGAACAACCTTTCGGTTAATATCTCGCAACTGCGAAAAGCACTCGGCGATCGCGAAGACGGTGAGAAATATATCGAGACAGTACCTCGTCGTGGCTATCGCTTCACCGCACCGGTAGGATGCAGTCCACTGGAAGGCACCGAGCCTGTGCAGGCGCTTCAGAGGCTCTCGCCCTTTCCTATCCCAAAAAGCATTGAGACGGATACTAAGCAGGTCACAACCGCTACTAACTCTGTGCCGGATGAAACGCCGCACGCCTGGAACTCGCGGGCGATTGTCACCAACAGCGCATCTGTCAGTTCTCAATTGCGCAGATTCACGCTGTGGCCAGGCATTCTCATAGTGATTGTCACCGTGGCCGTCATAGTGGCTGGCGCGAGTTTGATAAGGCTGGCTGGGGAAAATGGTCGTGGTTCCCCGTCAGAGCAGAGAGTGGCGGCTCCTGACAGAGTGAATGGCGCGACCGTCAGATCGCTAGCGGTGTTGCCTTTTAGCGGTGAAGACTCGGATGACTTCGGGGCAAGCACCACGAGCGCGGATGGGGAGTTGACCAACGCCGTCGTTGTTCGCCTGGCGGAAGCTGGTAATGTGAACATTACACCCCAGAGCGCGGTGTTGGCCGAGAAGATGACGCGCAACAACATTCTGCTGACCGGACATCGGCTCAACGCCGACGCTGTTCTGTCAGGCGTGGTCTACAGAAACGATGCCGAATGGATAAGCCTGCGACTACACCTCGTCAGCGTAAACGGCGGCGAGGTCTTGTGGGCGAACACCTTCACGCAGCCTCGTGCGCAGACGCAACGTCTGCTTGACCAAATCGTAGGGAATGTTTTGGCGGGACTGCATCGATTGAAGGACAGAGAGGAGTATGAGAGTCGGGCGCGCCGCTACACCGCGAACCGCGAGGCTTATCAGCATTATCTGCAAGGACGTTTTCTCTGGGATCAGCGCCACGACGTTTTCGCTCCTGATCATCTTGGATGGCTAAAGGACAACATCGCCAGCGTCAATCAACTGGAAGAGGCTCAGAGGCTAGACCCGAACTTTGCGCTGCCTTACGTGGGGCTGGCGGATATCTACAAGGCAGACGACTACTCGAGCCAGGAGCGGCGGCGCGCCGAGGAATACGCTCTCCGAGCAATCGCGCTCGACCCTGGCCTGGCTGAAGCGCACGCTACGCTGGGCTTCATACGAATGCTTCATTACTGGGACTGGACCGGTGCGGAGGCTGAATTCAAACGGGCACTGGAAATAAATCCGGACTGCGTCACAGCGCACCAGTGGTACGCGCTTTTCCACGCCCTGCGCGGGAACGCAAGCGAGTCGATCAAAGAAATCACACGCGCACGCGAGATGGCCCCTTACTCACTCAGCATCCTCATTGACGCGGCCGAGATGCAATACTATGCCACGGGGGTCGTTCCGCAGATGGTCTTCAGTGACACGATCATACCGTTCTTACGCGTCCTGGAATTGCAACCGAAGGCTCTGAACGCTCGAGGATTACTCACTCAGGTTTACTGGATAATCGGCGAGTACGACCGGGCGGTGGCGGTAGCTGACTCTGACTGGAAGGGCAGACCGCAGGACTACGCACGGCACAAGGCCGGTGCACGCAAGGGCACGCGTGAGTTTGACGACATTCCAGGTGCTCACACTTACCAAAGAGCAGTCTGGCACGCCCAGCTGAACCAGCGCGAGGAAGCGCTTGACCTCCTCGAACGGGCTCATCGCTACCACCACTTCTTCATCATCTACATCAAGGCCGAACCATTCTTCAAAAACCTCCACGACGAGCCGCGCTACCAGGAGTTGCTCCGCGCCGTGGGCCTCGCACCGTAAGTCGGCACAGCTCTGAAGGTCAACATTTCTCGTAGGCCCACAGCTTTGGTAATATCGACCCTTCAATAGTGCCAACTAAGTTCTGGAAACTGATCATCATGCGTAAACCTGTAATAGCCGGAAACTGGAAGATGTACAAGACGATTGGTGAGGCGGTGGACACTGCGCTCGCCCTGAAGCCTTTGGTCGGAAACGCGAACCATTGCGAGGTCATCATCGCGCCAGTTTTTACGGCCATAAAGACCGTTGCAGACCGCCTCGAGGGCTCAAACATACGCGTCGCGGCTCAGAACTGTTCGACCGAGATCGAGGAAGGTGCGCACACCGGCGAGCTAACCGCCCGTATGCTGCGCGATGCGGGAGCGCAATTCGTAATAGTCGGGCATTCGGAGCGCCGTCAACTTTATTCCGAGACCGATTCGATGGTTAATCGAAAGTGTGCCGCGGCTCTGGCTAGTGGTCTGGACGTGATCCTTTGCTTGGGTGAAAGCCTGGAACAGAGAGAGCAGGGAACTGCAGAACGCGTTGTAAGTGGTCAATTGACCGGTGGACTCAGCGGGTTGACAGCCTCAGACCTCGACCGTATCATCGTTGCCTACGAGCCTGTTTGGGCCATAGGTACGGGACGTACAGCGTCGCCGGAGCAAGCGCAGGAAATGCACGCGTTTATCCGGCGCGTTTTCATGGAAAGGTACTCCGATCAAGCGGCAAACGATTTGAGAATCCTGTACGGTGGCTCAGTTAAGCCAGATAACATCGCTGGGTTGATGTCGCAACAGGATATTGATGGCGCACTCGTCGGCGGAGCGAGTCTGAAAGCCGACAGCTTCGCGCAAATTGTGAATTATAAGTAGGACAGACATTCTTGTCTGTCCGTCCTGATGGAGACTTTTTGTAGGGAGCAGCAAGGACAGGCAAGAATGCCTGACCTACTGCGGGAGTTGAATTTGTTAACTTACACTTTATACGGAATATTTATCCTGTCGTGCATTGTGCTCGTCGTAGTCGTCTTGCTGCAGCCCGGCAAATCTGGCGCGGGTGATCTCTTCTCAAGCAGTGTTTCCAGCACAGCATTTGGTCCGCGCGGCACGGCCAGCATTCTTTCGAAGATTACAATTGGCGCGGCGGCGGCGTTTATGCTCATTGCGTTAACGCTCTCGTTGCCTGGGGTGACGGGTTCCCAGTCTGTATTGCAGTCAACTGAAGCAGACGCTACACCGACTCCGGTGGCTTCGCCGGCTGCAAGCGTGGCGCCCGGAGCAGTTGCCCCCGGAACTGTGACTCCTGAAACGTCGCCAGCGGCGACTACTTCTCCGGCAGCTTCGCAAACTGCTTCACCAACCAAATAGGCTGGCTGAGAATTGTTATCTGACAACTTGGGCCGAAGTGGCGGAACTGGCAGACGCGCACGGTTGAGGGCCGTGTGAGGCGACTCGTGGGGGTTCGAGTCCCCCCTTCGGCACCATTTTTCTTCGATTTCCTCAGAAGAATCGCACAGTTTTGAATTCAGGGTCCGCTTAGTGCTCATCCGCTCACTTCTGCATACATACGGTGAAACGTTTAGGAACTGACATTCGGAATCAGATTGTGATATGGTCCGCAACGTTTGGGGTAAGTAGGCAGTTCTTTCTCGGTTAGGGCAACAGATCTGAGAATTGCGCATGCCGGCGCTCTCAAACTTCGCCGCCGACCTAATCATCAAGGTTAGCCTCGTTCTTTACCGACCATTCCCTCGCTCTTTTACAAAATATATTCCGAATGAGAACTCGCTCACGATGAAACGTTTTCTGAAGTTCCGACATGAAGACCATTGCGCACTTCGAACAAGCGCTGGGTCGGGTGGCACTGTGGGCTCCGCGACTAGTGAGAACAAAGCAGGGCTACGAAGAGTACTTTGTCCGCAGGTTGCGGATTTATCCGCACGCACTGAGAGAAGCAAAGGATTGATGCCGATATCCCAGCAAAACTAAGCAAGAGCATGGTGCCTAACATGCTTTTCCATGAAGTCTCACTCTGATCTGCGAGGAGTTCACCGATGGCCGGGACAATTGTTGAAGGACGTAACGTTCCTGAAAACCGCTCGCTGACGCCTGACTTTTGCATTATCGGGTCAGGCGCGGCCGGTGGTGTTTGCGCTTTGAAACTAGCTGAGGCGGGCTTCGACGTTCTCGTACTCGAGGAAGGACCCAACATTCCGAAAGAGAAGGGGCCCGCCCCGGGGCAAGAACGAAAGATGCTCAACGAGCGCGAAGCCGAGATGTACAAGCTGCTATATCAGGAAGGCGCGACACGTCTCAGTAAGAACGGCGGCATCAAGATTTTGCAGGGTCGTTGCCTCGGGGGCGGCACTGCCGTGAACTGGTCAGCTTGTTTACCGCCGAGGTTGGAGACATTGGACGAATGGCAGAAGCGCGGACTTCCATTTACTCGTCAAAATCTCGATCCATACTTGCGCGAAGTAGTGAACTACCTTCCAGTTGTTCGCAACGACAAGTACAACACATCCGCACGAAAGTTCATGCTCGGTTGTAGGCGACACGATATTCCCCACGAGAACCTACCGAACAACACAAACGATTGTCGCGAGTGCGGCAGTTGCGGTGTTGGCTGTCCCTACGATCGAAAGATGAGCGGCTTTGTGAAGTGGCTGCCTGACGCTGTAGCACTGGGCGCTAGCATCTATACCGACACGAAAGTCGATCGTCTGGTTAGCAGTGGCGACCAGATTCGAGAAGTGCAGGCGCACTTTATCGATCATAAGACGCGCCCGACTAAACGTAAGCTCACCGTGAAACCCAAGAAGGGTGTGGTGCTGGCTGCGGGCGCTGTAGGCACTCCCGGTATCCTCTTGCGTTCAGGCCTCGATCTCGATAAACGAGTCGGGAAGTTTACGCACATACACCCGGTAACAATCACCATTGGCAGGTATCCGGAAAAGACACTGCCCGCATACGGCGTGCCGGACAATATGTGGACGCCGAAATTTGCATCTGGTCCAACCGGCTACTTGATCGAAACTGGATCATTCTTTCCAATACTTTCAGCTTCCGCGACCTTACAACATGGCGACGAGCTACATCGGATCATGCGCGATTACTATCCGAGCGGCGCCATCTCCTACGCCCATCACACCACCGGATTCGACGAGGAAGAGAAATACGGAACAGTGGAATTGGATGACAACGGCGATCCGCAGTTGGACTATAAGATCCCTAAAGCCAATGTGAATCCAATGCGAGAAAGCCTGGTAATGATGGCGAGAATCCACCTGGCGGCAGGTGCGAACTCAGTTTACATAATGCGCAACCCACCGTTGGAGGTGAAGTCGGACGCTATGTTCGACGAGATCAGGCAGATTGATTTCACTCGACCGCAGAGCGCAAGCATCTTTACCGTTCACGTGATGGGCGGATGTCAGATGAACAAGAACGACAAGCGGCGTTGCGTCAACACCGATTTTAGGTTCCGAGATAAGAAAAACCTTTGGGTGACGGACGCCTCGATCTTCCCGACCGCGCTTGGCGCCAACCCACAAGTGACGATCTACTCGCTGGCGCTCTGGGCGGCGCGCGAAATTTGCGAACAGCACCAGCGACCCTTCAAGTTCCATCACCAGCAAGGAGGTGAATTGCCGTGGCCGGGATACTGAGCTCAGCCCTTAACGCGTCGGCGAATCCCAGGAAGCGTAGCGAAGTAACGCAGACGACGTTTGATTGTCTTAATAAAAAGACTGCGCTAATCCTCTTTGCGGTCGCAGAAGCAGTATTGGGCGAAGGTTTCTTGATCAAGGCACCTCGCTTTATTGAAACTGTCGACGATTACTTGAACTACCAACGGCCGGCGCAGCGAGAGCAGTTCCTCTTTGCATTGCTGATCGCCGAGGTGACCTTTGGTCTCACGATCGGTGGCACCTTCCAACATTTTTCGCACTTATCGATCGCAGACCGGAGAAAAATTCTCGAAAAGCTTCGCTCCAGCAGTCAGAGTCTGCGCCGGAACATCTATGCGGCGTTCGTCAACGTCGCGGCCTCGACTTATTACGCGAGCGATCTGACCTGGCCTGACTTAGGTTACGCGGGTGTGAGCGTGGACCATCCCGAGATCCTTAACCAACCGCCTCCGGTGCCCTGGCGCCTGGATGATCCACGACCGATTGAGGAATAAGAACTGACTCAGAAAACTCAGAAAAGGAGCGCTTTATGAGCGAGAACATCAATCGTGCCGATGTGACAGTAAACCTTAGAGATGTTCATGCAATCGCTCTAAGTCTTCCTTCGGCACCATAATTCTTCAGTTATCCTCAGCAAATCAATACCGTTTTCAACTTCACAACAAACTGCCGAAGGGGCGAACAGGTGGTCCGCCCCTTCAACTTCAGTCTCGCGTCCTTGGTTTCCGTGCGCTTCCGTTAGGCTTTCGCTGCTGTCGCAGTCTTAGTCCGTTCCTGCTGCATGAGTTGCCGCATGGCGGCGATGCTGCCGGGTGAGCGATGCTCCGACCAAGCTTCATAGCGCTGAGCGGCTTTCTCAAGGTTCGAGAGCATCAGGGGGTCGCCAAATTGTTTGCGAAACTCCGGGACCACCGGTTTGAGCAGCTCCCATACGCCGAAAAACTCGCCGCTGGTCTCAAAGAACAACCCTTCGTGGAGCAATCCGTAGTTGAGCAACGAGCAGGCTTGCTCCCAATACCCGATCACCATTCCGACGAAAGTCATGTTTTCACTTCCCATCGGCGCGATGCGCATCGCGTCGTCGAATGTTTCCGCAAAGTAGTTTTGTTGGAACCAATCGCGGGCCTGACGGAGTCGGGCCTCGCGCCGCAAATCGTAAACTTGCAAGTGTAGTTGTGCTTGTTCGTGCGTAGGTTTTGTTTCCATGATTTTCTTTCTCCCTGTCTTTCTTACCGGTTGTACCGGTAGCCGTTATTATTGCTTGAAACTGAGGGGGCCCTTTCCACAAGTTGAAGCTCGCAGGCAAATCTGTGCGCCTCTAACATTAAGTCGAACGATGGGCCTCCGGATCGACAGCAACTCAATTAATATTTTGTCGATCACTTAAATGTAGTCGAAGGACCCTCCTTCCGGGGGTTGAGCCAAGACTAACGCGTCGCGAAAATGCGTTTGACGTTCTCCTCGGAGAAGAACTCCGCGGGTGACGTGACGCCGGCATTGACACGCGCGAACTCGTCCATCGCTTGCTGGTTGCCATGCACCGCGCCGAGCAGTTGCTGCATCTCGGGCGGCGGAGGCTCTTGTGATGCCAGCTGGGCCGTGAACTCGTACATCGGAAGAACGTGGCGGTCGCGGTTCGATTGGTAATCGGCCATGGCAGCTTCGTACGAACGTCCGCCGGAAAACGACTCATCCAGTGCGGCGACGCATAATTCAGCGTCACGGAACGCGTCCTGAATCCCTTGCGCCGTGATGAAGTCTTTGTTGTATCCTGCATCACCCACCAGAGCCCAACCCTTGCCGTAGGGTGTGCGAAAGTAATTTGGCACCGGCATGCCCGCGAACCGCTCTTCGCGGCGAGCGCTGCCGATGCGTTCGGCGAAACTCGGCGCCAGGTCGATCACTTTGAGATAGTTTCCTTCGATGTCCGCCTTGTTCGCCTCGAAGTCCTTGTACTGCCAGCCCGCGATCACGAGAGTACAGTCGTCGTTCGTCGGCCACGCCGCGAACGAGCAGTACTGTCGGACGTAGACCTCGAAGCGGCCATTCATCGGGAGCCCACTCCAATAGGTGTAGTAGGCGGCCAGAAGCGGCGGCTTCTCATTGTATTGCTGGGGGTGGACAACTCGCGCGACCATCGAGTGCAGGCCGTCGGCACCGACGACGACGCGGGCATGCTCGGTGACCGTCTCCCCGCCGCGGCTGTGACCCCGAATCCCGGTGACGCGTTCATCGTCGAGGATTACTTCTTCGACGGTAAATCCCTCTCGAACTTCGGCTCCAGCTTCAGACGCCGCGTCGACGAGCACCTTGTCGAGTACCGTGCGCCGGGGCGCATACGAGACCGGTGAGTCGGAGCTTTTGGGAGATCCTGCGATTGTGAACGGCCCGAAGTCGAAGGCATAAGTGTCGATCGGCGGACATCCCGTCGCGACGACGCGGTCGAACAAGCCCCATCGCTTGAGCGCACCGATGCCGGGCGGGTGGATGAGGTGCGTGGAGATCGTGTCGCTCGGAAAGGTGGCGCGGTCGACTGCAAGGACGCGGTAGCCCTTGCGTGCGAGAAGCATCGCAGTTGGAGATCCGGCGCAGCGCGCGCCGACGACAATAGCGTCGTATGGCTTGCTCATATCCCCCCTAGTAAAGTCCGAGTACCAAATGATTTCTTAGAGATCATATTTCCTTCTGCCTTTTGGAATATTGCAGATTTGGTATTTCGGAAGGAAGTTTCAGTTACTCGACGTAAAGAACATCCATCGGTTATTGCTCCTGGAGTGAAGCTGTTGATGTTCACAGGTTATGTGTTTTGCGTTGAGTGTGTTGTTAAGAGTGCACGCACAGGCAGTCCTTTTAGTTTGTGTCGCAAGTCGCATTTTTCTAAACGCAAGCGGTTTGAATTTCCGAAATTTCGGACGGTTTCGCTTTCCGGAGCTTCATTATTGGGACTCCACCATCCCGAAACCGGAACGCTTTTCTTCGCGCAAACCCCTGCGACCCGGACGATACTCCTTCCTCGAAGACTATTAGACGTTCGCATCGGCGCAATCACCTTTGTTTTCCAGTAACCCTTCGGGAAAGTCAGCCTGGGATTTGTGCTGGCACATGCTTTGACTCTGTTAGCCGCGTTGAACTGTAATTTTCGTTTTATGGTTTCGGATTTTCGTAGTCTTTGCCATTCACCACCCAATGAATTCTCAGCAGCATCATGGATATTAAGCGCACCGGTAAATCGAAACTGAAGAAACGTGTCCGCACCGGACTCCTCGTCGGAGTTGGAGTCGCGGCTATCGGCGGCATCAGTTTCGGCCTGACACGGCTAAAGCCCGCAGCTCCCACGCTGGAACGGTCCACGGCAGTAATCGATACGGTCAAGCGCGGGCAGATGCTGCGCGAAGTGCGCGGCAACGGGACCCTCGTGCCGCAGGTGGTTCGTTTCATTCCAGCCCCTTCGGAAGGACGAGTCGAGAACATTCCAGTGCAGGCCGGCGTCGTAGTTGGCTACGACACTGTGATCGCCGAGTTATCAAATCCAAAACTTGAACAGGAAGCGACGGATGCAGAGTTTCAGGTGAAGGCTGCGCAGGCAGACGAGGCAAGTTTAGGCGCCCGGCTGGAGAGCGACTCGATGACGCAGCAGTCTACGATTGCGGGCATCAAGGCGGAGTACAGCCAGGCGAAATTACAACTCGATACTGATGAAGCGCTGGGCAAGCAGGGTTTGGTTCCAGATTTGGTTTTGAAAATCTCGCGCATGAAGCTCGTGGACATCAGCAACCGGCTCAAAGTTGAACAAGAGCGGCTGGCAGTAAACGCGAAATCAATCAAGGCCCAGATCAATGCGCAGCAGTCTCGGATCGCGCAGTTTCGGGCGCTGGCCAAGCTCAGACGCGATCAGGCAACGGGGCTGAAGATTCGGGCCGGCACGAGCGGCGTGTTGCAGGAAGTGTCGGTGCAGGTCGGCCAGCAGGTGACGCCCGGGTTCAACATCGCCCGCGTAGCTGATCCCGCATCGTTGAAAGCCGAACTGAGAATTGCAGAGACTCAAATCAAAGACGTCAAACTCGGTCAGCCGGTGGCAGTAGACACTCGTAATGGAATCATCCAGGGCGAGGTGCAGCGGATCGACCCCGCAGCGCGCGAAGGGACGTTCATTGTTGATGTGGCCCTCACTGGCCCAATTCCGGCAAGCGCGCGGCCCGATCTAAGTGTCGACGGAACAATAGAACTCGAACGCCTCAGCGACGTCCTATACGTCGGCCGGCCAGCCTTTGGACAAGGCCAGGAGACGGTAGGTTTGTTCAAACTGAGTGCTGACGGGCAGGAAGCCGCGCGCACTCAAGTCAAGCTGGGCCGGAATTCAGTAAGCACCATAGAAATAGTTAGCGGCTTGAAAGAAGGCGATCAGGTGATCATCTCCGACACGTCGGCGATGGATAGTTACGACCGGATACAAGTTCGTTGACGCCCGGTAAGGCCAAGCCTTACCGCACGGAAGGCGGCGGAGCCGCAACTGAACTCCGACCGAAAGTGATTCAAAAATTCCCAAGGAGACACAAATGAGCTCAACCGATCCCCTTATCCATCTCTCTGACGTGAAGAAGGTCTTCTACACCGACGAGGTTGAAACGCACGCGCTCTCAGGTATACAGCTCGACATTCAGAAGGGCGAATACGTTTCCATCGCCGGTCCATCAGGCTGCGGCAAGTCGACCTTACTGTCGATTCTCGGGCTGCTTGATACGCCGAGTGACGGCCAGTATGTGCTCAACGAACAGCCGGTCGAGAACCTTTCCATGGCAGAGCGCGCTCGAATACGTAACCGGGAGGTGGGTTTCATCTTTCAAAGTTTCAATCTCATCGGCGACCTGACGGTCTATGAAAACGTCGAGTTGCCGCTGACGTACCGCGGCATGAGCTCAGGCGATCGCAAGAAGAGAGTGACTGACGCCCTCGAGAGTGTGGGTATGGCGCATCGCGCAAAACATTTACCCAGTCAACTATCCGGTGGTCAGCAACAGCGCGTAGCCGTGGCCCGGGCAGTTGGCGGGCAGCCGAGCATCCTGCTGGCTGACGAGCCGACTGGAAACCTGGATTCGACCAACGGTGAAGCTGTGATGGAACTACTGCGCGATCTGCATCGCGGGGGCGCCACTATTTGCATGGTTACGCATGATGCGCGTTACGCCCAGCATGCCGATCGCATCGTGCATCTCTTCGATGGCCTGATCGTTGAAGAGGAGGCGGGCGCCAACCGCCGCGAATTGGCAGAAGCGAAGGAAGCGACGGGGGAAAATGGTTTTGGAGCGCGCGGATGATTCGCCTGCGCAATATCGAAAAGTCGTTTTCGCACGGTCCGGCCAGGACTTACGTGCTTCGCCGCATCGACTGCGACATTCAGCAGGGCGAGTTTGTGTCAATCATGGGTCCGTCGGGGGCGGGGAAGTCTACCTTGCTGCATATCCTCGGCATGCATGACCAATCCTGGACAGGCGAATACTACTTTGACGACGTTGCCGTGCATGCGCTCGACACAAAGAAGCGCGCCGCGCTGCGTAACAGCAACATCGGTTTTGTCTTTCAGAGCTATCACCTGCTTGACGATCAAACTGTCTTCGAAAATCTGGAGCTGCCGCTCTCCTACCGCAATGTCAGCAAAAAGGACCGTCAGTCGATCGTCTGCGACACCCTGGATAAATTTCAGATTGTCGGCAAGAAGGATCTCTTCCCCAGTCAACTTTCCGGCGGACAACAGCAACTGGTCGGCATCGCGCGAGCGGTTGTCGCAAGTCCCAGAATAATTCTGGCTGACGAACCCACTGGAAACCTGCATTCCAGCCAGGGCAAAGAAATCATGGAAATGTTCAAGCGACTCAACGAAGAGGGGACTACCATCGTTCAGGTTACGCATTCCGAAACCAATGCAGCGTATGGCAATCGCATCGTGCGTCTGGAAGACGGTTGGATCGCGACAAAGTGAGACGCCGTGTGCTGCTGGTAAAGAAATAGATTTCCGACCGCCGTGTAGGCCCAGAAGGTTTCCACCCAACTGCGCTACGTCACGAGGAGAAGGACATGAATGCAATTTGGCAGGATCTGCGTTATGGCGTTCGTCTCTTACTGAAGAATCCCGTCGTCACTGCGGCCGCCGTGATCACGCTCGCACTGGGAATCGGTGCGAACACCGCCATCTTCAGCGTCGTGAATGCAGTGATGCTGCGTCCGCTGCCTTATCGCAATCCGGATCGTGTGGTGTCACTTTGGGAAAACGTGCCTACTCACGGGCAGTGGCGAGTAACACCCGCGAACTTCCTGGATTGGAAACAGCAGAACACAGTATTTGAGAACGTTGCGGCTTTCGGTGCCGCGACGATGACATTAACCGGAGACGGAGAACCGGAACAATTACTCGGCACCCGTGCCAGCAACGGCTACTTCGAAGTAGTTGGCGTCCAACCAATGCTGGGCCGGTCCTTCGTCGAAGAAGAATATAAACCGGGAAAAGGCCAGGTGGTTATTCTCGCGGAGTCGTTCTGGCAACGGCGGTTTGGCGGCGATCCGAACGTCATTAATAAGGACCTTACCCTCAATGGCGCCAGTTACAACGTAGTCGGCGTGATGCCTTCGAGCATTTATCCGGTTTGGCCCACCACCGCCGGTCGGATTTCATTCAATGAGAACGAACAGCAATTCTGGACCCCGATGTCTTTCACTGCGGAGTGGGCGGCTGTGCGAACAGCGCACGTGCTTGGCGTAGTCGCTCGGCTCAAGCCTGATGTAACTCTCGAACAGGCCAAAGCAGAGATGAACACGATTGGGGCGCGACTCGAACGTGACCATGCCGCCAACAAGGGCGAGGGGATCATCGTCAATTCGTTTATGGATGAAATCGTGGGAACCATTAGGCCCGCGCTCATCATTCTGTTGGGCGCAGTTTTGCTGGTGCTCTTGATCGCCTGCGCCAACATCGCAGGATTGCTTCTGGCTCAGCACGCGGCCAGAAGCAAAGAAATCGCCATTCGCGCGGCCCTCGGCGCGGGCAGGGCGCGGCTCGTGCGCCAGTTTTTCCTTGAGGGTTTTCTCCTCTCATTGCTCGGCACGACTGCGGGAATCATGCTGGCCCAGCTCGGCATTGGCTCGATTTTGAAACTCATGCCCGCCGACATTCCGCGGCTGAATCAGGTGCACATTGACTATCGGGTGCTGGGTTTCAGCCTGCTGCTGGCGCTCTTCACCACATTGATCTTTGGGTTGGTTCCTGCGTGGAACGCATCAAAATCAGATTTGCATTCCACTCTGGAGCAGGGCGGCCGTAGCTCCGGGCCAAATTCCGGTCGTCAGAAGTTTCGGCATTCTCTGGTTGTGCTGCAAGTAGCATTGGCGGTACTGCTGGTCGTAGGCGCCGGGCTTCTTTTGAAGAGTTTCTGGCGCTTAAGCCAGGTGGATCCGGGCTTTCGAAAAGAGAATCTGTTGTCGCTGAACATCACGTTGCCGCGATCAGGGTATGCCGACGGTCCACGGATCAACAACTTCTACAACCAACTGCTCGAGCGCATCTCCAACCTCCCGGGGGTGGATGCAGCTGCAATCGCCTACGATCAGCCTTTGCAGTCGAATTGGATCGATTCATTTAGGGTGGAAGGTCGGGCGCAGGACCAGGCAAGCGGCGCGGCGTCAGCTAGTTTTATTCCGGCGAGCTGGGACTACTTCCGTACAGTCGGCACCGGGATAGTGAGTGGCCGATCATTCACTCCCCAGGACGACGCGGATCATCCTGGCGTTGTGATCGTGAATGAAGCTTTCGTTCGTCATTATTTTCCAAACGAGCAGGCGCTCGGCCAAAGGCTGCGACTCAGCGCACCCGCTCGAATCTGGGACAACCAGCGGCTCATTTCTTTTGAGATCGTCGGCATTGCGCGCGACGTGAAATCCGCCGGCTTGCAGGCCGCGGCTGATCCCGCTTACTACGTGCCCTCCACCCAGGCGCCATTGCAGGACATGACTGTTCTCGTTAGGACGAAGAACGATCCAACGAGTCTCGTTCCCTCACTTCGCAGCAGCGTATGGGCCATTGATCCGAAGCAGCCAGTCTCAAACATCACCACAATGGAAAAACTTGTGGATGAAAGCATCGCTCAGCCCAGGTTGAACATGATGTTGATGGGCCTGTTCGGCATTCTGGCGCTTTTGCTTGCGGCAGTGGGGATTTATGGACTGCTGTCTTACGCAGTAACGCAGAGGACTCAGGAAATCGGGATTCGTATGGCGCTCGGCGCTCAAGTAACCGATGTACTGACGATGATCCTGAAACAAGGCATGACGCTCTCGTTCGTCGGAATTGGACTTGGACTTCTAGGTGCTTTTGCGCTGACGCGACTGATGCGCGGGTTGCTTTTCGGGGTTGGGCCAACTGATGCAACCACTTTCATCCTGGTTTCAGGTGTCCTGATCGCCGTTGGTTTGGTCGCGTGTTATCTGCCGGCGCGCCGGGCCGCTCGCGTCGACCCGCTGGTGGCGCTGCGATACGAGTAATGACTTCAAATAAATGCCGGAAGAACCACACAGTGAGCGAGGCAAATTGCAGAAGCGCGGCTCGTGTAGCCCGATTGAGTAACAAATATTTCGGCAAACGATGCCTGGGGGTAAGACTATGCAAACGTTAATACAGGACCTGACCTTTGGCGTGCGGATGTTAGCGAAGAAACCGGTGTTCTCGATAATTGCCGTGGTCACACTGGCCCTGGGTATCGGCGCCAACACGGCGATCTTCAGCGTGGTCAATGCTGTCTTGTTGCGTGCCTTGCCCTATCACAATCCTGACCAACTCATAGCACTGGCGACCATCAGCCCCGGCGGAGATTCCGACGGATTATCCAGTCCTGAACTGCAGGACTATCAGACCGAAATGAAATCGCTTGAGGACCTCGCCGGGTTCCAATCACAGAGCGTAAACCTGACTGGTGGAGATCGTCCCGACCGCGTGCGCGGAGCATTTGTCTCATGGAACTACTTTAAGGTCTTCAACCTCGCCCCCATCCTCGGACGAACCTTTGCAGAAGGTGAAGACCGGCAAGGCGCCGAGCGATTGGCGGTCGTTAACGAAAAGATGTGGCAGGAGCGTTTGAACAGCGATCGCGATTTGGGTTCGAAGAAGCTGATTCTTAACGGCGAGCCGTATACCGTAATCGGCGTAATTTCTTCAGGCTTCAAACAACCGTTTGATCCGGACGTAGAAGTCTGGATGCCGATGTCCCACTATCCGGGCAATACCGGCACGCGAGAATGGCGTGCTTTGTTTGGCATGGGCCACTTGAGACCGGGGGTAAGCGTGACGCAAGCGCAGGCCGAGGCCAACACGATTGCCACCCAACTCGCGCAAGCTTATCCACGGGAGAACAGTGGGCGTGGAGCCAGGGTTGATTTCATGCGCGAGCTAATGGTCAGAGAAGTGCGCCCAATGCTCTGGGTGCTGTTTGCAGCGGTGGGTGTCATTCTGCTGATCGCCTGCGCCAATCTGGCAAATCTGTTATTGGCTCGCGGGCTCGCACGCCAGAAGGAAATTGCCGTGCGGGCAGCGCTGGGAGCCAGCCGCTGGCGACTTATTCGTCAGCTTCTGACGGAAACGACTTTGATAGGGATTCTGGGCGGACTCGGCGGCCTCTTGCTCGCTTATTGGGGATTGTATGCTCTTCTCAAACTCCCACAGAACTTCGTCGATGCGAAGCAAGCAACGGTTGATACTCGTGTGCTGCTCTTCGCGCTCGCCGTTTCTCTGATCACAGGGTGGCTGTTTGGATTAATTCCGGCGTTGCAACTTGCGAGGCCGCAGTTGCAGTCGTTTCTCAAAGAGGGCGCCCGCGGGAGCGGAGAAGGATCCCGGTGGAACCGTCTGCGCGGTGCGTTCGTCGTGGTTCAGGTGGCGTTGTCGCTGATCCTGCTGGTGAGTGCCGGCCTGCTAATCAGGAGTTTCGACAAGCTCCTGCAAGTTGACGTTGGCTTCAGGACGGAACGCCTGCTGACTCTGGAATATCGTCTGCCGCGCAATAAGTATCGAGAGCCTGTCAATCAATGGAATTTTCACCGTCAGGTCGTTGAGCATTTACAGCAAGTGCCGGGCGTGCAATCGGCCTCGCTGGTTCGTGGGCTTCCATTTAGCGGCAACGGCGGCACCACACCAATTGTGTTGCCGGATCGCGAGCCACCGCAGAAGGGAATGGAACCCGAGGTAATGATCAATACTGCGATGCCCAATTACTTCGAGACCATCGGCATCCCGTTAATTCAAGGACGAGTCTTCGGAAACCAGGACCAGGCTGACACGCCTCCCGTTGTGGTCATTAACCAGCTAATGGCGCGAAGGTTCTGGCCCAATCAGGATCCTCTTGGTAAACAGATTAAGTTTCCCGAGGACGACTCTACGGCCACAGTTATCGGCGTCGTCGGCGATGCGAAGCATTACTGGTTGGAAGAAGAACAAAGACCGCAAGTGTATGGAGCCTACAGCCAGGGGCCCGGTCTCTTTGCCACGGTGGTCATTCGCACGACGGTGGAGCCGCTCAGCTTGACGGAGCCGGTACGCCAGGCAATCTGGAAAGTGGATCCCGATCAACCCATGTGGAAAATCCGGACAGTTGATTTCCTGGTAAATCGCAGCACAGCAGACCGGAAATTCCTGGTGGCGCTGATGGGAATATTCGCCACGCTGGCGCTGGTGCTGACAATTATTGGGCTCTACGGGGTAATCAGCTATCTCGTCAATCAACGCACCCAGGAGATTGGTATTCGCATGGCGTTGGGTGCGCAAATGCGCGACATCATGCGCATGGTCCTAAAACATGGAATGCTGCTGGTGATTACCGGCGTGGTCTTGGGCCTGGCCGCGTCTTGGATGTTGACGCGATTGATGTCCAGGTTGCTTTACCAGGTAAGCGCAACCGATCCGTTGACGTTTGCGGGGATTGCGTTACTGCTCATCACAGTTGCCCTCCTCGCGTGCTATATCCCCGCCCGCCGAGCAACGAAGGTCGATCCGTTGGTGGCGCTGAGATACGAATAGTTGGTAGCCCGCCCGTAGGGGAAGGGCTCAGATTGCAGGTCCTTGCCCACGGGCAGCGACCGCTTGGACCACCCGCTAAAGCCGGTGTTCAGAAAGATCGAAGGAGAATTCCGATGCAGAAAATATGGCAAGACTTGCGCTACGGCGCACGCATGTTGTTGAAGAACCCGGGCATTACTTTCGTGGTTGTTCTTGCGCTCGCCCTGGGAATCGGAGCGAACACCGCGATCTTCAGCGTGGTTGACGCCGTTTTGCTGAGACCTTTGCCCTACGATCAGGCTGATCAGCTCGTGTTTTTGAATGAAACTGCGAAATCCATGGATGAGATCTCAATTTCTTATCCAAACTTCACCGACTGGCGCAATCAAAACAAGGTATTTGAAAAGATTGGCGTCTATAACCGCGGCAGTTACAACCTCACCGGCGCCGGCGAAGCTGAACGGATTGTCACGGCCCAGATGTCGGCGGATCTTTTTGCAGCGCTCCGTGTTAATCCGGCTTTGGGCCGCCTGTATACCAACGATGAAGACAAACCCGACGGCACGCCCGTTGTTGTTTTGAGTTATGCCTTGTGGCAAAGACGCTTTGGCGGTCAGACCGGGATTCTGAATCAACAACTCACCCTAAATGGAAAGAGCTATACGGTAATCGGAATAATGCCGCAAGACTTTCAATTTCCAAGTCGGGCGGAAATGTGGGTGCCGGTGGGCCAACTCTCCGGCCAGGCGAGTTGGCAGAGCCGTGGTAATCATCCGGGGCTGTACTCTGTCGCGCGTCTAAAGCCGGGAGTTACCTTTGAGCAAGCAAAGGCTGAAATGGACTTGATCGGCTCGAACCTGGAAAAACAATATCCGAATGAGATAGGCGGTAACGGTATCCAGACGCGACCGATGCTTGAGATTTTTGTAGGCGACGTCCGCCGGCCTCTCTGGGTGTTGTTTGCGGCAGTGGCTTTCGTTCTGTTGATCGCCTGCGCGAATATCGCGAACCTTTTGCTCGCGCGAGCGCAGTCGCGCCAGAAAGAAATGGCCATTCGCTCGGCGATGGGTGCAGGACGCTGGCGGATCGCTCGCCAACTGCTCACCGAAAGCGTTTTGTTGGCTCTCATCGGCGGCACGCTGGGGATGCTGATCGCCCAGTGGGGAATCAAACTAATTCTCTACGTCAGTCCGGATGCAATCCCGCGCTCGCGTGAGATTAGTCTCGATTGGCGGGTGCTTGCGTTCACCATCGGTCTCTCGTTCGTGACCGGAGTTCTGTTTGGTCTCGTTCCGGCTTTGCAGGCGGGCGTCGTGGATGTTCATGAGACGCTCAAAGAAACCGGTCGAGGCACTTCCGGAAGACATTGGCTACGCAGCTCGCTGGTAGTGGTGGAGGTTGCAACGACCCTGGTGTTGCTAATTGGGGCGGGCTTGATGATCCGCAGTTTCTATCGATTACAAAACGTGAATCCGGGTTTCTCTTATGATCATCTGACCAGCTTCACGGTCGCGCTGCCGCGAGCGAAATATGCATCTCCCGAGCAACGCGACCAGTTCTACAGCCGGTTACTGGAAAATCTTCGAGGACTACCGGGCGTTGAGCACACCGCTGCGGCCTCAGGGCTGCCGCTAGGTAATAACGGCTGGCAGACGTCATTCGTCGTTGAGGGTCGGCCGCTACCTCCGCCTGGGCAGACGCCACTGATGGAAGCGTGTCTGGTAACCCCCGATTATTTTCGGGCGATGAGCATTCCCCTGAAGAGCGGGCGTTTCTTCGATAGCCATGACGATCGCTCGGCCCTGGCCGGAAAGGATCTGAGCAAACTTAACGAGGATCAAAGGCAGATGGCGGCCTTGAATTCAATCGTTATTGATGAAGAGTTTGCCCAGCGCCATTGGCCCAATGAAGATGCGGTCGGGAAGCGAATTAGGGTAGGCGGCGGCATCGATCCCAGTGCGCCTCTACTTACCGTGGTCGGTGTCGTCGGGCGCGTCAAGATGGAAGGCCTCAGTCAGGATTCCAAACGGGTCCAGGGTTATTTCCCGTATGCGCAAACCCCAGGCGCCAGCATGACGGTGATCGTCAAAGCCGCCGGCGATCCAAACCAGTTGATTGCTGGAGCCCGTCAACAGGTTAAGGCGATCGACCCTGATCAACCGATCTACAGCGTGCGCACTATGGATGAGATACGCGCGGAGTCGGTCGCGCCCGAGCGACTCAATCTGACGCTGCTCAGTATCTTTGCGGGCATTGCGTTGGTGCTCGCCATCGTCGGCATTTACGGCGTGATGTCCTACTCCGTAACGCAGCGAACCCACGAGATTGGCATTCGCATGGCCATCGGCGCACAGCCGCGAGACGTCTTCAAAATGATAATCGGACAGGGAATGATGTTGGCCCTGATCGGCGTAGTGCTGGGACTAATCGGCGCGTTTGCTTTGACGCGATTAATGGCCACGATGCTATTCGGCGTTGAGCCGACGGATCCGTTGACCTTTGCCGCGATCGCGATCCTGCTCACCGCAGTCGCATTAGTCGCCTGCTACTTGCCGGGACGCCGTGCGACGCGGGTGGATCCAGTCGTTTCACTTCGTTACGAGTAATTGTCAGAACCACCGGCGTGAGGCGAGTGGAAAAAGCCCCTAACGCGGGCGGTTCCGACAAGAAAGGATTTCGCATGGAAACCCTTTTCAGAGACATTCAATACGCGGTTCGCCTGTTGATAAAAAATCCGGGTTTCAGCGCGGTGGCGATTATCACTCTGGCGCTGGGCATAGGGGCCAACACCGCAATCTTCAGTGTGGTAAACGCCGTAGTGCTGCGGCCATTGCCATACGCTGAACCTGATCGTCTCGTGATGTTGTGGGAAACGATGGGAGCCAACGATCGTCGTTCGGCAGCGCCGGGAAACTTTGTCGACTGGCGGACACAGAACAACACGTTTCAGGAACTGGCGGCCACCTTCTACGCGAACTTCAATCTCACCAGCGATGGCGAACCGGATCGAATCGACGGAGCCACCATTACCTCAAACCTGATGAGCATGCTCGGCGCTCAGGCGCAACTTGGCAGAACTTTCCAGTCGGACGACGACCAACATCAGGATCACAGCCTGGTGCTAATCAGTGATGGTTTGTGGAAGCGCAGATTTGGCGGCGATCGAAACGTCGTTGGTCGAAAGATCATGATCGATGAAACTCCGCATACTGTCGTCGGAGTGATGGCCGGTGGGTTTCAGTATCCAGAGAAGGCTGAGATGTGGGTGCTTGGTCGTAACCGCAATGCGGTGCCGACGAGTTTCCTTTCGCAATTTCCCAAAAACGATTGGAACCGCGAGCGCGATGCACACTTCATAACGGTGATCGGCCGGCTCAAGCCGAACACTACGCTGTCTCAGGCTCAATCCGACATTGCGGGACTGACTCGCAGGATGGAGCTGGAATTTCCGGAGACCAATGCGGGGTTGGGTTCAAACGTAGTGCCGCTGCATACCCAGGTGGTGGGCGATGTTCGCTCGGTGCTTTTCATTCTGCTGGGTGCAGTGGGTTTAGTTTTGCTTATCGCGTGCACGAATGTAGCTAGCTTGATGTTGGCGCGGGCCACGCAGCGGGGCAGAGAGATAGCCATTCGGGCGGCCGTCGGCGCCAGCCGCCATCGTCTGATCCGGCAATTCTTAACCGAAAGTCTGCTATTGAGCGTCCTCGGCGGTTTGGCCGGACTTATCGTTTCGGTTTGGGCAGTCGACTTATTTATCAAACTAAGCCCCGGCGACATTCCCAGGCTTCAGGAAGCAAGCGTTGACTTGCGGCTGCTGGGCTTCACGCTTTTTGTTTCGCTGGCTACCGGAGTCGCCTTCGGCTTATGGCCCGCATTTCAGGCAACTCAAACGGACCTGAACACCTCGCTAAAAGATGGCGGAACCAAAGCCACCGGCGGCCGGCAAGGGCGCAACGCTCGAAATATTCTGGTGGTTACTGAAATTGCATTAGCTCAGGTGTTGCTGGTTGGCGCGGGATTGCTGGCGGTGAGTTACCTTCGCGTTTCCGGCATCGATCCAGGATTCGTGAGTGAAAAAGTGCTGACTGCGAAGATTGCTCCGTCAGCCAAAAGATATCCCGGTCCGCGTAGTCGTGAAACGTTCTATTCCACCGTAGTTGAGCGACTGCAGAACCTGGCGGGAATTGAATCGGTGGGAATGGTGATGAACCTGCCGCTGAGCGGTTCAAGCATGAACCGCGGTTTCCAGGTTGATGGGAGGCCCGCTCCCAGGGCTGATGAAAACGTTACGATGGACTATCAGATCGTTAGTCCGGGCTATTTCTCAACTCTTCAAATTCCCATCAAGCGCGGTCGTGCCTTAAATGAAACCGACACTGCGACTACGGAACGCGTAATCGTTTTGAACGAGACGATGGCGCGACGGTATTGGCCCAACGAAGATCCGATCGGAAAGCGGATGGCGATCGGCGAGAGCGAAAAGGAAACTTCCTGGCGAACCATCGTTGGAATAGTTGGCGACGTACGACATGCCGGCTTGAGCGAAGCGCCGGTGCCTACATCGTTCATCTCCTACCGGCAGGATCTTGAATCGTGGTCGCGCATGGGTTTTGTTATCAAGGCGAGGGCTGACGCCGCGGGCCTTACCTCAGCAGTAAGAAGGGAACTCGCGGCCATTGATCCCGGCCAACCTGTCTACGCAGTTCAACCACTCGACAAGTTGTTGCAATCCTCGGTAGCGCAGCGGCGATTCATCATGTTGCTGCTGCTGGCGTTGTCAGGAATTGCACTGACGCTCGCAGTGATTGGCATCTACGGAGTGCTCTCCTTCTCAGTTACCGAACGTACGCAGGAGATTGGAATTCGCATGGCCCTCGGGGCGCGGGCAGGGGACGTGCTGCGCCTGGTCCTCAACCAGGGCATGCGAGTCGCACTCATAGGCATTGTGATCGGGTTGGGCGGTGCATTCGCATTAACTCGACTGTTGGCGAGCATGCTGTTTGAAGTGAGCCCAACCGATCTGCGCACTTTTTCAGCTGTCGCAGTTTTGTTGGCGGCAGTCGCCTTGTGCGCCTGTTTCATCCCGGCGCGTCGCGCAACAAAGGTGGATCCCCTGGTGGCGCTCAGAAACGAATAAAGCCGAAGTCTGACTGACAACTCAACGTGTAATGAGGAAGTGAGGCCTTATGGAAACGCTCTGGAAAGACGTTCAGTTCGGAGTCAGAAGTTTGTTGAAGCGTCCCGGTTTTACTGCCGTTGCGCTTCTGACGCTCGCGCTGGGCATCGCGGCAAACAGTGCGATGTTCAGCGCTGTCAATGCCGTCCTGCTGCGTCCGCTATCCTTTCCTGAATCGGAAAGAATCGTCCTGGTCGAGGGGGTGAACCCGCGGCAGGGAATTACCTCGAGTAACCTGTCCGTGCCGGACTTTGCAGACTGGCAAGCGCAAAGCCAGGCCTTCGAACATATGGCCGGATTTATTCCCGGCGGATCCGTCCTCTCCAGCAACGATGAAACCGAACGCGTTCGCGGGACCGGCGTCAGCAGCCAGTTCTTCCCGCTGTTCAAAACGAAGGCTGCGCTAGGTCGCCAACTGCAACCCGACGACTCACAGAAGGATCGGGAACCTGTCGTCGTGCTGAGTCATGGACTATGGCAGCTTCGCTTCGGCGCCGACCAAAATGTGGTGGACCGCAAAGTCAAAATTGCGGGAAAGGACACTACGATAGTCGGCGTGATGCCGGCTGGTTTTGATTTTCCCGGCCAATCTGAGTTGTGGGTGCCTTTGCCGATCGATGGCGCGACCGAACGGCGCGACAACCGCTCCATGAACGTGATTACCCGTCTGAAGCCCGGGGTCGACATGGCCCAGGCGCAGGCCGAGATGGACACGATTAACCAGCGGCTGGCGCAATCCTATGGTGAAACAAACACCGGTTGGGGAGTACGTCTGATCACTTTGCGGGAACGTTTGGTTGGTGCGACGCGCACGTCGTTGCTGCTACTGCTTGGCGCTGTGGCTTTTGTGTTGCTGATCGCCTGTGCGAATATCGCTAATCTTTTACTGTCGCGCGCTACTGCGAGACAACGTGAGATCGCCGTGCGAACAGCACTCGGGGCAAGTCGCGGGCGCATTATTCGTCAGTTGCTTACTGAAAGTCTGCTGCTCTCAACCGTAGGCGGCGCCATCGGTTTCCTTTTAAGTCTGTGGCTCACCAAATTATTAGTAGCCGTCAGCCCGCCTAATACTCCACGTTTCGAAGAGATTCAACCAGACGCGCGCGTTTTCCTGTTCACATTTGGACTCGCCATCCTAGCGGGTTTGATTTTTGGCATCGCTCCGGCATTGCAAGCTTCGCGAATGAATCTGCATGAGCGCCTCAAGGAAGGTGGGCGCACCGGTGCCGGTGCAAGCAACAGCCGGCTGCGCGCTTTCATGATGGTTTCTGAGGTTGCCTTGTCCTTTGTTCTTCTGGTCGGCGCCGGTCTACTGATCAAGAGCTTCATGCGACTTCGCGAGGTAACGCCAGGCTTTAATCCCGACAGTGTGTTGTCCGTGCGCGTATCACTGCCCAGCGCAAAATACCCAAAAGGAGAGCCGCGCGCGCAAGCGTTGCGGCAGACGGTCGAGAAAATCAAGTCCCTGCCGGGCGTGCAGTCCGCTGGCGCAGTGCTAAGCCTACCGTTGGGTGGCGATACGCTTAGCGTCGGACGATCCTATATCCGCGAGGGTAGACCAGCGACGCCGGAAGAATCTGTCAACGCCGGTTATCTTGTGGCCACGCCTGATTATTTTCGCACTCTGCAAATCCCCCTAATGGCCGGACGAGGCTTTACCGACCAGGATACTGATCAGAATCCCAAGGTGGTGATCGTCAACGAGTCGATGGCGCGTGTGTTATGGCCGGGCGAGAGCCCACTCGGCAAACGCATAACCATCTGGCGCGACGAAAAATTCCCTCGAGAAATTGTCGGCGTGGTCGGCGACACCAAGCCGTCGCTTGATGCTCCCGCCGGCCTCCAGATGTATGTGCCCTATGCTCAGGACACTAACTGGACGGGCATGTCGCTCGTGATTCGCACCCAGGGCGAGCCATCCAGCCTGAGCGCGTCAGTGCGAAATGAAATTCGCTCAGTAGACAAAGCGATACCCGTCTTCAACGTTAAGACGTTGAACGACGTGGTCACACTTTCGGTCGGTCCGCGGCGTACCCCCACGCTTTTGCTTAGTGCGTTTGCTGGAGTTGCTTTGCTCCTGGCGATGATTGGGATCTATGGGGTTACGGCCTTCCATGTCGCTCAGCGGACGCATGAAATCGGAATACGGATGGCGCTCGGCGCGCAAATGAGCGACGTAATGAAACTGGTGCTGAGAGGTGGGATGAAGTTCGCCCTGATCGGCATCGGGCTTGGTCTGGCCGGCGCTTTTGCGCTGACACGGCTAATGAGCAGCCTGTTATTTGGAGTGCGGCCGACTGACGTATTCACCTTCGTGGCAGTCTCATTTTGTTTGTTAGTTACCGCGTTGATCGCCTGCTATCTCCCCGCGCGACGCGCGACGAAAGTAGATCCACTGGTGGCATTGCGCTACGAGTAGCCATATCTAACGCAGGGTATTAGCTTGCTATCGAATAGTTCGAGTGAACGGTGATCGGGCTCAAACAACCTTCGCATTACATCGGAAAATCAGGGAGGAAGAGTGATGCAGAAACTAGTTCAAGACCTGCGTTATGCGATTCGCACACTGGTAAAGAGACCAGGCTTCACCCTAGTTGCAGTCATGACCCTGGCGCTGGGAATTGGCGCCAGCACGGCAATATTTACCGTGGTCGATGCCGGCCTCCTGCGCGGACTTCCTTACGAATCGCCCGAGAGCCTTTACCACATCTGGGAGAGCACGCCTCAAAAGGAGTTTGCGCAACGCGAGTTTTCCTACCCGGATTATCAGGACTACCTGCAGAACCAGGTGTTCGAGGGCGTCGCGGCTTACACGGGTGGAGGCGGCATCATGAGCGGACGGGGCGAGCCTGAACGGGTTTTCGCTCCCGGGGCTTCAGCGAATTTCTTTACAGTGCTCGGAGTGGAACCTTTGCTTGGCCGCACGTTTCAACCCGGTGACGACAAGCAGGGCGCACCGCGAGTTACGGTGCTGACTTACGGAATGTGGCAGCGACGCTTTGGTGGTGATCAGAACATTCTCGGCCAGTCGCTAACAATCAACGGGGACCCGTACACCATTGTGGGGGTGTTGCCGGCAAGTTTCCAATTTGCTCTCCGAAACGCCGATCTCTGGCGGCCATATCAACCGACGGAGGCGCAGCTATCGCGGCGCTTCATGCACGGGACCAATCTCATCGGACGACTAAAACCCGGAATCAGCGCCGCCCAGGCTCAATCAGAATTAAGTGTGATCGCAAAGCGAATCGAGCAGGAACACAATCAGTCGCATGCTGGAACCGGCGTCAAGCTGGTGCCGTTGCAGGAGCAGTTTGTGGGTGACGTGAGGCCAATACTCCTGGTCCTGCTTGGGGCGGTCGGGTTCGTCCTCTTGATCGCTTGCGCAAATGTCGCAAGTTTACTTCTGACGCGCTCGTTGGCGCGCCAAAAAGAAGTTGCGATTCGCGCCGCGCTGGGAGCTAACCGCTGGAGGGTCATCAGACAATTGCTGACAGAATCAATTTTGCTCTCGCTTGTAGGTGGAGCACTTGGATTGTTGATTGCCTATTGGGGCGTTGATGCACTCGTGGCAAGCCTGCCGGAGAGTCAGCTGAATGCGCTCCCATTTCTCAAGTCACTTCGGCTTGATTCGAGCATACTTGCCTTCTCCTTTGGTTTGTCTCTATTGACTGGAATCGTGTTCGGACTGGCGCCGGCGATTCAGTCGTCGCGCCCCGATCTAAACGAAGTTCTAAAGGAAGGTGGTCGCAGCGCCGGCGGCGGCGCGAAGCATCGCCTGCGGAGCGTTTTCGTCACCACCGAGATCGCGCTGGCGGTCGTGCTATTGATTGGCGCCGGCTTAATGATGAAGTCGCTGCTCAAGTTGCTGCAGTCAAACGTCGGATTCAATCCCGAGAACGTCTTGACGATGACCGTGGCGCTGCCCGCCGCGAAATACGCAGAACCAGACAAGCAGCTAAATTTTTATAATCAACTAAACGAGCGAGTGCAGTCTCTGCCGGGCGTGAGCGGCGCAGGCACCGTCAACATTCTTCCTCTTCAAGGAGGTAACACAACGCGTTTTTACGTCGACGGAGATCCTGTTCCGCCCCCCGGCCAGGAGATTGAAGCCAACATCCGCACGGTCGATGAGAACTATTTTCAAACCCTCGGCGTGCCTGTGGTCGCCGGACGAGCGTTTGACGATCGGGATGGCGACGCTCAGCGCCAGACAGCTCAGAGACAGGCTGAGGCGGCGACGCAAGCTCAGGCGCGGGGCCAGACTCTGCCACCAGTCCCCATCCCTGGCGTAGTGATCATCGGCAAAACCCTTGCCGACAAAGTCTTTGCGGGGCGCGATCCAGTGGGACGCAGGCTGGCATACGGATCCTTCCCAGGACAGACAGACCTGGTGATCGGAGTTGTTGGTGACGTAAAGATCGGCGGCCTGGATGAGGCGATCAGACCAGTTGTTTATTACCCGTTCCGTCGATTTCCTGGTGTGGGGACCAACCTGGTAATTCGCACAAATGGAGATCCGAACTCTTTGGCGGGCGCGATTCGCAATGAGACGCGCAACCTGGAACCGGATGTCGCGATCTTTAACGTCCGAGCGATGGAAGAGTTGATCGAAAGTTCTCCGGCAGCGTTTATGCGACGCTTCCCGGCGCTGCTGATTGGCATCTTTGCCGCGGTGGCACTCCTCCTGGCTTCGATCGGTATTTATGGCGTCGTCTCTTACTCGGTTAGCCAACAAACACATTACATCGGCGTGCGCATGGCGCTTGGCGCGCAAGCTTCGGACATTCTCAGGATGATCCTGAAACAAGGACTCGCGCTGGTCCTTGCGGGCATGGTTGTTGGGGTCGTTGCGGCGCTGGGTCTGATGCGGCTGTTGCGCAGTTTGCTTTTTGAAGTGCAGCCCACTGACCCGGCAACGTTTGTAATCGTACTCGGCACACTGTTCGTGGTTGCGTTGCTCGCTTGTTACATACCGGCGCGCCGCGCGACCAGGGTCGATCCCCTGGTTGCGCTCCGTTACGAATAGGTCAGAAACACCTGCGTAAGCGGGTGGCTGCAGTGCGCTTGAGATTTGGAATGTGAGACCTAACCAGCTAACGCAGGTGGTTCTGCCACTCTGGAACAGGAAATAGGAGGTTCGATGACCACACTAATCCAGGACACTCGTTATGGTCTCCGGAGTCTCTTTCGAAAGCCGTCCTTCACTTTGGTGGCGATAATCTCCCTGGCATTGGGCATCGGCGCGAACACCGCAATTTTCACTCTTGTGAATGCGGTGCTGCTGAAGCCTTTGCAATTCACTAACTCGGAGCGGCTCGTAATGGTTTGGGAGGCGGCGCCTGAAATCGGTTTTCCCATTGGCGATGTCGCTGTCGCAAACTTTGCTGACTGGAAAGCTCAGAACCAGGTGTTCGATGACATGGCAGCAGTAAAGTTTCACAGCTTCAACATCACTGGAGACGGCGAGCCGGAGAAGGTACAAGCCTACGGTGCAACGGAAAACTTCTTTCCCCTGCTTGGTGTCACGCCGGTGCTGGGACGCAACTTTTTGCCAGATGAAGACAAAGCCGGCGGGCCCAAAGTAATGATTCTCAGTTATGGGCTGTGGCGAAGGCGCTATGGCGGTGACCCCAACATCCTCGGCCGAGACATTCTTCTTAACGGGCAGAAGCATGCTGTGGTGGGCGTGATGCCGAATGATTTTCGATTTCTGCAGCCCTATACAAACGTATGGGTTCCGGCGGCCTTTACACCAGAAGAACTGCGTGAGCGCGAGATGAACAATCTCACGGTAGTTGCTCGGTTGAAGGGCGGCGTTACAGCCGCACAGGCTCAAGCAGATATCGGCAACATCACCCAGCGGATCGTGCAAAACTTTCCTGACGACGTTTCAGCGAATTTGAAAGCCGCCGTCGTCCCCTTGCGCGACCAAGTGACGGGAAAGTCGCGTCGCTCGTTGCTAATGCTGCTGGTTGCGGTTGGCCTGGTGTTATTGATTGCATGCGCCAACACGGCAAATCTGCTGCTCTCTCGCGCTGCTGGTCGGCGCCAGGAAATTGCCGTCCGCACAGCAGTGGGCGCGAGTCGAGGTCGCATCGTTCGGCAGCTCTTAACCGAGAGCATCATTCTTTCAGGCTTGAGTGGCCTCCTTGGGTTGCTTGTCGCAAGTCTTAGTTTTGAGTTCCTCAAAAAACTAATCCCAGCGGGTTTGGTCGCGGACACGCTGCGAATTGACCTCCGCGTGCTCGGCTATACCCTATTGGTCGCTATACTCACTGGAATCCTGTTTGGCCTGGTTCCAGCGCTCCAGGCTTCACGAGTTGATCTAAACGTGGCGTTGAAGCAGGGCGGCGGACGCACGGGTTTGGGCTCGGTAGGGGGACGATTGCGGGGCGCTTTAGTGGTCAGCGAAGTGGCTCTCGCACTCGTGCTACTCGTCGGCGCTGGGCTCCTGGTGCAGACGCTTTCTCACCTTCGCGGTCAATATTCGTTTCTCGAACCGGAAAAATTGTTAACCGTGCGGACCGTGCTGCAGGGTGACAAGTATCGCGAAGCCGGAAAGCGATGGGCGTTCTATGATCAGGTGTTGGAGCGCGTTAAGTCGTTGCCGGGCGTTGAGTCGGTCGGCTATGCGACCTCTGTTCCCCTGCAGTGGAAGGGTGGCGCAAACGGCTTCATTATTGAAGGACGAGACCCGCGTGAAGGCGTAGCAGCCAATGCAATTCACCGCCAGGTAAGTCCAGATTACCTGCAGACGGTGGGAATGACTTTGCGCGAAGGTCGCTACTTCAGCGGCGGCGATAACGAACAAACTCAACCGGGCATCATCATCAACGAAACCATGGCCCGCCAATATTGGCCGGGTGAGAGTGCGTTGGGAAAACGAATTCAGTTTGAGGAGGACGCGCCGTGGATAACAATTGTCGGAGTGGTGGCCGACGTCCGTCAGATGGGTCTCGACATCCCCGTCAAGGCAGAGATGTATCTTCCTTACCGGCAAGTCAAAGGATTTGTGGGTTATAAACCGCGCGACCTGGTTATTCGTGCCGCGGGCGATCCTCAGCAGCTGGCTCCCGCCGTACGCCGCGAAATCCATGCAGTGGATTCTGATCAGCCTGTCTCGAACATCGCCACGATGGCGGAGGTGATTGACGGAGAAGGTCAGTCTCGCCGCATGGGAATGATCCTCCTGGTGACGTTCGCCGCCCTCGCGCTTCTGTTAGCGGTATTGGGGATTTACGCAGTGCTGGCATTTTTCGTTACTCAACACCGTCCCGAGATCGGCGTTCGTCTGGCTCTGGGCGCGCAAACACACGACATACTTGGGTTAGTTTTGAAAAAGGGATTGAAGCTGGTCTTGATGGGGGTGGCTATTGGCGTGGCGGGAGCTTTCGCTCTGACGCGGTTGATAGCAAGTTTGCTGTTCGGTGTTAGCCCGACTGATCCAGCTACGTTTGCGGCGATCGCGCTAATTTTAGCCGGAGTGGCTTTGCTCGCATGTTACATCCCAGCGCGTCGGGCTACGAAGGTTGACCCCTTGGTGGCGCTAAGGTACGAATAGATTGCGGTTGGGAGTATTGGATTTTCGAATCAGACGAAGGAATGAATCTATGAAACATTTGATTGTGCTTGCAGTAGCAGTGTTCACCTTGGTGTCAATTTCTCCGGTGCAGGGGCAGGAGACAGCAGACCGCGAGGCTGTGCGCCAGGCAGTGCTGGATTATGTTGAGGGCATTTATAACGTCGAGCCAACCCGGGTAGAACGCAGTGTTCATCCCAAACTCGCAAAGATCGGGTTCTATCGCGGTCCGAATGATCCCGCATTTCGCGCAGGCTCGAACATGACGTTCGAACAGTTGGTGGAGCTCTCCAAAAACTGGAACAAAGCCGGCAAGCTTCGAAAGGATGCACCCAAAGAGGTCACCATATATGACGTTCTGGATCAGACTGCAACGGTGAAACTGGTGGCCGAGTGGGGCATAGACTTTATGCATCTGGCTAAGTTTGATGGGAAATGGATGATTATTAATGTGCTCTGGCAAAGCCCGAAAAAGTAGTCAGTGGCCCGAGGAATCCAGTGCGGGGGAACGAAATCAGGATCCGGCGCTAATTTCTGGTTGGGCCGTCATGGTAGCCTCACCGGGCCTCCGAGTTTAGGCAGCCTTTAGATCGATGTCGAGAATTCTCATTGCCGATGATCAGCCTGACGTTCTGGCCGCGCTGCGTCTTCTGCTAAAAGGAAATCGCTATGAGATTGAAACAGCCACCTCTCCCGTCGATGTCGTGAACAAGATCAAGTCGAATGAACTGGATGTGGTCCTGATCGATCTGAACTATGCTCGCGACACGACGTCAGGTAGCGAAGGCCTTGATCTGCTGAGCCGGATTCGGGAAGCGGACCAGACGCTGCCCGTCGTGGTGATGACAGCCTGGGGTAGCGTCGATCTCGCAGTGGAAGCGATGAGGCGCGGCGCTCGCGATTTCATTCAAAAGCCCTGGGACAACGCTCGGCTGCTGACCGTCATAAACACCCAGGTTGAGTTGCGAGGCGCGCTACGCCGCGGGCGCCGCCTCGAAGAAGAGAACCAGGCGTTACGGGACACCGCCGCCGATGCGGGCACAGTGCAACCGCGGATTGTCGCCGAGTCGCCGGCGATGAAAGCCGTTTTGAACCTGGTCGAGCGAATCGGACCCGCCGATGCCAACGTTTTGTTGACCGGCGAGAATGGGTCGGGGAAGGGAGTAATTGCGCGCGCCCTGCACGCCGCATCAGCGCGAGCTGCGAAACCGCTGGTGTCGCTTAATGCCGCCGCGCTGGCAGAAGGAGTTTTCGAGAGTGAGTTGTTCGGCCATGTGCGCGGGGCGTTTACAGACGCCAAGATTGACCGCGTCGGGCGTTTTGAGTTGGCAGATGGCGGCACGTTATTTCTCGATGAGATTGCCAACGTTCCTCTCAACCTGCAACCGAAGCTGCTTCGAGTGTTGGAAACTGGCGAATTCGAGCGGGTAGGATCGTCGAAAACGCGGCAGGCCGATGTTCGCGTCCTTTCAGCCACCAATGCAGATTTGGTTGCTGAGGTGGCCCAGGGGAGGTTTCGTCAGGATTTACTCTTTCGGCTGAACACGGTCGAGATTCATCTGCCCCCACTTCGCGATCGGCGGGAGGACATTCCGGCGCTCGCTGAACATTTTCTCCGACAACACAGCGAGCGCTATCGGCGCAGCAATATGGAATTCACCCGGCAGTCGCTTGAGGCCTTGCGTGAGCATGGATGGCCGGGGAATGTGCGCGAACTTGATCACGTCGTCGAGCGCGCCCTGCTGATGAGTTCGGGGAATGCCGTTACGCCTTTTGATCTCACTTTGCAATCAGGCGCGGACGGTCGTCTGTCATCACAGCTCGAACAGTTAAGCCTCGAGGAGGCTGAGCGAATTTTGATCACGAAAGCGCTGGCGCGGTTCGAAGGAAATGCTAACCGTGCCGCCGAAGCGTTGGGCCTCAGCCGCAGCGCTCTATATCGTCGTCTGCAAAAGTATGGTTTGTCCTGATGTCGGACAAACTTTAGGAAACTCTGACTTTCTTTCTCCCCGCTCCCAAGTGGGAGAGGGGAAAGCAGGAGTCGAGACATCTGGTCGGACAGGCAATGAGTTATCATGTCGGAGTGAACCCGTCCGCTAAACTGTCAAAGCACACCTCATCGGCTCCCAATCTTGATCCCAGCCTGAAACGCGGCGGTCGCATGAAATTCGAAAAGCGAGTAACCCTGCTCGCGCTGGCTGCCGGTTTTCCGGCGGTGCTGTTCTGTACTCTGCTGCTCTGGTTCGAGGGCTACAGCGCTCGCGTTCAATGGACCGTCGATCTGTTCCTCGTGATTGTCTGGTTGGGTGTTTCCTTTAATCTTCGACAACGAATTGTCCGGCCGCTGCAAACGCTCTCAAACATTCTGGCTGCTATTCGCGAAGGCGATTATTCAATACGTGGACGCCGGGCGGGCTCCGGCGACGCTCTCGGCGAGGTCATGCTCGAGGTTAACGATCTTGGTCAGACCTTACGCGAGCAGAGGGTTGGGGCTCGTGAAGCCTCCGCGCTTCTGCGCGCTGTCATGGCGGAGATTGATGTTGCGGTGTTTGCGTTTGATGGTGAGGAGCGCCTGCGTCTCGTCAATCGGGCAGGCGAAAGACTTCTAGCCCAGCCTGCTGCACGGTTGATGGGGCGTACCAGCCAGCAGTTAGGACTGGCGGCTTGCTTGAAGCTTGGAGCAGGCGCTGGCCCAAATACCACGCAAATGGTTTTTCCTGGCGGCTTCGGCCGGTGGGACATACGGCGCAGCACCTTTCGTGAAGGCGGAGCGCAACATCAGTTGCTCGTGTTAACAGATCTCAGTCAGACATTGCGCGAAGAGGAGCGGACGGCCTGGCAGCGTTTGCTACGGGTGTTGGGCCATGAGCTGAACAATTCGCTGGCGCCGATCAAGTCAGTGGCCGGGAGTTTGTCGGATCTGCTCGCGCGTGAACCCAGGCCGGCAGATTGGGGCGAGGACATGCAACGCGGTTTGGAAGTAATCTCTTCGCGCGCTGAATCCCTGGCCCGTTTCGTTGAGTCGTATTCAAAGCTGGCCCGGTTGCCACAGCCACGCTTCGAGCCGGTAAACATCGGCGCTCTCGTGCGACGAGTAGTTGGCCTGGAGACTCGCCTGGCAGTCAGCGTTGACGCTGGTCCAGAGGTGACGTTAAAAGGCGACGATGCTCAGTTGGAACAGTTGTTAATAAACCTGATTCGCAATGCGGTGGACGCATCGCTGGAAACGCACGGGGAAGTGCAAGTCAGATGGAGCCAAAGCAATGGGCAGGTGGAAGTGAGAGTCAACGATGAAGGACCGGGGCTCGTAAACACAGCAAATCTGTTCGTGCCTTTTTTTACCACCAAGGCCAGCGGCTCTGGCATTGGTCTGGTGCTCTCGCGCCAAATCGCTGAGGCGCACGGAGGAACGTTAACACTTCAGAATCGCCCGGCGGCGCGCGGCTGCCAGGCGCTGCTGAGACTTCCTTTATGAGGAAATCCTGGATGCTCGCCACTTACTGCCGGTTGATTTTTCCGCTGACCGCGCCTCATGGTGTCTAAATGCAGAACGGACAGCACCTGCTGTCCGCTTTGTTGAAACTTATGGTCGGGGCGAGAGGATTCGAACCTCCGACCTCACGGTCCCGAACCGTGCGCTCTACCAGGCTGAGCCACGCCCCGACAAGAGGACTGGATAATAGGCAACTGAACCCATAGTGTCAAACTCACGAATTCTGACGACAGCGATTTTGACCCAAGGCGCGATCAATGCTGCTTTGTCGCCCCGCGGCGACAGATGAGACTCTTAATCGCATCGGTTCCGGACAGGCGATTCGCACTTTTGGAAAGCCCATAAATTCTTTCGGCTATATCTAATTTTGTTTCGTCTAAGTTGTTGACCCAGAGCTTAGGATTAATGTTATAGTCGGATGAACCTGGGTTATTGGCCGGGTGGCCCCTCCACCAATCCAATTGGAAATCGCACTCACAACTTGCCGTTCGGCATAACGTTTTTCGCAGACTTGTTGATGGAGAGCCTGTCCTATGTCAACCAATCTCCCGTGGTGCACGCCTAGCCGTATGCTCAGGGCCGTCAGTCTTTTTCTGCTGACCGGACTCTGCGCCGCTTTCAACTTTACTCACGCCGCCACTAATAAATCACCAGTTCTTATCAGCGACGCCAATTCGACTCGCGCTGTGGTCCTTGAATCAGTCACGCTTAAGGGAGAGCCGTTTGGCTTAACCTCCACCGTGAAGTTCAGTAACGACACGCGCACTCGGATTTGTTTTTTTGCGATGAACCTGGAGCTGTTGCCTGGCGAGGGACTGAATGCTTTCACTGCCGACGCGCAGGACGCGACCGGTAAGCGTTACCCCTTGAGAGTGGAATATGTAGGCTCGGTGCCGCCGGCGCTGGATGCGCAGGGAAATATCACTACTGATTTTCGCGGCATTACGATGATCATTGTGCGGTTGGCCGATGACATGGGAGACGTCGGCGATGTGCTGCTTAGTTTGAACCTGCACGGCGTGTCCAGCAATCGAGTCCGCGTAGGGATTGGCCACACCGGCGGTGGACCAGCTGACGATGCTGGGTCAATACCTACGCCCGCTCCGGTTAACCCGCCGCCAGTTGATCCGCCACTGGTTCCCGAATCGTTCATCGGTCCGGTAACTGACGCCGATGGAATACGTTTCCTGGAGCAAACTACCTGGGGGCCGACTCCTGGTGATCTGGCACATCTCAAATCCGTCGGCTACATGGCGTACCTGAACGAGCAGTTCAATGCTGCAGTTACAAACCCGGCGAAAAACTCCAATTTTCCCGATCTTCCGTTTCCAGCTGAGGATGGCACAGCATGTCCCAGCAGCAGCCCGGGAGATCCGAATTACAACCAGGCTGTTTGTAACCGTGACAACTTCTCGATCTACCCGCTCCAACGCAACTTCTTCTCGAACGCATTGTATGGTCAGACACAGTTGCGTCAGCGAGTTGCCTTCGCGTTGCATCAGATTCTGGTGGTTTCCGGCGCCAGTGAAGTCAATCGGCCAAGCTGGTTGACAGTCTATTTGCAGTCGCTTGATCGTCACGCCTTCGGTAACTATCGAGCACTCTTAAACGAAATCACGCTCACTCCTGCAATGGGCGAGTACCTTGACATGCGGCTCAGCACCAGGCTGAGTCCGAACGAAAACTTCGCCCGCGAGATCTTGCAGCTGTTTTCAATCGGCACCGCCGTGCTCAACCCAGATGGAACGCCGCAGCTCGATGCGCAAGGGATGCCGGCTCCGTCTTATTCTCAGACCGATGTAAATGAGTTTACCCGCATCTTCACCGGCTGGAACCTTGTGCCGGGACAAATTGCTCCTGGCACCGCCAACTGGCGTGATCCGATGATTCCAAGGGGCGGCACCAATCACGATTTTGGCGCCAAGACGTTGCTGAACGGCGGCTCTACCGCCGCGTGCTCGAGTGCAAGCGGCGCAGCCAACATTGCCTGTGCCCAATCGGACATGACAGCGGCGATGGACAATCTTTTCAATCATCCAAACGTAGGACCATTCCTGGGCAAACAACTTATTCAGCATTTGGTAACCAGCAATCCGAGTCCCGCCTACGTCGAGCGCGTCGCCAGAGTATTCAATAACGACTGCAGCGGTCTCTTTCCGCAGGGTTGTGCAAATGTTCGCGGCAATCTGAAGTTGGTAGTGCAGGCGATTCTCCTGGATCCGGAAGCGCGCGGCGATGTGAAGACGGATCCAAACTACGGAAAACTTCGGGAGCCGGCGCAGTTCATCACCGGTTTCCTGCGTGCGTTCAACGTGAAGTCGTTTGACAAGAACTCAACCAGCGATGGCGTGCTGGGCAATAGGTCGACAGTGGATTTCACCGGGACTTTGGATCAGCCGATTTTCCAGCCGCCGACAGTCTTCAGTTATTACCAACCGGGTTATGAGGTACCCGGCACAAAAATTCTCGGCCCGGCGTTTGGCATCCTCTCGACCTCAACGACGTTACGGCGAGCGAACGACATCAACACACTGGTTTATACCGGTGTGGCCAACAACGCCTCGCCGACCCCTGCCAGTCCCGACCGTCCGAGAGGTACCTCGATCGACATATCAAACCTTGAGGCCCTCGCGGTAAACCCGAATGACGGTCAGGTAGTAGACGCGCTTAATGCGTTGCTGTTGCACGGCACCATGTCGACGCAGGTGCGCACCTCGATCATCACCGCGATGAACGCGATCAACGATTCGAACCTAACGACCCGTCATCAAAAACGTGCCCGCGTGGCCGTTTACCTGACAGCAACGTCGTCCCAATACGACATACAGAGATAAATATCATGGCAACAACACGAAGAGACTTCTTGCGGACAAGCGCGTGTGCGCTTGGGGGCGTGGCAATGGCTTCGAGCCTGAGCACCTTTGGCGAGGTTCAGGCTCTCACGCCGCAGTCCGCCACGGATTACAAAGCACTGGTCTGCCTTTTCATGAACGGTGGCAACGACGGCAACAACATGTTCGTGTCCCTCGACCAGTACGCCGGTTACGCGCAGGCCCGGAACGCCGCCAGCCTGGCAATTCCGCAGGCTAACCTGTTACCGGTGGCCCCGCTTAGCGGCGGATCATATGGATTTCACCCCAGCATGGTTGAGATTCAGAATCTCTTCAACGCGGGCCGGCTGGCGGTGCTTTGCAACAACGGGCCTTTAGTGGAACCCCTGAGCAAGAGCACCTATCAAAACGGTTCGGGCAAGAAACCGCTTCAGCTGTTTTCACACTCTGATCAGGTGGGGCTGTTTCAGACAGCGATTGCAAACACCGTGAGCCAAACCGGATGGGCCGGACGAGTAGCCGACAAGATAGTCGGTCTGAATGGCGGCGCGACGTTTCCCAGTAACGTTTCTATCAGCGGTGTGAATCTGTACCTTACCGGAGTGGATACGCGTCAGCTTGCTGTGGCCGATTCAAATACCTCCCTGGCAAATGTTCTGGTGCTCAGCAATGCTCCGGGTGCTTCTTCGTCCGATATCAGCTCGCGACTCGCGTCGTTCAACGAACTTCGGACGCTGGACCACAATTTCAAACTAATCAAAGCGGGTAGCGATACCCGGTCAAGCGCAATTCAAACAGACAACGCGCTGGCTACTGTAAATCCGGTTCTGACGACGACATTTCCGAGTCCGAGCACTTCCATTAGCAGGCAGCTCTTGCAGGTCGCCCGTCTCATAAAGGCGTGCACGGATCCGGCAGCCGGTATCAATATGAAGCGGCAAATTTTCTTCGTGCAGATCGGTGGTTTCGATACTCATTCCGCGCAGCTGAATGGGCACGCCACTCTGCTTCAGCAGGTGAGCCGGGCGATTAATGCTTTTTACAATGCCACCGTCGAGCTTGGGCTGCAGGATAAAGTTACTCTCTTTACCATGTCAGACTTTGGTCGCACACTTCAGCCTGCAGGCTCGGGACCAGTTGCGGTAGGCAGCGACCATGCGTGGGGTAATCATCAATTGATTGTAGGGGGCGCTGTCATGGGTCGGACACTTTACGGCACATATCCTACGCTTGCATTAGGCGGACCTGACGATACAGACGGCGGGGGAAATCCCAGGGGGCGATGGATACCGACGACTTCGGTCGAGCAGTATGCAGCAACCCTTGCTACCTGGTATGGATTGTCGCCATCTGATCTTGGAGCCGTGTTTCCACTGATCTCGCGCTTCTCGACACCGAATCTCGGATTCCTCGGTTAAGAAGTGAGGATTCAATATGTGGGCACAAGGAACAAAAGGCCTGGCGCGGATTGCCAGGCCTTTTTTGTTCCGCACTCCGCCTTAGCTTGAACTGTGATCGATATTTTGGAATAGAATTATAGCGATGGTTAATGGCTCCAGGAATGCAGGGTTCGAAAAGGCGCGGTTAATAATTCTCTCGTCGTTGCTCGCCGCCATTTTCGGGCTGCTCTTATCACACAATAGCGGCACTCAACCGGTGCACGCTTTTTCCGCGGGACCACCCGCAGGATACACCGGTGCGCCCAATGAAGAACCGGAAGCCTGCGCTGAGTGTCATGTCCCCGCTGATGCCGGCACCGGTCAGATATCGATTAGTGCGCCGCAGACCTATGTCCCCGGCCAGACCTATCAAATAACTGTCACTCAAACGAATGCTGATCTAACGCGCCTGCGCTGGGGATTCCAACTAACCGCGCTCGATACCTCAGACGAACGGGCCGGTAACCTTCAGAGTACAGATGTCTTCACTCAGGTTTTGAATAACCAGGGGCCGGGAATGGCGCGTCAATATATCGAGCACACATCCGCCGGCACTTTCCAGGGACAGCAAAACGGAGCAAGCTGGACCTTCAACTGGACAGCTCCTCCGACCGATATAGGTTTTGTTACCTTCTACGCTGCCGGGAATCAGGCTAACAACGATGAAAACACGTCCGGGGATTACGTCTACAAGACTTTTGTGACCGCGGCGCCGTTTGCCTCCACGCCGGACTTCGCAGTGATTGCGGCTCCCTCATCGCGCGTCGTCACGCCAGGTAATAGCGCGGAATACGTAGTGACGATCACACCCTCAGCAGGCTTCACCGGCATGGTCAATCTCAGTGCGAGCGGATTACCGGCAGGTGCAACAGCTAACTTCAACCCGGCTTCCATCAACATCACCGACGCAACCTCAAAGGCATCGACCCTCACCGTCAGCACGACCGGAGGCACACCCTTTGGCGATTCCACAATCACGATCACCGGAACCGGCGCCACCCAACATTCAGCGATGGTGGGCCTTAAAGTGATCAGTCCGTCGAGCGTCGACCTCGCGCTCAGCAAATCAGTGTCGCCAAATCCGGGACAAGTGGGATTGAACCTGGCCTATCGCCTGACCGTGACAAACAACGGGCCGGCCACCGCTACGAACGTAAATCTGTCTGACCCGCTGCCCGCCGGGGTCACACTGGGTCCAATAACTTCAACTCAGGGAACTTGCAGTGGCACTACAACCGTCGTTTGTGTGCTTGGCACATTGTCCATGGGTGCGACCGTTGTAGTTACTATCAACGTCACTCCCACAACCCCAGGTTCGCTCGTTAACACTGGGAGTGTCACTGCCAGCGAAACTGATTTCGATACCGGTAACAATTCATCAGCCATTACAACTTTCATTCAAGCCGCTAATGCGTCGCCGCAGATGTTGGATGACAATCTAACCGTCAGCACAGTGCTGACCGGACTGGACCAGCCGACCAGTCTCGCCTTCTTTGCTGCAAATGAATTCTTCGTGCTTGAGCGCGCTACCGGCAGGGTCCAGCGGGTCGTGAATGGAACGCTGCAGGGAGCTGTGCTCGACCTCAACGTTAATTCGTTTTCCGAACGCGGGTTGCTCGGAATCGCGCTTCATCCGCAGTTTGCCCAAAACGGTTTTGTTTACCTTTTCTGGACTGAGAGCACGGTCCCGTCGGATTCATCAAACGTCGATGACATTACGCTTCTTGGCAACCGAGTCGATCGTTACATATGGAATGGAACCGCGCTCACATTTGATCGGAACCTGATCCGGTTGCGAGCTCAGCAGGAAGACGCGGGGCAGCCCCACCGTGGCAATCACAATGGCGGTGTTTTGCGGTTTGGCCAGGATGGCAAGCTTTACATCATCATGGGCGATAACGGGCGACGGGGATTAATGCAAAACATTGTCAGCGGTGGACCAGTTCCCGACGACCAATTCGGCGGGCCGGAGCCTGACGATGCACACCTTACGGGCGTGATCCTGCGTTTGAACGACGATGGGACGACCCCGACCGATAATCCGTTTTTCAACGCCAGTACCGGACTCAGCGGAGAAGCAGCGGCAAACGTAAAGAAAGTCTTTGGCTATGGAGTTCGCAACAGCTTCGGGATGGCGGTCGATCCGATCACCGGAAATCTGTGGACACAGGAAAACGGAGATGATGCTTTCGATGAATTAAATCGCGTTCGGCCCGGCTTTAACGGCGGCTGGATTCAGGCGATGGGGCCGGTCAATCGTGTTGCCGAATTCAAAGCCATCGAGACAACTTACGGCAACGGCACGATGCAACAACTTCGCTGGCCACCGACCAACCTTGCAGACACTGCTCAGGTTGCGCTCTCCCGCCTCTACGCGCTACCCGGTTCGCAATACACTGATCCTGAGTTCAGCTGGAAGTATGCCGTTGCTCCATCGCCCATCGGCTTCGTACGTGGCCGCGCTTTGGGCCCGCAATTCGAGGGGAATTTGTTTGTTGGCGCTTCACGCACGACGCTGTCAAATGGCTTTCTGTTTCGATTCAACATGAGCGCGGACCGTCAGCACTTTGCTTTTACTGATTCTGATCTGGGTGATCTCGTTGCGGACAACGCAGATAAGTTTGATTTGGCGGAAAGCGAGAGCCTCTTGATTGGACGTGACTTCGGCGTGACCACGGATATTCAGACGGGGCCAAACGGCAACCTGTTTGTCGTCTCTCTTTCCAACGGGTCCGTGTATGAAATCAAGTCCAAGCCGTCGCTGCTGTTCACGGCCAGCCTCAATGGCGCGCAAGAGGTGCCTCCGACCGCGTCAACAGGCACTGGCTCGGCGACGCTGTTGTTAAGCCCCGACGAAAAAACCGCGCGGGTATCGCTAAACTTTAGCGGCATCTCCGGCGCGCAGACTGATGCACACATTCATGGACCGGCGCCGGTGGGCAGCACCGCAGCCGCGCTGTTTCCGTTGCCGCTGGGCCAGTTAAACGATTTCGAGATCAACCTGACGCCGGGCCAGGTGCAGGACCTGAAGGCTGGCTTGTTCTATATCAACGTCCACAGCGCAACGTTTCCCAATGGCGATATTCGTGGCCAGTTCCAGACGTCGGCTTCGGCGAGCGCGTTTCATCTTGCCGCTTCACAGCTCGGCGTTGGAGAAGGAGAGGGAAGTGTTTCAATAATTGTGAAACGAATCGGCGACGCATCAACAGCCGCTTCAGTTAATTACACGACAGGCGACTCAGCCGGTGCAGCAAATTGTAATGTACCTGACTCAGGGTTGGCCTCTTCGCGGTGTGATTATGGGACGATCGCCGGCACATTGCAGTTTGCGTCAGGCGAAACGTCGAAAACGTTCTCCGTTCCGATCATTGATGACGCGTACGCCGAAGGCAGTGAGAATTTTACCTTCACCCTGAGCGACGCGCTTGGTGGGGTCTTAGGTTCTCCTGCAACGACTGCGATTACCATTAACGATAATGAAATTGCTACTGGCCCGAACCCCATCGACCAGACGTCATTTTTCGTGCGTCAGCAGTATCTTGATTTTCTCAATCGCGAACCCGACCCGCCAGGTTTGGCCTTTTGGATAAATCAGATTAACTCCTGCGGCAGCGACCCAGTCTGCATTGAGATAAGACGCATCAATGTGTCGGCTGCGTTTTTTGTTTCGATTGAGTTTCAGGAAACCGGGTATCTGGTCTATCGAATGTACAAAGCCGCCTATGGCAATCTTACTTCGCCTGCGTCAGCGCCAGTGCCGCTCAGGCTGAATGAATTTCTACCTGACACTCAGCAGATCGGTCAGGGCGTGGTGGTGGGCTCCGGCAATTGGCAAGCGATGCTGGAGACCAACAAGCAGGCTTTTGCTGTGAGCTTTGTTTCACGGCCGCGGTTCGTTACGGCCTTCCCAACGTCAATGACGCCCAGCGACTTTGTAAGTCTGCTTTTTGCCAATGCCGCTGTCGTTCCGACTACAGCTGAGCGCGACGCGGCGATGGCTGAATTCGCCGGCGCAGCCACTACTGCAAACACGGACGCGCGCGCGCGTGCCTTGCGATTGGTGGCGGAGCATCCGACGTTAAAAACGCAGGAATTCAATCGCGCATTTGTGCTGATGCAGTACTTTGGCTACCTGCGTCGAAATCCTTATGACGCACCCGAGCCTACGCTCGACTTCGCCGGCTATAATTTCTGGTTGAACAAATTGAATCAGTTTAACGGGAACTACATCAACGCGGAGATGGTGAAGGCGTTCATCAGTTCAGTCGAATACCGCCAACGCTTTGGGCCATAACCCAATTCGGGCCTGGCACTAATCAACTTTCAGCGTCTTTAGTAAGCGGTGCGCTCCATCGTGCGCTTCCACGATATAGAGTTCGCGCCGCGCGTCATGATCTGATCCGAGCGTGTAGGCCCCGGCCACTCCGGCGCCCTGAGTCTTATCGCGAATCATTTTATCCAGATATGATTTCACGCCGTCCCGGCTGAGGCCGCCGTACAACGCCGCGTCACGCAGCAGATAAGCTGCGTCATAACCAAAGGCATGGCCATAATCAGGGTCTTTCCCGGTCGAAGTGCGAAAGTTGTTCAGAAAGGCGCCGGCTTTTGCGTCACCACTCAGAGGCAGGAAAAATTGCGAGACGCGCACACCTTGCATCAACGAGGGTTGGGCCTGAGTAAAGTTAAGCGGCCCGAGCGAGTCGCCGCCAAGAATGCTGGAAGTGAGTTTGGCGTCACGGATGGCACGCAAGGTCCACTCGGCGCCTGCGGTTCGCTGAAACAGCACAATTAAATCCGGCTCATTTTGTTTGAAGCCATTCAACTTCGCCTGAATTAAGGCCTTGTCATCATCCGCCAGTTTATTGCGGAACATGACGCTGGCTATGATTTTCCCGCCGAGCTCTACCGCGTGTTTCTCGAATAGTTGGGCCAGGCCCCTGCCGTAGTCGTCGTTTACATAGAAAATCGCAATTCGTTTTTTGGACCAATCTTTTACTGCATACTCAGCCAGCGCCGGACCCTGGGCGGCGTCTGAAAGGCAGAGCCGGTACGTCCAGTCGCCAATGTTAGTTATGGCGGGGTTAGTCGCAATGGTGACTATCTGAGGAATTCCCTGTTGATTGTAAAACGAAGCGGCAGACAAAGTTGAAGCGCTGTCGCTGTGGCCGATGACGGCTATTAAGTCCTTCTCAGCTGAGAATTGGCCGGCGCGCTTCAAAATATCAGTCGCATTAAATTCGTCAACCACCTTCCAGTCCATGCCCATCAACTCTATGGGAACTCCGCCAACACCACCGCTGGAATTGATCTCTTTTATCGCCAGTTCAACTCCCGAATGGTAGGTTGCGCTCAGTGCAATACCCAACACGATTCGGCGCGGCTTCTTGACGCATGCAGCAGGCAGAATAAGCACACCAAGAATTATTAGAACTATGATTCTCTTCATAAGACTTCAGGCCTCGTTTCCAAGCAGTTGCTGGACCAACAATGAATAGTCGTCCCATAGGAATGGTTTTTGAATACGGGGAACTGTGGACGTGAGAAAGAAATCTCCGGCGTTCATCCCGATCATGTCGCCGGAAACGAATAGAAAGCGGTTGAGCATCTCGGTGCGGTTTTGGCTGATCCAATCGTAAAGCTTTACACCGTCAACTGCGCCTGGCATGCGAACGTCTGAAATAATTAGATCAACCTGATGAGATTGCAGATAATGTATCGCTTCAATCCCTGAATAGACTCCAACCCCTTCAATGCCGATGTCGGAGAGAAACGAAGTCTGCAAATGGACGAGAGACACTTCATCGTCCACTACGAGGGCTCTGTATTTGAGTGAAGGCTGCATTTGGTTGTCCTGTGGTTAGGCGGACTGCCTGAGCAAGATCGGTGGGTTGACCGGCAACAGGATCGTGAAACGCGCGCCCTGCTCCCAGTTCTCGGCCCGAATGGACCCGTGGTGTTCCTCGACGATGCCGTAGCAAACGCTCAAGCCCAGCCCCGTGCCCTGGCCCACCGCCTTAGTAGTGTAGAAGGGATCAAAGACACGTTCCGGCTCCCGCAGTCCCGTACCATTGTCTGAGAATTCCAGGCGGACCTGTTCGGCTTCTGTGGACGTCCGAACCCAAACCATGCCGGCGCGATCGGTCTCACGGATAGCATCGTGAGCATTGTTGAGCAGGTTAAGTACGATTTGAACGATCTTGTTGGGATCGGCGCTGAAGACAACGTTTGCAGAATCAAAGTCTCGAATCAATTTGATGTTGCGTGTCTTCAACTCGAATTCGCGAAGTTGCAACGCCTGCTCGACTACGTCGTTGAGTCTGACGGCTTGAAGGCGCGGCGGTTCCTGACGGGCAAACTGTAGTAGGTTGGCAACGATCTTGCGGCAGCGGTCGCCCTGTTCGTGAAGATTCTGCATTAGCAATATCGCGCTGGAGTCGCCGTTTGCCGCGATGAGTCGTCTCTTCGCCAGTTCGGTGTGGCCCATGATCACCGCCAGCGGATTGTTGAGTTCGTGCGCCATGCCGCTAAGCATCCGCCCAACTGCGGACATCTTGGCGGACTGGATTAATTGTTGTTGCAGATCCTGTAACTGTTTGGTGCGCTCCTCGACCTTGTGCTCGAGATCGGCATAACTTTCGGCCAGCGAAACGGCCATGAAGTTAAATCCGTGGGCCAACTGTCCGAGTTCATCCTTGCGGTGTTCAGGCGCCCGCGCGGAGAAGTCTCCCTGGCGCACTTGATTAGCGGCTTGCAGGAGCGAACCTAAGGGCTGGAGCACCCGGCGGCGAAGAAGCATGGTAAAGGCGACCAAGGTCAGGAGCAGGTATGCGGCCAGTGCGTAAATGGCTCGGTTGGTGGTGCGCACAGCCTCATTCAATTGGTTCTGCACGGCTCGGAGTTTTTTAGTCTGCAAACTGTTCAGACTGGCAAACTCATCACTGATCGTATTCTCGAGCACTTTCATTTCCCGCAACCGCAACACAGCATTCGCCCGATCGGTAGACTGTAATTGATTGTGAATTTGGAGGGCTTGCAGTGCGAGCTCCGATTGGAAAGTCTTGATGCGTTCGACGGTGAGCCTTTCCTCCGTACCTATGTTCAACTTCAAATAGAGCGTTTGTTCTTCACCCCACTTAAAATTAATCGCGCTGAAGTGGTTCGGAAAATCCGGGTCGATAAGTTCGAGTTGCTGATAGATAAGATTGATCTGCCGGTTGAGATTGTCACGGAGTTGCAGATTCAGGGCGGATGTTTCCTGCAGGTTCTGCGCGTGCGTGGAGGCTTCAGTCGAAAACTGGGCAAACTTATACGTAAAACGAACTGAAAATAGCAGCACCAGCAGAAACGTCGAGCCGAGGAGCATGAGAAAGAGTTTTGAGATAGGGGCAGAGCGCATCGGTATTCAGTCCAACTATGGTTGAAACGCCGCACACTAAGCGTCCGAACAATCATCGACTTCAAAAGCCCGGCTTTGGCAATCGCCGCGGTTCTTGGCTGGCGGACTGTCTGGGAAGTGAATTCGCGTGCAGAATGAAGATTGAAACGTCGCGGTTGCGGCGTGAGCCTCGGACAATGAGGCGACTGACGGATCGAGTAGCACCAATCATGCCACTGCGGAGCAGCAGGACGCATCGGCCTCGCCGCGATCTCATTGCCCGGCGAATAACGACCGCCGCCGATCCTTGATTTTCGCAGCGGTCAGCGAATACAGTCTTGCGTCCCTACGGATGAACGTTATTCAAACCAAGACCGTCGCGGAGCCCCGATGACGACCGAAGCTAACCAGCTAACTGAACGTTGCCCGAATTGTGAAAGCACTCTCACCGGTGAATACTGCCAAAAATGTGGGCAGAAGAAGATCCACTCTCACGACTTCGCCGTGACCCACTTCTTTGGTCACGTGGTGCATGAGTTTACGCATCTCGACTCCAACAAGGCCCAGAGAACTTTCACGAGTCTGTTGTTCCGACCGGGACTTCTGACACACGAGTATTGGGCGGGACGGAAGGGCCGTTATATCCAGCCACTCAGAATTTATCTGACGTTCAGCGCGTTATATTTTCTTTTTGCGTGGGGAGCGTTATCGGATATCAGGGGCGGCGGCGTCCAGGGTCTCAGCCAGAGCCCGATGGTAGTGAGGATGGCGCAGCAGAAAGGGATCGCGCCCAGCGCACTGGCCGAGAAGGTTCAACAGAAAGCGGAAAAGTATTCGGCGGGCTTGCGCTTCGGCAGTGTGCTGATCTCGGGAGTATTCCTCAGCTTGCTCTACTTTCGCAGGAAGAAATATTACGTCGAGCACCTCATCTTTTCACTCCACTTTTATTCCTTCGATTTCTTTTGCAAGAGCGTGTTTGCATTGCTGTTTATTCTTGCGGCCGCTTTAGGAACAAAGCTGCCAACACAAGTGCTGAACCTGTTTTACCCAACCGCGCTGGTTTATTTGATTTTTGCCTTGCGCCGAGTCTACAAGCAAAGCTGGCCGAAAACGTTATTGAAGTCGGTGATACTTTTTGTTTGCGAAACGTTGCTATTCATCGCGGTGAACATGGCGGGCTTCATCATTGCGTTTAACCTGGTATGACGCCCGTTGTCACCAAAGCGAGTTGAAAGGCGCTGATAGTAGTGTCTTCGCACCTTTGCCACGGGCTCAGCGCTCGCCCGTAACCGAGTGGGCCAGCATTCGGTTTCCTGAAGAGACAAACATCAGTCCCAACGGTTCATCGGTCACAAAGCGTTCATCAAGATCGCTGAGCCGAATCTGGCGCGCTGTTTCGCCTGAGTTGATATTCACGCCAGCCAGCCCGTTTCCTCCACGTCCCTTGAGACTCGTGTAGAAATACATCCACTGCCCACGCAAAGCAGCGAGCCGGTCGCGATGCCATAAGAATCGCGAAAGTCTCTCGAGCTGAGCAGCAGGATCGATCCGATCCAGCAATCGTTCATCGACGTCGGCAGTGCGCCGGCGAACAAGGTCGGCAGGAGAGGGAACTGAAGGCCTCGATGGCATGCCTGCGGATATTCTTTCGCGGACGCGAGCGGCCACGCCAAATTGCCTGAAACGCGACGCCGCGTACGACCTTGCGTAGTTGCGGGCCGAATTTGTCGCCAGCGCCTGCAGGTTGGACGTTGAAGCACGGCTGACCAGTGCCGCAACATTCAAACTGCTGACACTGCGGGCGATCTGGAGACCACGAAAGGCCGTGGTTGCTGTTCCGCCGTAGCGAAAATAGAGCGATGCGGCGCGCGCGGTGATCGCCGCAACTGTGCGGAAGAGGCCCCGTCCAGGCGGTGTATGGCGCGCCCGCCAAATCTCGCGACCATTTGACATCTCAAACGACGCAATTTCGGATTGTCCGCCAATGACAACATCACCGCGTTCATTGAGCAAACCAAACGAGGCGCGTTCTATTCCGTGCCTGACTCGCGAGCGTCGTTTGCCAGTGGCGGTGTCGATATCGATCAGGTCATCGCGATCTGCGATCACAATACTCGACGCGTTTGGTAGCACCAGATTTGTAATACCCTTGTCCGCGCCTTTGTAGCGCCAGAGGACCTTGCCGCTGCGAGTGTCGAGCGCGCTGACGCCATAAGGGCCGCGCTCCACCGTTTCACCGTCTTTCAGTCGAGTGAACTGCCCGCCGGTGCGAACGTAAAGCACATCGCCAACGAGAATCATTTCCGGCGTTCGGCCCAGATCCTTCGCTTCCCACTCCGTGTCACCAGTTTCACGAGAGATGGCGCGGACGCGCCCATGGCCGGACGTATAGATGATGCGCTCATCGAAAATCGGCGCAGATTCGGTTAGCGCGAGTCCGTCTTCATTCACGCGATAACGTTCACGCAGCCGCGATTTGCCGGTGCGCGCATCGAATGAGGTTAGCCCTTCGTAGAACAGGTAGAGCCGGCCGTCGAGAAAAACAGGCGGGTGATAATTGTCCAGCGTGTATTCAACCTCACCGTTCTCCGGCCAGCGCGAGGGCATCATTTCCACCTCGCCCACTTCATGCTTCCAAATCTGATCACCGGTTGAAAGGTCGAGCAGGTGCAGTAATGGGTGACGCTTGAAATCGTCCTTCGGATTTTCCTTCGCGTCTTTCACCAGCACGACGGCGAGATGGTTGGCGGTAGGATCGATCGCGAGATGCATGAGACCGCCGCGGAGTTTGTCGCTCTTCCAGATCGCGTCGCCCGTGAAGAGATCAACTGCTTCAACCCGGGTGCGATCGCCTTTTTGGAAACTTAAGAGCAACAGATCTGAATCGGGTACCGCGGCAACATCTGATTCGTCGAGCGCTGCGTCTTTCCGACGCCACAAGACCTCGCCGGTAGCGCCATCAATCGCATAGAGCGACTTTTCGGTGCCAACAATCAACACCCCGAGGTCAGTCGACTGATAGAAACGAACGTCTTTGTCCATTTTAGCGGTCCATGCCTGCGCATTGGTGTCACTTGCCGCACAGAGGATGAAAACGGGAAGGAAGAGCAAAAATCCATTCGAAATGCACTTTCTCATGAGGCGAGCATACCAAAAATCCCCGCAGCCTCGCACTCCATTACCATACGGTTCTCATTCCAAATCTGATATTCTTATGGGCGTTTATCGATGAGACCGCTTTGAGCTTTCTTTTTCGCGTCCATCCCGATTCTGGTCCGGAGTTTTTCCGGCGCATCAAAAGTATGACAATTTGCAAGTCCATCGTTGCGCTTGGTCTGGTGGTAGCTTCCTGGACAATAACCGCTGGTTTGGCTAACGCTCAATCAACAGCCTTAAGTTCGCCCACTGCAATTCGATCAAACGAGGTAACAGCCGCCATTGCCGCGCGCGACCTGGGCGACTCGCGTCTCACGGACCATTTCTTCGCCTTCACTGGCACCCCCGGCGACCTTCTGATCACTGTGGAGAGCAGAAACCTCAATGGCGATATCGACGTGTTCACTGCCGCGGGAATGCGACCGCTCCTGAAGTTTACCGTCTATGAAGGACGAGGCTCAGCGGTAACTAAAAGTATTTACCTGAGAAAGCGCGAAGACCTCATTCTGCGCGTTGAAGCGCGGACGCCCAACGATGATGACGGAGTTTACCGGTTGAGGTTCGGCGGATCGTTTGAACCGATCAGCGGCGGATTGGATGCGGGCGAGCTCGCTGCGACCGACTCGCCGTCGCTCGATACGGAAGGTAAGTCAGGGAAGAAGGGCCGGCGAGTTTCATCCGTGGGCGCGAGGATTGACGAACCAGCGCCCGCCGAAGTTGCCGCTGCCCCAACGCCGGAGCCTGAAGTAACTGAGAAACCCGAGGCCGCAGCAACGACTCCGCGGACCACTTCGAGAAATACAAGAGGCCGGCGCCCGGTGAGGGGCAGAACGCGTCCGGCAATCGAGGTGCCCGCGGGAGAGAAACCGGTGCCCGAAACGAGGGAAGAAACAATTGCAGCCGAGCGCGCAACGGTAGAGAAGCCGGCCACTGAACCGCGATCTACGACGGGCAGACGTCGGGCGGGACGAAGGGGCACACCACGCGCAGTCGAAAAGCCGGCTTCACCTCCAGTGGAGGAGAGCGGCCCCCGCCTCATTATTGAAACCAACGATGGCACAATGATCAATCGCTACATGACGAGCGTTCGCCGGGTAACAGTTGAAAATGGCCGGGTTGTGGTGGTTGGAAAAGATGGCAAGGTCGAGACATTTCAGCTGGCAAGTATCGTGAAGATGTCAGTTGAGCCATGACCCACACGGGTTAAGACAAACACAGCCAGGCACTATTTCGGTTTATCTCCTGACTTCAAACTGGACAAGCGCGCGCGAAACTGCGACAAATCTACACTCGTCGGGTCGACTTTCTCCAGGTTCGCAATCGCCGCCTCAGCCGCCTTCGCATCGCCTTTACCCAGCGTAGCCGCAGCCAGTCCCGCCAGAGTCGCCGTATCGTCAGTCTTCTTCAGCAACGCCGCGCGATACCACGTTTCCGCCACTCCGTAATGGCCGGCATCCAGGTTTACGAGGCCCAGGGCGACGACCGTTTGATAATCGTCCGGCCGCAGCTGATTGGCTTTTAGCAGAAATTCAATGGCCTGATCGAACCGTTGAATTTGGTAATAGAGCTGAGCCGCGTTTACCTGCGCTTCAAAGTTTTGCGGCTCGGTTCGCGCCTTCTCGAGCGACGCTGCGATTTCCGCCTGCATCCCGCCAGAGCTTTGACCGCCGGCGGTTGGCGGATGATCTGCCGCCAGTTGCCCGCTCGACAATGCGCTGGGTGCGTCCGCGATGCGCTGGCTCATATTGGTAGCGAATAGAAATCCGACAATGAAGCCGAATAAGATACCGATGATTGCGAAAAGAAGATTGTCACGTGTCATTGGTTAATTCATATTGCGCGGCCAAGCCGCTCCGAAGAAAACGATCCACGACGTTGACGAAACCACCCCAAAACTAATTAGTGTTAGTTCGTGTTATTTCGCGGATCATGTATCAGTCAATTTATGTTCGGCTCAGCCACAGGCTATTTTCAGTTGTTCTTACTTAACGAGCGTGCCTCTTCAATTTTCGTCTTAAGCGCCTGGGCCAACTCGGATTCGGGCGGAAGTTTCTTCAGCACGCGTTCCCAAAGAGACACAGCCTCTTGATACCGTTTCGCCTGAAATGCAGCGCCGCCGCTGAGCTGTAATGCTTTGGGATTCTCGGGATCCAGCTTCAGCGCCTTATTCACTAATTCCATGGGCTCGCCCTGCATCTGTTGGCTGTTCGCCATCGTCTTGGCCAGCGCATAGTCGGCCCAAAGATCTGCATCGTCAACTTTCAAAGAGGTCGCCCGGGCATAAGCGTCACTGGCTTCAGAATACTTTCCCAGGTTGGAGTAGGAACGAGCGAGCATTCTCCAACCGTTCACATCGCCGGGGTTTTGCTCCAAACGCTGTGCAAGTCCCGCAACGTTTGCTTCCATTCGCTCCCTGGTCATTGGCGCGCCGGCGCCCGCGCCACTTTGCGCCGGGGCTCGGCTACTGTTGGAAACTGGGAACGCCGCCACACCGCGCCCGGCAATCGCGTTCGGGGTCCCGACCTGATAGTAGAAGCCGACGGCGATAATGGGAATTCCCAAAGCTATAGCGTACACCGGGCCGCGACCCGCGGTCCTGACTTTGGAATTCTCTTTTGCGGTTTCAGGGGTTAAAGAAACGTCAGACAACAGCCGTCGTTCAACTTCCTCTCGATCCTGTTGGTATTGCTCGGCACTGATGATCCCACTTTGCAGATCGGCATCGAGTTCGTTTAACTGGTCGCGATAGACTGCGACGTTTGTTTCCAAATCGTCGGCATCCGAATCCGCGGGCTCGCTCTGAAGTAACGGCGGAAGCACAAAAGCAAGAGCGATCGCAACGAAGACCGCGACTATCAGCCAGAACAGGATCATATGGTTGTCTTTCGCGGCTCAGCCTGAAGCAGGTCTTCCGCGCGGCGTCGCTCGTCCGGCGTTAGCGGGATATCGACGATCAATCCACGGCGCTTCTTTACGTAACGGAAAAGAAATATCAGAGCAGCAAGTAACAGAACGAATGGCCCAAACCAGAGCAGGTAAGTTGTGTAGTCAACCGGAGGCCGGAAGAGAATAAACTTTCCATATCGTTCGGTCATGAAGGCGAGAATCTCGCCGTCAGTTTTACCAGCCTTCATCTGTTCCCGAATTTGATTGCGGAGATTTACTGCCAGTTCAGCCTGTGAACCTGCGAGGGTTTCGTTTTGACAAACCAGGCAACGCAGCTCCTCAGAAAGCGCCATTACGCGTTTTTCAAGTTCCGGGTCGTCAGAAACGGACTTGGCCTCCTTCGCTAGCGCAAAGGCCGGCAGCGAAAAAAGGATTACAAGCAATAAAACTATCAACCTCATTTGTTCAGTTCTCTAACCAGCGGCAAAATTTTGTTCTGCATAATCTCGGGGGTCAGTTGGCCCACTTCTTTGTAACGAATCACGCCTTCCTTGTCGATTAGGTAAGTCTCCGGTGCACCCGTCACTCCATAATCGATCGCAGTGCGTCCGTCAGGATCGAAGACGCTAATTACGTATGGATCCCCGAGCTCGGCGAGCGTTGCGAGAGCAGGTTCGCGTTTGTCGTTCCAATCAAGGCCATAGATAGGCAAGGTGCTGTCCCTGGAAAGTTGCATCAGATACGGGTGCTCTTGTCGGCAACCAATGCACCACGAGCCCCATACGTTCAGAAGCCAAACTTTCCCTCGCAGGGATTTCGGGGAAAACATCTTTGTTGGATCGCGTAACTCCGGCAAAGAAAAGTCCGGAGCCGGTTTCCCAATCAGAACCGAAGGGATTATGTGTGGATCGTACCCGCCGCGCAGACGACTGCCGAGGAAACCGGCAATAACAAGAAAGATGATAAGCGGTATGGCGTAACGCATAAATCAAGTCGGGCGATTGACCTTAGTCAACAGGTTCACCTCTCTGTTTTTCAAGGAGTCGCTTCGGCCTTTGCTTCCGCACTTGCGATCGCGGGGGCGGCGGTTGCCGTTATCCTGTTGGACGCAAGCGCCTCTCGTTGTTTTCGTGCAGTGACAGCATAGCGGCGGTCGCTTAAAGCTAATCCACCGCCCATTGCCATTAGCACTGCGCCACCCCAAATCCAACCAACGAAAGGCTTGTAATAAACGCGCACACTCCAGGCGCCGGCGCTCACAGGTTCGCCCAGCGAAACGTAGAGATCGCGAAAAAGTCCCGAATCAATCGCAGTTTCCGTCATCACGTTTTCAGTCGAAATGTACGAACGTTTCTCCGGGTACATCTTGTTCACAACGGCGCCGTTGCTGATCACGTCGATCTCGGCGCGCGCAGCGCGGTAGTTTGGCCCGGCAACATTTGCCACGCCGTTGAAGCGAAAAGTGTAGCCACCGGCATTTACGGTATCGCCAATCTCCATGCGAACGTCCTGTTCCGTTTGATATCCAGTGACCATGGTCACGCCCACAACGAAAACGGCCACGCCGATGTGGGCCAACTGCATTCCGTAGTAGCTTCTGCTTTGAGCCGCCAGTTTCCGGGGAAAGCTAAGTTGGCCGGGACTTGTCCTGACGCGTTCCCAAAGATTCAGAAATGCAGTCGCAACGACCCAAAGCGCCAGCATCAGACCGAGACTAACGAGCGGCTTCCATTCGCCCAAAACAAATGGAAGTATCAGCGCCGTCGCTACACTGGCGAGAAAGGCCCAGCGCAAACGTACTACCAGCTCGGGCAGGCTGGCCTTCTTCCAGCGAGCAATAGGACCGACCCCCATGAGAAAGATTGCGGGAACCATTAAAGGAACAAAGACGCTGTTGAAGTAAGGCGGGCCGACGGACAGCTTTCCCATTCCCAGAGCGTCGACGATCAACGGGTAAAGCGTACCGAGCAATACTGAAGCAGCCGCGACTGTCAGGAGTACGTTGTTGGAAAGGAGTAAGGATTCGCGTGAAACCACTTCGAATTTACTGCCGAGCCCGACATTTTTCGCGCGCCATGCATACAGCAGGAGTGAACCACCAATGACGATTACCAGGAACACCAAAATGAAAATGCCGCGCTTGGGATCAGTGGCAAATGCATGCACCGAAGTGAGAACTCCGGAGCGAACGAGAAATGTTCCCAGGAGGCTCAGTGAAAACGCCGCAATAGCCAGCAACACGGTCCAACTCTTGAAGCCGCCGCGTTTTTCAGTAACCGCGAGTGAATGTATCAAAGCGGTGCCGACTAGCCAGGGCATGAATGAGGCGTTCTCGACTGGATCCCAAAACCACCAGCCGCCCCAGCCAAGTTCGTAGTAGGCCCACCAACTGCCGAGGGCGATTCCGCAAGTAAGAAAACACCAGGCCACCGTGGTCCATGGGCGCGACCACCGGGCCCAGGTCGCATCGAGGCGGCCGCTGATGAGTGCCGAAATTGCGAAGGCAAAGGCTACGGAGAAACCAACGTAACCCATGTAGAGCATGGGCGGATGGGCCACCATCGCCGGATCCTGGAGCAGGGGATTGAGATCGCGTCCATCAGGCGCAGCCGGAACCAGGCGCGCAAAAGGATTGGAAGTGAGCAGCATGAACAAGAGAAATCCAACGCTAACGATCCCCATCACGCTGATGACGCGCGCGACCATGTCGTCTGGCAGGTGCCGGCTGAAAAGTGAAACCGCCACCGTCCAAAGCCCTAGCATTAGACTCCAGAGCAGTAGTGAACCTTCGTGCGAACCCCAGGTGGCAGCGAGCCGGTATTGAAGCGGAAGCCTCGAGTTTGAATTGGTGGCGACATTCAAGACCGAGAAGTCGTTTGTAATGAAACAATAGGCGAGACAGCCGAAAGCGATTGCTACGAAGATGAACTGGGCCTGTCCGGCCGGAGCAGCAACCGCGATCCAACGGCGATTGCCACGGGCAGCGCCGAGCAGCGGCAGCATTGCCTGAGTTAAAGCGAGTAGCAGCGCCAGGATTAACGCGAATTGTCCGATCTCAGGAACCATAGTTAGTTCTAACGTGGCGACGGCTAGTAGACCACTGTCTTTCCCGCTTCCCGCGCATGCTTCGCCTTGTCGAGAGCTTCTCCCGCCTCCGGCGGCATATAGTTTTCATCGTGTTTCGCGAGCACCTGATCGGCATAAAAAACTCCGTCAGTGCCGATGTGGCCTTGCGCCACGCAACCCTTACCTTCCTTGAACAAGTCTGGCAGAATGCCTTTGTAAACTACCGGAATACTTTGCGCGGTGTCGGTAACGGTAAACCTGACGGTCAACCCATCATTTTCACGCTTAACAGAATTCTCCTGGACCAGGCCGCCCACCCGAAAAGTTCTGCCAACGGGCGCTTCTTTGGCCGCGACCTGCGAAGGACTGAAAAAGAAAACCAGGTTACTCTTAAACGCGCTAAGCGCCAGCGCGGCCGCGATTCCCAGACCTGCCAGAGCAACGCAAATGAAAGCGATTCGTTTGTGACGCGTCTTCATAGTTGTTACTTCCTGTTTGATTTCGCATCCCTGTTGGGTTGTGCAACGAGTTTACTTTTGCAGTTCAAGAGCGTTGCGATTTCGATGACGATGACAACGAAGGTCAGCAAGTAGGACCCCCAGACGTAAAAGGCGTAGCCGCCCATGTGAAAAAATTCTGACCAGCTCATGATTGCTTCCTCAGCATAAACTAAAAATTATTTTGCAAACTCTCAGTGCGCCCGCCAATGCCAACTTCAGGCGCCGGCTCCTTCGTTTATCCAATCGGCGCGTTGTTCTCTTTCCCTGATAATGCAACGGACACGCGCAAGTGAAACGGCGATCGAATACAGCCAGCAAGCTGCCAGCATCGTCAACATCGCCGCCAGCATCGTCGGAGCTATTGTTGGTTTCCCCAATATTCTGATCGTTGCCCCCTGATGCAGCGTGTTCCACCATTGCACGGAGTAATAAATAATCGGAACGTTGATGACACCAACAATTGCGAGTACAGCCCCCGCCCGATCCGCCCGCCTCGGCTCGTCGATCGCTGCCTGCAGAGAAATGAAGCCGATGTAGAGAAACATTAAAATCAGCGTCGAGGTCAGCCGCGCATCCCACACCCACCAGGTGCCCCAGGTCGGCTTGCCCCAGAGCGAACCTGTCGCGAGCGAAAGAAAAGTAAACAAGGCACCAGTAATCGCGATTGACGATGCCATCATTGACGACAGCCGCGCATTGAACGCCCATCCGATTGCGGCATACACCGCCATCAGCACGTAGAGAAACATTCCCATCCACGCTGCCGGCACATGAATGAACATTATGCGGTAGGCCTCACCCTGCTGGAAGTCTGTAGGGGCAATGAAGAAGCCGATATACAAGCCGGCAATAAATAGCAGCGCAGCCGGGATCGCAAACCACGGAATCAGTCGCCCAGCCAGTGGGTAAAAAGCCGCGGGCGATGCGTATTTGTACAGATTCATGTCGGTTATGTTCGACAAATTTCAGGTTGTCGTTACTTCAGCCAGTTAACTCACCGCGCAATCGTCGTCAAACTAAAGTTTTTCGGACACCAATCACTCCAAAGATATTCGTAGCGCCGCCGAGGCAGCCCATGGTGCAAATACCACTGACAACACCAGCAGAGCGGACAGCAGGTAAAGATTCGCCATCGGATCAATCCCCACGATGCTTGAATCAACTGCCCCGGCGCCGAAGATCAATACTGGAATATATAAAGGCAACACCAACAAAGCGACCAGCACGCCTCCGCCGCGTAACCCCAGTGTCAACGCCGCTCCGATTGAACCGATGAAACTCAAGATTGGCGTTCCAATGAGCAGCGAAAAGAAAAGCACAACCAGCGTATTTGACGCTAAGCCAAACTGTACCCCAACCAGCGGAGCAATCAAGACGAGCGGGAGTTCCGAAACCAGCCACTGGGCCAGGACCTTTCCCATCACCACCAGATAGAGCGGTTGCGGGGTAAGCAGCATCTGTTCGAGCGTTCCGTCCTGGTAATCATTTGCGAAAAGCCGATTTAGCGAAAGCATGGAAGCCAATAATGCGGCTACCCAAACGACGCCGGGCGCGATTGATTGCAGCAGTCGCATTTCCGGTCCAATACCCAGCGGAAAGAGGCTGACTACAATCACAAAGAAAAAGAGCGTGGATAAAACGTCAGCGCGGCGCCTCCAAGCCAGGGTCAGATCGCGCGTAACGATCCAGCGAAACATTGAAAGCATGGGATGGGCGTTCACGATGCGAGTTCGAGGCGTTGAAACGAACCTGCCGCAATGTGGAGCTCCTGGTGGGTTGCGACAATTGCCATACCCCCGTTATCCAAGTGTCTCTCGATTAAGCTTTCAACGATCTTTATGGCGGCGGAATCCAGCGATGCGAGCACCTCATCCAGCACCCAGAGACTGGTCTCACCCGTAATCAATCGCGCCAGGGCCGATCTTCTTCGTTGTCCTTCAGACAGGAACCGTGCGGGTAAGTCTTCCCGTCCCGCGAGACCAATTCGCTCGAGAGCCTCACGCGCATCGGATGTGGTTAGATCGGAAGCAGTCAGTCCACTGGCGATGCGAAGATTCTCCACGGAGGTCAACTCTTCTTTGACTCCAATTCGATGACCGAGGTACGTGAGGCGTCGCGCGTATTCCTCGCCCAGAGACTGGATGCTCGCGCCCTGCCAAGTGACCTTGCCTTCGTCCGGTGTTACGAGCCCGCAGATTATTCGCAACAGGCTGGTTTTGCCGCAGCCGTTTGGACCAGTGACCTGCATGAATGTCCCGGGGGCAAGAGAAAAATTCAGGTCGCGGAAGAGTCGGCGGGCGCCGCGAACGCAGCCTAGTTTTGTCGCTTCTAACATAGGATCAAAGAAAAAATTGACAGGACTTGGAATCATAGCCGACGGGCGGGGAACTTGTCATTGGCCCGGTGGGTCGCGATTGACCGCATGTGGTAGCTGTAATACTCTTACGTCGCCACGACAGGAAGTTAGCTGGATGCGAGGGGGGCGCCTCGTTGGCAATCCGAAAGTTGCCGCGAGAGCCTACTTTTCGTGAGCAAATCGCACAGCATGAAGAACCGCACCTCGGCCTCGCAAAGCAAAAACCTATCCATGCAACGGAAGTCCATGAAGTTCAGGCCAAAGGCTGCAGACGTATATCCCTTCGCGGCGATTGTGGCGCAGGATGAGATGAAGCTAGCCATGATTCTCAATGTCGTTGACCCGAGAATCGGTGGCGTACTCATCATGGGCCATCGTGGCACAGGCAAATCGACCGCGGTGCGATCTCTGGGAGACTTGTTACCGGAGATTTCAGTCGTGTCAGGGTGTACTTACCGGTGCGATCCCGCTGACGAACAAAATTACTGCGATGATTGCTGCCAGGCGATAGCGACGGGCAGTAAGCTCAACCACGAAAAATCGGCCGTGAGGGTCGTTGATCTTCCGCTTGGCGCCACCGAAGATCGCGTCTGCGGGACGATTGATATCGAGCAGGCACTTCGCAGCGGAGTTAAACGGTTCGAACCCGGATTGCTCGCCCGCGCGAATCGCGGTTTTCTTTACATTGATGAAGTTAATCTCCTCGAAGACCACCTCGTCGATTTGCTTTTGGACGTCTCGGTGACGGGCATCAACAACGTCGAGCGCGAGGGCGTTTCAATTAAGCATCCCGCGCGCTTTGTGTTGGTCGGATCCGGGAATCCTGAAGAAGGTGAACTGAGGCCGCAACTGCTTGACAGGTTCGGACTGTTTGTCGAGGTTAAGACTGCGCACGACCTTGACCACCGGATGGAGATTGTCGAACGCCGCGAGGCCTTTGACCGCGACAGCGAATCCTTCGGCGCCGGCTTTGCCAATAGCCAGGAACAACTCCGACAACAGATTTCACGTGGGCGCAGGAGTTTTGCGAACATCAAAATTGATGGACGGCTCCTGATGAATATTGCCCGGCTTTGCACCGAGTTGAAGATCGACGGTCACCGGGGTGAGATAACGATATCGCGCGCTTCCCGCGCGCTGGCGGCATTTGAAGGACGCAAGAAGGTAACTGAAGCAGACGTCAGGCGTGTTGCTGTGATGGCCTTGCGTCATCGCCTTCGTCGAGATGCATTGGAAGAGGTCGCAAGCGCCCAGCGAATCGAAAACGCGATCAACAAGGCCTTCGGGTCGGATCGAGTTTCTCCGGCTGCGAAAGATGACGGCGATGGCGGTGACTCGGCCCACTCATCATCGAATGGCGAACACACTGACGCCCAGCGCAGTGGATCGGAATTGCCTTCTTCAAAACGGCAACCGGCTGCCAATAATGGCAACGCGAAACATTCTCAATCAACTAAGACTGGCGGAGAATCTCCGGCCGTTACGCCACCCGACGTGATGTCAGCAACTTCAGAAGTACGCAGGCAACATATCGACGCGGGCGATTTGCATTCGCAGAGCGTACGAGGCTCAGCATCCGGTTCTAAGGCGAGCCGAAGCGCGGTCGCGAACCGAACGGTTTATAGTTATGAGCAAGGCAGATATACAAAGGCGGTAGGCTCCAAATCGTCTTCCGCGAAGATCGCTCTCGATGCCACGCTGAGAGCGACCGCTGCCGGCGCCAGCAGGAAAACCAACTCACAGATCCAGGTTCCGGCAGACGCAATCAGATTTAAACTTTTCAAGCGCAAGCAAGGCCGCCTGTTCATTTTCGCGATTGATCTCTCGGGCAGTATGGCCCAGAACCGAATCAATCAAGTTCGTGAAGCGATGATGGGTTTGTTACGACAGTCTTATATCTATCGCGATAGCGTGGCAATTGTCGGTTTCCGCGGTTCGGGCGCTGAAGTCATGCTGCCGCCGGCGAGGAGCATCATTCGCGCACGCCGTGTGTTGGCGAGTTTGCCAATGGGTGGAGGTACACCGCTCTCCGCCGGGTTGGCGTGCACCCTCGACCTGGCGAAGCGAGTTGGGACAACAGCCGGCTCAAAGGTCCTACTGGTCTTCACCGATGGCGGCGCAAACGTCCCACTACAAGCAGCGCCACGTGATAAAGTTTTGCGTCAGGGAATTATCGACAAGGAAATCGCGCGGCTTGGTGTGGAACTGAAGAGAGCCGGCGTGAGCTGCGTGCTCGTTGACACTCAGCAAGCCTTTCGTGTCAGCGACACAAGCAGAATCGCTGAGACTCTGGGCGCTCGACTAATCAAGCTTTAACCTCAGACTCTTCATGAAAACGGAAACCGAACCAGCGGCCAATTCAACACCCACCGAGCGCGACCGCCGCGTCCTCCATCTATACGAGCAACTTATCGAAATCGAGCAGCGACTGATTCCCACCGGCTTGCATGTCTTTGGACGGCCATCGCAGCTCGTTGAGCGAACCGACATGCTCAGAATGATTGCGTCATTTGATCGACCGGAGGTAGGCGCGCGTGCGCTGCCGACCCTGGTGGCCCAAGGTTTGGGGATATCGGTCAGCGAACGCGGCCCGATGGTCATGTCGTTAGACGAAGAACAGACGCAGCAGCGAGAGCGGATCCGCTCGATCATCTCGGACGCGCTTTCCAGTCTGCAGGATCAGGGCATCGAGGCGGCGATAGAGTCGTTGTTCAGGAGCGCGAAGGTCACTGCGGATGAATCTCGTCCCGTTTTCACACTGCTGGAAAAAATCTCAAAACAACTCGAGTCGAACAGCGAGATTGATGCGCTGGCGCGGGCCCTTCGCGGCGAGTATGTCTTGCCCGGTCCCGGCGCCGATATCGTACAGAATCCTTCGATCCTCCCAACCGGTCGAAATACCCACGCGATCAATCCTTACTCCGTCCCCTCAGCGTTGGCGTTCGCGCGCGCGGAGCTCGTGGTTGATAAACTGCTGGCGAGATACAAGAGTGAACATGGACGTTACCCGCGGGCGATGGCGCTGGTTTTGTGGGGACTCGACAACATCAAGACGCAGGGTGAAGGCGTGGCCCAGGCCTTGTGGCTGCTTGGGGTGCGTCCGGTTTCTGACTCGTTGAATAGGATCACGGCGGTGGAAGAGATTCCGATTGCCGAGTTGGGTCGTCCGCGCATTGATGTGGTGATGACTATCTCAGGAATCTTTCGGGATCTGTTTAGCCCAACGGTGCAACTTTTGGATAAAGCGGTTCGTCTCGTCGCTCAACTCGATGAGCCAGAAGAGATGAACTACTTGCGCCGCCACGTCAACGAACAGATTTCTCAAGAGCAATGCGAGCCGGACGAGGCGATGACCCGTGTATTTTCCAATGCGCCTGGAAATTATGGGACGAACGTTAACTTCATGGTGATGGATTCGCAATGGCAAAACGAAGACACACTTGGCGATCTGTTCGTCACCCGAAAATGTTTCGCGTATGGCCGGACATCCACCGGAGAAGTTATTGATGGCCGTGAAGCGCGAGTTGCGATGGACAACGCGCTTTCGCGTGTGGAAGCCACTTACCAAAACATCGACACGTTTGAGATCGGAATTACCGACGTCGATCACTATTTCGAATATCTCGGCGGGGTTTCTAAGGCGGTAGAGAAACTTGCGAGTACACGGCCAGCGATATATCTGTCAGACACGCTGTCCCCGGACGGAAAAATCAGATCGCTGGAAGAGACTGTGCGGCTCGAGACCCGCGCCAAAACGCTAAATCCAAAATGGTATGAAGGAATGTTGAAGCACGGCTTCCGCGGCGTCGCTGAAATCGAAGGCCATGTTTCAAACACTTTTGGTTGGAGCGCGACAGCGGATGCAGTGGACGATTGGATCTATACCGAGGTGGCGCAGACATTTATTTTCGACGAGGAAATGCTGGCGCGTTTGAGAGAACTTAATCCGCATTCGGCGCGGTCGCTGGTCGCGCGTCTGCTCGAAGCCAACGGACGCGGCTACTGGCACGCGGAGCCTGAAACGCTCGATCGACTGCGAGACATTATCGGGAGTTTGGAAGATCAGATCGAGGGAGTAGCCTGAAACTTCGCCCGGAATGCGCTCTGGACCTGTATATGGTTACCACATCAGATTCAAAGTGGATTAGATTTTTGAAGTGGCCTTATTGGGGCTGTGGACTTCCGCTTTTAGGAATGCTTCTAGTCTTGCTTTACCTGGGTTTATTTAGTATCTACCGGTTTTGGGACGTAGGACTGGGCGTATACCAACCTACAGACGTCAAACGGTTCTACTTTGGAATCTTGACGGACCTGCTCCACAACCTGGGCGATCCTCGCTCGGGTGAAATATACAACGCCATCACTGCGAAATATGTCGTTGTCTGGGGATATGCAACGGGCATTGTGGGGCTCGCACTCTTCATTGCAATTGCGATTTCGGGTTATGTGATCTTCAAGGCGCTTCGTGATTGGAGCACTCCTAAGAAATTAATATTCACTGGCTGCATTCTCTTGTTTTGTTTGGTGATCTACACCTACTTCACCAGACAACTTGGCATATTCGATAACTTTACGGTTATTCCCAGACAGTTTTGGGGCCTTATCCACTTCCAACTCCGGTCTCATCGCGGGATGCCCCACATCGTCAACGTAGAGATGTTCATTGTGGCCACCGCGTATGCAGTTTCCACCCTCCTTGGCTTTGCTGGCGCCGCCACGCTTTGGCCAGTGCGTGAACTTCAATCGTCGGCGACTCCCAAAAACATCGATGTCGAGAATGGCGCAAAGTATTTGGCCCTTCAGATGAAACATCTGCGTTTGTTACTTTACGTTGGCGCAATTCTCCTTGTCGTCATTACTTTTCGTCACAGGATGACGCTGAATTGGGCTCTTGAATACCTCAAGCCTGTGCCGTTGCTCGAGAGTTACCCCACTTACAAGTATGTGAATCTAATTTACGGGCATTTGGAGACACTAACTTCGAATATCGTCCTGGCAACCAGCGTGTTGAATACTCTGCTGCTTGCTGCTTTATATGTGCCCGAAGCATTGCTGCTACAGCGGCGCGCACATGCGCTATCCCGGATTGCGGCGTCAAAGGAAAGCAAGAGTGGAGAATCAGCATGGGAGGACGAGTGGTTAAAGAGTCGACATCTGATCTTTCCATTTAAGGAACAGCTGCCAAAAGTTATCGCGATCTTGAGTCCGCTTCTGGCAGGTCCGCTGGGAGAAGTGCTTAATTTTTTTCGATAGGCTGAGGGTTCTCAGTTCACACTGAAAAGAGTCTCTAATTTTGAAGCTCACGGTACTTTACATCGGTTCGAGTCTGCTTGCGCCGCTCAAAAATGCCGAGCGGGATCTCAATCGCGAGTACAAACTCGGTCTGCAAGTCGATGCTTACAATTTCGGGTCGCCATTGAGCGATGTCGAATGGCGCGAAGTTGATGAGAGTCTGCGCACTTCTGAGGTCGTTTTTGTCATTCACGTAATGGACGGTGAGAATGCCGCGCGTCTCATTCCCGCACTCGCCGATTACAGGCAGCACCATCGAGCGGTAATAGTTATCAACTGCATGCCGGAATTGATGCGGCAGACGCGGATGGGGCGACTCGACATCAGCAGGTTGATGCGCAGCAGGAGCTCGTCGGGAACCAAAGGCTTCGGCGCACATGGCGCGGACGAGGAAGAACAGAAGACTCTGGGACGTCAGGCGATTCAACTGGCAGGGACCGTCGGTTCCTGGGTCGGTCGTCAGGTTAAATCCAAAGAACGAGATGGCAAGCCCGCCCGCCAGGGCCACGGTCAATACTTGAAATTGATCGATCGTCTACCCGGCATGCTTCGATTCATTCCCAGCGCCGGCGGACTCCGCGACGTCAAAAACTACCTGAACATCTTTTGTTACTTCCTACAGCCCACCCCCGCAAATATTCGCGCGATGGTTTTGTATGCGTTGAAGGAATATGTCCCGGACAAACGGCTGCAGAAGGCGAAGATAAAGATTCCACCTCCGGATCGCATGCCCTCGGTCGCTATCTATCATCCGGACTCTCCTAAATTATTCGAATCATTCGCGGCCTATCGGAAGTGGTACGCCGGTAGAAGTCCAAGGTCCAAGGTCCAAAGTCCAAAGTCTGCCGCGTCGCCGCTCGATCCAATCTCGACCATTGGTCTTTTGTTAATGCGGCCGCAGGTGGTAAGCAAGACGACGAAGCACTACGACGCTTTGATTCGCGCGATCGAAGCGGAGGGCCTGAGCGTTATCCCGGCATTGGCGACGTTGATGGACAATAGGGAAGCCGTTAACAAATTTTTCGTCAATGACGAAAGGTCCAAAGTCCAAAGTGCAAGGTCTGCGACAAATTTCACAGTCCAAAGTCCAAAGTCCAAAGCCGAAGAGGAAAATGACGTTGCGCCCTGGACGTTGGACCCTGGACTTCGCGATCGTTCGCGTGTCAGCCAAATCGTCTCGCTCACCGGCTTTAGTTTCGTGGGTGGTCCGGCAATGAACGACAGCGAAGCGGCAGCAGACTTTCTGGAGAGCCTGAACCGTCCATATCGTTCGGCCGTAAGCCTCGATACGCAGACAATCGATGCCTGGCGTGCGTCACAAACAGGCCTGAATCCCGTCCAGGCTGGAATGCAGATCGCCATTCCGGAAATCGACGGCGCGACCGAGCCTTTCATTTATGGAGGAATCCCCGGCAGCGGGGTTGAGCCAGTAGCGCTGGCTGATCGATGCGAACGTTTTGCACGCCGATTAAAACGCTGGAACCGGCTACGCACTGCGCCGCGCCACGAACTTAAGCTGGCTCTGGTCCTCTTTTGTTTTCCGCCAAACAAGGGAAACATCGGCACGGCGGCCGACCTCGATGTGTTTCCCAGCGTTTGGGACACACTCCGGAAACTCAAGCACGAAGGCTATGACGTCCATTTGCCGGTGTCGGCTGATCAATTAAGAGACATGCTGATCGGCGGTAACGCTGACACGTTCGGCTCTCCCGCTAACGTCGCCTATCGGATGAACGTTGATCAATATCGCCGCGTGTGCCCGTACGTTGATGAAATCGAAAACGACTGGGGCGTCGCGCCGGGTCGAGTCAATTCATTCGGAAATGACTTGCTGATTCAGGGTATCCAACTCGGAAAGGTTTTCATCGGAGTACAGCCCAGTTTTGGCTACGAAGGCGATCCAATGCGATTGATGATGGCGCGCAGCGGTGCGCCGCATCATGGGTTCATGGGTTTTTATACCTACCTTTCGCAGGTGCTTAATGTTGACGCAGTGGTTCACGTTGGCACGCACGGAGCGCTGGAGTTCATGCCCGGAAAGCAGGTTGGTCTCTCTGGCGAATGCTGGCCCGACAGGTTGACGGGCGAGTTGCCGAATATCTATATTTACAGCGTAAACAATCCGTCGGAAGGTTCGATCGCCAAGCGTCGTTCTTATGCGGAATTAGTCTCTTATCTCACGCCCCCAATTGAAAACGCCGGACTCTACAAAGAGCTGGCCGCACTCAAAGACGTCATGCTTGCCTACCGTCAGGCAACCGACGAATCTGAGCGCCGGCGGCTCTTTCAGGTGATTGATGAGCAGGCGCAAGCGCTGCACTTCGCATCACAGTAGGGACTCACGAAACGTCGCTTGTGCTTTTCATCCATGAGGGGGAAAGAGTGAACCGAAGTAACCTCGCACTAATTCTACTGGTGGTTGTTTTCATGTGTGGCTTCGCTCTGGAAGCCACTCTAAATGCTGGAGCCTCCGGCGGCCTCGTGCAGCCCGCAGCCGCCGATCTGCCCGTCCTCGCTATTTCATCACCGATCTCTGGATTTTCGCAGCCAGTGAGTATCACCCACGCAGGCGATGGAAGTGGGCGAATCTTCGTCGTCGAACAGGGTGGAAGGATCCGTATCATTAGAAATGGCGCCGTGCTTGCCACTCCGTTCCTCGACGTTTCGGCACGCATCAGTACCGGAGGAGAACGCGGGCTGCTCGGGCTCGCCTTCGCTCCGGGTTACGCCAGCAACGGGCGGTTCTACATAAACTATACGAATACGGCGGGCAGCACAGTGATTGCGCGGTTTGCGAGAAGCACTACTAATCCCGATCTCGCCGACGCAACCAGCGAGCAGATCCTTCTCACCGTCGCGCAGCCGTTCTCCAATCACAACGGAGGTCAGCTTGCGTTTGGGAAGTTTGATGGCTTTCTGTATGTCGGCATGGGCGATGGTGGGGATGCGGGGGATCCAGGCAACCGTGCCCAAAACCCAAACGAGCTTCTGGGAAAAATCCTGCGGCTGAATGTGGAGATCGGTCTTCCGGCTACCTACACCGTTCCCGCCAATAATCCCTTCGTTGGACAATCGGGATTTCGACCCGAGATATGGGCGTTAGGCCTGCGTAATCCCTGGCGTTTTTCGTTCGACCAACAGACTGGCGATTTATTCATCGCCGACGTGGGTCAGGCGGCATGGGAAGAAGTGAACTTCCAGTCGTTCAATAGTGCCGGCGGTGAGAATTATGGTTGGCGGCTCATGGAAGGTGCCCACTGCTTCAATCCCTCGACGGGATGTCCGACAAATGGTCTGGTACTTCCGGTCGTAGAATACAGTCATTCACTCGGATGCTCAGTCACCGGCGGATACGTCTATCGCGGCAGTGCGTTTGCGCGGATGCAGGGAATTTATTTCTACGGCGACTTTTGCAACGGAAGAATATGGGGACTTAGCGGCGGGCCAGGAGTCTGGCAGAACGACTTGTTGCTTGATACCACACTGACGATTTCCACGTTCGGGGAAGATGAAGCAGGTGAGCTGTACGTCGCAAGCTACGGTGGCACCGTCTACAGGTTGATCGACTCGATGCCGACTCCCACACCGACCCCGACACCTACACCAACTCCCACACCCGGAGCCCAGGTGACGCTGCAGTTTAGCGGGCCAACATTTGAGGCAACAGAAGGTTGCATTAGTGCACCCATTTCGGTCACCCGCACCGGTCCATCACTAACAGGCAGAACCGACTCAGTCGATTACTCAATTGCCGACGGATCGGCGCTCCAGAAAAGCGACTATACCTTTCTGAGTGGCCGCCTGGTGTTTGCGCCTGGGGAAACCACGAAGACTTTATCTCTTCCGGTTACCGAGGATTCGTTTGCCGAAGGTGACGAAACGGCAACGTTGTCCTTGAGGAATGTGTCAGCCGGAGCCACCCTGGGCGCGCAAAGCACCGCGACGTTGCTGATCGGAGACAATGATTCGACGCCTGGTTCCTTGAATCCGATTGACGACCCCGACGTCTTCGTTTGCCAGCACTATCACGATTTCCTGAGCAGGCAGGGGGATCCCGACGGGCTGAATTTCTGGGCCAGCCAGATTCACGCGTGCGTCGAAGAGCCCCGGTGCGTCGATAACGCGCGACAGCATGTGTCCGGCGCCTTCTTCCTCTCCGTCGAGTTTCAGGAAACAGGTTTTCTGGTTTACCGTTTTCAGAAGGTCGCGTTTGAACAGATGCCGCGTTACTTGCCGTTTTTAGCTGACACGCAGCAGGTGGGTCGGGATGTGATCGTGGGACAGACAGGATGGGAACAGCGGCTCGAAAGCAATAAGCAAGCGTTTACCAACGAATTCGTTACTCGGTCTGCGTTTCTCATTCAATATCCGCTGACCCTGACATCTGCGCAATATGTCGACGCTCTGAACGCTAATGCGGGCGGAGCGCTCTCTTCAGTAGAGCGCGATGCGCTGGTGGCACGTTTGAATTCCGGCGACGAGACAAGGGCTACCGCTCTTCGTAGCATCGCCGATGACAACGATCTCAAGGTCGCGGAGAAGAATCGGGCGTTCGTCCTGATGCAGTATTTCGGTTACCTGCGCCGAAATCCTGACGACCCACCCAACACAGACTTGTCCGGTTATAACTTCTGGTTAACAAAACTGAACGATCATGGCGGAGATTTTGTAAGGGCTGAAATGGTCAGGGCGTTTCTTTTGTCTGAGGAATATCGCTCTCGCTTTGGTCCCCCATAAACAGCCGGCGTCGGAAATCCTCGGTCGCCACACGATGTCGAAAGGCTTCAATGCCATTGATAAAGATCACTGGAATGTCATGGCGATAGGCATGGAGCAGGCGCGGATCACTTTCAATGTTTACCTCATCGAGCGTATATTCGTCGTCACAGCGAGCAGCGAGCATAGCTATTTTAGCTTCATCACAAAGATGACAGCCGGGCCGGGTGTATAGTATTACCCGTGCTTTTGTGACAATTGAAGACTTCTCGCTCACGCTATCGATGGAATGTTGAACTTCGGGTTCAGAGTCTAGTTTGCGTTTAGAACGGCTGCAAGCTGGAGCTTGCAAACAAGTCGTAACACTTCGGAGGAAAAATGTCGGATAACCTGGATACTGCGGCAGCCGTCGGACTGCTAAACGAGATATTGGAAACCGAACTGGCTGGCGTGGTGCGCTATACCCATTACGCTTTGATGGTTTTCGGTCATAGCCGGATTCCGATCGTCAGCTGGCTGCGCAGTGAGGCGGGCACCTGTTTGATGCACGCGAACGAAGCCGGCGAGTTGGTCACGCATTTTGGCGAGCACCCATCGTTGAAGATTGGGGCGCTGCTCGAAACTCATAAACACGGGATTAACGACATTCTGCTTGAGTCCCTGGAAGCTGAGAAGACCGGGTTGGCGCTCTACAACCGGCTGCTCGATCTGGTGAGTGGTCGTTCTGTCCTTCTGGAGGAGTATGCAAGGAAGATGATCGCCGAGGAGGAAATGCATCTCGGCGAGGTGAACAAGATGTTACGCAAGCCGGGTGAGATTACGCAGTTTCCTACAGACTAAGAAACGCTTCACGAGGCTGAATTGCCCGGTGCAGTTGCCGGGCCCGACCAATTAAGCCATGGCGGATAGACGCACCAAACCACGTCTCAGTATTGACCTCGGCGCCGAATGGGAAAGCGCTGCGGGAAAGCGTAGTGCGCGGATCACAAATCTGTCTGAGGGCGGCTGTTATCTTGATTCTGTGGGCGATGTCAGGCGGGGAGAGATTGTGGGGTTTCGGGTCCTGCTGCCTGACGACGATTGGCTTTATCTCGAGGGTGAAGTCAGGCACCACACGGCCGGCGAAGGCTTCGGTGTGCGTTTTGTGGATCTCAACGAAGAGCAGGAAAGTAAACTAAAAGACTTGATTCAGCGCGCGAGTGCGTCAGAAACGCAGACCGGCATCAGCGCAGACCTCGTTGAGGAATAGATGGCTACAGGCCTCCCTGCCTGTGCGTTCTGGCGAGGTGGCGATCCTGCGGACCACCAAGGAGTTAGAATGTCTGAAGAAAACAAAGCGCTGGTTCGACGTTGGTTTGAAGAGGTTTGGAATCAGGGGCGCTCCGATGCGATTGGTGAAATGCTTGCCTCGGACGGCATTGTTCATGGCTTGTCCGAAGACACGGGGAACCCAATTATAGGCCCTGAAGGTTTCAAGCCCTTTCACGACACCTTCCGGGGGGCGTTTCCTGACATCACGGTTGCCGTGGAGGACATTATCGCTGAAGGAGATATGGTGGCGGCTCGTTGTGTGGTCCGCGGCAAGCATGCCGGCGATCATCTTGGGGTCGCCGCCAGTAATGCGGCGGTGCACTTTACCGGGATCGCCATCGTCCGCATCAAAGGCGGTAGAATCGTTGAAGCCTGGAACAACTTCGATTTTCTTCAGATGAACAGGCAGATTGGATTGCAATAGTTGAGTCGGTTTTCTCAGGATGGACGATTCGCAATTCTTCTGCGTTTATTTTCACGTAAACATTAAGCGCTTGAAACTCGATCCAACTAGCATATACTCTCCTGCGACGACATGATTTACAGTGCCTTCATAGATTCTCCTACCGCGGTGGCTGCCCTCCGGTGATTAAAAAAATAGAGACCAACTGACAATGGCCATCCACGGCACTCTAACCACAATGAGTGTTCCTGATCTTCTCCAGTTTCTGGCGACAGGCAGGAAGACTGGCTCATTAAAGTTCATCTCGGGTCGAGTGGTTAAGCAAATTCACTTCGAGAATGGGGTAATCGTCGGCTCGTTTTCAAACGATCCCAACGAATACTTTGGTCAGGTATTGATTCACTACGGCAAGCTGGACGAGCCGCGCCTGCAGGGAGCGATGGAGATTCAACGGCAGGAGGGCGGGCGGCTTGGCGAGATCCTCATTAGGAATGGAATCGTGAGCGAGGAAGATGTAACTGGCATGCTTCGGACGCGAACGCTGGAAATCATTTACGACCTTTTCCTTTGGAGCGAAGCTCAATTTGAATTCTTCGATAACGATCCGTTTCCGGCGGATATGATCCGCATCAATGTTCAGCCCACCTCCGTGATCATGGAGGGTATTTATCGAGTCGACGAATGGGTGCGTTACCGCGAATTGATCCCTTCTGATCGTTGCATCATGGAGTTGGTGCCGGGATGGACTAAGTCCCTGGGAGTCAGCAAAGACGTACGCATGGTGCTCTATTTTCTGGAGAAACGCATGACAGTGGCTGAGATTTGCTACAACATGCACAGCTCCAAATTTCATGTGTATGCGCAGCTGCATCAGTTGGTAAGAGACGGGGTAGCGCGTGTTGCCGGGGAAGCACCGAAACTGGAGGCGGAGGAAGACGCGACCAATCTACCTGCGACCGTTTCAGAACTGCTGTGGGCTGCCCGCTCGGAATACGATGAGGGAAAGCCTGATCGGGCCTTGCCCTTGATTCAGAAGATTCTTGAACAGGAACCAAAAAACGCCGGGGCGCAGGCGTTGTTGCCGGCGGCCGAGGACGCCCTGGTTAAGAAAATTTACGCCAATGAGTTTTCCCGACAGGCCGTGCCAAAGCTCATGGCGCCACTCGAAAGCCTGGCGTTTGAAGACATTGGATCGGAGGAAGGTTTCATGCTCTCGCGCATCAATGGAGTTTGGGATGTGGAATCGATCCTTTCTATCTGCCCGTTTCGAGATGCCGATAGCCTGCGAATGCTCAAGTCGTTAAGGGAAAAAGGCCTGATCGGATTCTGACCGGAACTCCGGTTGCGCAAACAATGCACGCTCGTGGATGCGCATCAATTCAAGGCTGGTAGAACTAAACCGGCGGATGCTGTATTAAGTAAATATGTCTGGGCTGAATCGAAGAAGATTTTTGATTGAGGCAGGGCTCTCCGGCGCCGGCCTGCTGGCGTTTCATGGTTTTTCGGAACGCTTCTCACTTCTTTCCGCCAACGCATTCTCATCACCTAATGCGACAGGGTATGGTCCCCTGGCGGCGCTTCCAACGAAGAACACCGCTGAGCTTCTGCTGGCCTTGCCACCAGACTTTCAATACACCGTATTCAGCAGGACCGGAAAGATAATGTCCGACGGGCGACCGACGCCGCGCGCTCATGACGGAATGGCCGCTTTTCAGGTAGGGCGTGAACTGCGATTAATTCGCAATCACGAAATCAACAACTATCTCGGCAAGCCCGGTGTCGCTCTCGATGCAAACGCCTACGACCCTTTAGCCGGCGGTGGAACCACGACCGTTGTCATGGATCCAAAAACGCGCGAAGTGGTTAAAGACTTCGTCAGTTTGAGCGGCACACTGGTTAACTGTGCGGGCGGTTCCACGCCATGGAAGAGTTGGATCAGTTGCGAAGAAACAGTACTTGGCCCAACGGAATTTACCAGCAGCGAAGGAGGTAGGCGTGGGGGATTCAGCAAGCACCATGGGTATTGCTTCGAAGTCTCCGCGAAGAATAATCGCGCGGTCGCGCCCGTGCCGCTGAAGCAAATGGGTCGTTTCGTGCACGAAGCCATTGCGGTTGATCCGAGCACCGGTATTATCTATCTCACTGAGGACATTGGGACGGCGGGTTTCTACCGGTTCATCCCACGCAAGCGGGGCAAGATGGAAGCAGGTGGTCAGCTGCAGATGCTGGCTATCGAAGGACGACCAAAATACGACACGCGCACCGGACAGAAGACCAACGTGGCATTACCAGTCTCATGGGTTGATATAGCTAATCCCGATCCGCCTGAGGCTGAGTTGGACAATGTGGCCGTTTACAAACAGGGCCTCGCAGCCGGCGGTGCAACTTTTCGTCGACTTGAAGGATGTCTGGCGGGAAACGGACGGATCTATTTCACCTCCACTAGTGGGGGCGACAAACGACTTGGCCAGGTCTGGCAATATTCCCCCTCGGGGAAGGACCGAGGCACACTCACAATGTTGTTTGAGGTCACCGATCCTGCCCTCCTGCACATGCCCGACAACTTGTGTTTGGCCGGACCAGACCGGCTGGTGATTTGCGAAGACAACGGCATCACTAACCACGTGCGCATTCTGACTTCGAAGGGGCAGATGGTTGACCTTGCCAGAAACATCGTTCCCGGGTTCGAGACGCGGGAATTTGCAGGAGTCACGTTTAGTCCCGATGGCCAGACCCTATTCGTAAACATCCAGGTTCCAGGTCTGACATTTGCGATTTGGGGACCATGGGATCGATTCTAGGATCGGTTGCCGTTGCAGTCGTCACTGCTGGCGCTCGGTTCCAGGCGATTGCTTTAGTCGCATCAGAAAGAACCTGCGGCTTACGGGATGTGCAAGGTTACGCCAACGGGACAGATGCCGGGTCGAGACTACCTCAAACCCTTCGGATTCAAATATTCGCCGCCAGCCCTCTTCAGTTTGAAAAGTGCATGGACCAGTTCGGCCTTCCCACGTACGATTGTGTATCTCGCAAACAAATCGATCCCACCAACTCGAGGGTATGTCTTCATAGACGACAACCTGAGCGCCTCGGCGTGATACTCTTCGAACCTCGCTGAGCAACCCCGCCAAATCCTGAGCGTGATGCAGTACATAACAAAAAAGCACCGCGTCCTGCGTTTGGGTTTCAATGGGGAAACGTACTCCGTCGAACTGACGATACTCGATGGGCGCCTCAGTTTCCGGTTCAAGATCAATTCCAGTGACCTTTGTCCCCAGCATCGCAGAGAGATGATGCGTGATATAACCATTGCCACACCCTACGTCGAGCACGCGCAACTTCGGTGAAGCAAGGCGCAACGACCGCGCGATCTCCAGTGCCATGTCATAAGCGCGGCCCACTTTGCGGCGACGTCGCTCGCGGCGCCAACGTCGAACAACTCCGTTAGCATCTTCGTCACGGGCGGGGACGCCAATTCCATTAACACCAGATTCCGAGGAAACGCCGAGAAAGTCGGTCGAGTAAGGTGGATAGTGCGGAGAGTTTTGTGCAATGGGTACAGACGGTTGAAGCATGAAGCCTGAGATAGCAACCGCGGTGCCGCGACTTTGAAACGAAATTTACCTGCAAACCACGACTGCAATAATTCTCTGTCGCGAGATTTTCCCGACGCGTGGCTGCAGGATTTAGGTCGGCAATCGCACCGTCCTTATCCGAAAAAACGGTGATGCTCCACTAACGGACCATTCCCCGAAAACGCTTCGGTGGATTGATCCCTTCACTTTGGGTAAGATGTGCGAAATCCCAAAATCAAAAACGCAGGGAGCGCTTCATGATAAGACTGTTGGTTGTCGGATTGTTCTTCAGCGCCGCGATGGTGACCATCGCCCAAACGGGTTCTCGCGTGTCAAACAAGTCTTTGCCCAGCGGTTATTGGCCACGTGAAACGAGCCAGCCAATCATTGATAAAACGCAGGCGATTGTCTTGGCCCCTGATATTTCTCGCTTGAGCGCGCGCGAACGTCAGGCCGTTGATAAGCTCATCGAGGTGGGAAGAATTTTTCAGGTTCTCTATGAAAGGCAGCGGCATCCGGAAGCTCGCACCGCTTATGAGTCGCTCCTGCAACTCGACAAACGGACTAATTCAACGCCGGAGACCAGGCATTTACTGACGCTCTACCGGCTCAATCAGGGCCCAATTGCCACCACTCTGGAAAACAAACGCGAGCCGTTTCTGCCGGTAGAGCCAGTTCAGCCGGGAAAGAATATGTATCCATGGGGCGTGAGAAAAGAGGACATTGAAAGGTTTTTAAACGCGAATCCCGATTCGCGGGAAAGTATTCTGCATCTTCGTAGCGCGGTAAGACTTTCAAGTCCCGCCAACCTTCGCCGCGATCTCGCAGTGCTTACGCAATATCCCATCTTGAATGTCCTTCATCCTGGACTGGAGCAGAGGCTAGGTGGCGAGTTGCTTATGACTGCACGAGCAGTTCGCATGCGGTCACGTCAGCCGCAGCGCTTTTACGCCGTGCCATACTCCGTAGCTTATGCCGACGAGCTGATTAAAGCGTACGGCTTGTTAAATGAAGCCGCCAACCTGGTCCATGAAGATGACGAAGAGTTTGCCAGATTTCTGCGCAATCGCGCTCGCGACTTGCTGTCTGACGACTATGAGTCAGGCGATGCCGCCTGGGTGACCGGGCGTTTTAAGAATCTGAACGCGCAAATCGGTTCCTACGAGACCTACGATGACGAACTATTCGGTGTGAAAACGTTTTTCTCATTCAACGTGCTGGCGACGCGTCAGCAGGAAACTATCGCTCTGCGCCAGGCCATGAAAGGCTTGCAGGCGCTCGAGGATTCACTCCCATACGATCAGCACAAGAAGGTGCGCGAAGACATCCCGGTCGGCGTTTACGATGTGGTTGCTGACTTTGGACAGTCACGCGGCGGCAACACTGCGACGATTCTGCCAAACGAAAGTTTTCTGGCCAGGCGTTATGGTCGGACGATTCTGTTGCGCGCCAATATCATGCGCGATCCAAATATTTTTGAATCAACTTCGGGCACACTTGAAGCGGCCGTCGGACCGGAACAAGCAAGGGCGCTGACCAGCGAAGGAAGTTTCTATCGCACGCTCTGGCATGAAGTGGGTCATTATCTCGGCGTCGATCGAACAAAGGACAATCGCGACCTCGACGAGGCGTTGCTTGAAAACGCGAGCGCGATGGAAGAGATGAAAGCGGATTTGGTTTCTTTGTTTGTGGCCGAAGCGCTTCGCAAGCAGAACTACTACACCGAAGCGCAACTACGGAGCGTTTATGCCAGCGGAATTCTGCGCGTGTTACAGAACAACAAACCCCGGCGCGACCAGCCCTACAACACCATGCAGTTAATGCAGTGGAATTTCTTCATGGAAAACGGCCTGCTGAAATTTGACCCCGCCAGCAAGACTTTGCGTATTAACTACGACAAGTATCACGATGTGGCGGGAAAGATGCTGCGGAGAGTTTTGGCGGTGCAGCGTGAAGGCGACAAGGCGGCTGCGGACCGGTTTATAGATGAGTACACAAAGTGGGACGAGAATCTGCACGGAGCGATTGCAAAAAACATTCGCGATCGTCAGAAGTACCGCTACCGTTTGTTCAAATATGCGGCGCTGGGTGAATGATGTGTTGAGGTTCGGGGCTACTGCCCCGCTTGCCAGTGCGCAGCGAGTCTCACTTCCCAAACGCATCGCCGCCGAGGAAATTCTCCCGCACGTAAGCCACTGTTTCGTGCAACGTCTCCCCCGGGTCGCGCGGGCGGAAGCCCAGCTCGCGGGTGGCCTTTGCACAGTTCAGATACCAGAAATATTGCGCCATCTCAATGGCTCCGGGCTCAACCGGCGAGGCCAGATCCCACTGTTTGAATAGCGAATCGATAATCCTCGATCCCTTCACCATTAGACCGGATGGCAACCCAAACTTTGGGGCTGACACTTTCGTGAGTCGGGCAAGGCGGCCAAGGAATCTTTCGAAGTTCCAGTTTGCGGCGCCCAGCAGGTAGCGCTCGCCGTGACGGCCTTTCTTCATCGCCACTCGAAACGTTTGGGCGGCATCTCGAACATCTACAAAACTCAAACCACCGCTGGGCACGGCGCTAATCTTGCGAGCCATGAAGTCGAGGACGACTTTCGTTGAACTCAAACGGTCGTCGCCCGGACCAAGTAGCAGGCTCGGATTCATGATCACGAGCCTGCGGCCATTTCCATTGAAGACTTCGAGGGCTGCGATTTCCTGGTAAGTCTTACTCGCGTAGTAAGGCCAGCGCGAAATTATTTCCAGCGGCGGTGGATAAGATTCATCGGGCAGCAGGTCCCCGTCTTTGGTCACAGCAATTGTCCCGCTCGAAGAAGCGAGCACAATACTTTTTACCGCGGCAGCTTTTGCGGCTTCACACAGTAGGCGCGTACCTTCGACATGAACTGCATACATCTCCCGCGCGCTCTCATGCTCGCGGGAAACCTTGCCCGCCAGGTGATAGACCTGGGTGATGCCTTCGACCGCGCGCTTGACGTCACTTTCATTTGTGATTGAACCGGCAAAGGTTTCTACGCCCAACTCGACTAGCCAGTCAGGAATCGTAGTCGCCATTACGCGAATATCTTTGGCGCCGTCAGCAACAAGTTGACGCACCAGATGAGAACCCAGAAAACCGGTCCCGCCGGTGACCAGCGTGGCCGCGCGCGGGCGCTTCTCAATTGCAGCGCGCCGTTTGGTGCCGGCTGAGACGGGAGTCATGCGCGCTGTGCGTTTTCCGGGAGTCTTTGTTGGCATAGGGTTTAAAAGCAGTGATGAGTGATGGGTCACGAGTGATAGGCCGGAGACGCCGCGAACACTCATCACTCATGACCCGTCACTCATTACTCATTACTCATGATTCATCTGTCCGTCCCACGACCTGAGCGTGGCGTTCGGCTTTCCATCGTTTCCTCAACTCGCCAGGATTGAAAGTGCGTCGTGTGTTGTCGCGCAAGTTTTCAACCTCATGGTGAACCCTCGCGGCGATCAACCGATAGGCATCCGTTCGGGCCATACCTTTGGTCATCTGCTCGAGTTCAGCAACAGGCAAGTAACGGCCTATCCGCGCACCGACGTTTCGGCTCTTCAATATGCTCGAACCCTTGGGCATTGCCTCATGCGTGCCGTGAAGATAAACGGGAAGAATGCCGACCCGCGCGTGCAAGGCCAGGTAACCAATAACTGGCTTGAATTCCGTCATTTCACCGGTAAGGGAACGAGTGCCTTCGGGAAAAATCAGCGCGTTGTAACCACGGTCGAGAAACGAACGGGCGTGGCGCAGCGACTGGCGCAGCGAACCGGTGCGTTCAATCGGCACAAGGTTGGTAAAGTTTTCCATCACTGCGCGTTTGTATTTAGTGTCGAAAAAATAGTCGGCCGCGGCGAGCACGACCATGTCTTTCCCCGCGTCGCCAAGCGCCATTTTCGTCAGGCCCATGTCCAGATGCGATGAATGATTTGCGGCGACGATGAAGTTTGTGTGGACCGGAATATTTCCTTGTCCCTCATAGCGGGTATCGAGAAATCGGTTGTAGAAGAGCCACTGCAGCGCGTCCCCCGCTTTGTTGCCGGCGGCGCTAATAAACGAAGGAACCTCGATTTCGGAGTCCTCAGTTCTTTGGGAACCGCCGCGAGTTGTTTCGCCGCCGAGCGACGCGCCCGGTCGCTGGCTCACCACGGCAGCTAACTCACGCAGATCCTGCACTTCGTTCAGGCGTTCTGGAGACGAACTCGAACCGCCCGCATTCTCGATCGCGGTCGCCAGCTCGACGAACATCAGGCTGTCAAACCCGAGGTCGGCCAGACGCGAATTCAAGGAGATTTCATCAGTGCGCCGGTTGCTGACATTTGCCACTATCGAGATCAACCACTTCGCTTCTGAATTCGACGAACGCTCGGTCACACCAGCCGTTTCTGACTTAGTTTCTGCCTCCAGCGTCTGCAGAAGCGTGACCACTTCGCCGCGCTTCACCTTGCGCGTGGCGGTGCGCGGCAGCTCTTCGTCGGTGAAGTGCAGAACCTTGACGCGCTTATAGTAGGGGAGGGAAGCGGAGACTTCGCGGAAATGCTCTTCCACGCGGCGACGCAACTCGGCGCGCGAAAGTGTGATGTCGTACTCGTCGTCAGCAACTACGAGGCAGGCGACTTTTTCCCCAAGGCCATCAGCCAGGCCAACAATGCTCAACTCTTTCACGTATGGCGAACTCTGATAGATTTCCTCGAGTTCGTCCGGGTAAACATTTTTGCCGTTCGTGTCGACGATAATTTCTTTGGAACGTCCCACGAGGAATAGATTTCCGTCCTCGTCAATTCTTCCCAGGTCCCCGGTGTAAAGCCATCTTTCGACTAACGCGCTGCGCGTCGCTTGTTCGTCGGAGTAGTAGCCGAGCATTACATTTGGACCACGAGCAATAACCTGGCCGACGCCGCTTGCGTCGGGCTCGGATATTTTTACTTCAACCCCCGGCAATGGCCTGCCCACGCTTCCGGTCAACATGCGATTCTCAGGACGCGTCACCGTCAACACCGGCGAAGCTTCAGTTAATCCATAGCCCTCGAGGATGGTGAAACCGAGACCCTGGAAATCCTTCTGAATCTTTTCATTGAGTGCAGACCCGCCGCTGATGAAGTAGCGAATGCGTCCACCCAGGCCTTCATGAATCGGATAGAAAGCCAGCGGGCCAAGATTCAGCGGGGTTTTGTCGCGCAGCCAGGCGTTTGCCTGGATCAGCGCGTCGGCAGTTTTACCAATCAAGTCACTGCGCTCGTAAAGTTTGGTCTTGATTCGGCGGTGAAGGAGTTCCCAAAGGGCGGGCACACCGACCATCCCTGTGACGTGACCGTTTTTGATCGCGCGGGCCAGAGCCTCGCCCGTTAGATCCGGCAAATATGTAATCTGGGCGCCGCGGCTAAGCGGTGTCAGGAAGCCGGTGGAGAACTCAAACGTATGATGGAGCGGCAAGACAGAGAGCACCCCGTCTTTGGTGCTCATATCGAAAACAGACGACAGCATCGAAACCATGCTGGTGAGATTTCGATGCGAAAGCATTACGCCCTTCGGCCGGCCTGTCGTACCGGATGTAAAAATTAGGGAGGCCAGCGATTGCGCGGTAACGCGCGTGGGTAAAAGCGCAAGGCGGTCTTCTTCAACCTGCTCATCGGTGATGGCAAACAACTGGTCAAATGTCCAAACCCGCACTGAGAGCCCTGCGCCAGTCAGCCGCTCGCGGAGTTCTGGATTGTCCTCGTCAATCTTTTCGCTGAGAACAATTCCCGCTGCTTCGCCTGCACGCGCAAAGTTGATGATTTCATCGATAGAGCTTTCAGGATCCACCGGAATGCAGCTCGCACCGGTCTTGAGTACGCCAAAGTAAGTCATGCCCCATTCAGGCGTGTTCTGACTCACCAGCATCACGCGATCGCCGGGTATGATGCCTTCGCCGGCAAGAAACCCAGCGGCGCGGTTAGCAAGTTCACGCAAATCTGCATAGGTGTATTGCTCGTGGCGTCCGTTGCGCTCAATGCGCATCGCCACGCGGGTTGAATGCCGCTTGGTGGAAGTTTCAAACAGCTCCAGCAGATCACGATACGTATAGATGCGCTTGGGCTGAGCGCGCATCTCTTCCTCGAGAGTGGGAAAGACCCATTTCTTCAAGCCAGGCAAATGAATGTTGAGCCAGTAGTCATACCAATCATATCTTTCGGGGTACCAACCCAGGAGTCCTTGTTCGTCTTCGCTGATTCGCGAGAACAATGCGCGCACGTTGTCCGAGCGGAAAATGTAAGCATTCTCGATCGTAAACGGCCGGAAGAGATCGAACGCCTCGGTGGTTTCCTGCGTTATCTCTTCAACCCGGTCCACGGTGGATTTGAGTCGCTCAATTACATCCACCGCGCGCCCGCCTCCCCAGCGCGGCTTCGCGCGATCGAGAAGAGACGACGCTTTCTTCGCCGCGCGGTTGAACATCGGCACCGAGAGCCTTTCGAAAGTCTCGGTTTCGACCCGACGTGGCTCCATGCGCGATGCCACCTCGTTCAGCAGTCTCGACCCAGTGGTCTTCTCCTGAAAATGCCTTCTCTTGTAAAGCCCTACCAGTCCAATAATCCGATCCATGTTGGCCGGATTTGCATCGCCAGTGGCTGCCTGATGGACCAGTTGCGGCTCTTCCACACATGCCTGGGCCGTCACTGCAAGCATTACTGACGCCACCTGGTCCACCGGCGTGATGTCGAGAATCAATTTCTCGTCCGCCGGTATCTGAGTCTGACCCTTTAAGACCAGAAAAATGATTGGGGCGGTGGTCGTGAAACCTTCGTTCCAGCCAGGGAAGGGATAGGAGAGCGCTGACTCGACAATACTCGGCCTGACGATGCTGCGAACAATCCCCGTTTCAGCCGCAACGAGCTGTTCACCAAGCGCTTTGGTGTAGGTGTAAATATTCGGCCACCCCCACCAGGCCGAGCGCTCCATACCGAGTTCAGTGAGACGGGTTCGTGTCCATACTTTTCTCTCACGCGCTACAGCAAGCCCCAGCGCATCCGGATCGTCTGTGTCGCGACCCTCCTCGTTCAGTCGCTTGCGGGCCAGGTCGCGAAACTGCGCAGTCATCATTGCATCGCGCGCTTCTTCACGGACGCGTTCGGCGAGCCGTGCGCAGTCTTTGATTTCCTGCTCAACAGAGAATTCAACGCCTTCAAGTTCATGCTTTCGCGGGAAATAACCAAGCACGGGATCGTTTTCCCAGACCGGGCCCGAACGATTGCCGGCGACAAAGCATGTGGAAACATGAACCAGAGCCGGTCGCTCCATTCGTTTCGCGAAAGCGATTACGTTCTGAGTACCGACCACGTTAGTGCGCAATGCGCTTTCGAGCGTGGGATTGAACGTAACGTTGCCGGCGCTGTTAACCACGATATCGATGTCGTCGGCAACCTTCTGCGCCTCCTCGTCGGTGTAACCGAGATTTGTATCGCCGATATCGCCGCCGAGCACCACGACGCGGTCGCGAATAAAACCTTCCAGTGCGCTGCCGTAGCGTTCGCGCAGAGGGTTGAATGGTGGCGCTGTGATCACACTATTCCAAAAGCGAATCTCGGATTCTTCCTGAGACCGCGCGCGAACTGTCACATAAACCCGGCCAATATTCGGAAAACGATACAACAGCATGCTGAGCGTCACCTTGCCCATGAAGCCGGTGCTGCCGATCAGAAAGATCTTTCGGCCGTTGTAGATTTCGGTTGGCGAAAGTTTGGTCATGCGTGATCTTTCTACTCCCTCCCCCGTTTTGGGAGGGTTGGGGTGGGGGCTTAGTACGCGTTAAGCCCTCTCCCCTAACCCCTCTCCCATTGGGAGAGGGGAAAATGCCTATTCCATGTCCGCGATCGCGATGATCGGTTGATGTAGCATCGTGATCTCGGCTGACCTGCCCATATAGCTTCGGCCCATCGCAATAGCTTCAGTTAAATTATCAGCGCGTTCCCATCCCATCATCGCGGGAACGTGCGCATTCTGCGCGCCCGCCGCGATCACGTGGCCCGCATGCTGGCGGCCACCCTCGCCCCAGTACCACATAAAGAACGGGTGTGAACCGTGATAGGCATTTCCGCGACGGTACATCTCCACATAGCTCGGATTGTTTGCGAATTCCTGCTCATATTTGTCGCGCAAGACGTTCGCGTCGCGCGTTTCCGGCAACAGGCGATTAAAGAATTCGATGTAACTCGGGTGGAAGTTGTGATCAAACTCATCGTTGCAGGGGTGATGCAGGATCAGCGTGCCGCCCTTCTTAAGCAACGGTTTGCCGCGGTACATATTGAAGTGATACCCAAGCGCCATCACCTGAACCAGCAGGGGATTCAGGATCGAGTTGATGCTGTAAGGCGACATGTCGGGCACCGGACAAATCAGGATGTCACACTGTCCCTGAATCGGCACCACATACTGGTCCATGCTTTTCTGAATAATCAGATCGTGAACTGGTTCAGTGCGTCCCGCATGGCAGGCGATCATTTCGTAGTTACCCTTGAGCGAGTTGTACATCGCGCGCTTCGCGGGAAGCGGCATCTTCTTCATCGTGTAGCGCATGGCTTCATACTTCATGCGATCGAAGGCCGTGAAATCGTCCTCGCTCTTCGTTAGGAAACCCATATCCGCGCCAAACATGTAGTTGTTGACCGTGGTTTCGATATGAAACACATTGAGATGTTCGTCAGCGATCTTGCCGACGCGACTGATAACTCTGCCGAGCTCGGAACCTGCCGGATCCATGTAGCTGTGTGAGGCGCGAATTACATTTGGATTGTGATGAGCGCGGAGCGACTCATAATCACAGAGCCCAACTCCCACCGATTTGTGTCCGCCATTCATCGGCACGAAATTGAAGTTTAGATAAATCAGCAGGTCGCTTTCAGCGGCGCGACGGTTAATGCGTAAGGGTTCTTTGTGTTCGGTCTCTCCGAGGAGGACGAGGTTGCTCGGATCCTCCGCGTCGTGGTTGTAATAACGATCCGGGTAGAAGTCGTCCCAAATCTTCTGCCCGACCATGCGCTTCATTTCGGACTCCGTCATTTTGCGGTGGAGCGAAATAGCGATGATGATATGCACATCGTCTACGCCATGGCCGTGAAGCATTTCGAGGAGGATCTCGAGCGCCGTTTGACGAATGTCAGGCGTCTTCATTGGTGGAATCGGCATGCTGATGTCGTCCACCGCGATAGTTACCTTCATGCCAGGTTCCAGCTGCGCGAAGAGAGGATCACAATCGTGCGGATGATTGAGCGCATAGCGAATCGCCGCCTCCCGATTTGCCAGCCCCTTTATCGGGGCGTTGGGATAAATCACGCGCGTTCCCACCGGCAAATCTTCGAGCAGAAAATCCATCCCAGATGCGACAATGCGCGGCGCGCTGTCGCGATCGATGTAGGTTACTGATTCGTGCGTTTTTCGTCTTAGTTGAAGTGCCATTGTTTTTCTATGGCAGAGCGAAGCCTACTCTGCATGGTTTTCTACAGACTGTTCGAAACTGGTAAGAAACCAGTTTTGGCTGATCGTTTTCTACAGCCCAAACGAAATTCTCATTTGCGATGATCGAATCGTTGACCGGGCTATGCCAGTGCCGAACTATCTCTCGCTTTGTGAATGCGTTTTGGATTCCTTTCCAGCCTCTATCGTCAATGAAGACAAACGCTTCCCCCGAAGTGGTCCCAAGTTGCTCATGCGCCTGGCTAAGTTGTGCAACAAACTCCTCTTCCGTCACGCTCTCTTTGAGCTCGCCATCAGATTCCAAATAAATGCTCTGGTATTGCTGCTGATTCAGCTTCTCGTGAAATCTCTCTACGGCCTGCTCAACCGCATCTTCCGTCTTTTGCTTCGCCTCAAAGGAACGGCAAGAGCAGCATGCGAGAACCAGCACCACAAATACCTTGAGCTCCAATTTCACTGCCATCATGATCACTTCAAATTCAGAATCGGCCAATCATGGTGCAGCGCCGTCTGGCGCAAGCGCATGTCTGGGCAAATTGCTGCCGGGTGGCCCACGATCGAAAGCATCGGCAAATCGCTCATGCTATCCGTGTAAGCATATGAATCGCTTAGGCTGATGCCTTCGCGCTCCGCAAATACACGTATCCACGATGCCTTCGTCGCAGCGGCCATCACCGGCGGCAACAGACGACCAGTTGCCACTCCGTTAACAAATTCAAGCCGATTTGCAACGTAGTCTTTTATCTCCAGATGTTCCATTAGCGGCTTCACCGAAACGTCGAGAGCGCCCGTAACCACCACCTGGCGCAGGCCGAGGCTGCGAGACTTTTCCAGCAGCTCATAGGTCCCGGGAAACACCGCCGGCTTCAACACTGAGGTGAACAAATCGTCGGCAAGGTATCGGAGCCGGTCTTCGGAAACGCCCTTGTAGCGTTTGAAGTAAAGGTCGTTGAAAACTTTGCGGCTGTATTGGTCAGTAACAGCAAAAACCGGAAGGCTTAAAAGCGTGGCGGCGCTCTTCTTGAAGCTGCGAAACAAACCGGGTTCGTTCCGAGCGTAAAAGCCCAGGGTGTGAACCAGGTTGGTGCTGACCAGAGTCCCTTCGAGGTCGTAAAATGCCGCCGCCGCCAAACTTAATGCCTCCGGAAATCGCCAGCGTTGCCGGATAAACCTCTCTCAAAACCGGCCAACTCGCGAATTATATGAAAAGGGCGAACACTATAACCCAAAGTGGCATCTGGTGGGTAATGAAGAAATTGTGTGTCTGGCGTTGCTATACAATACATCCAGTAATCGTGGAAAAGCTTAGAGAAATCAGACTTGCGGTCTGCCGATCTTCGTCCGCTGACATTGCCGCAACGGTCGTGATTGGTTGGAAGGAGGAGCTCGACGGCCCTGGTGAGGACAGATTGCCGGATTTTGAGCGAGGCACTAGTTGCCCGGTGACCCTTAACCAGCGAACGCGAGAACGCCTACTGAGGTTTGCTTCCCAGCCGTTTGAGCTCCTCCAGGGTGCGCTTGTGTTGCTCAAGCTTCTGGCCGGCTTCGCCGTGCTTGCCCTGTGAAGTCAGCCGCTGGTAGTCGTCAAACTCCTGGACCGCTTTTAGGATCAATCGCTGGACTGTTTCGACTGCCACGGGCGAGGGCGATGGGCCGGCCGGTGTCTTTGGATCGGCCGGCGCACCCGGGACTGATACGCTGCCCGGGGAGGTTGACGGCGGCGTGATTGATGGCGTGGGTGCCTTGCCGGCGTCACCAAACAGGTTAGCCATCGCCTCGTCGAAGCTTTGCCCGTATCCCAGTCGCTCCTGAATTGCGAGGACGACAAGGCGCAGTTCTGGCATGGGGCTCCGTTGCGCTTGAAGGTAAACAGGCTCAACGTAGAGCAGGGAACGGCCAATAGGGATCACCAACAAGTGGCCGCGTAGCACTCGCGAGCCTTGTTGGTTCCAAAGACTAAACTGGGCGGAGAGTTGGGCGTTCTGATCGATGCGCGCCTCAATCTGAAGTGGACCCTCGATCACACGCGACTCAGGAAAGTTATAGACTAAGAGCTTGCCGTAATGTTCGCCGTCGCTGCGTCCCGCCATCCATCCGATCATGTTGTTTCGATTTGCCGGAGTGAAAGGCAGAATGAGCGCAAACTCGGTTGACGCTTGTTCGCCTGGCAACTGCATCAAAACAAAGTAAGGATCTATCGGCAGCGATTGTTTTTTGTTTTGCTCGTCTATGCCTAACTGACTCGCCACGCTCCATACGTCTTCACGCTGGAAGAATACTTTCGGATTCTGGGTGTGATAAAGACCGTAAACCTCTCCCTGCACGCGAATCATCGTTTCGGGATAACGCACGTGAGTGCGTAAGTCTGCGGGCATCGCGCTCGCGTCTTTAAACAGCGTCGGGAAGGTGGCTCGATAGGTGGCGATTAACGGATCCTGCGGATCGAAGACATAGAAATCGACGGAGCCGTTGTAGGCATCGATAACGACCTTAACGCTGTTACGAATGTAATTGATCCGATTGTTGCCGACCTGGTGATGTCGCGCATAAGGGAAAGTGGACGATTCGGTGAACGCATCAAGCATCCAGAAAAGTCGGCCTTCCTTGCTGACGACAATGTAGGGGTCGTTGTCATAGATCAAAAAGGGCGCCACCCCGTTAACTATTTCGCTGATGTTGCGGTGGATGAGCACCCGGCTTTCCGAGGTGACATCATCCGAAAAAGGTAGCTTTGAGAGATCGTCAAGGGCCCATGCGAGCAGCCAACGGCGAAAACGATTCCCGATTTGGATCCCGCCGCTGCCTTCGTAGGTCGTGTAGGTGTTCGTTTCGCCCTGAGGAAAATCAAATTCCTTCTGTCCAGTTTTGACATAAACGTCGGTGTTAGTCTTTTGGCCGTAATAGATTTGCGGGCGAGTGATCGTAGCCTCAGGCGCGTTTGATTTGATCGGCATATCCGACAGAATAAAGCGCGGCATACCCTCCGGCGTAAAACCGTTGGACGTATTCATCGTCAGTCCGTAGCCATGGGTATAAATCAACTTCTCGTTGATCCAGTTTCGAGATGATTCGGGTAGTTTCTCAACGTCGATCTCACGGGCAGCAATCATCACTTGCCGCGTTTGCCCTCCAAGCTGGTAGCGATCAACGTCAACGTCGGGAAAATCGTAATAGGTACGTATGGTTTGGGCTTGCTTGAGTGTGTCCTGCAAGGCCCGCCAGTCCCAAAGCCGAATATTGTCTAACGTGGCGCGGTTCGCTGCCAGGTTCAAAGCTTCGACCGAGTTTTCAGCCTCAAACTCCCTCTGTTGGATCTGCTCGAGTCCGAAGCCGCGTCGTGTCCAGGCGATGTTGTGTTCAATGTACGGCGTTTCGCGGGCCAGCTCGTTGGGTTTGACGATAAATCCGTTCACATAGGCAGGTATCAGAACCACGCCCACGATGTAGACGGCAATCGGCAGTGCTACGGCGAGTATGAGAAGACGCAGTCCGCGCTTCGTGAAAGCGTTCAGGAGCGAAATTGCAGCTGCGATAAGCAGCGCGAACGATACAAAGAGCAGCGCCGGAAGTAAATAATTGGCTTCAGTGTAAGTGACTCCGGAAAACGTTTGATGGTCGGTCCAGAGGAATGGGAATCGGGAGAGATAGGTTCGCGCGGAAAGCGCGACCAGAAACGCTGCTAACGCGCACGACACCGCGCTAAAAGCTGTCGATGACGTTTTGGTCGCTGCTTGTTTCAGGATCTGGCCGGGAATGGTGAGCAACGCAAACGCAAGCGCGGCGCACAGAATCACAAACGCCAGGGTCGTCAACCAGGAGACAAGTGTTTGGATTAACGGCAGCGAAAACAGATAGAAGCCGAGTGATCTGTGGAAAATTGGATCAGTGAGAGTAGTTGGCGCTTGATTTAAGTAACTCGCGAACTCCTGCCAGTCGCCGCGCATTGCGAGACCCGAGAAAACTCCAAATCCGATCGAAAGCAGCCAGGCCAGCGGACGAATGAAACGCGCCGGCGAGATCTCAAACGGCTGGTTGTTCAGCATGATGGTGCGGCGCTGCAAGGTCTTCGCCGCGAAAGCTCGCTCGAGTAGCCAGAAGGCGCCGCGCAGGATTAATACCGTCAACACCAGAAAAACCACGAACAGGCCAGCCTTGAGCTTGAAGATATACCAATAGACCTGTGAGTAGCCGATTGAGCCAAACCAGAGAGCTGAAACGTACACCCCTAGCACACGCGACAACGCCAGGAAGAGCAGCAAAAGTCCGGCCAGGAGATAAAGGCGCCAGCGCCGGCGTTTCGGAGACACATCGATGACTTCAGAATCTGAAACCGGGAAGGGATTGTCCATGCCGGATAGCATACTCCGGTTCTGCAGAACTCCCAATGATGATCGATGAGCGGGCTGGTCGCGCCAACAGTTGTTCATCAGTTGACTCACCTGCGACGGCAGAGCGCGCGGAGCGCGCGTCAGCATAAAGCCCGGGGCGCAAGTCCCGGGATCGAGCCAAAAGGATTGGCCTAGCCCGCGGAGCGGGCGACAGAACTCATGATTTGCCGTTTTGCGAAAGACGATTCATCTTCGTCACGAGATTGGACACACGACTGGTTCCCTTAACGGCTGTCGCCCACTCCGCGGGCTTGAGACATTTGCATCTCGATCCTGGGGCTTGCGCCCCAGGCTTTATGCTGACGCCCGCTTCGCGGGCTGGTGAGTCAAGTATGTCATTGCTCTCCCAAAGGCAGAGGGGGTTTTGATCGTCTTGTGCAATGCGCAGGCACGCAAAGCGTTGGAAGTTCACAAAACAACTTTTTGTGCAAAGCCATTCTGCGCAACGCACCGCCAGTGTATAATCAGCCGCGTCGCCATCATGATTTGCTACGGGAAGCTGGCAGAGCTAACAAACGATAAATGCTGATTCCAGATACAGTTTTACAAGGCCGTTATCGGATCGTCAGGCAACTGGGCCAGGGGGGCATGGGCGCAGTCTACGAAGCCATGGACGAGCGGCTCGATGCCGTAGTGGCGCTAAAGGAAACGTTGTTTGCAGACGAACGTCTGCGCAAGCAGTTTGAGCGCGAGGCGAGATTGCTGGCACGTATGCATCATCCGGCGCTACCGCGCGTGAGTGATCATTTCTCCGAAGGCGATGGCCAGTTTTTGGTAATGCAATTCATCGAGGGCGAAGATCTGGCCCAGATGATGACTTTGAAGCGCGGTCATTTTCCCGTCGAGCAAGTGCTCACGTGGGGCGACCAACTGCTTGACGCGCTCGACTATCTGCATACGCAGGATCCGCAAATCATTCACCGGGACATTAAGCCGCAGAACCTGAAATTAACTGCTCGCGGCCAGATCATCCTGCTGGATTTCGGGCTGGCGAAAGGACAATCCAGCGAGGTGTCTCCGGCCGCCGTTACCTCTGCCAGCATTTTTGGTTACACACCAAACTACGCTCCACTCGAACAGATTCAGGGCCTTGGCACCGACGCCCGTAGCGACATCTATGCGCTAAGCGCAACGCTCTACCATCTGATGACTTACGTGAAGCCACCGAGCGCGCTGACCCGCGCCGGAGCTCTCGTGAATGGCGAAACGGATCCACTGCAACCCGCAAACCAAATCAACAGTTTTGTTAGTCCCGCCGTTGCGAGTGTGCTGGCGCGGGCGATGAGTCAGAATCGCGAGCGACGCTTTACGACTGCGGCGGAAATGCGAAGAGCGTTGACAGATGCGCTGGCGGGAATCGGCGATTCCAGTGGCGCCGGCGAAAGCACTATCATCAACACCGTACCGCAAACTCCTGGTGTTGAAGCTGCCACGGTGCTCTTTGAATCACCAGCGACAGTCCATGCGCCGGCCCAACCATCACAGCCGGGCGTTGCGCACACCGCCGTAGGCGCTGTGGGCAGCGAAACCACGGTGCAGCGGAACCGACCCGCAACACGAAAGCGGAGCTCTGCACCCTGGGCGATAGCCGCGGGCGTCGTTTGCATCGTGGCGCTCCTGGTGGGCGGCCTTTACGCATATCAGAACCGCAAGAACGACACGGCCGTAGCGCCGGCCGGTTCTGGTTCTCCGGCGTCCACGCCGACTCCGGGTACTGAAACAGCTGGTGGAAATGTGACGGAAGAGACCAGGGCCGACACGGCATCGTCGCCTGCGCAAGAGGCAGCGAAGAAAAAAACCACTCCCGCAAGGCCTAACGAAACCAAAGTTGAAACCGTTCAGGAACGCCCCCCAAGCTCGGGTTCGGGTCGAGCCGAGCCAGCACCTAGGGAGGGCCAGGCTGATCGACAGGCCACGCCGCCAGTGATTAGGGTTCCTGATATACCTCGAATAGGTCAGCGCGATGTGCCGATCACGGGTTCGACTCGCAGCCTTCCTGATGGAACGCAAATCGTGACGCAACCCGACGGCACTCGCGTAGTTATCAGGCCAAACGGGGCCAGGAGAGTACTTCGCCCGGGCGACAGAATCGCACCACGCCGGAGACGATTACCCTAGCGCGTCGGCATGCCGGGCCGCGGCGAGCTCAGACCTGACAAAGCCGTATGACAAAACGGCAACTACGGGTCGCGCACAGTTCATCAACCACCCGCCGAGTAAACGATTGTTCGTCAAACCCCATAGATCAAACCGTACCGTATGAGCTCAACTAAATCATTGCGACAGCGTCGGCGTCATTTATTTCTACTAGTGGCGAGTTTCTCACTTGCCGTGATAGTGGCATCACTCGAACCAGCTCTGGTTATGCGTGCCGAGGCAATCGCGCAAGGTTCAGCAGGCCGAAGCTCGGCTATCAAGCCTGCGCCGCCGGCGCCGATTTTCGATGAGACGGCGCGCCACCGTGAACTGGCTGGTCGACGAGCACGAGTGGCCCAGATTGTTGGGTCGACGGGAATCATGATTCTCCTGAGCGGAGAGCCACGCGTTTATTCCAACGACGTCAATTATCATTATCGCCAGGAAAACAATCTTTATTATTTAACGAATCTTAAGCAAAACGGTGCGACTCTGATGCTGACGCCCGGTAACGACGCGCTGCCGGAAATTCTTTTTTTGCCCCGCCGGAATCCGTTACGGGAAACCTGGACGGGCCGTATTTATAGCGTTGAGGAAGCGAGTCGTGTTTCCGGGATAAAGGAGATTTGGGACGCACGTGAATTCGAGCCCTTCAGCCGCGCGTTGCGCCATCGCCGGCCCTATCGTCCGAAACCGGAGAATGTCCTGATGTCCGCTGCGCGTCCGGGGATAATGGAGACTCCGGAGGCGGTTGCTTCAAGTTTTGAGAAACTGTTTGCGGCCGCGGCCGCCGAACAGGCCCAACTCTTCATGTTGATGGGCCAACAGGAGCAACGCTTTGCCGCCGAGTGGGCCAGCACTGTACCCAGCGCCGCAGCGGCAACGCCGACTTCGGTCCCTGTGCCTGCGCCATCGCCGGTCCCCGCCCCTTCGCCCTCCGCTCAAGGTGTTCCGAGACAGTCATTGGCAACCCCTTCAGGATACGTCCTCGAAAACGCTTCCTTTATTTTCGGGCACCTGCGGCTGCGCAAATCACCGATGGAATTGGCCCTGATGCAGCATGCAATCGATATCACAATTGAAGCGATCGAACGCTCATGGGTGGCTGCCGCCGAAGCGAAGTGGGAATATGAAATCGATGCAGTCGTTCTTTACACTTTCAAACTTCGCAATGCAGACCATTGGGGCTACCCGCCGATCGTTGGTTGCGGTCCAAACGCCACCACGCTCCATTACGAAGAATCGCAAGGGCCGGTGAAGCCGGGCGATCTATTTCTGATGGACGTCGGCGCTGAATACGAACATTACACCGCTGATGTAACGCGCACTTTCCCGGTGAGTGGAAAGTTCACTCCAGAGCAGGCGGCAGTCTATCAGATTGTTTTTGACGCACAGGAGGCGGGCGCCAGGTTGGCTCGCCCGGGAAAGTTCGTTTCCGACGTTGATCGCGCCGCTACTGAAGTTATCAAGGACGGCTTGCTGAAACTTGGGTTGATCACAAATCGCGACTCAAATCAGTATCGGCTGTGGTTTATGCACGGCACTTCTCACTGGCTTGGAATGAACGTACATGACGTTGGCAACTATGGAACGAAACTCGAGCCCGGAATGGTCTTCACCAATGAACCGGGAATCTATGTGCGTGCGAACGCGCTCGAGAATATGCCATCCGGCTGGGTAGCCGCGGACTGGGAAAGGTTTAAGTTGGCAATAACGCCGGCGTTCGAGCGCTACAAAAACATGGGCGTGCGAATTGAAGATGATCTGCTGGTGACTACAGGTGATGCGGAATGGATGACTAAAGCTCTGCCGCGAAAGATTTCAGACATTGAAGACTTTATCGCGCGCGCGCGTCGCGAAGCACGCTGAATGATTTAGTTGAGGAGAACCGGTAGTGACTGACTTAACCATACGCCTGGATAACCGTCCGGGCTCCTTAGCGGAAATGGGTGAAGCGCTTGGCTACGCCGGAGTGAGTGTCGAGGGCGGTGGCGGATTTGTCGTTGGAGGTGAGGGCATCGTTCATTTTCTCTTCGAAGACGGAGCTGCGGCGCGCCAGGCCCTGGAAGAAAAGGGAATCGAAGTAGTGGCCGAAAAGCAGGTGCTGGTGCAGCGGCTTAACCAGGACCAGCCCGGACAGTTGGGGAGGATTTCGCGGATGATGGCAGATGCCGGTGTGAACATCGAGGTAATTTATAGCGATCACCAAAACCAATTAATTCTCGTGGTTGATGATTTTGAAAAAGGTAGGGCCGTTTCTGAGAGATGGAAAAGCACCGCGAAAGCGTAACCTCGCATGAACACCATCAACACTGAGGTACTGATTGTCGGCGCCGGGCCCACTGGCCTCTCACTCGCTTGCCAGTTTGTGAGACACGGCGTCGATTTTGTTGTCGTCGAAAAGAATCCCGAGCTTACGCCTTACTCCAAGGCCATCGGTGTGCACGCACGCACTCTCGAAATCTACGAACAGATGGACTTAGCCGGGCGGGCCATTGATGAAGGCACGATTGCCGGGAAGGTGCGAATGCTCGAAGGCGGCGAGGTGCTTGGTGAAGTTGATCTTTCCAGTGTCGGCGACGGCATGAGTGCTTACCCATACATGCTGCTTCTCGAACAGAGCAAGAATGAAAAACTTCTCCATGATTACCTCGTTGCGCACGATCGCGATGTTATCTGGAACACCGAACTCAAGAGCTTTGCGCAAACTGATACTGGAGTAATCGGGCAGGGCCAAACCGCGTCAGGCGAATGGCAGGTCATCGAAGCGAAGTATCTGGTTGGCTGCGATGGACCGAAGAGTCTGGTGAGACACTCACTGGGTATGACCTTCGAAGGCAGTACATTTGAGCGCGTCTTCTATGTTGCCGATGTCCAGATTGATTGGGAATTCAGCCACGACGCGTTGCAAGTGTGTCTGGCGCGAAATGCCGTGGTCGCTTTTTTCCCGATGAAAGGGGATCGGCGTTACCGGATCGTCGGGGCCTTTCCCGAAGGATTTGAGAAGGATCAGGGAGAGATTCTATACGAAGAAATCGAGAGTCGTATAAAAGAAGAAGCGGAAATCGAGCTTGATATCACTCGCGTGGACTGGTTTTCCACTTACAAAGTTCACACTCGCCATGTGAACAGATTTTCGCAGGGCCGCTGCTTTGTTGCGGGCGACGCAGCGCACATTCATACGCCCGCGGGCGGTCAGGGAATGAACACAGGGATTCAGGATGCCTATAATCTGGCATGGAAGATTGCCGGCGTGCTCAAGAATTCGGCCGGCGAAAACATCCTCGATACCTATAACGAGGAGCGTCTCCCAAATGCTGAGAGATTACTGCAGACAACCGATCGAATGTTCAACCTGGCGGCCGGGACCGATTGGCTACTGAACCTGATCCGCACAACCGTATTTCCGCCCATGGCGAAGTTTATCCTGAGCTTCGACGTGGTGAAGACCAGGTTCTTTCCGTTGATCTCGCAAATTGGCATCAACTACCGCGCGAGCTCGTTGAGCCTTCATAAAGGGGACGACGACTTCGATGTAAAAGCGGGTGACCGGCTGCCGTATTTTTTGATCGATGGCAAGAGCATCTACGATCAGCTGCGGTCACCTCAGTTTCATCTTCTGTCATTCAGCGATGGCGAGACGGATTACCAGTCGATGCGAAAGCAAGTAGAAACTGAATACGCCGCTCTGGTCGACTACCACGTGGTGCCTCTTTATCCACACGTAGCCGAACTGTTCGGTAGCGACAGACCTTTCAGCGTGCTGTTAAGACCTGACAATCACATTGGGTATCTTTCGCAGGAGACGGGGCTGGAGGAGATGAGGGCATACCTGAGCGAGGTCATCGGTCGCACCTAAGATTCTATCTGAGCCAGCCCCCATCGATGAAATTCAACGGCCTCTGACCTAACGCAAAACTGGCTTTGATCAAAAAAAGGTGTCGAAGGTAGCCTTAAGCGCCAAGGGCGCGAAATGTAAAAGCCCAGGCCAACGGCCTGGGTAACGGTACAAGACACATTCTGAGCGCTGACGGCGCGCAATCGACGTTGCATCGGCATCGCTGTCATCGCTGTCATAGGTGTCATCGGTGACAACTATTAGGCGCTTTTCAGCGCTAGCGCGTTTACTTTTGACCAGTCCTGGGTCGTTGGCCCAGGCTTCTGCATTTCGCGCCGTTGGCGCTTGAAGCCAGGCCGTACGTGGCAGAATTAGCCCCTCGCGGCCTTTGCCATCTTGTAGGCTGCGGTCTTCCGAATGTATGAAGCTGCGTCAGGCGTTTTGCATGCTGTGTCGCCGTGATCGACTTTAACTTTCCCGATTTTCGCCGCCACCGCCAGCGCCTTTTTCTCCAGTTTAATATTTCGTGAGCCGATCCCGATCAAGGCGCCGTTCATCGCATAACGAACGCGATTCATGGCTTCGTGGATTTTGTTTTCGATCGTCTCGAGATAGGACAGGAAAAAGCTATCGGGTAATGTCGCGTCACGTTGAGCAAGCCAGCTGAGAACCTGCCAGCCCGCGCTGCCAATCCATTCGTCGTTCGACCTGGTCCACTTTTCAGCGGTTGCTGCCGCGAATCGTGTCTTGCTAACCAGCCCCGCAAGCGCGTCGCTCTGCATATAGTTTGAAACTGAGCGGGCCCAGGTGTCGATTTCTTTCGCTGACATTTGCGCGGGATCGGCAATCATAGCGGCAAGAATCTGAGCCTCGTGAAAACCCGTCGCCCAGAGTTTGCCAGCCAGCCCGTGATCCACTTTTATCTTTTTCTGCAGCTTGCCGAGCTGGGCATAGCTAACGCCAAACACTTTGTCGCCGACGCCGTGACGGAGGTAAGTTTTGCGGGTCTGTTCGGCGCCGAGGCTTTTAAGTTCTCTTATTACGTCGCGATCGTTCATGAGATTCCAGGGTGCCTTGAACTTAAACGGTGGCCTTGTGAATTTGTCTCTTTAAGCGGTGAATCGTTCTGCGCGCCACTTTGAGTTGCGCCGAATCATGCGCAGAGAGTGCTTCGTCGCGCTTCTTCTTCATTTCCTTGATACGCGCTTTGATTGAAGCTTTATCGACACCCACCACCTCGTGATGCTCGTGTTTGATACCCAGGGCATTGGCGAGGGCCTGAATCAAGTGTTCCTTGTTCATTTGGGTATAACCCTGGACGATTTCCTTTTCGTCACCTTTAGCGATCTCGCGAAGCTCCGCGACTGTTTTATGTTTCAGCTGTTCGTATGTGTATTCCATCGTGTTGTCTCCGTTTGCAAATGTTGTTGAGGGCTATCAAACTATCCGGCGGCCGCAGGTGACGCTGATTCACTGAGCCGCACGCTTTCCTCGATTTGAGCGAGATGCTTCTTCATGTGATCAAGGTAATCGCGCATGAACCAGTCGAGGGTCACTGGCTCGTCTTCCTTTAGCAAATCAGAAGCAATTTTGTGGAGGTTGTGCCGGGTTCTTAGCCTGGTGCGCTGCTCCTCGGGAGTCACGTCAATCACGTGCAGGATGTGGCGATTGTATGACTGCCAGAGTTGCACCAGGTCCGCCCATGGCTCTTCCTGGTAACGCTGAAGTTTGACCCACTCTGTTTGGGCATAACCGTCGAAAACCAAATCATCTTTAAGCTGCGCACGGACGAAGCGAGAGTGATTATTCGCGGCCGAGTCGATCAGGTGGCCCAGAATCTCGCGCGGCGACCATTTGCCCTCTGCTCGTGGTTTCTGGCTCTGTTGTTCCGAGAGCAACTTGAAACGTTCTGCGGCGCGCGAGATGGTCTCGCGAAAGTCGTCAAGAAAATCCTGCATGTGACGTCATCCTTTCGAGGTATAACCAGGAGGAAACCGCGGGTCAGCGAGCCGTTTTTCGCGCTTCTGACACCGCTTGTTGACGCGCGAGCCTTCTGCCTGGTTTGGGAAACGCTGATAGCGCTGAGATAATAACGCGACCGCAGGCAGAACCGAAGCATCGAATGGATCCTCAGCTTACTATGCCAACGACGCCTCCAAAATCGCGCCGCCGTACGTTTCTGAAAGTCCTCCTTGTTCTGTTTCTCGTTACTGCCGGCTGGGTTCTCTATGATCTTTATTCAACGCGCACGGCCCACCTGAGAGAGTTTGACCCTGATGAAGTGGCGCGCCTGGAAACGGCCATGTGGCGTTCTTACTATGAACGTAGGCGGCTGCGGCTATTCAATGAATTATCGGAGCTCCTGCGCACGCAATACAACATGCCGCTAATCCGGTCCAAACGCGTGGCGTATTATGCCGCGAACGGCGCCTTCGTATTCTGGAAGGGAAAGCGGCGTTCCGACTACGAAAAAGCGCTACCCGATCTGGTGAAGTTTTATCAGGAGATCAGGCGCATGAGCGATCTGCCTTTTAGCGTCGATCGTGCGGCCACTCTTGAACTGGAATGGTGGATCGTACATCGCGAGCGCGCCAACCACGCACCGGGAGATCTCGATCGCGCGCTGGCCGAGCTCCAGGCGGAGATCTATCAAGTGCCGATCGAGAGAGTCATGGAGCACGGCCGCCTTCGCGCCGAAGCCATGACAATTCGCGACACGAAGGCTGAGGCAGGCGGAGTTTCGGAAGCAGATTGGTCCAGGATTAACGAATTGTTGAAACAATCCTGGCGCTCACTTTCGCAGGCAGTGAAGTCGTAGGTAATAATCGTGCCTGGCTGTTTTGGTGTTTTATCAATCTCATCAGTCGAGGTCATCAGGGGCTATCGACGAGTTAACTTCAGTTTCATCGTAATCGATCCGCCAGACTCGCATAAGGCTTCGAATCCCAGACGCTGGTATAGACGCAGCGCGGGATTGCCAGCGTTCACGCTGAGGCAAATCTGCTCGTGGGTGCGGGAAGCGGATTCGATCATTCGCGTCAACAAACACATCCCAACTCCACGTTTTCGCCATTCTTGAACGACGGCCATTCCGAGTTCAGGCGTTTGCTCATCCACATAGCCAAAACCCTTGATGTCCCCGCCGAGCATGCGTAACCAAATTGCTGCGATCGGCATGTTGTCAGCATCAACTGCTACGAAGCCGGCGTCGCCGTCACGTCCCCAGTCTGTCACGTAGTTTGCAATAGCAGGTTGGTTGAGGATGTTCCGTTCAAACGGCGGCATGCCTTGAGGAACATACAACGACTGAAAAAGCATCTCCCACAGCAAGGGTTGATCTGCCGGCACCAACTCACGAATTCGATAGGGCATCAGGCTCTTCCCCATTCGGAAGGCATCGAGTGCCGGCGCCGATGGCAGGGGAATTTCGAATGGCCCAAGAGTTGTGTAGCCCAGGGAGGAATACAACGGCTGGCCGGGAAGTGTGGCAATGAGTTCCACGCGTGCGAAACCTTCTGCCATTGCTGCTGCTTCGCAGGCTCGCAGAATCATCGAGCCGATGCCTCGCCGCGCGTATTCAGGATGAACATAAAAGGCACGAATGCGCGCCGCTTCGGTGGCGGGATTCAGGAGATCGTCAGAATCAGTTGTCTTCGTCTCGGCTGGTCTGATCTGGTCGCCGCCGAATAACGTTTGACGTTTGCTCCAGCCACCGCAACCAGCGATCCGATCCCCTTCCGCAACCAGAAAGTAGGTGCCGTCGAGGATAAGCGTAGTGTCCACTCCGAAGACGTGCGTCAGCGCGTTCCATATCTGGGCCTGGGAGTAATACTGCTCGCTTAGAACGCTCACCGAGGTTCGGATCAGTTCTCTGAGCGCGGGTATGTCAGCAATCGTGGCAAGTCGGAGTTCAGGCGGCATTTTGCATTCACGGCCAATTGCTTACGAGTTAGGATACGTTGGCGTTAGACAAATAAACTGTCGGCAATCATAGACGCGGTATAACATGAGCGGACGCTTAATTCATAGTTACAATAGAAAACGCGTGACGGAAAATCGATCAGGGATAGCTTAGTAACAATGACCAAAACAACTAATCCGAGTGAAATGACCGCGGCACAGTTGGAGGAGCGTATCGTGAGGCTGGCCTTTGACGGCGACCTGCTGAAGTTTCGCGAGTTTTGCTCGAGGCTCAAGAGCGGCTTACCGGAAGGGACTGGATTTGCTCTGCGTGGCAGCGTGATTACCAACAAGCGTTATGAAGATGGCGAACCGTATGATGCCAACGGCCGCGGCACCAGCGACCTCGACGTCACTTTGGTGGGAGACAAAGTGATGGAGTTCTGGAACGAAGACGCTTTCTACATTCCGGGACTACACACCAAGCCGTTATGCGATAAGGATCCCGAAATTGCTGCGGCGCTGAACCCACTGCGCGAAGAACTGCAGAGACTCGCCGGCAGGCCTGTGGCCTTTCAAGCCACTTCGAATCTCATTCTCTATGCTCGAGACGTCCTCTTCAATGAGCCTTACTACACAGTGGTAGAGGCGGAAAAGGCTCCGTGATACTCAAGCTGCTAAGCTACAACATTCGCTTTGGAGGACTCAAACGCGAAAGGGAACTAGCGGAAGTGATTCGCGCAGTTGCTCCCGACCTGGTTGTGTTTCAGGAAGCGACTGACACGGAAGTCATCCGGCGCCTGGCCGGAGACACTGGTCTGGCCCACTGGGCAGCGCGGGGGCGCCACTCCATTGGTTACATTAGCCGCCTCGAGATCGCACATCATGAGTGGCACTATCCGGCGGGTGCGAAGCATTCCTTTCTTGAGATAGTTGTGTCCGGGAGCGAAACCAGGATCTTCGGCCTTCACCTCAGCTCGATGTTTTCCAAGTGGGCCGAACGACAAAGAGTTCGAGAGATAACATCCTTACTCAAGGGCATCGAAAGATACCAGTCAGGGTTTCACGTGCTGGTAGGCGACTTCAATACGCTGGCGATGGGCGAGGTGCTTGACGTGCGTCGCATGCCTGCCTGGATCCGTGGGGTTGTTTGGCTAAGTGGGCGAGATATTCAACGCGCAACCATTCAGCTCATGCGCGATTCAGGATATGCAGACGGCTTTCGGCATCTTCATCCGGCGGAGACGGGCTACACTTTTCCGGTTTGGGATCCACACCTTAGGCTCGATTATGTTTTTGTTCCGAATGGATTTACTGAGCGACTGCTGCACTGCGAAGTGATCCGACCAGAAGTTGCGATCAAGGCCTCGGATCATTTTCCAGTCCTGGCGCACCTCGATTTCAGCTGAGGTTGGCTGACTGGCAGACTCACTTGGATCGCTTGCTGTCATACGTTGGTAGCCCCTCAACCAGGTAATCAAAACCCAGCCAGAAACTCCAACTGTGATGATAGAAGGCAGGTGGGAAGATTAACGCCAGGATGAATAGGACCACCAGCACTTTCTCGTAACTGGTTTTAAACACCACCAGCCAAACCATGCAGGTCACCAGAATTACCAGTTCGGTCGTCATTACATTGGCGAGGATTGCGCCGACGAAGAAACCTTCTTCACGCTTAAAGAACGAGCGGCACGATGAGCAGTGGTGTACGAGCCGGAAGGGGCCTTTGAAAAGTGACGTTTGGCCACACGCAGGACATTTCAACCGCAGCGATCGGTAAAGCACCGTGATGATCGATCGTTTCTTTTGCAAGTTGCCTCTTGTCTAGAACCGCCTGCGTATGCGGGCGGCTTCCCTAATAGCCGAGTGGTAGGAAACGAACCCCTGTCCACCCGCTCACGCAGGTGGCTAACAGAGCGTCACACACTGAGTGGATCATCGTCCGTTAAAAAGGCCAGCAATTCTTGCTTCTTCGAATGTCCTTCAAGCCAGTCCCGAACTCTTTTGATTTCCGCATAGTCCTCGGCGCCAAACTTTGCCAGATTGATCCGTTCGAACCGCTTCCGTCGCTCCTCTTTTAAAGCTTCGCCCTGCCAGAATTCGGTAAGCATCGAATTTAGATCGTCATGTAGGTTGCGCTTCCTGAGAACTTCCCACTCATTATTGTCCAGCCAGATTCCTTTGCAACTGTGACAGTGGTCCAGGGCGAAACCCGTTCCCCGGCCCACCATGTATTTCACCATGCGCCACTGGCATTCAGGACAGTCGAGATACACAGGGGACTCGGAAACAGGGAACTCACTTGTCGGCACCTCTAACTCAGGAAGGTTTGCGCCATGCTCTTCGAGCCATTTCCAGTACGGCGCTCCAGGTATCCAGTCTCCGCCGCATCGTTGACAGCTTTGAGACAAGAGCTCTGACTCCAGTTTATTAGGATTGAGTTGCGAAGTTTTGCAAACAGGACAATTCATGCCGGCACCTCAAGCCGGGTGGGAGCCCGACGGTAACGGTGAGCCCTACTGCTAAACCTGAGCCCTCGCTTAACGTCGGGCCCTTGCCTCGAGTACGTATTCCGGGAGCTATTCATAACTCAGAGCGTCTACCGCGTCCTGGCGTGCAGCGCGCAACGCTGGGTAAAGCGCGCCAATACTGCCACCGACTATTCCGACCAGAAAAGAGATCCCAATCCACCGTGGCTCGATCTCGATCGTCAGGGACGTCACCCGCATGATGAAAAAACGGGCGACGAAAGTGAGACCTACTCCGACAGCGACGCCCAACACGCTGACCAGAATCGCCTCCTGCTCGATCACCCAGGCAATCCCGCTCTTCGACATACCCATGGCTTTGAGTATTCCAATTTGCCGAGTGCGCTCAGTGACCGTCGTATACATTGCCAGCAGGATCACCAGCATACTAATAGCCGCTGCAACTCCGACAACGACGCGGATGAAGACGTTCAGCGCCGGGACGCCCTGCGCGTACAGCTCCGGAAGATCGCGTGTGAAGATGATTTGATCTTCGGGAAATCGTTCGCGGATCCTCGCTGCGACTTCTTCCTGCTGGCTCGGATCTGTACACGCGACCAGGACCGCGGAACAATTCCCTTCGCCGCCCATCTGTTCCTGCATGGTGGCGAGCGGTATTTTTAGCCGGCCGCCTCCCGGTGGTTCGTACACACCCACGATCTTGAAAGGTCGCTCGAAAAGTTGAACTGTGTCGCCTACAAGCGCATTCCGATTCCGTTGCCATTCCGGATCCATAATCGCCTGATCGCCCCCGGTCAGCGGTGAGCCTTCGCGCATCCTGAGTCCGGTCAACTGCACGTAATCCTGAAACTCAACGCCGTCGAGCAGACGGGTGCCGAATCCGGTGTCGCTGCGGTCCAGCGCCTGTCCTATCGCGGTCGCGGCGCGAACGCCCGGAATGGTCTCAATCTCCGCAGCGCGAGTGACCGGCAACAAAAAGGGCGACGCGCCGCCAAAACCAAGCGAGCCGGCCGATCGAATCATGATTTCAGCGCCGATGTTCGCTTCGCGTTTGCCGCGCTCATGGAGCACTCCATGGGCCAGACCGACGGTGAATATGATTAGCAGCACTCCCACCGCAGTTCCGAGAATACTGACTGCAGTGCGGGCCGGCCGGTGCGCAATGTTTGAGAGTACGAGACTGTCCATAAGCTTCTGTAGGTGCGGACTGCGATCCACGAGACGCCGCCACGCGTTGGGCGCCGCTCTCCAGGTCAAGATCAGCAGGCCAATTGATGTCCAGAATATTGTGCCCGCTTTTCGCACGAGAGCAAGTGCCACGCCCGTTGCCGCGGCAAAACCGAGTGTTTGAAGTACAACTTCGGTGCTGCCTTCATAGACTCCGATCGTACCGGGAACAAACGCGAAGATGAAATTGATTACCTTTGTCAACGACTCGATTATGTAGGCCTGGGCGACCTGAGGCGTGTAACCCAGCATTCGCAGGGTGACAAAAACTTCGATAACGCTCGTCGCGTGAGCGAGAAGGTTGCAGGCAATCATCCCAAAAAAAACGCCCGGATGATGCTTGTAGAAATCGTAGACCTTCGACTCGAGATGAAAAATGTGCTGGCGCCGTTTCAGAATGACCTTGGGACTGAGTCGCAATTGGGCCATGCGATCGATGATCCAGGTCAACAACATTATTCGGCGCTTGGCAGCGAGCCCAGCGGCCACTATCCCCAGCGCCGCCACAAGAGCGATCATGATGAGGGTGTAATAGACCAGCGAAGGCAGGCTGTAAGTAAACAACATTACAGTTGCGCCGCTGAGAATGAAGAAGACGACGGAGAGGTTGTAGAGGAGATTATCTACGACCAGGGCGGGCACGCCGTAAGTTAGAGGCACGCGCTTGCGCAGCATCGCTACCTTGGTGGCCTCACCGAGGAGCGGGCCGGTGAACGTCAGAAAACTGATTGCTTCACCACCAAGGCGAGCGGCAAATGCCTGAAAGAAATTGATGCGCCGGTGTTCCTTGGGCACGGCCGCAGCCATCGCGATCGTGCGGAATACGTGCCGCAGTCCGCTGATGCCCAACAAAATGAAAAAGCCAAAACCAATGCGAAGAAGAGCGTCGAACAGTGGTTGCAAACCGACGCGGTTAATGACGTAAATCAGGAGGCCGAGTCCGAGAAGAAAGGCGGCGGCCTGAAGCCACAGAAAGGAACGACGTGAGCTGTCGGAACCCTCTGACGCGTCGCCCTCGGACGGGCTTTCCGCCTCGCTGATATCTTCGGGCCACTGGGCCAGCTCATCTGTCGCGGAAGACGAGGTATTCGAGGTCGGCGAAGTAGTCAAGGAGTTGCGTTTTCTCCGGTTAGCGCGATCTGCTTGTTTCGAGTCGAGGTGAAAATCTCTTTCACGGTGCGTCCGGGAAAGCGCCTAAAACCTTTGTTCCACAGCATCGGGACAGGATTGTTATCATCGCGTAAATTCCCGGTTAACGCTAGCAGCGTCGGCAGGAAACTCAGGCTGTCATACGGCTCGTCGATCACCAGGCCGTGAGGAATATCGGTCTTGCTTCCGCCCGCTAACATTAATGTTGAGTGGGTTGAAATCCGGAAGAACGAACCGTGGTTACCGCCGGGATTGAATCCGCGCACGTCAAAATTCCAATGATCGTTTGCCACGACAAGAATGTCTGCCTCAATGAGATCGCGCTGTCGCTTGAGATAGCGGCGAGACAGCAGTTCGTCTGCCGAGAGTCCCGGCTCATCTGCTGATAGCGCCGGCAGGTCGTGATGCGCGACTTCTTCGAAGAGCCCGATTAGACCGTTGGAGTAGTTCGTCCGATGCAGGGCATTCAGCCATTCGAGGTCGGTGTGCCATTCATTGAGCCAAGTTGTCCGATCTGCGGCTGGGATGTTGAGCTTTTCATCCTCGAAGATGCGCAAAGGCAGATTCGGTTGCCAGGAAATTCGTTCAAATGTTATTTGACCCGTCGCGTCCTGGGTTAGGCCGGTTATGGGGACGTAGCGAAAACTCAAGGCGCCCCGCGCATCAACACGCCCGAGGATGAGCGCCTGCTGCAAGGGACCGCCATTCACCCAAATCACGTCCGGATGAATATCCTTTTCCGCCAACGTTTGGGACAGCAGCTCGGCCGGAATTCGTGTGGCAACCATGTCCACCGGACGATTCGAAACTCCGCGCTGAACATTGTTGCGAACACTGATGTCTCGCAGAAGTGAAAAATAATTGACTCGAATGAAGCTCTTTTGAAGGTCGAGCGACCCGCGGGTGTCCAGTACCAAACCGCCCGGAGCAACGCCCACAACATAATTCTGGAGCTGGAAGATGCTGTTGCGCTCGCCCATCGCATTCCTGGCGATGACGTCAGACACCTTTACCTTTGCCGGATTGAAAGTCTCTTTGCGCAGGGCCAGCAGGGTTGCGAGTTTTTGGGCAAACTCAGTGTAGTCCTTCTCCTGGCCTTCCCATTTTTCCAGTTTGGCAAAAACGCGTTTCTTTTGATCGTCGAGACCAATCCTGATTTCTTCGGGCTTGAACTGCTTCGGTTGGGAATCCCACAACCTCCGTTGCTGCGCAATTCGTCTGCGCAGTACCACCAGCTCTTCGTTTAGTTCATTTAGATTTCTCTCCCAGACCGGTCGCTGAGAATCCCGCACTTCAAAAAAGGCACTACTAAGTGCACTTCGGAGCGGCGGCGTTAAATTGTTTCTTTGCAACTCGCGCCACAGAATCTGAAGCAGATTTAGATCGCTATTTCGCAAGTGAATAGAAGCCCGCTCATTGCCATCGAAATCCAGCAGCGCTGTCGGATAGTCAGCGCTTTGCCCCTTCAGATAGTAAGACTGATCGGTTGATGTGGTAATTAATGGGACCATGAAGTTCATCCCTTTGATCGCGTATTCCATCAACAAGCGGCGTTTCGTGATGACGTGGTGCCCGCCCCCGGCTGCGCTGCCGAGCAATTTGACGAGATTGTAGCCCTGGCTGTAAACGTTTGGGTCGGTATTGAATCCATGATCGGAAACCAAAACAATTGCGGTCTCGCTAGCCAGATTGCTCTTCTCAATTGCTGACCAAACCCGTCCAATCAGGCGATCAATTTCCACCAGCTCAGCGCGATGCACGGCCGGATCGCGGACGTGGTGCGCAATGTGATCGAACGCCGAGATATATAGATCAAGGTATCGCACGGTTGGGTCATCGAGCTTCCTGAGAAGCTCGCGTTCCATCTGATCGAAAAATGCGCTGCGGGTTTCAATGCCCATGGTCCACTCCGCTAGCAACTCGCGCGGGTCCTTCAAAAAGCGCTTCTGCACGGCCTCCCGGAGCGTGTTAAAGCGCATGCCGCGCTGGTAAAGCTGGAATCCTATGTAACGTTCTTCGTGCGGAAAGGCGTCTGAGAGCATTGGCAAACCAAGCGAGTCCAATACTTCGACGCCGGGCATGTCGATTCGCGCTCCTGCGGCGCTCTTGAAATAAAACGGAATGAAGTTGAGATAGTCGTAGGCGTGAAGGGTATACCGATCAAACTCCACGTTGCCCTTAACCTGCAGGTGCTGGCCCGTCTCAATCAACGACCATGACGGCGCGGACAGGCTCGTGCCGCGGACGTAAAAATTGGCCAGGCGAGTGCCGCGTTGATAGAAGATGTAGTCAATCCACGGCAACCTGCTCTTTCCTGAAAGAGGATCACGTTCGCGGACAAGCGAGTCGACAAGGTCATGAGGCAGGCCGTCAACCTTTAGAACCACCAGGCGGCGCGGTGCAGCATAGGAGACCTCCGGAAAGAGGGATACCGCAGCGAAGACAAGTAGGGGGAGCTGCCGGAGGAGCCTGAAGAAGACTCGGCGTTGAGACAAACGTGGGATACCGGATTTTTGAGAGACGCGTTGGAGGTTCACTGATATCACTATGCCAAAGGCCGCCGGGAAGTGCACCGCCAACTACTGCTGACCAGTTACGTCCCCGGTCTTGTCGCGCGAGGCTGATAACGGACCTGCGTTGGTGCGCTGCTTTGGTTGGGTGCTCAAAAATGCGCTAATCATGTCTTTCCCCGCCACGTCCAACCGCGGGTCGTGTGATATGCGAATCAGCTCATTTCTGGCTCTCGGATGATCTATTCGCGAAAGACTATCGAGACAGAGTCGTCGAGTTTCTTCATCCCCGGTGCGAAGAAAAATTGAGCTGGCCGCCGTGATCGCTTCAGAATTCGCGGTCCCGCCGTGTTCGACAATGAACTGAAGTGAGCGCTTCACCTCTTCCAGGCTCCACATTATCTCGATCTGCGGGGTGGATTTTGCCACCTTGAGCAGGAATAGCGTGTGAAAGTTGAGACGACGAGCGATATCAAGCCGTTCGTTCAAAGGTATTGCGCCTGAACCAAGACTCTCGCGATGAGTGTATTTGCCGAATGAAAGAATATTACCCAACCGGAAAAACACGCGGGCGGCTTTTCCGTGTTCGAGTGGCACCAATTCTGCACGGCGATCGCGATCAAGCTTAGCCGGCAATCCCTCTGGGCGCTTGGCGTATGCCAGGAGTGCTTCATACTGCTCCACCGCTAGCCGCGATTCAGCAGCCAGATCATTCTCCAGCGGATTTAGAGATACTTTTTCTAGTCGCCTATCGATCTGCTCTCTTAGAGCGGGATCGAGCGATTCGTTTAATGACAACAACAACTTCAGTTGGGAATAAGTTCGCAGTCGCGACGGCTGGTTAATGTCAATCCCGCGCCTTCCGGTCACAAAATCAAAAACCGAGCGACCAAGAAAGTATGCGGGCGGGCCAAAACTTGAGAGAGAAAGCACATTACTGGTCACGTCCTCTAATACGCGTCGCGACATTTCACGCTTCTTGGGATTGAGCGCGTCTCTGAAGTCAACCAGCACCATCGGAATCTTGGGATTATCCAGACCGTAGAGGGCAAGTGGAATCATTTCGATTTCACTCGCGCCAGGCGCATCAACCGAAACGGGACGGCTTTCCTCGTCAAAGTATCGTAGTTCGGAATGTCCACGCCAATTGGCGAGGCGCTTGTCAGACCACGGATCAGCGATGTTGAGAAATCGCCCGTTGAAAGTTTGATTCCGCCTGGTTGCCAGGTCAGGCCTAGCGACCCACAGCAGCGCGTGAGTTGCACTTCCGTCGGGCATTAACAAGGGCTCGAAGTAAAGTGACTCAGCTTCCGCACGCTGGCGCAGTAATTCCCAGTTATGACCTCGCTCATCGAGCGTTTGAGTAATTTTCTTTTCGCTATATCGCTGCAGATTCAGGTCGCCCAGCAAACCTCCGAAGGTTTTATCCGTTAGGCTCAGCTTCGCCTGAATCTCAGAAAGCTCCGAGTCGGTAAAGGCCGGTGGTCCCTCAACTGCCTGGTACAACGCCAAAACTGATAGCGCGCGAATTATGTGCGACTTGCGGTAGTCGCTCAGGTTTTGGCGGTAAGAACGAGTCGAGGCTTTCAAGGGCATGCCGTATGTATCGAGAAGCAGGCCTTGAAGGGCAGCCAGGAAGATCCGATTCCAAACATCGCGTTCTGGCGAGGCGAGGTCCAATACCGCGGGTGGCGGCGATCCCGAAGAACCTTTTCGATTGCCAACTCTGGAGTAAAGAAATGGAACAGCGCCGGACAAACGCTGTTTGAGCGACGGGCGAGTGTACGTGAGCGGCCAAACGTAGCGCAGCCGATCGTTTTCGGAATTAAGATCGCCCAGTGTATCGCGGAGGACCGAAACCAGCGGTACCCATCCGCCGTTTGAAGTTTGCGTCGACTCGGTTTCAGGCATCCGGGCCTGAATCGTCACGAGTTCCGCGCCGCCCTCAACCTCAACTCGATCGAGCCGGAAAATGTCGGCGGGCAGGGCTTCAGCTTTCGCAGGCGGCTGCTGTGCATTAATGGTCCGGGCGGAGAAAAATAAATGCGCCAGCAGGGAGAAGAGAACTAGACCAGCCAGGAACTGCGTCCCGGTGCTGAGAAGTCCATCGCAGAAGCGATGGGCCTTTGATCGATGCTTGTCGATTATCTCAAACCCCCAAATTCGTTCTGATGTCATCCAATCGCTGCACCTGGATTCTGATGGAATACTGCAGCCCACGACTTCAAACGGTTTCTGCTCGAGCTCCAAAGAAGTGAGCAAGCATCATGCCTGAACGCCGCTTTCACAAAATAATATATCACCTTCAAATCGAGCTGGAACCGGGTGGTCCAAATTTCGGCGGTATCCGCTGGTTGCGCCTTCGATGCTCCGACTACAGCGGTAGTTGCCGAAATCCTTATGACTACAAGTGAAGAGGAAGATTGACCGGGGAGACGAGCGCGGGAGAAAAAACCCTACTTTGGGGGAGACGCCGCAGGTTCCGCTTCGTTGTTTTCTGTAGGCGCTACATAGTTCCAACCGGCGCGTCGTAGCAGCGCAATTCCATACTGAATTGGCACCGCGAAATTGGAGGATTGGCTTTCCGTTGAGATAGCAAAGTTAATTCCGATGACATGGCCAAGTTGACCAAACACCGGCGCGCCGGATCCGCCTTCAGCGGTGCGCGCGTCGTATGCGATGCGACGGCTGTTAACGTCTGTAATATTTCCCTGCGTCGTTTGTGGCTGAATTCTGCGTGACTCGGCAAAATATGCAAGCAGCGCATCAAGGGTCCCGTAGCGCTGCTGGATATTGCGCGACTCTGCGTCGTCCATCAGGGCCAACAGCCGATCCGGTCCGAGCGGATAGCCCATCATCACCACAGTGGTACCTACGGCCACCGCATCCTCCTCGGTCTCCAAAGGAAGGACGGGAACGTTGGGCGGCAATTCTTTCAAGTCCAAAGTCAATACCGCCACGTCGTCACGTCCGCCTGACATCTTAAACTTCAGAGGGATTGGTTTCGGATGATCCGGAAAGTAAGCATGAAGTCTTCTGAGGCGCGGTTGGCCTCTGACGCTGCTTACCAGGCTTTGCGCCCGTTCGTCTGCCAGCCAGGGTTGCGCGATGTGGCGGTTCGTTAATACGAATCCGTCTCCGGTATAGAAACCGGTTCCCACGAACGGAAATTCGGCGATTGCAGCTTTGCCCTCAGGCGTCAGCGCAGTCGACTCATCACTTGTTTGGACGGTCTCGCCGCTGTCGTTTACCTGCGGCTCGGCCGATCGCAGAGGGCGTCCCGTGCCCGCCTCGACGTAATAGAACGAACCCGCGATCAAGCAAACGCCGCTGCCATAGTCACTGCGCAGCTTTACTGCCAGCGAGAGACTGTCGCGAATCTCCTTGTTGGAGCGGTCCAGATCGTTAATGGTTTCGTTGGTCTTCGAAACCTCGTTTCGCATTGAGGCCAGTTGCGCGCGCTGCTCGTCGATTATCTTGCGGCTCCGCTGCATTTCCTTGTACATCGAGAAACCGAGGTAGAGAACGCCGCCAACCAGCGCAAGCGCGATCGCAAAGGTGATCAATTTAGTGCTCGGATTTATTTCCCGAACAAGCTCGCGGGTAAATTCTCGGAGAAACACCTTGGCGTCGTCGCGGCGTGCTGTGGCCGCCGATTCAAGTGCGGCCTGTTCAATAAACGGCGCGATATGAGCCTCGTGAGTAGCCGGGCCGACGACGGCCGGAAGCGAACGAATCGGATAAAACGTCAGCAAAAGATTTGAGCTGGCGATCCGAACTTCATCACCCTCTTCAATTACGCTGTTATCGTGAAGCAATTCCTGGTTGTGCTGCAGATCGAGTGAATGGTCGAACCTGACGACCCGATAAGATCCATTCGCACGAGTAAGCTCGAGCACCACTCCATCGTTACCGGGATTTGGTGGCAGTGACGATAGGCGCAAACGCAAATCGCAATCGGCGCAAGTGCCTATGCGAAGGTGTTCGCCCGTCAATACTTCGGTATGTTTGTCTTTACCTGAAGAGACGTGGATGACAAGGCCGGTCGCCATAGTGTGAGTCTTTTAAACCTTGCTTGTATCGATTCCCGATCAACATCAAGTTGGGCGACCTCTCACAGTCCGCTCAAACTCGGTTGCGGTCTGCTGGAGCGGTCGCCCTTAGGGCCGTATTCTACATTGTATTTTGAAGCCTAGCAAAAGATTCGCAGGAGATCGCCCGTCTGATGAAGGCCTCCGTGTTGTGTTACCATAACCCAGCAAAATCACACGGTGTTTAGTTTGACGAGATGGCAGAAACTCCCTTTATTTGCAACCAGCAAGCGCTGGAAACGCTGGCGCCAATCACGACGGCTCCGATCCGTCATCATGTGTTCGTTTGCCGTGGCACTTCATGTTCCGCCGTGGGCAGTGCAGACGTGTTCGACGCCTTCGAACGCGAACTCCTGGCGCGCGGAATCATGTTTGGGAAAGAAAAGAAAGGTAAGAACCCTCGCGGCAGCGTTGTCTTAACGGAAGCCAGCTCGGTTGGGTTCTGTGCGATAGGCGCGGCCGTGATGGTCTACCCGGATGGAATTTGGTATGCGCAGGTACGAGCGGGTGATGTCGCCGAAATCGTTGAAGAACATCTGGTGAATGGACGCGTAGTTGATCGATTGGCGTTGCTCAAGGTTCCATCAGCAGGAAGGCAGCCGGACCCCGCCAGCGGGATTGATCAGGTTAGTTGGGAAGCCTAAGCCGCTCGTTTACCCGAATTGTTTAGACCTTGTTCGTGGCTGCCGAATTTTCATTCGTTCAGGTTGCGGTGGCAGCCTGTTTGGGTTTCCAGCGAAGGACAGGCCTGCGCGCGGCTGCGGCCTCATCGAGACGCCCAATGCGCGTGCTGTGTGGAGCATTCAATACCAACTCGGGATCTTCTAACGCCTCTCGCGCGATGGATCGCATCGCATCAATAAACTGATCCAATTCCTGATGTCCAACTGACTCCGTCGGCTCTATCAACATCGCGCCGGAAACAATCAGCGGAAAATAGATCGTCATTGGATGGAAACCGTAGTCGATCAAACGCTTGGCGATGTCAAGGGTGTGCACGCCTTTCCGGGTTTGCAGTTTGTCGGTGAAGACAACTTCGTGCATCGGGTCGGCTGCGAAAGGCTTATCATACTCGCCGGCTAATCCCTTCGCGATGTAGCGCGCATTTAGCACAGCCGCTTCCGTCGCTTCGCGCAAACCATCATGGCCATGGGTCTGAATGTAAGACAAAGCGCGAAGCATCATTCCGTAGTTTCCGAAGAACGCCTTCACGCGGCCGATCGATTGGGGATAGTTGAAGTCGAGTTTGTAGACGTCATCTGTGGAATTGGCGGGACCTGCAGGAATGCCGGTCTTGCTTCTGACGATCCGCGGAACCGGAAGAAACGGTTCGAGCTCTTTTGTGCAACAGCATGGGCCGCACCCGGGGCCACCGCCGCCATGCGGAGTTGAAAACGTTTTGTGAAGGTTCAGGTGGATGACGTCGACACCCATGTCGCCTGGGCGGGCCACTCCTACCAGCGCATTCATGTTCGCCCCGTCCATGTAGACCAGGCCGCCGGCCTCGTGCACAATCCGGCAAATCTCCTGAATATTCTTCTCGAAGAGCCCAAGCGTATTTGGATTCGTCAGCATCAAGCCAGCGACGTGCCCGCCCTCGCAAAGCTCGCGCAAGTGATCGAGATCAGTGAACCCTTCCGCGGTTGACCTGATTGTTTTGACGGAGAAACCTGACAGGTGCGCGGACGCCGGATTGGTTCCGTGCGCACTATCGGGAATCAACATCGTGCGGCGTTGGGAAGAAACTTCCGCGCCGTCGCGTGCGTCGATAAAGGCGCGAATAATCATCACGCCAGTCATCTCGCCGTGTGCGCCCGCAGCGGGTTGCAGCGAAATCCCAGGCAAACCCGTAATTTCTGCAAGGTGCTCTTGCAGTTCGTAAATCACCTGCAATGCGCCCTGCGCGTCGTCTTCGCTGGATAGTGGATGCAGATTCGCAAAACCAGAAATCCGCGCCACTTTTTCGTTCAGACGAGAATTGTATTTCATCGTGCACGAACCGAGTGGGTACATGCCGAGATCGATTGAATAGTTCCAGGTGGACATCCGTGTGAAGTGGCGAATCACGTCAACTTCACTAACCTCGGGAAGTCCTTCCAGATCGTTGTCACACTGAAATGATTTTGGGATGAGATCGTCAATGGGGACATCGTCAACATCGAGTGGGGGCAGGCGATAGCCTATCCGGCCTGTCTGCGAGCGTTCGAAGATCAACGCTTCGTTGTGGCTGATGTGCGAGGTTACTTTAGTAATTTCAGGTTTCATAAGCGATGATTAACGAACCAGCAAGGCACAAAGGCTGACCCTATTCAATTTGTGTCTTGGTGTCTTCGGGTTCGGAAACTGTAGACAGAGCGTCAACCAGCGCATCGATTTCCGCGCGCGAGTTGATTTCCGTAACGCAAACCAGGAAGTCGTTTGTTCGGTCAGTAAAGTAACGCGATAAGGCGAGTCCGCCAGTAATATTTCGGTCCGATGCGAGCTTCGACATTAGGTCGGCGGCGTTTACCGGTGCGCGGACCACAAACTCATTGAACCGCGGGCCGGTGAAAGGAATCGAAAAACCGTCAAGTTCCGAAATTCGCTTCGCTGCGTACGCGGTTTTTTGCACACATTGCCGGGCGACCTCCTGCAAACCGCGGCGGCCCATCGTCTCCAGGTACACAGTCGCCGCGAGCGCAATTAAACCTTCATTGGTGCAGATGTTCGAAGTCGCTTTTTCGCGGCGGATATGCTGCTCGCGCGTGGCCAGAGTGAGAACGAAACCTCGTCGCCCCTGTTTGTCGTAGGCTTCGCCCACCAACCGCCCCGGTATCTGTCGAGCATATTTTTCACGAGTGGCAAACAGACCAACGTAAGGTCCGCCAAATGAAAGCGGAACACCAAACGATTGTCCCTCAGCGACTACAATATCCGCACCGCATGCCCCTGGAGATTTTAAAAGGCCGAGCGAAATGGATTCCGTAACTGCCACAACCAGCAACGCGCCAACTGCGTGCGCCTTTTCAGCAAGCGCTGCAACGTCCTCGATACAACCAAAGAAGTTAGGCGACTGCACCACCAGCGCAGCAGTCTTGTCGTCGAGCAGCTTAGCTAGGTCGCTGCTTGCTTGTCCGGTGGCGGAATCGAAGTCTGCATGGACCAGTTCAATTCCCGCATGCTGAACATAAGTGTTTACAACTTCGAGATACTCCGGGTGGACCGCGCCGCAAGCAATCACTTTCGATCTACGCGTGACGCGTTCGGCCATCAGGACTGCTTCAGCCAGCGCAGTGGAGCCGTCGTACATCGAAGCGTTTGCCACTTCCATCCCGGTTAACTGGCACACCAGCGTTTGAAATTCAAAAATGACTTGCAGCGTACCCTGCGAAATCTCAGGTTGATATGGGGTGTAGGCAGTGAAGAATTCGGAACGGGAGATGATGTGATCGACGACCGTGGGAATGTAGTGCTGGTAAGCGCCGGCGCCGAGGAAACTTGAGCGCTCGCGCGCGGCGCCAGGGTTGAGGGCCGCCAATCGTTCAAAACCAGCCAGCAGTTCTATTTCGGAAAGCGCTGCCGGGGTATCAAGCTCTCGGGCGAGACGTAAATCTTTAGGGATTGAATCAAATAGCTGTGCTGCGGAGTTTAGCCCGACCTGGCGAAGCATCTCCGCCCGCTCTTCGGGCGAGTTGGGAATATAACGCACGCGTTACTCTGTCTCCGCTTTCGTAAAATCTTCGTATTCCGCGGCTGTCAGTAAGCTGTCAACTTCACCGGGGTTCGACATCTTGATGCGAATCATCCAACCCTCTCCGTAAGGGTCCGTGTTTACCTTTTCCGGATCGTCGCTCAGTGCGTCATTCGATTCTGCTACCGCGCCGGAGACAGGCGAAAATACTTCCGAGACAGCTTTCACAGACTCGACCGAGCCGAATGATTCGTTTGCAGAAAACTGCTCGCCGGGCTTGGGCAGCTCGACATATACAACGTCGCCGAGCGAATTCTGCGCGTAGTCGGTAATACCCACAGTAGCGATATCGCCCTCGACTCGTACCCACTCGTGGTCTTTGCTGTAGTGTAACTCTTCGGGAACGTTTGCCATGTTGCCTCCGCCGGTTTTGAATTTCTACTTCTGAAACCGAACTGCTTAACTATTTCTCGCGCTTGTAAAAGGGCGACTTCACAATTCGAGCGCCAGTCAGTTTCCCGCGAACGTCAATTTGAATCTGCTGCCCTTCTTTGGCAAGTTCCACCGGGACATACCCCATGCCGATGTTCTTTTTGAGGTAGGGAGCAGGGCTTCCTGAGGTAACAACTCCGACGCGCGCGCCATCGATCAACACCTCTTGTCCGTCGCGCGCAATGCCTCGGTCTGTCACTTCAAAGGCCACCAGGCGACGCTGTACGCCTTGCTCTTTTTGTTTTGCCAGGGCGTCGCGTCCGATGAAGTCACCTTTGTTAAGCTTAACAATCCAGCCAAGATTTGCTTCGAAAAGCGTGGTGCTCTCGTCAATTTCGTGTCCATAGAGAGCCATGCTGGCTTCCAGGCGCAAGGTGTTTCGCGCCGCCAGACCACATGGGAGCACGCCCTCATCTGTGCCGTAGTTGCCGGCTACAAGCATGCGATTCCAAATCTGATCGGCTTTGTCGGCAATAGCGTAAACCTCAAAACCATCTTCACCCGTATAGCCCGTGCGCGAAATAATTGCGTCGACTCCATCCACTTGCCCTTTGGTGAAATGGTAATACTTGATCTCGGACAGCTGCGTGCTGGTTAACTGCTGCAAAATCCGCAAGGCGTCGGGCCCCTGGAGGGCCAGCTGACAATACTCTGAGCTCACATTCTTAAGTTCGACATTTTCCTCGCCCCGATGGGCGATGATCCAATCCCAGTCTTTCTGCGTGGTTCCCGCGTTGACGACCAGCATGAATTGTTCGGGGCCAAATCGGTAGGCCAGCAGATCATCAATGACGGTGCCTTCGGGCGTAGTGAGCGCTGAATATTGCGCCTGACCATCTATTAGCTTGGAGGCATCGTTGGAGGTGAGGCGATTTATGAACTCAATTGACTGAGGGCCGCTTACATTAATTTCGCCCATATGCGAAACATCGAAAAGTCCGGCGCGCGTACGCGTACGAAGATGTTCGGCAATTGTGCCGGCGGGATACTGCACCGGCATGTCCCAACCGCCGAAGTCAACCATGCGTCCGCCCATCTTGCGATGAATCTGGTTGAGCGGCGTTAGTTTTAGTTCTGAAGCGACAGCAGTCACGCGCGTCTTCTCAAGCTATTCACTAGCCCGATTTTCATCTATGTAAGTAGTAGAAAGGGTGAAGGCGCAAACTAACACGCTGAGTGCGGTGCGTCAAGCGAGTGAACCGAAAGACAGGGCGATTCTAATATGGTGTTTAATTTGAGTTTTAAGAGGAGAGCAATGAGTGCCGGCTAACGCTAGAAATCGGTACCGCGCACGTCTACCTTTTGAACTGTAAAAACCACACGCATCGTGTCCGGGCGCCGATCCAGTGAGGCGGGAACGAAGGCAGTGCTTTCACGCAAGGCGAGCTCAAACTCAGCCAGCATTCGACGATTGCGAGGCGCCTGTACCACATCAGCCAGCGAGGCAGTCCCGTTGCTGAACACATCCGCGACCACAATCATGTCGTCAGCATCCTCATAAACATCCGCACGTGGACGCGAGTAAGCGCTGGTAAGTTCCGCCAGCGCACCCTCGGGATTGAGACTGGGTGATTGCCCTGCGAAGGGAGCTCGGCTCGCGGAGAAATCCTCGGGGGTTACTGGCTGATTCAAGTCGTAGCCGCGTCCTGCCAGGGCAAACGCACCCCTGTTCTGCTGGGCCGCCTCATTGATAGCGGCGAAATGCGGGCGGAAGCCGGCAAACATGGAGACGAAAATAAAGACAGAGGCCAGCGAGCCGATACCGTATGGCATCAATCGTGGCTGCAGCCAAACTGTTAGCAGTTGACCAAGAGTCGGCTTGGGTGACTGGCGTTGCGCCGCAGCTTCAATTCGCAGCGCGGTTGAGATTCCACTTACAAGATCCGGAGGAATCGGCTGGCGACTTAGATTGCTGAGGCTACGCTTTAGCGATTTGAACTCAGCGACTTCCGCTCGGCAAACAGGACAGCGATCAAGATGCGCATCCACTGCTATACGGGCAGGCAGGGACAGCACATCGTCGACGTACTGTGATAGCAAGTTGTTTGTTTCTTCGCAGCCCATAATAAAACAGAGGTCAGAAATCAGAAGTCAGAGATCAGACCACTGATATCTGACTCCTTCGGATGGCCGACCGACCCCGGCTGCTCCCTCTTTTGCTAAAGGAGCAACTTGGGCGACGTCCCCAAGGGAAAAAGCTCATTGATTCAAGCGAGGCTTCAACGGGTGTTGCTGGCCACGTTTTCAAAATCGCTTTCATCATGATTCTCTCCGCTGGAGGCCCGCCGTTTTCTCACTTCCGACCCATTTGGCACCGAGTTGTTGTGAGCCGGGGCGGGTCGGCCATCCGCATTTACAAAGAACCTTCTAACTTCCTACGTAGTTCCTGGCGGCCGCGCGCCAACCTCGACTTCACCGTTCCCACATTTATTCCCAAAGTTGCGGCAATCTCTTCGTACGTGAACCCTTCTATGTCACGAAGTATTACTGTCTCCCTGTACGCATGTCCCAGATTTCTTAATGCCTCTCGCAGGGCCACTTCGCGTTCGTGTGCAAGCGTATTCTGCTCCGGGTTAGCTGACGATTCCGCCAACGTAGCCATCAAGGGCTGGTCGGAGTTTGCCTGCGTCGCATCGAGCGACACCGTCAGGTCCCGACTGCGTCTCCGCCACCAACGCCAGCGATTGCGTGCCTGATTGATCGCGATTCGGTAAATCCAGGTTCGCAAATCGGCCTCGCCGCGGAAGCGTCCAATATTCTGAAACGTTCGTAAAAACGTCTCCTGCGTCAGATCGCGAGCTTCTTCACTGTTCTCCGTCAGACGGAAGAGAAGTCCGTAAATCTCGCCGGAGCGAGCGGCCACTAACTCTTCAAACGCTGCGACGTCGCCGGCTTTCAGTCTGTCAATGAACTCGGTCTCGGCCGCGGTACGCGACTCAACGGCGGCTGCTGGAGCAACCCGGTCCAATCCTATTTGCCCGCCGAGGGCTATTGGCTCCCCGTAGCTCACGCGTTACCCCCTGGCGCTGGATCCGGACCAACTGCAGCCGCAGGCCCGTTCCGGACGGTCGCAGCCTTAGACTCCAGCTCCCTCACGTTTGTTCCCACCTTTAATCTCATGTCGTGAATTAGATGTCACGTCAGCGTTAATCGCGATTTCTCCAGGTTCATTATTGCGTAAATACCCTGCTTGACAAGTTTTCCGACCACCCACTAGAGTTACTGGTTTGCAAATCATACACCTACGATGAACGCAGTTCACTATCTGAACTTGCGAGAAAGCACCAACGTGGCCAAATACAAAAAGAAACGCGCACGAGAACTACAGCACGACAAGTTTAGGGATACAGCTGGAGTGATTTTTGATCGTTTAGGCGATCGGCTTGAAGGCAAGGGAAAGACGATCCTGTACGGAATTGTAGGGGTGCTGATATTGGCTCTGATCGTCGGTCTTTGGGTGCGGCGGAGTAACAAAAAGGCAGATGAGGCCCAGCGGGCGATGGGACGCGCTATCGCGATCGCTTCGACCGCACTGGCAGGCGATCCAAGCGCTCTCGACCCGAATGCGCCAAAGTTTTCCAGCGAGAACGAACGGGCACAAAGGGCCATCGACGAATTTCAAAAGGTGGCGGCTAAGTATGGTGAGCCTTATCGCACGCAGGCGCGGTATTTTATTGGCACTAATCTGTTAGTTACCGATCGCCCAAAAGGCATAACTGAACTCGCCGAAGTTGGCAAGAGTGATATCGTCGAGGCCGCTGCCCTGGCAAAATTCGCGCTCGCTCAGGCACTTGAAGGGGATGCAAAATTGGATGAAGCCGCGAAACTCTATGCTGAACTGGCAGCGTTAAAAACAATCGTGGTTACGCCCGACACTGCCAACGTGCGCCTCGCCGGCGTTTACGAGAAACAGGACAAAAAGAAAGAGGCAGCGGAGCTCCTGTTCAATATTGTGGAGGCAGCGCGCAATGCCAAAGCTGCGGACGGGACGCCTGTCCCTCTCTCGGGTGCGGCCCGCGAAGCCACGGGGAAACTCCAGAAAGTTGATCCCGACCGCTACGCTAAACTCACTCCGGAAACCCCGGGTGGAAATCTTCCGTTCTGATTTTCCAGTTTAGCCTTTGGATAATCTCACGCATTCCCTGATTGGCCTCTCTGCCTCGAAAGCGGGCCTGGAAAGACTCTCACCCGGGACAACCACTCTTTGTATTCTTGCCGCTAATGCGCCTGACGCCGACATTGTCGCGCTGGCAGGAGGCAGGTGGTCATATCTTCATCATCATCGCGGAATCACTCATTCGATTGCCGGCACGGTCGTCATGGCCGTTGCGCTGCCGCTGGTCTTCTTCCTGTTGGATTTGTTGATAGCACGCCTTCGGAAACGTCCCCCGAAAGTAAGGTTGGGCGGACTCCTGATTGCGTCGTTTCTGGTCAGCGCTACACATCCCCTGATGGACTGGACGAACAATTACGGCATGCGGTTCTTGTTGCCGTGGGACACACGTTGGTCTTACGGTGATCTTATCTTTATCATCGATCCAATCATCTGGGTCGTGTTGGGCGGCTCCGCGTTTCTCCTGACTTCGCGGACAAAGCTACAGGGATTGGTTTGGCTGGTAATTGCGGGGGCCGCCACCTTTCTGGTTCTGTTCGGAGCCAGGGGTCCAGCCGCGTTGCCTAACCCAACTCCGCTCCGCATCTTTTGGATGATTGCGCTGATTCTGATCGTCGTGCTTTTCAAGACCGAAGTGGCCAGCCGCTGGGGCGCCAGGACTTCGCTCGCCGCGCTGGCGATCATTTGCCTTTATGTCGGCCTGTTGTTTGGGATTCATTCGATAGCGCTGAAGCGAGCGCAAGCGGAGGCGTCTAACATCGCGAACGCAAACGTTGAACGCGCGCTCAAAATTGCCGCTATGCCGACTCTAGCGAATCCTCTGCGGTGGTTAGCGATAATTGAAACCGACAGGGCGACCTACAGATTTAATTTGGACTTGCTGGCCGGAGATCAATCTCGATCCAACCTGGTGCGTTTTGAAAAACCCACGGGCAACCAGGCGACAGCACTGGCCCAGGCGGCACATGACCCTCGCTCGGAAGTCTTTTTGGAGTTTGCGCGGTTCCCGGTTGTAAACGTCGTGGGTGAGGACTGTCTGACGCAGACTCTCGTGCAGTTTGCAGACTTACGTTACACTGAACCAGGGCGTGGCAGAGGAACCTTCTCGCTTGAAGTGCCAGTTGAGTGTCCGGTGCAAAATAGGTAACGTCCAGCGCGGAGACGCCGGTTTATTTGGCAAAAAGCATGAACGATACGAATCAAATGCAAACTCTGAAGGCGCTTACTGAGGTCGCCCGAGAAAGGGAACGCCCCCTCGAAGGTCGGCGGATCGCCAGCGTGCGAGTTTCGCCGGGCTCCTACCTGGCGGCCGCGAGCGTGCTTACCTTCCTCTCTGCATTGTTGTTGAGATCGGAGCAGGATATTTACGCCTTAACTCTGCTGAGTCTCGCCTGGCTGGTCGTCCCGCTGCTGGCGTTTACGGATCGAATTGAATTTGACGGAAAGGCGCTCAGCCGGCGGGGTCCCGCTCCGTTTATTCAACGCCTTATCGCTGGCCGTCATAAAAGCCTCCGAATCGAAGACTGTGAGAGAGTCGATACGCATGCCTTGCGTACTATCCGACGCGGAGGTCGCGTGCGCTACCGTTATCGCACTCAGGTAACCGGAAAGAACACTGAATTCAGATTTGCATCCGGGGGCCGTAGTTATCGTGAAATGATAAGCAAGCTATTGCCGCAGCTGAACGCGGACAAGCTCGACCTTCGTTCGCTGGAGTTGCGCGACTATCTTTGCGATCCGAAAGCTGTGACTCGCGAGGCCGATGGTTTACACCTCGCCTCCATTGACGTCGTCGATAGCGCCAGCCTGGACTTCAAGCTTGGCCGAAACAGCCGGAAACCAAAACAGGAAAACGAGGCATCGTGCGTCGACGCAACAGCCGACGGCGTACCGACCGTGGATTACGAGCGGGCGGTGTTGTTGGGCGCACTGGGTAACAAGTTAAGGATCTCGGGCCGTTTGAATCAGGCGCGTGAAGCATTTCGGCGAGCTTTGATTATCAGCCCCGGTAACGGGCGGATGATCTTCGATTTCGCTCGCTTACTCCGTTCTCAGGCAAGTAGTCTGAGCGACGCCAAACTCTTATCGAGGGCGCGCGCAGCATTACGCCTGTCGGAGATGCGCGCCGGAAACCAACCGCATCTGCTCGCCCTAATTGGCGAGAGTTTCCTGGAGTGGGGTGAGGCCGCGCGGGCGCAAAAGAGTTTTCAGAAAGCAATCGAACTTGAGACTGGCAATTTCCGTTCGCGGATGGGTCTTGCAAATCTGGCTTTGCGCGATGGAAAACTTGCCCATGTTATTCACCAGTATCGCGAAGCGGCCCGCTCATCGTCGGAAAAGTCCTTAACAAGTTACGCCCGTCGCGAAGCCGATTACTACGCCATGCTCAATGACGACGATGACTTTCTAACTGTAGAACTTCGCCGCATTAACTGGTTGCAATACTCACTGCGCGTACGCAAAATCGCGGCACGCGTTACCAATACTAGTATTCTGGTAGCTCTTGTTAGCCCATATCTCGAATCCTCGCTCACCGGTATCTGCTGGTCTTTGGCTTCTTCATCACTGGTAGCCTGGGTCTCCAGCTTATTCGCCATAAAGGCGCTTGCGCCGCGACGCAAACCGAGATCAATCTGACTTCATCACAATCGTTCCGGCAAAATAGAAAAGGTAGAGGAGACACCTCCTCTACCTTATTTCTTTGCCTGCAGACAACGGGCTAAGTTGCCTTTGATTTAGGCGGGGTCGTTTTGCCGTTCTTGCGCGTCGGCGGTTTGCTCGACGAATCAGCCTTCGCCGCCGCGGCCGCCGCCCGAGTGCTTTTGCCGGCTCCGGTTTGTGGAGTCTCCGGCGTAATCGTCCTCGATTGTTGTTCGGTCGCCGATGCTACTGCCGAAGTGTGAATAGGGGCGGGATTTAATAACGAGTCCCAACGATATCGCGGAGCCTCGCGTCGCTCGCCCAGGCGTTTGAAAACGAGGTCAGTGACTGCGCTTGAAATCCAGTTGTGATAAAACTCGCCGACGGAAGCCAGCTCAGCATCCGGCGCGGGATTCATGAAATCGATGGCATAGGGAACGCCATCCTTGATAGCAAACTCGACCGTGTTCAGATCATATCCAAGCGCCGAGCAGAGAGTGCGGACATCGTTAGTTACTCGGGCATGCATTTCCGGAGAAAGATAATCCGGATCGTGAATGTACTGCTCGCCTGAAAGGTATGGCTTCCGTGGGTCGTAGGCCATGATCATTACTTCTTCCTGACCCACGCAGTAACAGCGGACAAACTGATCGAAGTCGATACCCTGCTGCAGCGTCATGCACAGCGTGCCTGTCTGGTCATACTCCAGCCAAAGCTCTTCGATTGAGTTTATCTTGGAGACGTTCTTCCAGCCGCCGCCGTCGAAGGGTTTCAGGAACGAGGGCAATCCGACGTAGTCAACGATGGCCTGCCAGTCGAGCGGGAACTCCAAATTACGAAGGCTTTCGCTGCTGATTCCCGAAATGTAGTCCTTCTGCGGGAGCAAAACGGTCCTGGGCACCGCGACGCCGAGTTTAGTGGCGAGGGAATAGTTGAAAAACTTATCGTCGGCCGACCACCAAAAAGGATTGTTAATAATAATGGCGCCTTCCAGAGCGAGGCGCTTCAGCGTAGCGCGGTAATATGGAACCTCGTGGGAGATGCGGTCGATAACCAGATCGTAATGCGGCGGTGCGTCGTGTTTGATGCCTCCGAGCTGCATAAATTCAGCGGTCACCTGGCCCCGGCCACGTTCATTGATGTTTTTGATCAGCGCATCGGGAAAAGTCTTTTCGCGACCGACCAAAATACCTACCTTCTTCATAATGCACCCGTCCTTCTTTGAAATTAACTGATTGATATTAAGAGCGTCAGCAAGAATATCACGCAGGATTGGTTTAGTCATGAGTGGCTAGCCACCAGATTATGAGCACATCCAAACTCGCTTTGATGTCGGGGTTTAGCCACTTAGGAAGACAGGAGCAGTCCCAACCTTCAGGCATCCCCGGTTCACTTAAACAGCATCAATCAGCTACTTTCCCAAAAGGGGTCTTTGGCCGCCCCTGTGCTACAATTCGCGCACTTGTTGTTGGCGTAATCCAGGCTCCCATGCAAAGTATCGAAGCGTTCGCGAGGAGAACCAAATTTTTGCACCGTCTACTCATAGCCCCCGCATTTCTGACACTTCTGTTCGTGATTATTGGTTTTTCCACGGAGCCAGCCTTTGCTCAACAGCCGACGGCAACGCCAACCCCGCAAAGCACGCCAACTCCGTCGACCGCAAAGCCGCCGCGGCTTGATAAGAACTTCAACAACATCAATGCGGAGCAGGTTGCAGAAATAACGATACTCGCCTACGGTTCCCGGCCAGTGTTGGCTCAGATCCGCCGGAATGGAATTGAGCGCGGACGCCTGATTCGCTACAACACCGACGGTAAAACTGAAGAATCATCGTATGAGCGCCGATTTGTGCGGGGGGACAACGCCGACAAAGACAAGGTGCGACTCGACCAAAAGACGCCGTCCCTTGAATACTCTCTGATCTTCGGCGAAGGCCGCTTGTGGGGAATCATCAACGGCGCGTCTTTCGTGCCCAGAGCTGATGCCGCCAGCACTTTTCGTTCGCAGCACCGTCACAGTATTGACTCGCTTTTGCGCTACCAGGAAAACGGTGCGACGCTCAACCTGGTTGGGCGGGAGAAACAGAAAGGATTGGATCTTTTTGTTCTCGATCTCATCGACAAAGATAAGCAATCCACCCGTTACTACATCAGCGCGAAGACGTTTCAGATCCTTTGGCTGGAATACCAGGAATCAGCAGGTGGCGGAGCTCCGACACTGAAATACACCAGGAAGTTTTTGGACTACCGGTTGGTTCAAAGCACGCGCGTCCCTTACCGGACAGTGCTAATGGAAGAGGGACGACAGACCCAGGAAACCCGGATATTAACCATCAGCTTCGGCGTGAAGATCGACGATGGAATCTTCAAGAGCCCCGAGGCCTGAGGACTCCTCTCAGAAAACTTGGTCAATTCGTAGGTTCCAACAGCGCATGGGTAAAATTCACTTTATCCGGCGTTCGGTGACTGGGATGAGTACAGTGAACATCTAGGCGAAAGCCTCGGCCAAGGGATCAGAAGGGCAGCGCTCGCAACTGGGGTTTCGGCTTCTTCAGGACTGAGGGTGGGCCACCTCTACCAAACTGCTGTTAACGGTTTCCTCGCATCAGGAAAAAGCTAATTGTCCCATTAGTAGCAACAAGTCCCATTGTTCATGACCAACCGTGGTAATGTTACGGCCGTTTTATCGCTTGGATTCCCATCCTGCCAAAACCCAGTGTCTCGTCCAAAGCGAAAACCGTTGAATAAAACTCAACCTGTTCGTCCCATCTCGCAAAATCATGCGCCCTCTCAAGGTGTCGTCTCGCATCGCCCATCAATTTTGCCCAACGGTCGGGATTTCTGGAGCGGGTGGCCAACCGGTGGAAATACCGAGCCATAGTGTCGTCAAATCTATATTGCCAAAGCTCATTATCGGCTTTGTAGGAGACCAGGTTGGCAGCCGCGTTTTCTATCTCTACAAGGCGATCATCGCCACCGCCCATCACCAAGTAATACAAATACTGATTCAACGCGTATACCCGCTTCGAGGAATCATTCTTGCCAGCACTGTCGTAGGCACGCTTGGCAAAAGTTATTGCCTTGTTGAGTATTCCGATTCCGGCATCGAGCTTGTCCCTTTTGGCGTCATCTGAAGGAGGAAACCACGCCGGCCTGTACCCCAACCCCCACCATAGGTGGAAGAAAAGATAACCGAGGCCCACAGCCAGCTCAGCCCGCTTGATGTGATCTTCGTAGGACAGGCGTTCATACTCCAGCACAAGCTTGTCAAGCATGTCCTGTCCCTTCCGAATTTGGCGAGTCGATCGGAACGCGGTAGCTGCGTACAATAAATCGAGCGAAAAGTGAGGAAGCGGACCAGTCTGAAGTAACCCGTCGAGAAGCTTGAAAAGCTGATTGTCCAAGCGTGTTAGCCACATCACGGCACCGGCTTGAATTAGGTTATGGACAACCTCCGGCCGAGATATCCGGCTCCGCTCAGAATAGCAGGCCCGCAAAACGATATTTCGAGCCGCAATTTGCTCGTTCTTGCCACCCTTAAACATCGGCTCCACAACTTGCTGAATTGCATTGTGAGACTCGGCAGGAAAACCAAAACGCAGCAAGCCTAGATCGCGAAACACGTCAACCGGCTTGGACGGGTCGTCCGCAATTCGGATCTTGAGATTTGAGGTGGCTTGGTCTAAGTCTCGCCAAAGAGTTCTCACGCGCCTGTATTCGGTAGCGCTCTCATATATCGCATCTTTGGTTGCCTCTACGGCCTTCATCACTTCTTCAACCTGGACCAAGTCACGCACTTGCTTCTGCAGATCAATCACGCGCCTGACATGGTTGACTTCAATGAACTGCAACCATATGTTTTTCAGAAACGAAAATTCTTTTACCTCGTCTATTATTTCAACCAAGGGCCGGCCGGAGATATCAATCGACCTAATGGTTGCCTCGTTCAAATCGCCCTGGGTTTTCAAGATATCCTTAACTACGGCATGCAGTCCTCGTACATCTATGGGGTCGGAATCGCTCGCAATCCCAACTCTGCCCGAATGCGGTCTGAATATTGCCTTAAAGATAAAGTAGTCGGCATTCCTGAAGACACTCTTAGAGCTGAAGATTCCTTCCGAAGGGATCTCGCCGGTCGAAGGTTTCTCTGAGAACAGTTGGTGAGACACGCGCGCTTCATTAATCACATCGAGAAATAGTCTACTAGGAACGAAGAACCGAGGTAACTCCTGTGCATCCTTTTGGAAAGTGGCTACCCGGTCGACCAGAATTGATATCGCCATGGCATCAGCAAAATTATTCAAGCTACTTGAAGGCGATCTTCGTTTGGAGTCAAAAGCACTCTTGAGGCTTTGAAATGCCGGAGTGGTCACCATTCCCCCGAAATTGAACTTCTCCGACTCGATAAACAAAGTCTGTTCCCTTAGCCATCGTCCTAGACGAGGCTCCCACGGGCCAATGCTTTCCAAGGCCTTAAAGTAGACTTCAGCTGACTCCGCTTGTTGCCTCATGTCCCGGACAAATTCCATAAGCTGATCTTCTGTTAAGCCTTCAGAAATCCTCTCAAACTGACTTTCTTCAGTTCCACGACCTATCAGTGCTTTTACGTCTTCGAGAAAACGGCGCCCATACTTGTCGTCGTTTTCCTCCGACAAGTTAAAATTGATATCCATTAGCGTTAAGAACTCGGCCTGGTGAGGTGGGAGCATCTCAATGGTTCCAAGCCATCCGCTGGTAGCCAGGCACCGAACTAGAGTTCTAGCGCTCTGAAATCCTAGTTCATCAAATGATTCTCTGTCATAAAATGACTGCGCGCCTAAAACGGCACAGCGGACATCTGCCGTATCAAAATAGGTTTTGATAAGCGCGCCTTCATCTTCACGGTAAAGATCCTCGAGTTGCAGTTCAAGGTTTCTGTGAAACCACTCGACTTTGCGTTTAACTTCTTGAGCCATTAACTTGATCCTGCTTAGATTACGAAGTCTGAACGCTCAATCCCTAGATCGATAACAACCGAGAAACCCAGGTCTTAAGCGCAGGTTTCAGTGATCAACTATATTCGGCGGCCGCTAACGCTTTTGCTCTCTCAACGCCGCGATCGTTTCCCAGCTCAAGGAGCTCGATAACGTCATCCGCCGCAAAATCGATTGTTATTGCCCCTTGGCCTCTTGGCAATTTGAGTTCCAATTGCGGCCCATCGTTCGACCGCATCAGCGATATGCCAAGAGTCGACAAAACGTGTTCGAAACGTTCTATTGCTTCTCTCCCAACCAGAAAGCACTGCGTGTACACCTTGGACAATTCGCTCTCGATGCTAGCGAGTCTAGTTCTCGTACTGAGGAAGGAAACAATCTCGTGAATCGCGTCTGGGTTTAGTTCGATTGCACTGCGCACCTTGATGTCTTGAATGCCAATAATGTTGAGTCCTACGAAACGCCCAATTGCGTAACTACAGAACCTCTGATCCTGCAGATGATTCTCAAGAACGTCTAGATAGCTGACGAATGCTGGATCCTCTCTCCAGCCAGGATGAGCAGTCGGATAATAGTACTCGAGAGTCAAAAGCGCCTTCTTGTGGAGGTCATGTCCGGCTCCATAACCACCCTGCGACAATGGAATTTCAGGAAAGTAAAAACCCTGCTGCATGAAACCAAGAATCTTGGCGAAGCCTTCGGGTGGCTGGTGGGCTGCAAGAAGGTCCATAAGGCAAAATGTGAGGTACGAAGCATTAACATTATGTGGCTTCCAGGCAGATACAACGTGACGCAATGCAATTTCCAGGTTTTGGCTTGAAACCACCGGATCGTGAGATCTCTCCACTATACGATCGACGTAGGAAGTTATACCTAGTTGAATTAAGGCGTAGTCTCGCTCTCCTACAAGCAAACGGCCTAACTCAAGTTCCCACTCATCCCGCGAAGGAGTGTATCTCTTGTCGACGCCGACCTTATCAAGCAGTGACTCATCGCCATTGGTATCCATGAAATTGTTACCTTAAGTGTTCTATCGCTTACATACCAGCGTAGTGGGTTTCAAGCAAACCTAGCAGGACCATCGAGAACGAATCAATCTGAGGGCTCGAATCTCCTGGTATTCGAACTGGGTATACCTCAATAGCGTCAGTTTGAATTGGTCCCAAAACGTATTCATCTCGGCCAGTTGAAAGACTGCTGCTTAGCTTTAGATTGATAGCAACACCGCAAGTCGGGCGTTCCACTTCCTTTGTGGGATGAAAGATATGTGAATCGAAACTATCAACAACCGTTGGGATATGGGCTAGATTTTCGCTTTCAAGATACTTGGTTCGACACCTCATGATTACGCTCACCTCGTCGAGCCAGTCATTCGGGACTCCGACTCGATGTGCGTTTTCCAATAGCCGCGAAAGCGGGCTCTGCATGAGCTCTTGACTCGACCAAAAACTAAAGCCTCGGGGACTTGCGAACTCACCGCCAGCGTATTGGGCGAGGGGTAACCATCTCCTCATCCTACTGACCTCAGCTTCGAAGAATCGGAACGCAACCCAAGGCAAGTCTTCCCTCCGAGGCGATGTGGAATGCCACTGCGTTGTGTAGCTGAGCAGTTTGGTAATCGTCGATATTCGGTAAAGATACTCCTGGTTCGGTAATACAGCCGTGTTCCCTGACGCTCCGCGCGAGAAGTTTGGCGAGTTCATGAGTTCTTGAAGCTCGCGGGCGCTCAGTCGATAAGGATGTTTCCCCGCCATAATGCGATCCAGGTCGATCAAGTCAGTCTCAAAGGTCGGTTGTCTTTCTGCGCCTTTGTCTTGACGTAGTCCGTACAGGATTTGCAGTGCTCGATGCATTTTGTTGTCCGACAGGAACCAGGCCTCGTAAAGGATTAAGGCACTGAGTTAGCCAGGAAAAGAAAAACCTAACGACCCAGGTGGTGTTGGCCCACCTTCGAGATCGTAAAACCAAAACTGAATTGAGATTCCACGGACTGAAAGTGGGAATCAAAGGTATCGTAAGGCGAGCGCGACGATATGTTGGAAACGGCCATCTCGTCAAGGGAAAGTGAGGGTTTGAAAGCCTCGCGGCGGTTAGCAAAATAGCACTAGCCATCGACAGCGACGGTTTATTCAGCCCCCGGGGAAGTGCGTATTCTTGCTGCATTGTCCTGGATTCCAGTCGAAGTTTCAGAACTCGAACCGTAAAGACGGCGTCTCACCTGTCTGACAATAGTTATTGGATCTTCGCGGCATAGTGCGCCATCAGGGTATTCTGCATACATTTTTGGATTTTTAGCCCTTAACGCCATTCACCCAGTCTAGCCCTGAGTTAAACCCATCCTTTCGGAACCTTGAAGCCGGTGCGGCGTGTATAAGCTGCGGGCGATCATCTGTCGGGGTATAATCAGGCGAACAGCCCGGACCTGGTGCTCGCAAGAGCATTCAATTTAGAAGGAACTCGTCAGCGCGTGTGAGCCTACCTGCCCTGATGGATACAATTAGCACGATTAGTGATTTCACGTTCGCCGCCGCGGTGCGGCCCGAAGTTGTTGCGGATCCGGCTTCCGATCATGCGCTCATCGAGGCCACACGGATAGGTGACGAGGACGCCTTTGCGGAACTGGTGAGCCGTTATCGTAATCAGATTACGAGTTATATCTATCGGATGACCAACGATTACGATGGGGCGGTTGATTTGGCGCAGGAGACGTTTGTCAGGGTTTATCGGGCGGCTGACCGCTACCAGACGACATATGCATTCTCGACCTACATTTACCGAATCGCCACCAATTTGGCGATTAGTGAATTACGTAAGCGGAAACGGCGCCGGATGGTATCGCTAACAGGGTTTTTCCAATCGAAGGATGGCGCTGAGCCGCAGGAGTTTAATCCCCCCGATAGCCGGCCGTTGGCGGACGTGGAAATGGTGGATGCGGAACGCCGCGGTGCAGTGCAGCGAGCGATTGCTACGCTGCCCGAAAAATATCGGGCGCCACTGATTCTCCGGGACGTTGAAGGCCGAAGCTATGATGAAATTTCACGCATCCTCGAAACGAGCGAAGGAACAGTGAAATCACGAATCAGCCGCGCGCGCGGGTTTTTGCGGGAAAAAATGACAGCGTATCTCTGAAATACTGAGGAATAAAATGAAAACGTTTGAAAGCAATATCGGGTGTCGAAACATTCGCCGGGAAATTGAAGAGGCGGGCCAGGACGAAGCTCTTAGCCCGGCAATCAATATTCATCTGACAAGCTGCGGTGAGTGTGGAATATTCTTCGACCAGCAGTTCAAATTGAGAGCCATTGTTGCAAGCCTGGGGACGGTGGAAGCTCCCAACGATTTCGAGTTTCGTCTAAGAGCCCGAATCGCAGGTGAAAAGAACAAGGTTTCGCATCTGCTTACGATAGGTAACCTTTCCTTCGGTCATCGCATAACGGCCTGCTTGGCGTTACTACTGTTAATCGGTTCCGCGTTCTTAGTCTTGCGTTTAGATCCAGGCAGCAGCAACCCCGTCGTGGCGGTAGTGCCACAAGTCCAGGTGAAACCCTCGGCGACTACGCCCGGGGCCGGCAACGAAGACGTTCAAGCTGCATCTCCCGCTACTTCACAGGTGAACCAATCAGGGAAGGCGATAAATTCAGGCGGAACCCAACCTGATAGAAGTCGTGATTTTGCGAAAGCGACCCAGATGGTGGCAAGGCGCCCAACCACCCGCGATCAGGCGAAGTCTCCCGCGAAAGTTGTTCGCCTCGATGAACTGGTGGCAGAGGGCCATTCAGTATTCCCGATTGATTCAGCGCCGCAAGCCTTGAAAGTGTCTGTTAATAATGGTCGCGGAACACCGAAAACAATTTCAGTTCCCGGTGTTAGTTTCGGATCTCAGCGGGTATTGACTCAGAACCCGACACCATTGATGGCGTCGTCAAGAGGCGCATGGTAGGGCGGATATTTATGCGGAAAGCGAAACGCGCATCGGTCTGAGGCTACGAGAATATTGAAAGTCATCACCGGCAAGATTGATTTATAAATGAGAATGGAAATTACAATTCGTTTCATTGTCCTGATAACACTCTCCAGCGTATTTAGTTTTCAGGTAGCGGGGCAGACAGTGGTCGAGACATCGGCGGCTGAGGCTCGTGCAAAAGCTGCCAAGGCGGCCGTGCAAAAAAAGATCCACACCGCCACGCGCGTTTCGCCAGTGCGACCGGTCGTAATCCAGCAGGGTACAAGCGCCCCACAAGTTGTGACCATCCTGCACGGTTTAAATGGCCGCAAGCTCTTTCGCATGCTGCTTCGTGCAAACGAACTTGCGGCTATAGCAAAGCTCGATAAATCCTTTCAGATAGAAAACGAGATTCATACGAATGTAATTGCCGGCCTGGCTCTTGATGATGGCCGGACTATTGCCGTGTGGCTGCCGGAAGCGGAAGTTGAGATGCCAATGATTCATTTTGCTCCGCAAGTAATGCCTGCACCGCATGGCTTCCCGGTTCCCACACCGAGGATGGCTCCAAAGCCGGATCAGAAAGACATGCCGAAGGGTATTGGTCCCCCCGTCGCGCCGACTGCAATTGCGGGAATTCCCCCGATCGCGTTCACCCGTGGGCTCCTCGAGCCGGCAGACATTAAGGTTGTGACGCGGGAAGGGAAACGGATTGTCGGCCGCTATGTCGGGTTGGACGGATTGACTGGACTGTCAGTAATCACTCTGGACAATGGCAACTTGCCGGGGCTCATTGATGCAAAAGTGGAAAAGATTGAGCTGGGCCAGCATCTTCGCTTGATTGGTCCAGAGCCTGCCTCGCAGGGATCAGGCGGTGCCAATGCATCGATGTATGTGCGTATTGGAGAAACCGACGCGACGGTAATCAAAATTAGCCGTGCGCCTTCCGGCAAACTGCATCGTGTCCGCATCAAGTCGAACAAGTTAACCCTGGCAAACATGGGCGGGATCGCCATTAACGATGCCGGCGAAACGTTGGGAATTGTTGACGCCGTAAAGGGTAACGAAGCCACTATTGTGCCGCTGGAGTTGGTGCGCAGCGCAGCGAAGCGCGTAATCGACAGACAGGCCAGCGTCCCCAGACCCTGGCTCGGAGTTATGGGCGAGCCAATCGGCGCCCTGTCGTTCGAACGCATCCTGCAACAAGGTTGGCAAGTGGATCGCGCACGCTTGCTGGCCGGAAAGCGCGAAGGAATTCTGCTGACGTCGATTGTTCCCGGCAGTCCCGCCGCGCGCGCGCACCTTCGGCCGGGCGACGTTATTCTTCAAGTCAACAATGATGAAATTCGAAATGCGGAAGAGTTTACCTGGTTATTGGATGGTGCGGGACCGGGCAATTCAGTCAAGTTCACTATCGCCCGCCCGGAGAAACTCGCGTTGGAAGCGATGGAGATTCAGTTGAGTGAGTCACCCGATCCTCTTCAAGGTCACAGGAGAGCCGGCCAAAACGCGGCCAAGGGACGTCGTTCAGGATTCCTCCTGTCTCGCGGAATCCAGGCGATTACTCTCAGACCGCAGGCCGCGATTCACTTTGGCGCAACCGGCGGATTGCTGGTGGTCGACGTTGATCCAACTACTGCCGCGTTCAAAGCAGGCCTGAAACCGGGTGACGTAATCGTAGCAATCAACGGCCAGCAAGTCTTTTCACGCCCCGTTCCACAGACGCTATTCAACAACGACACTGGGATGTCCTCTTACGATGTTGTGCGCAACAAGCAGAAACTGGTAATCACAGTCCAGACCAGGCAGTAGTTTGACTGCGCCTCTCTCGAACATCTAACCGGGAACACAAACCGCCCTGGTGAACGCCTACGGCGGAAAGTCTTTAGCGGCTTTCCGTCGTGGCCGCACTCCAACCTGCTGTGCTACTCTAACCCCCTCCAGAAATATCGCGCTAGCCGGCGAAATCGAGCCGGAAACTTAAAGACTTTTTCCCAAGAGCCCGTATTGTTCCTATGGTTCACGAGGCGGTCTCCCATTATCACGAACTACTCCGAGACGACGAGCTTGCAGAATCGTCAAGGAGAATGCTCGACGAAGGATTGGAACGGGCGAAGTTGATTTTCGGCGGCCGCAGGTTGTCGCCATATCTTCGTCCCCACTTTGTCACGGAAGAAGACTTCGCGCGCATCTGTCGGATCTGCGAAACCGTTTGGAGCGCGATCGAAAAGGTCAAGGATGCGGCCATCAGCGACGATTCGTTAATCGTTGATCTGGGGCTGACTGGTATTGAGCGGGACCTCATCAGCATTGATCCGGGCTATCGGGCAGTTTCACCAACTGCCAGACTCGATTCTTTTCTCACCGACAGCGCTTACAGTTTTGTCGAACTCAATGGCGAGAGCCCAGCCGGCATTGCCTACGTGGATGCGGCCTACGACATCTTTTCGCGGCTCCCTGTCATGCAGAAGTTTGGCGAGTCGTACAATGTCCGGCCCTTGTACGGCAGCCGTTTTATGTTGGATGTGCTACTGGATTCTTATGAAGAGTTTCTCGGTCGGAAGCCGGATGAGGCGCCCCGGATAGCCATAGTCGACCTGCCGGACAGGCCGACCCAAAATGAGTTTGAACTCTTCAAAGCATTCTTCGAGGGGGAGGGTTACCCAACCACGATCTGCACGCCGCAGGAGTTGGTGTTTGAAAACAATCGCCTGTGCGTGGGCGATTTCCAGATCGATATCGTTTACAAGCGGCTACTGGTTAACGAGTATTTGCCGATCATCGAAGAAGCGCCGGCGCTCCTCGACGCGTATCGAGCCCGTGCGATCTGCATGGTCAATAGTTTTCGCTCCAAACTGATTCATAAGAAAGCGCTGTTCGCGGTCCTGACAGACCAGAGACGATCTGGATTGTTCAGTGCGGAAGAGCAGGAGGCGATTCGCGCCCACGTGCCCTGGACCCGGCTCGTCCGCGCGGAGAAGAGCGACTATTTCGGGACTGAGGTCGACCTGCTCGAGTACATCAGTGCCAATCAGGAAAAACTGGTGCTGAAACCGAATGACGACTATGGCGGCCACGGAATTACGATTGGTTGGAATACGGACGAGGCCACCTGGGCGAACGCTTTGCAAACTGCCCTGGCGAACGGAGACTATCTCGTGCAGGAACGCGTGCCCACTGCGCGGGAGACCTTTCCAGCGTTGCAAGAGGACGGCACGATCGAATTTGCCGAGCAACTGGTTGATCTCGATCCACTCCTATTTAACGGCAAGGTGAAGTCGGCGTTCACGCGCCTTTCATTCTCGGAGTTGGCCAACGTCAGCTCCGGCGGAGGAATGGTGCCGACCTTTATCATTAGCGCACGAAAGTAGATTTGAGTTGCCGTCGCGGCGAAGATGTACCATGATCCTGTGGAGCAGAAGGTAACTTGAGGAGGCGGCTGTGGTTGAAGAGGAAAGGGAGAGCGCGACGACGCCCGACGATCGCCGGCGCTACGATCGATCCCGTTTGATAGTGGACGTCTTTTTCGACGGCAAGGATGCTACCGGCGTGGCGAGCACGAAGGACATCAGCGTCGGAGGGTTTTACATGAATACCCAGGCAGAGTTGCCCGATGGTTCCGTGCTTCTCGTTCGCATTCCTTTTAGCGATGGCAGACAAATCGTCGCGAATGCCGAGGTCGTTTATACCAATCCAGGACGTGGCGTAGGGCTCAGATTTCAGAGCCTGTCAGACGAGAACCGTAGCCTGATTGAGGAGGGGCTTGGCAGCAGTGGAGACGACGACGCCAGTTAGCCTTCTCCGTTGGGCAGACCTGCCGGCGGACCTCCGAGAATCCTTGAACGGTAAGTTGGCGGGAATGTGGGGCCACCCCAATGATGCAGCGGCGTTTGATTCGCTTTCCGTTCCGGGTCAGCAAGCCTTGCTGTTAATTATCTCGCGGCTGGTGAAAAGAGATCTTTGGCAGGCGGTGCGTCAGATAAGCAACGTCTGGGGCGAAGGCGGCGTCGGTTTTGAATTCACGGCGTGGCCGATGCTTCATTCATTGCTGTCTCAACGCAATGATTTCACGCGATTGTTTGCCAACCACGGGAACACTGATGGTGGGTTTGTAGAGAAGGATAGGGCAGCGTCAGTAATGCACTTTCTTTACCTAGAGGGAACTCCACCAAAGTGGTCTCTTCATTTTGATCTTTATAGTCCGCTTCATTCGCCCCTCGGCGCCTGGCGTCATCTTCGTCACGAAGTATTCAGCGCGGCGAAGCCTGACTGGCAAATGATTCGCGATGGTTTAAGGTCCTGAACTCGCGCAGAAAAGGGAGCAGCGCCCATGTTTGATCAATTCACTTTGGGGATTGAGGAAGAATTTCAGATTGTCGACCCTCACACTCGTGAACTTCGAAGCCACGTCTCCGAGTTTCTCGAAGAAGGCAAGATGATTCTCGGCGAGCAGATCAAGCCGGAAATGATTCAGTCGATGATCGAGGTGGGCACGGGAATCTGCAAAAACATTCAAGAAGCTCGCGCGGACATTACCCGTTTACGCAGCATCATCTCTGCCCTGGCGGCAAAGACAGGGTTGGTCATTGTCGCGGCTTCAACTCATCCGTTTTCACGCTGGCAGGACCAAAAAATTTATGAAGACGAGCGTTACGAGCTCCTGGTTCAGGAACTCCAGACTGTTGCCCGGTCGCTGCTGATTTTTGGTTTGCACGTTCACGTTGGTGTTGCCGATCCAGAGCGCCGGATCCACATCATGAATGCGGCGCGCTATTTTCTTCCTCATGTACTGGCGTTGACCACTTCATCGCCATTCTGGATGGGCCATAACACGGGCCTCAAGTCGTACCGAACCGAAGTGTTCAAACAGTTTCCCCGCACTGATATTCCTGATCATTTCGACTCTTACAGCAATTTTCAGCGCTACGTGGACCTGCTGGTTAAAACGAAGTGTATCAACGATGGCCGCAAGATTTGGTGGGACCTGCGGCCGCATCCAATCTTCCCGACGCTGGAGTTTCGCATTTGCGACATTCCCACTCGCGTTGATGACACAATCGCCATTGCGGCTTTGTTTCAGGCAATCGTCGCCAAGCTCACGAAATTAATTGAGAAGAATCTTGGCTTTCGTCTCTACCGGCGAATGTTGATCCAGGAAAACAAGTGGCGCGCTGTGCGTTGGGGACTGGAAGGCAAGATGATCGACTTCGGCAAGCAGAAGGAAGTGCCGACGCGCGATCTCGTTTTGGAGCTGCTGGATTTTGTTGACGATGTGGTCGATGAGCTTGGCTCGCGTAAGGAGATAGAGCACGTTCATACAATCCTGGAGCGACGCACTTCAGCAGAGGAACAGCTTCGAGTGTTTGCCGAAACGAAGGATCTTAACAGCGTGGTGGACCGCCTGATCGAATTGACGATGGAAAATGTGCCGGCCGCGTCTGACTTCACGATGGCCTCGCGGCCATTCACATCAGCTTCATCCATATCCAAATAGAGACGCGTAGAGCGCCTTGTTATTTGGCGAGGTCCTTTTCAATTTCCGCAGTCAGATATCGCAGAGCGCTTAGGTTGTCTTTCTCGATCTGGTGAACAACGGATCCTATCTTTAAAGTGACGGACGCACCTTTCGCGATCCGTTGCAAATCTTTGAGCGGAATCATCACGTTCGCAATTTGAAGTTTGATCACATCGGAATCGGTGGTCGCTGTAAGCTCGTATTGCAAGCGAGGCAGCTCCACTCCATCCACCGTGATGACTACGCGTGAATTCGCTTGCGGATCAAATTGAATTTCCTTTTGTGCGTTTAAGAAAAGCAGTACTGCCATCGCTTTAGCCGGCCGAGCCAAAACTCCGACGATCTGGTAGGGCTTATCAACTCCGCCGGCCTTTTTCTGAATTTCTTCCACCTTAGGCCTTAGCACATAGTCAGTCGAGCCCTCGCTGTTAGACTCTCGCGTAAAGGCGAGACTCGGGTAAGGCACTTGTGCTGACACGGCTGAGACGAATAGTAGTAGCGCCGAGATCGACAGGCTGGCGAGCTTCAGGTGTTTTGTCACAGTTCTCCTTGATTACTTCCTGCGCATAGCACGCGCTGCTTTTTGTTGCGCCAGATAATACTGCCAGAACATACGGGCAGCAACAGATCGAAACGGCCGCCAGGTCTCGGCCATTTCTTGCAGTTCGCTCTGGCTTGGTACCGCACTGCGACCAGTCAAGTTCCTGACTGCGATAGCGAGGGCCAGGTCGTTTGACGGCCAGACATCGGGCCGCAGCATTGCCATCAGCAAGTAGATATCCGCACTCCACCTGCCAATTCCTTTTACCTGCATCAGCGCCGCGCGGGCTTCGTCATCATGCATCCGCGAGAGCTGCGACAAGCGTAAGCGCTTCTCGGCCAAAGACTCTGCCAGGTGCAGGCAGTAGGCAGTTTTCTGTCGAGTTAGTCCCAGCGATTTCAGATGTCCCTCACCTAGTTCGATCATGCGGGCTGGGCGAAAGGGAACTGTGTTCTGTCTTACCCGGGCAAAGATTGAAGCTGCCGATGCGAGCGAAACCTGTTGCTCCAGGATGATGTGTACGAGGGTAGAAAATTCAGGCTTGCGTGCCCAAAGCGGCGGCGGTCCGTTCTCCCTGAGAATAGACGCCAGCGTGCTGTCGCGTCGTGCCAGGGTTCGCGCCGCGCCTGCAAGTGTTAATTCAGTAAGAGACTGTGAAGTTATCTTCATCCTTCAAAAGATTACTACCATCGTCCCTTCATCGACACGGTCGTAGAATTCTTTGACGTCCTTAAGGTGCAACACCACACAACCCCAGGAAAGGTGTCTCGACCCTTCGTTTTGCCATTCGCGAATCCAACCGTGAAAGCCTATCCCGCTGCCCAACAGAGTATTTTGTGGTGTAGGTCCACGAGATTCCCACGCCTTGGTTATGAGAGCTTCCTGTGTCGCATTAATCAACCCCTCTCCGATTCCGCGAGCGGCATCGAAGCGATTTGGATAATTAATCTTGATCCAGTGTCCGCCGTAGTAATCACCGTAAGGACCGTCGAACTTACCTCGAAGCTTTTGGATGACAAAGTACATACCGACAGGCGTTCTGTTGTCTCCCTCCCGTTGCTTGGACCCAGCAGCCTGGCCGAAGCTCACGTCATACTCCTTTAACAGAACATTCCGTTCGTATAACCGCATTTTGTAACTTGCCTGATCGACAAGAACCAGAAGACGTTCTGACTGCGGCACCACCGTCTTACGATGACTCTTAATGAAAGCACTGGGGTCAAGGTAATGTTCTTTTACCCAGTTCACATCCTTGTTATCTGAGCTGGGCCAGTAGGTCGGTGCCAGCGATTCATCACGGCGAAGTTCAAGATGTAAATGCGCATCAAACAACTTATCAGGATCCTGACCAATCGTGGCAATTCGCTGTCTTCGGCTCACCGTCTCACCGACACGGACATTAATCTTCTGCAAATGCGCGTAAAGCGAAATGACATACTGCTTTTCGTGGTTCTCATAAAACGCGTGCTTAATGACGATGACGTTGCCCCATAGTTTGCCGCAGTTGGCAGCGAAAGTGACGCGGCCGTTGGCCACTGCAAAGACATCCTGGCCCAAATCCGAATTTCCGCCGCCGCTCCCATTCCAATCTTCGCCTGGATGTATTCCCAGACTGTAATTCTCCGCAAAACGGGTGGCGACGTACCAGCCGTTGTAGTTCAAACCAGTTGCTTTATCAACATAAGCACCGCCACCGTCGCCGCGACCGAAAGGGAAGTCAAATCCATCAGCAGGTTGCAGATCGGAGTCGAGGTAATCCTCGAACACACCGAGCCCGGACTCGTTGCGCGACTGCGGCTGAGAACTGTTTCTGACGGGGTTTCTACAAGCGGAAGGAAGTGACCCGAGCAGCATGACTAAAATGAAAACTTTAAAGCGGGAGGTGGTGTTTGAGCGCGTCATCACTTCCATAATCGAAGGTGCGCTCGAGTCACCACTGAGGGCGATCAGCGGTCAGTGTAAATGTGCGAGAGCGAGGATGAGGAAATTTTCGAATAGTATTCTACCGTCACGCGATTCGTTTTGATGCTCCCAGCGAGTGCGCGACTTGTTCCAGTCTTCAAACGATTTTTCCAGGTGAAACTGCACCGCGTAAATCAATTGGCCCTCGCTGCGTTTGACCATCATCTGATTACGGCAAAGGTATGAAGTCGCCAGAAGATTAAAGCCCTCAGGCAGCCGATCGAGTTGGAGGCCGTGATTTTGCCAGACGCGCAGCACGCGCGCTTCAGTGGTGTAGTCCTGCCATATGCCGGAACTCGGGTTAGCCATTCCTTTGAAGATCGCGTCCTTTGCATCCGTTATGCGGATGAACCGGTACTGGTATTCCAAAGGGCGATTCAAGCGTTGCTCATGTTGCTCAAGCCTGTCGAGCGTGATTACACGAGCGCCGAAACTCATTCCGACCAATTGATGTCCCCCACAGATCGCCAGAACCGGAACCTTAGTGGTGCGGATGAATTCGCCGAAGGTCTCAATCACTTCAGGATTGTAGTAGTCGAAGTCGCGCAGCGTGCCGCTGATTACGATCGCATCCGGCTTAAACTTCTCCGCAGCCTCGGCAATCAAAGCTAAATGGGTGACTTCCGTGATGGGATTCTTGACCAGCCGTTCAATGTTGCTGAGGATGTTTTCGATCGCCATGCCGGCAATCTTCCGCTCGCGCTTGATCTCAATCGCCGTGGTGCTGCCCCACTCAGTGCGGGCTACATCTGAGAGATCATCTTCATCGCGCAACAAGCTATCAACGACCAGCACCCGCGCTTTCTCAACGCGTTGTTCGATCGGCTCGTAACGGCAGAAGGTGTGTTGGTTAAAAGGAAACGGCAAGGTGGCGACTGGATCAGATGGCGGCGTTTCGGTCGATACTTCCCTGAGCTCTTCAATCATGTTGTCGAGTATTAAACTTCGAACTCTTCGCTAAAGCAAGTGGAAAGCTCGTGCACACTTAAGTCTTCCTTTGCCGGGTGGTCTGCTTGAACTCCGGAACGGAGCTGCCGGCGCCTGCCTCGAAAACCTCAGACCTGATCTTGCTGATCAATAACCGCCTTACTCGCGACTTGAAAGCTTCCGATTCTTCCCGTGCATAGTGTTCCGCGAGCAGAAACATCCGGTGCCAGGACGACTCGAGCTCGTCCGCAAGTTGTGAGATCCGCGTGATGTCGTAAGGCAACGCTACATCCTCGCAGCCGGCCCGGGCAAAGACTGAAAGATATCGCGCGGTCGCGAGATCTGGACACAGCAGTCGCTTGCGGCCGGCTTTTAGTTCAACCCCCAGCAAGGTGTGATGGATCTCTACACGCGTCTTCGCCGTTACCGCAGGTAAGGTGTATGAACGAGTGCGAAGCTTGCGGATGCGGTCGCGGTAGATATTCGGCAACCAGGCGTCTCCCAGCTCGCCTTTGACTTGCGCAGCGTGTTCTTCAGCAGTCATTTGCGGGATTAGCCTAAAAGTCAGTTTGCAAAAGGGGCGAGCTAGCGAACCGAAACGGAGATAGCCGGTTTTGTTTGGATGGCATTGATTACTCGACCGGGGAACAGACCGAGGTAGAACACGCCGAGAATCGTCAACACTAACACGATTCCGATACTCGCCGGGATACGCGGGGCCTCCCAGGCGGTAGTTCGCTCACGGAAGAACATCACGATGATTAGCCGCAAATAATAGTAAGCGGACACGGCTGTGTTCAGGACACCGATAACTACCAGCACGTAGTAACCTTGATCGAGCGCGGCGCGAAAAACCATTACCTTGCCCATAAAACCTGCGGTGAGCGGCATGCCGAGCAGGCTCAGCAGAAACAAAGACAAAGCAAATGCCAGCCATGGTGACTGAAAGCCAATACCGCTGTAGTCCTCCACCTCGGTGCGGCGATCGCCTGAGCGCGCGATCATCTGCACTACGGCAAAAGCGCCCAGGTTCATCACGGCATAAGTAAGCAGATAAAAGAGGACGGCGCTAATCGCGGCGTCGCGTTGTTCAAAGTCCGCCGCAGCGCCAGCAGCAATAAATCCCACCACTGCATAGCCCGCATGTGCGATTGAAGAATACGCGAGCATTCGCTTCACATTATTCTGCGTGATCGCCACCACGTTGCCGACGGTCATCGTGGCTATGGCGAGAGCTACCAGTGCCCATATCCACGCTTGATGAATCTGGCTTCCAACCGTCGCAGGACCGGCCACCACGAACGGGAAAGCGAAGACAAAAACGCGGACGAAAGATGCGAAGCCTGCGGCCTTTGGCCCGGCGGCCATGAAGGCAGTGACCGGTGTAGGCGCGCCTTCATAGACGTCTGGCGTCCAAACATGAAAGGGCGCGGTGGCAATTTTGAACCCAAACCCAACCAGCATCATGGCCGCGCCCGCGAACAGCAGCAGTGGAAACTGCGCCTCAGGAAGTCGGCGGGCTATCTCTGCGATGTTTGTAGTTCCGGGCAAGCCGGCGGCGGTAGAGGTAGCGCCGTAAGTTAGTGCAATGCCGTAAAGCAGAAAGGCTGACGAAAATGATCCGAGGATGAAATACTTCATTGAGGATTCATTGGCCCGCACGTCCGTGCGACGGAAGCCACACATAACGTAAGTGGCGATCGACAGGATCTCGAGGCCCAGGAAAACGATTACGAGGTCACCGGCTGAGGCCATGAACATCATGCCGGCGGTGGCGAACATCAGCAACGAATGAAACTCGCCTGCTGGTAGCCGCTCGCTTTCAACCCAAACCATCGAAATGAGGAGTGTCAACGCCGAGACGATCAGGAAAACAAAAGTGAACCCCAAACGAAGCCCGTCCAGAACGATCATGCCGTTGAAGGCTTCAGCCGTTCCGTTCCATCCGACCCAAAGCCAGGCGGCGCCGATGGCTGCTCCAATTAGTCCGGCCAGCGAGACACTGCCTGTAACCCACCGTTGAGTCGGCTTTGCGAAGGCATCCAGGAGCATCACGATCACGCCCACAAGGCATACAATCAGCTCCGGCAGGATTAACGCGAAGCTAACGTCGGGCAAGACGGACTGTAGAGCGAAGAAATTCATTAGTGTTGTTAGTGTGGTTTCGTGGATCGCTCAGGGTCCTTGTTTTCGTTTCCGGCCGCTGTTTCAAAAGACCCGCCTGTGGTTGGCTCTCCCACCCGAATGCGAATTTCCTCAACACTGGCCCGGGACCGATTCAGAAATACGCCGGGGTAAACGCCCATGAAGAGCATCAACGCCAACAAGGGAATTATCAGTCCGATCTCACGGGCGTTTAGATCCTGCAGGTTCGCATTTTCAGGGTTCGTTACTTTCCCAAACACCACGCGTTGCAGCATCCATAGCATGTAGACTGCCGCCCATATCACGCCCGTGCCGGCGAGCATAGTCGCGATGCGCGGGTACGGGATGGCGTTCGAGGTCCAACTGCCAATCATGATTAGAAACTCGCCAACGAAGCCATTCAAAAAAGGCAGGCCGATCGATGAAAGTGATGCAATCACAAAGAGGGTAGCGAACCATGGCATCGGAGTGGATAGCCCGCCAAATTCACTAATCATGCGCGTGTGCCGGCGTTCGTAAATAAATCCGACGAAGAGGAAGAGCGCCCCGGTCGAAACCCCATGCGCCAGCATTTGAAACAGCGCGCCCTGAATTCCCATTTCAGTAAATGAGAAGAGACCCAACACGACAAACCCCATGTGGCTGACTGAAGAATACGCAACCAGCCGCTTCACGTCAGGCTGAACCATGGCGACCAGAGCGCCATAGATGATTCCGATGACCGCCAGGATAATCATTACCGGCGCAAACTCGCGCGCCATTTCCGGGAAGAGTCCAAGGTTGAAGCGCAGCAGGCCGTAAGTTCCCATCTTCAACAATACGCCGGCGAGAATAACCGAACCTGCAGTTGGCGCTTCGGTGTGCGCGTCGGGCAACCAGGTGTGCAGCGGAAACAGCGGAATCTTGATACAAAACGCAAAAGCGAAAGCCAGGAACAACCAAAACTGCGCCTGAGACGACAGCGTGGTGCCGCCGGCAGTCATCGCCGCGAGTATCGTGGTGTAGTCAAACGTGCCGTAAATGTAGAAGAGAGCAATGATCGCCACCAGCATCAGCAAACTGCCGACTGCTGTGTAAATAAAGAATTTTACCGCCGCATAAATTCTTCGCTCTCCGCCCCAGATTCCAATCAGGAAAAACATCGGCACCAGGGAAGCTTCAAAGAACAGATAAAACAGCAGCAGATCGAGCGAAACAAAGACGCCGATCATGGCTCCGGCCAGAAGCCCGAGGAAAACGTAGTAAGCAAGTTGTCGTTTCTGAATCGCCGTCCAACTTGAAATGATAGCTATCGGCATCAGCAGCGTCGTCAGAATGACTAGCCAGAGGCTAATGCCGTCAACACCGACGTGGTAATGAGCGCCTATGGTTCCGATCCAAAGTACGTCTTCAACGAAGCGGAAACCCGACGCGGCTGATTGCGAACCGCGAATCAGTAGCAGCGAAAGTGCGAAGTCAACCAGACTAAAACCCAGTGCGATCCATTTGTAGTTTGATTCGCGCTTGCCCGGCAGGAGGCTGTAGCCGACCGTCGCCAGCGCGCCGACGACCGGCACCAGAATAATGATGGTTAGAAGATATTGCTGCATAACAATAAGGCGCTGGCTCCTACGGGATCAGGCCCGAACCCTGTATAGCCGAATAGGCAAAAAAGCCGATGACAGCCAAAGCGCCCAGAAGAATAATTGCGGCGTAGCCGCGCACAAATCCGGCCTGCAACCGGCGGAGAAGTCCACCCGTTTCCGTCACTACCTCACCAATCGCGTGAAGAAATCCGTCTATGACTCCGATGTCAAACAGTTTCCAGAGACCTTCGCGTGAACCCACGGTAATAGGTTTAATAATCGTCTTTTCATAAATCTCATCCACGTAGTACTTGTTCTCCAGCAGGCGCGGCATCTCGAGTAGAGGCCGCTTCTTAAAGACTATCCAACCAAACGCGATACCCAGCGCCGCGATCACCACCGACAGCAACGCTAGCAGCCGTTCAGCCCGAATTCCCTCAGGCGAGTGCGGGTGCTCGGTTGTGGCTGTACTCGCCTTATCGAGCGAGTGGACCGGAGGTGCGGCGTCCGTTTCCTGCGGCTTGGGAGACAACCACTCTACGTGCTCGGTGGCTGCTTCGCCGTGCGCACCATGACCGGCGGAAGGAACTTCGCTGATCACTGGTTCCAAAGTTTGCTCGATGTAGTTTGTTGGATGGTCACTAAAGAAAGAACCGAGCGCATAAGGGACGCCGATTAACCCGCCAAAAGTCGAAAGGATTGCCAACACAACGAGCGGAACGGTCATTGTCCAGGGCGACTCGTGCGGGACGTGAACGTGACCACCGCCATGATTCGAAACGTGCGGGTCGCCATGCGCGGGAGCTTCAGCATTTTGAGCGTCATGATTTTCCCGGAAGCGTTCCGTCCCCCAAAAAGTCATGACCATCATGCGGGTCATGTAGACCGCTGTGATCAAAGCCGTCAGGGCTGCAACAAACCATAGTGCCTTACTCCATGCGGGACTCGGCAAGGCAAATGTCCCTGCGCTCCACGCCTTCCAAAGAATTTCGTCCTTGGAAAAGAAGCCGGCGAAGATTGGTATTCCCGAGATCGCCAGCCAGCCCGTCAACATGGTCGCGAAGGTGATGGGCATATACTTGCGGAGTCCACCCATTCGGCGCATGTCCTGCTCGTGATGCATGCCGTGAATAACTGATCCGGAACCGAGGAAGAGAAGAGCTTTGAAAAAGGCGTGCGTGATTACATGGAATATCGCGGCGCCAAACGCTCCCAGGCCGCAAGCGAGAAACATGTAACCCAGTTGGGAGACCGTCGAATACGCGAGCACTTTCTTGATGTCGTTTTGAGCAATGCCGATGGTTGCGGCAAACAATGCTGTCGCAGCGCCGATGATCGCGACGATGAACATTGCCGTCGGGGCGTGAACGTAGATCTCCGAACAGCGCACGATCATGTATACGCCGGCAGTCACCATGGTGGCTGCGTGAATCAGAGCGGATACGGGAGTGGGGCCGGCCATCGCATCGGGCAACCAGACATAAAGGGGAATTTGCGCGCTCTTGCCTGCCGCTCCGATGAAAAGCAAGACCGCCACTGAAGTCAGGCCGCCCGCAAAAATTGCTTTCCAGGTGAAAGCCTCAACCGGCAGACTGCTGATTACGCTGAAGACGCTCTTAACCTGAGTGTCGGGGTGATCAAAGAAACTGATCGTTCCTTCGCCCATTCCTGCCGTAATCGCAAAGATGAGCATCAAGCCCATTACAAAACCCCAATCGCCGACGCGGTTTGTAATGAACGCTTTCTTGGCTGCGTCGCCGGCTTCCTGCTTGTCTGTGTAGTAACCGATCAGCAGGTAGGAGCAGAGACCGACGCCTTCCCAGCCGACGAACATGAGCAGAAAGTTGTCTGCCAGTACGAGCGTCAGCATCGCAAACATGAACAGATTGAGGTAAGCAAAGAAGCGATAGAAGCCGCTGTCTTTCTGCATGTAGCCAACGGCGAAGAGGTGGATAAGGAACCCGATGAAGGTAACAAAGAGCGCGTAGGTGCCGCTCAGGCGATCCATCGCCAGACCGAAGTCGGCGCGAAACTGCCCCACTTGAATCCACGTCCAGAGATGATCGAGAACAGGAGTCGTGATGCCGGGTTCGCCCAGATGGAGCGCGCCGCCTGGTTTGAGGGCGAGATAGAAAGCGACCAAGGTTGAGATTCCTACGGATGAACAGGCGACGAACCCGATAAACTTTTCGTTGCGCAAGCGGCGGCCAAGAAACCAATTGATGGCCGCGCCGGCCAGCGGCGCAAAAATGATTAAGCTTAGAAGGTTATTTTCCATCCAACTCTTCACTGGGACCGGCGTCTCGCCCGCATTCTTTGTCCTACTAACTCCGCTGTTCGCGCTGTCGCGCTCATTGTGGGCGGGACGCCCGCGCTCCCAGTAACCGCGGTCCCGGTAATTACATCTTCAGAATGCTGGCTTCATCAACGTCAAGCGACTCGCGATTCCGGAAAATGGCGATGATAATTCCCAGTCCCACCGCTGCCTCAGCCGCTGCCACCGTCATAACGATAAAAACAAAGAGCTGCCCGCTGACATCCTGAAAGAAACTCGAGAAAGCAACGAAGGTCAGGTTCACCGCATTCAGCATCAGCTCAATGCACATGAACATCGCAATCGCGTTCCGTTTAATGATTACGCCGGCCGCGCCGATCGTAAACAGAACGGCGGAGAGCGCGAGATACCATGACAGTTGTGGCTCCATAGGCCCTACTCCCGTTCCTCCGGATCGCTCTGAAACTCCACGCCCATCAAGTGCGCCGACTCGGCCGTGGTATCAGCTTCCACCGCGGTTAAATCCTCTTCGCCGTGGGGTCTGGCAATATCCATCGCCAACACCTGGGCGCCCGGCACTACGCGCGCAGTTGCCGACAGCAGTTTTCCCTGACGAGCCAGCGACATGGCTCCGACGATTGCCATCAACAACAGGATTGAGGTCACTTCAAACGGAAGCAGGTAGGTCGTAAAAAGATTTACGCCGATGGAATGCGTCAATCCTACGTCTGACGTTGGACCCGGGGGCTTCGCGCCCGAGACCTGCACCGAATAGATAATAAAAGCCGTTTCCGCAATCAGGATCGCAGCCATGCCAATCGCCACGGGCACCAGAAAACCCAGGCGTTTCCGCCGCCGTTCCTCCTGCTCAACATTGAGTAGCATGATGACAAATATTACGAGCACCATGATCGCTCCCGCGTAGACGATTACCTGGACCGCGGCGATAAAGGGAGCGGCAAGCGTTACATAAATTGCGGCGAGCGCAACAAAAACCCCGATGAGCGAGATGGCGCTGTATAGCGGATTGCGCTGTGCCACAACGGCAACCGCGCAACCGATCGCGAGCCCGGCAAACAGAATGAATAAAATTGCGCTCATTAGAAAAAACAGTAACGAGTGAAAGGTGAATAGTGAAAAGTCAGCAACGGTTGGCTTCTTACTTTTTACTTTTCACTTTTCACAAACCTCAGCCGCCCCAACTGCCTTTCACAAACAAGACCGTCGCGGTCAAAACAATATTCAGCAGCGCCACCGGCAGCAGAAACTTCCAGCCGAAGTCCATCAACTGATCAAAACGAAAGCGCGGCAGCGTCCCACGCAACCAAATGTAAAGAAAAAGAAAGAAGATAATCTTGGCGAAAAATCCGATGACACAAACAAATGCAAAGAGCAGGGTGCCGCGGCCGAAAAGATATTCCGCAAAAGGAACGTTCCAGCCGCCGAGAAACAGCGTCGTCGCCAGCATCGACACCGTAATCATATTGATGTATTCGGCGTTGAAAAAAAGCAGAAACTTGATTGAGCTGTATTCCGTGTGAAAGCCCGCGACCAGTTCCGTCTCGGCCTCCGGCAAATCAAAAGGAACGCGGTTAGTCTCGGCAATCGCCGCGATCAAATACAGGATGAACCCAAGCGGCTGGTAAATGATATTCCACTGCGAGCCATACCAACCCGACTGTTGCTCGACAATTTCATAGAGATTGAGGGTCCCGGCCAACAGTACAACTCCGATCAGAGACAGTCCGAGCGCGAGTTCGTAGGAAATCATTTGGGCTGCTGAGCGCAGCCCGCCAAGCAAACTGTACTTGTTGTTTGACGACCAGCCCGCCAGCGCGATTCCATAGACGCCGACTGAAGTCACGCCCAGCACGTACAGCAGCGCCACATCAAACTGAGCAATGACGAGAGGAAACGTCCCCAGAAAGGGAAGCGTGACAGCTGGACCAAAGGGGTAGACGATGATGGCCATAATTGCCGTCACGACGGCAATCATCGGCGCCAGCAGAAAGACAAATCTGGTGGATTGATCGGGCACCAGATCCTCCTTCATCATTGTCTTGATGAAGTCGGCGAAAGGTTGCAGCACACCGAAGTAGCCCACTCGGTTTGGGCCCACGCGGCCCTGAATAAACGCCAGCACACGACGCTCGCCCAGCACCGTGGCTGCCACCACCAACATGATCGTCAGAAAGGCGATCGTAATCGCTACGATGATCAACGCAGCGTGAATGTATGGATTACTAAGGTCCATCTTGTTAGTGAATAGTAAATGGTAAATGGTGAATAGATTGCCCCAGGGAACAGGTCGTCCATTCACTATTTACGATTCACTATTTACCTGATACAACCGCCTCCTGGCGCAGGTTCTCGTCAACCGTAATCTGATAGAGTGGCGAAACTCTCAGAGTCTCAGGGCGCGGATTTCCAGCCGCCAGCAAATGAAACTGCGCAACCTTGTCAGTAAGGGTTCCTATCTTAAAAAGCTCGTGACCAACCTTCGGCGTTGCAGTTACCTTCTCGCCGCTTTCCGGCAACGCATTCACTGCAACGCGTAGCGAGTTCAATTCCTCCGTCAGGTCCACTCCTTCGACAATTCCATATTTCGCCTGCACCGGAGTTGATTCATCCTTCAACAACGGATAACGCAGTCCTGAATATGCGGGTACTTGTTCAGCGATCTCGAGAAACACCGCACTCGCAGACAGGTTGAAGCCAAAATCCATTTCCAGTTCGTTCGCCAGTTGGGCAGTGATGATCCAATCGGCCTTCGCCTGATTTACCGGCGGAATCGATTGCCGCACCCGCTGCACGAAGCCGTCGTTGTTGGTAAACGTGCCGTCAACTTCCGCAAAGGAAGCAGCCGGCAGCACAACATCCGCAAAGGCAGTCGTCTCGGTCTCGAATAGTTCCTGAACTACCAGAAAATCAAGCTTGTCGAGCGCGGTTTCACGCCCGCGTAACTGATCGGTTGAAAAGCTTCCGGCAAGATAAACTGCCTTAATCGCCTCGCCCGCAGCGTCGAGCAGTTGAGTTGCGCTTATTTGCCCGCTCAACATCCCCATGTCGCGAGCGCCAACGCTATTGTTGTGTAACGGCAGCGGGTGGAGCAGGACGCGCATGCCCTCATGACGCAGCACGTTGGGAAGTTGGGCCACGGCGGCCAGTGCACTTGCGCCAAGCTCAGTCCCAAACATGATCACCAGATCGCCATTCGTCTCATCGATCGCCTGCTTCAGGGTCTCAAAGTCTGAGCCTTCGACGCCCATCTTCCCCGCGGCAGTCTTGACCGAGCTTGCTTCAGCCAGCGCAAGTACGGCCGCATCTTCAGTCCCTGGCCGAATGTGGATGAATTGGGAAGACTGCTCGACCAGCCTGATCGGCACGCTATTGATGACGATTAATTTTGCGCCGCCGTTTCTGACTGCCTGGCGAATTTGTTTCCCGGTCAGAGGTTGGAGCTCCTCAGGTTCGCCGCCGATCAGCAGGATCGTCCTGGCGTAGCGAATGTCCCGGTGAGTCGCGAGGGGCGCGCCCAGATTCGCAAAGAACGGATTCAGATCAAATGATTCGGTGGTGGTGTAGTTCTTAGTGCCGACTAACTCCATCGCGAATTTGTAAAGTAAATAGTTCGCTTCGTTGGTAAGGCGAGGGCTGCCGACGACACCAAGCGCGTCTGGCCCATGAGCGTCCACCACTTCATCGAGCTTGCGCGCCACATGGCGTATCGCTTCATCCCAGGTTGCGGGAATGAGCTTGCCGCCTTTCTTGTAACGAATCAACGGGGTGCGGATGCGCTCTTCGTGATTAACAAAAGGATGGCCGAAGCGTCCCTTGATACAAAGAAACTCACCGTTGAGGCCGTTAACGTAGCGATCGCGCGCGACGATGCGCATCAGTTCGCCTCCACGCGCGCCCAGCGACATCTGACAGCCGTCCGAGCAATAGGTGCACGTGGAAATGGTCTGCTCCTGCTCCCAGGGACGCGCCTGATGCCGGTAAGTTGCATCGAGAAGCGTGCCGGTCGGGCACACTTCGATACAATTTCCGCATTGCGAACAGTCGAGCCAGCCGCCATAAGTTCCGATGACGGTATTCGCGCCGCGTCCGCCGGCTTCAATCGCGTCTTCGCCCATCCATTCGTCGCAAACTCTCGTGCAGCGTTTGCAGAGAATGCAGCGCTGCGGATCGTTTGCGACCATCGGCGACAGATACTTCTCCGGACGATAGTTCTTCTTTTCAGTAAACCGCTCTTCGAGCCCGCCCCAGTCAAACGCCATTTCCTGCAATTCACACTCGCCGCCGCGATCGCACACAGGGCAGTCAAGCGGATGATTCGCGAGCAGGAATTCCATCATCGCGCGCTGGGCCTTTTCGATTTCGTCGCTTTGCGTCGTTACGACCATGCCGTCGGTGCAGGTGATCGTGCATGAGGTTTGCAACTTGGGCATCTTCTCGATCCGCACGAGACACATGCGGCAGGATGCCTGTAGCGCAAGGTCGGCGTAATAACAGAAGGATGGGATGTCGTAGCCTTTGTCACGGCACACGTCGATCAGACGAGCGCCCTTCGGGACTTCGTAGTCCGTTCCATCGACGTTAACTTTGATTACTTCAGTGGCCATTATTAAGTTCTGATTTAAGTAACGACTCGTTTAGAGGCGGGCATCGCCCGCCGTTTCAACGTCGTATATTCAGGGGCAATTCCCGCCGCTAAACATTGGTAGCGGGCCCGCCGTTTACATTAACGAGATGCTTTCTAAAATCTTCGGGAAACCTCTTAATCGCCGATTGAATCGGCCATGACGCTGCGTCGCCGAGCGGACAAAACGATTTGCCCTCGATGTTGTCGCACAAGTCGAGCATCAGCTGAACGTCTTCCGGCCGGCCGCCGCCACTGGCGATCCGCTTGAATACTTTCACCAACCAATCCGTGCCCTCGCGGCAGGGCGTGCACCAGCCACACGACTCGTGTTTGTAAAACTCGGTCAGGTTTTTGGTCGACTCGAAGATGTCTACCGTCTCATCCATTACGATGAACCCGCCTGAACCAACCGACGAACCGCCGGCGACCAGACCTTCGTAGTCCATGCGTACGTCCTTACCAATGATTTGGTCGGCACGCATGATGTAAACAGACGAGCCACCAGGAATCACCGCTTTGAGTTGCTTGCCGCCAAGCATGCCGCCACAGTCCTCCATGATGAACTTCTCCATGTCGTCGTAGCCCATCGGCAGTTCATAAACGCCGGGACGGTTTACATGTCCGGAAACGGACCACAGCTTGGTACCGCCGCTTTTTTCGGTGCCCAACTTCTGATAAGCCTCGCCACCCAGCCTGATAATGTCAGGCACTGCGGTAAGCGTTTCGACGTTGTTAACGACGGTCGGGCTGGCGTACAAGCCAGAGACGGCAGGGAAGGGAGGCTTCATCCGCGGATGTCCGCGCAAACCTTCAAGCGAACTCAGCAGCGCCGTCTCTTCACCGCAGATGTAAGCGCCGGCGCCGGTGTGCGTGTAAACCTCGCTGGAAAAGTCTGTGCCGAGAATCTTTTCACCCAGCAAGCCGGCGGTCCGCGCCTCTTCAAGGGCATGGTCCATGATGTCGATGAGATAGCGATACTCGCCGCGGGTGTAGATGTAATTGATCTTGGCCCCGAGAGCGTAGGCAGCGATCAGCATTCCTTCGATTAGAAGATGCGGATCGCGCTCCATTAAATAGCGGTCTTTGAAAGTGCCGGGCTCGGATTCATCGGCGTTGCAGACCACATACTTTGGCTTCGGTGAATCTTTCGGAACGAAGCTCCATTTCATCCCGGTAGGGAATCCTGCTCCGCCACGTCCGCGTAGGGCCGACTTCTTTACTTCGCTAATGACGTCATCGGGCGACATTGAAGTCAGCACTTTGCGCAGCGACTCGTATCCGCCGTGCTGGCGATACACTTCGAGACTGTGCGAGTTTTCCAGATGGACTCGCGCGAGCTGAAGAGGTTCACATCCGATGGCGCCGATAAACATTGGTTAGTATTAAGTGAATAGTGAACAGTAAATAGTCAGAACAAAAACCAACTGGCCGAGCACTACGGCAACGAATCCAGAATCTGGTCCACTTTTTCCCGTGTCAGATTCTCGTGATAATCAAAACCTATCTGCAGCATTGGCGCCGTGCCGCAAGAGCCCAGACATTCAACCAGCGAAACAGTAAACCTCCCTTCCGTGGTCGTTTCCCCGGGCCGGATTCCAAGCTTGTTGCAAATGTGCTCAGTGATCCCCGGCTCGCCCATAATCTTGCACGACAGCGTCTTGCAAACCTGGATGTGGTATTTGCCGACCGGCGTCGTATTCAACATCGAATAAAACGTAGCGACTTCCCAGATATCGGTGATCCGCAGATGCAGGCGCTTCGCGAGATATGCAACTCCCGCAGCATCCAAATATCCACGCTCACGCTGGACGATAAACATCAGCGGCAGGATCGCGGACCGCATCACCGGATACTTAGCCAGGTGTCGATCAATCTCAGCTTCCACTTCGGCCGAAAACGAAGCAACCTCGTCGCCGATATCCACCGGCTGCGACATTGGCTGTATTTGGGTTAGCTGTTGACTCATTTCAGCCCGGATAAGTGCTTTGTGTTTTGTACTTTAGTCCTAGTACATTGCGTTCCAGCGAACCAGAACCGAGGTTACAAAAGATCAAGGGACAAAGCACAAAGAACCATTTCTTATCGATCAATTTCTCCCAGAACAATATCCAACGATCCGATGATCGCCACGATGTCGGCCACCATCGCACCTTCCGACATGTGTGGCAGCGCAGAAAGGTTTACAAAACTCGGTCCGCGGAAGTGCACACGGGACGGCTTTGGCCCGCCGTCGGATTTTACGTAGACGCCCAGCTCGCCTTTCGAAGCTTCGATCGGGTGATAGACTTCGCCTGCCGGCACATCGAACCCTTCCGCTACGATCAGAAAATGATGAATTAACGCATCCATATGCGTCTTCATTGCTTCGCGGTCGGGCAAAACCACTTTGGGCGCGTCGGCTTTTACTGGGCCCGGCTTTAATCTGCCCAGGGCCTGCGCCACAATCTTGTGCGACTCCTTCATTTCCCGCATGCGGACCATATACCTGGCCCAGACATCGCAGTCCTGTTCGACAGGCACGTCAAAATCGTAAGTTTCGTAACTGGCATACGGATTCGCTCGTCGAATATCGAGATTCACCCCGCTGCCGCGTAGACATGGGCCAGACAACCCCCAGTCGATTGCATCCTCAGCAGTAATCACACCAACGCCCTGTGTGCGACCCCGGAAAATGCTGTTGCCGGTAAGCAGGACGTGAAACTCATCAACAGCCTTGATGAAGCCATCTTGAAACTGGCGTACCCGTCGCTCAAAACCCGACGGCAGATCCATCATCAGACCGCCGATGCGGAAATACGATGGGGTAAGACGGCCGCCCGACGCCGCTTCAATCAAGTTCAGAATCTTTTCGCGTTCACGGAAACAATAAAAGAAAACCGACATAGCGCCGATGTCGAGCGCGTGAGTGCCCAGCCAGACCAGGTGCGACGCGATCCGCTGCAATTCACACATGAGCACGCGAATGGTTTGCGCTCGCTCAGGAATCTCCAGTTCAAGGAGTTTCTCCACCGCCATCACGTATGCAAGATTGTTTCCCAGCGGATTCAGGTAATCCATCCGGTCCGTGATCACGATCCCCTGCTGATACTTCTTATACTCAAAGAGCTTTTCCATCCCCGTGTGGAGATAGCCGATATCTGGCGTCGCCTTGACTACCATTTCGCCATCGAGAACCAGCTCAAGCCGAAGCACACCGTGCGTTGAGGGGTGCTGGGGTCCCATCGAGATCGTCATCTGCGTGTCGAGCGGTCGATCGACAATCTCGAATTGTGGCGGAATGTTTACTGCGCTCATGTCCAAAGTCCAATATCCAAAATCCAAAGTCCGCGTCCCAAGTCCGGTTAAAACTCTGGACGTTGGACTTTGGACATTGGACTATTTCAATGAATACGGTTCATAACCTCGCAATGGGAAATCCTTGCGCAGCGCGTGTCCCTGCCAGTCGTCAGGCAAAAGGATCCTGCGCAAATCCGGATGGCCGTCGAACACCACGCCCATCAGATCAAAGGTCTCGCGTTCGTGCCAGTTTGCGGTTCGCCAAACACTGGTCACAGTCGGTACGTGTGCTTCGCCTTCGTTAAGCAAAACTTTCAAACGGAGGCGGTGATGCCAGGTGGTTGAAAATAAGTGGTAATTAACTTCGAAGCGAGGCTCTTCTTCTACGCCGCGATCCGCTCCGCAAATATCAGAGAGGAAATCAAACCGTGTATGAGCCCCAGTCTTTAGTTCCTCGCAAACATTGACAATATGGGCCGCGGGAACGGTGACCGTCACCTCGCCCAGCGCTTCAACTATCTCGCTGACCCAATCAGGATGCTGACGCTGCAACGCCGTCACCAACTGGGACGGCGTCAATCTCTGATTCACATCTGTGCTAACCGATTGAGGCAAAATGTTTTCGCTGTTTGTCCCTATGCTCATGAAAGGATCACCCGCAGCAAAACTACGAAGAGCGGCGGCGCTCGTGTCGCGATGCAATTGAATACGGCCTGGATTCGGGCAATGCATTGTTGAGGGCTGTTGAGCCATCGGTGATCGGCAATGTTCCGGGGACGACAGCAGTTCGAGCCTCGGCTTCGGGGATGTCCCGGCGGTCGCGCGAGGATTCCTTCATAACTTTGTCCTGGAGCATCATCACAGCATGAATCAGCATCTCGGGGCGCGGGGGGCATCCTGGGATGTAGACGTCAACCGGAACAATCTTGTCTACCCCCTGCACAATGGCGTAATTATCAAAAACTCCGCCGGAAGTAGCGCACGCGCCCATCGAAATAACCCATTTGGGCTCCGGCATTTGATCGTAAATGCGTCTCAATACTGGGGCCATCTTGCGCGACACTCGTCCCGAAACAATCATGACGTCGGCTTGCCGCGGACTTGCGCGAAAAACTTCAGAGCCAAAACGCGCGAGGTCGTTTCGCGAAGAGGTGGCGTTCATCATCTCAATCGCGCAACAGGCAAGTCCGAAAGTTGCTGGCCACAACGAAGACTTGCGCGCCCAGTTGATCAACGAGTCGAGTCGCGTGGTCAGCACTTCTGGGAGAGCTTCGGCGATGATGTTTTCGAGTCCCATTGATTTTCCTAAGCAGCCGTGCGCTTCATCTCCAATTGCCGCTTTTCCATGTCGGCCAGCAGTCGGCCTTCAGCTTCCGCCTCGCGACGCGCACGATCGCTCCAATCAAGCGCCCCCTTCTTGATCACATAAACATAACCGGCGAGCAGAAGCACAACGAACACCATCATCTCCACGTAAGCCAGCGTCCTCAAACCATATGCTGGACCTGAGAGGGTCTTGAAGACTACAGCCCACGGAACGAGAAAGATGACTTCAATATCAAACAGGATGAAGATCATCGCGATCAGATAGAATTTCACCGAGAAACGTTCGCGCGCCGTGCCTACCGGGTCCTTGCCGCATTCGTAGGGCATCATCTTCGTGCGCGTCTGCTTTCGCTGTCCGATAAACTGCGAAATGAAGACATTGCCGACGGCAAAACCGGCCGCAACTACAAAAACCAGGAGCACCGGCAAATAGTCAATGAGACGAAATGACATTCCTAAACCCGGCTCTAACTAGACTACTGCGCATCAGCCGCGATGGACTGATGAACCATTCTTAGATTGGGAATCATTGTACAAGCCGAATCCTAGTTCAAGTGATCTGGGGTGTCAAGCACGTCTGTTCAAGCCAATTGCGTTTCCGAAACAGCGAATTGACCCTGCAAAATTCGCTGTGTTAACTTCGATTCAGTTGACCTTCGTTGCAATGTCGCGCGATGCGTTCGACGAAAAAGCGAACGGGAATTTGAACACGCGCTGATTCAAAAATTGTGATAACTGGATTCAATACCGACATCGAACGTGATGGCGTCGTCTATCACGTTCAAACAGAAGACAAGGGTCTCGATACGCCGCTCATCCTTTCTCTGGTCTATTCCGGTGGAGAAATTCTCGCCGCCAAGCGGACCCCATACAAGGATCTTATAGCTGAGGGCTTTTCCGATCAGGCGCTGGCGGAACGTTTGAAGAGGCAGCATCGTCTTATTTGCGCAGCCATCAACGCGGGACGTATCGAGGAACTGAAGCAAATGAGCGCTCGCCGGGAAGAGGGTGAGCGTCAGAAAACCTCACCTCCTGAGGCGACAGCAGTCACCGTCGAGTCGCCGCCACCACTTTCGCCTTCGGCCGAGGAGTTTGTGATCGAGACCTCTTCGGCTCGCCCAACGAGCGAATGGACGCCTGCGGTGAAGACGGAATCGGAAAGTGAGCCCGACCCGGCGGATCGTCCGACACCGCCGATTTCTGACCGGCAAACGCCGCTAGAGCCGATTTTTTCCGCAACGAAGGAACAGGCTTACACGGTATATGATTCCCGTCGCGCTTCGCGGCCGAAGAAGAAGGACAAGACTAAAGCCGTTGAAGTGCTCACCCTGAGCATTCTGGATGACGAGGAATTTGTAGCCGGAAAAAGCACAAATATCCGCATCCTGCTGCAACGTCGCGTGGGCGACGAGGAAAAGCCTCTGAGCGGCGTGTCACTCTCCATTAAAGTTTTGGGCGCCACTTTTCGGCCCCAAATCTATGCTGTCAAAACCCAACGCGATGGCGTTGCCTTAGTGTCCATCGTCCTGCCGACTTTTTCATCGGGACGCGCTGCGGTCGTTATTCGAGCAGAGGCACAGGGTGAAACGGCTGAACTGCGTCGCGTAATTCACCCCGCCGGTTGAGAATGGCTAATCCGATGCGAATCCAGGTCAACGGCGAGTTTCGAGAAGTTGATCTGCCGTTAACAATTCAGGATCTGATCGGGGTGTTAAGTTTGCGCCAGGAGCGGCTGGCCATCGAACTGAACGGCGCCGTCATTCGCAGGAGTGAATGGGCACATACGATGCTTAAAGCGAACGACAGAATTGAGATTGTGCATTTTGTAGGTGGCGGCTGCTGACGCAGCAATAGGCATCAGGCTGGCGCCACAATATAATCGGACTATGTCAACAGCACTTGCACCGGAAACGGATGTTCTCAAAATCGGCGCGCGCGAATTCAAGTCGCGGCTAATCATCGGGACCGGAAAGTATCGGACCTTTAGTGAAATGAAGTCGGCCCACGCTGCTTCGGGGGCGGAAATGGTAACCGTTGCCGTCAGGCGCGTACCTTTGGATCGAAGCAGTGAATCGTTTCTTGACCATCTCGATCCGTCGCTGGCAATTCTGCCGAACACTGCAGGTTGTTATACGGCCGATGAGGCAATTCGCACTGCCCGCCTGGCGCGAGAAGCCCTGGAGACTGAACTGATCAAGCTCGAAGTTATCGGCGATCAAACCACACTGTTCCCGGATAATGAACAGACTTTGGAAGCCGCGCGTGTCCTGGTTAAGGAAGGCTTTGTCGTTTTGCCTTACTTCACCGACGATTTGATCATGGCCAGGAAACTCCTGGACGCAGGTTGTCCGGCGGTAATGCCTCTCGCTGCGCCGATAGGCTCGGGATTGGGTATCCAGAATCCGGCTAACCTCGCGATCATGCGCGAACAACTTCCCGATGCGACAATCATTGTCGATGCCGGAGTCGGCACCGCGAGTGACGCGGCGATTGCGATGGAGTTGGGCGCGGATGCGGTCCTCATGAATACCGCGATTGCCGAGGCTCGCGACTCCGCTCAGATGGCCAGGGCAATGAAACTGGCAATTGAGGCAGGACGCCACGCTTATCTCGCCGGTCGTATGCAAAAACGACTCTATGCCAGCGCCTCGAGTCCCTTAACGGGCGTCGTGCGCTGAGCCGTAAGCCGCGCTGCGGCCTCCTTCAGATAAGAAAAGGACGATCAGCGGGAAGCGTTCACGGTTTTGCTTGTGGCTTTCGGTTTGGGCCTGCGAGCATCTACCCGCAAAACCTCGCCAGCCGCTTCGAGCCGCGCGACGAGTTGCACCGACTTAAATCCGATTTTCCTCGCTTCAATAATCGTTCGCTCCAGATCGAGCAACCCGGTTGCAGAAAACGCATGGGCAAATTCCGGCAAATCCAGGAAGCTGCGCAGATCATTAACCTCGGCCCAGGCCTGATCGAGGGCTGACTTTCCGCCAGTGTCATCTCTGGTAGTCTTTGAGAGGGAATTGATCGACACGACCGCTGAATTGAGAAACCCCAGAGCTTCATCCGTCGATGCCAGGGCAGCAGGCTGAGACGCAAACGCCAACAACGTCCTGACGTGCAGACCATTCCGGTCGACCTGAGGAATGAAGGCGCGCGCTTCATTTATAACAACGCTGGATAGAGCGGAGTCTTTCTTTCTGTCGGTCGCTTTTAGGGCCTCCAGGTAAAAAACCAATCGGGAATTTACGTCTTCCATTTTCCTTATCCGAGTGAGGGCTTCAGACACACCCCCCGCACTCAAGAGTTGCCTGGCTTCGGCCTTTAACAGAATTTGCGAATAGAGGGACTTCATTTCGTCACTCTTTAGTTCACCAATAAGCCGGGCCGCTTCATCGTAGTCGCCGCCTTGAATCGCCAGAGGTATAGCCAGCTCAAGTTCTTCCGGAAGTGTTTTATCGCCCGAAAGTCTGGAACTGGTGAGTTTTGCCAACTGTGCGACATTAGGTGGTAACTGTGCCGTAAGCTTGGTGGCGATACCATTCAGCTCGCCGATGAGGTTCGGTGCTATTCGAGGAGCCAGTGCGGCTAATGCGAGGCACAATTGGCCCTGATACAGATTACGACGCTGTAATTCGGATTTTGTGTAGACTCGTTCCTTTAAAAGGTTCTCTTCAGTTTTAGCCAGCGATGCTCGCAGAACCTCGTAGCTGGTTGAGAAGTACTGAAATTGTAACCCCTCGAGCGAAAGGTTGAGCTCGACGTTGTTTCCTTCCGGGAAAAGATAAACTGATAGCAGGTTAAGTCCACTTAAGGACACGATGTCCGGCTGAAGTCGGAGGCCTTCCATCGACTTGCTTACCACAAAATCTGCCAGCAGAGCGTTCTTTTCTCTTAAGCGCAACAGCGCTCCCAATCCAGCCGGCGTTACGCCCCTGGCCAACGTGTCTTCCAAAATACCTGAAGCCGCGCGAGGATTGTCTTCAATTAAATGAGAAGCAAGTTTTGTCCTCCGGTTATCGTCAGAATTCGGACCAGAACTGCGACTGAGCGCAGGATCGCGTAGGGCGTCTTCGGCAATGAGTTGTTTCGCAAGCTTGGGGTTTCGCGGATACGCCGCCTTCAAAATTATGGCAAGGGCGCGATCGTTATCGAAATTATCGTCAGTTTGCTCTTTCGTAAATTTCCAGACCTCACGAAAGAGCAGCTCCGATCGAACCGGGTCTGAAAGGGCGATCAAGGCGGCGGCTTTTGCTTTAACACTGACCATCGCGAGCTTGTCATCCAGTTTACCCGCCTCCGCGAGCACAGCTTCCAGTTCCGCGGAAGCAGTATCCTTCATCGCTTCTGCCAGTCGTGGGGCTGACGCAGTTTGAGCAAAGAGTTGGGCCGGTCCGACCAACAACGTCAAGGCAATGACTAATTTGATTTTCATGAGTTCGTTCCTCTGGAAAGTGGGTGAGCGCAGTCGCGACGGCTGCCTTCGAGTCGGAGCGAAGCCGAGCTGAATGAGCCATACGACTGCGCGCACCGTCCTCAACGATCGAGGGGTCGCATGCAGCGAAAGGGTCTTTAATTAACCTGTGCTAGCGCTGGTTTGAGTTGCACTTTCGCCTGCAATATTCGTGAAGGTGCGCGTGGTTTGCGCTGGTTGCGCGTCAAACTTTCCTCGATAAGAATCTCTTCTCGGCCATACATCGAGCAGCCGAGGGCGCAAGTATTGAGGACAGTGATACTCACGCCAAGGCAAACTGCGCATGGCAGCGCCGCAGCTCCAGTCCAGGCCATAGCGCAAGAGACCCCGCACCCGATCAGTGCAAACGCACTAATACCAACATCCTTCAGACAGTTCTTGACGCAACTCCCAAAACCGGCTCTTTCTTCGAGTGTCAGCGTGGCACAAAGAGCTTCCTTAGAGAGCACCTTGACTAGTTTTGGGTTGTGTTTCATCAGGTAGCGCAGCCGGGCTGTAACCTCACCCGGATTTTTTAGGTCAATTCCTTTCATCTCCTTTAGCGAGACCATTGCAATTTCGGCGACCGCCCGTTTCTCCAATGCTTTTGCCTGAGTGTGACTAACTATAACGAGAGGAAGAGTGACGGTTGCCAGGGTGATTAGGAGTCGTTTACAGAACAGCGATATGAAGATAGAGCGTTGCATAGGGGATCCTCCAGGTGGTTAGGGTACAGTTGTCGATGAGCGCCAAAATGAGGCGCTGCAAAAGGATCGTGAAGTACCGGGTCAACTCTTTAAAGCAGGTCTGGCTGAAGTATCGCGATGATGAGCACAGCCGCTACCGAGATCGAGACGATGATTAACCAACGCCGTAAGTCAAAGGTTGCTCTCCTAGGAAACCAGTAGATTAAGAGCATCCACGCAAGCGTGCTCACCGTCCAGGACAATGGCTTTGGCGCCCAGACGTCAAGCAATCGCGCCGTCAAGGTGACTGGAACAAGGAGAAGAGCGGCCCTTACTGCCAGGTCATCCCGAGTGTCGGGTTCCTCATCCGTCATTGATTCAACCTCCTGCATCTTAAAGACTCCCCTTGTAGGTTGTCGTTCAACTGGTATGACCTCGTGATCGAACTACTTCGAAACCTGAATGGACCACAATCAATCATCCACTCGATGCCAGAGACTCGCCGGTTCTCTTAGCACTATCCAGCCACTACGCCTGCTAATTATTTCTTCCGTTTCCAATTCGCCTAAGAGGCGAGAAAGATAGGTCGGAGTGATCGCGAGTAATTGCGCGGCCTCCCAGTGCCTGAGCGGCAACTGAAACTTGACCTCCGCTTTGCCGCCGTCACAGCTTTGCTCGGCCAGCATCCACAGCAGTTGCTCCAGACGTTGCCGCGCAGGCAAGCAAGCGATCTCTGACATGCGGGCAGCCTGGCTCAGCACGGCTGCGCACAGGCTATCCTGAAGGAACGACGCTAATAGGGATTCGGTTCTCAGAAGACTAAGAAACCGCGATGCTGTGAGAGGCATCAGGCGGCAGGCGGTGGCTGTCGCAGCGGAGAACGAGTGGGGCTTTTGCCGGATAACGGCTTCCGAGCCCAGAAGCGAACCCGGAAAGCGAATGTCCAGAATAAACTCGCCGCCATTTTCTTCGTAACGAGTTAACTTCGTCACGCCGGTCTCTACGAAATAGATCTGACCGGGACAAGAGTCCTGGCGAAACAGTTCAACGCCGGCCGGGTAAAGATGCGAATCCACGCCACCCAGCGCATCCATTAAGTCGCGCCAAACAACTGGCCGGCCCGAGCCGGTTTCTCTGATCGCAGTGGCTGTTGCTGAATCGATGATAAGGAACCTCTGCTTCCTGATCCGGGCTGAGGTCGTTTGGAGGATGAAAGTCTTCCAGGCGACTCAGGTAAGTGTGACGTGGCACCGAGGTCGTCGAACGCAAGTCTAAGATGAGTTACGGGCGGGACACAATAGCGTTCGGCAATTTGCTTATCGATGAGAAATACAAAGGTTCCTGCAGCGGAGGTGGCGGCTGACAATGTGCTTTTGGGAGCGTTGCAAACGGCGAAAGATCTGACCTGCCGAGCGTCACGTCGAAGGTGTAATCAGGAGCGGCTTTCATCGGCCTAAGCGAGGCGCAACTCAACCTGCGCCTGCTCGCGCATTACACGCTCGCCCAGATCGGTTATGGAAATCGTGGGATAGTTTCCGCCGCTGAGCTTGAGACACTCAGCAGCGATAAGGGAATCGATCAAAATGAGCAACTCTTCCAGTCGCATCTCTTTCAGAATTCCATAGGTCGACAGCTCGTTCAGATGGGATTGCATGATGGACTTAGCTGCTGAACCGCGCAGGGTGTTCGCCAGAATGGTTTTGCCAAATCGCCCTTTCAGGCGCGCGGCGCAGGCGAGTATCTTCCGCACGCGCAAACTTTCCGCCGAGCTTAGCGCACGAAGTGTCGGGGCCGCTGCGGCTTTTTCACCTTTTCGCTTTCGGCCTGCCGGCATAGCGGCAGACAACAACTCGTCGCCGGTCAGCGGGGTTCTTGCCGGCGAGTTTGGCGCACAGTTTCCACACGTGCCGCAGCTGCGCGCATGATGACGATCGCCGAAGTAATCAAGGATATGGGCGCGATAGCAACGCTCCGTGTAACAAAACTCGATTATCTCTCGCAGCTTTCGCCGTTCCAGCGCTGCCCTGCGAGCAACGTCACCAGCCTCGACGCGCAGAGCTGTCAATGGCGTCTGGTCTAACATGATGATGCTGCGACTGCGACGTGCACGGCTTGAATTCGGCGTAGCGGGTGCGGGCGAGACTCCCGCGGTCCGAGGATTTGCGATCCTGGCGTTTGCGTTCGGGGTGTTCTGCGACGGGGCGGTTTCCCAGGGTGGAGGCCCATCTGGCATGCGCTGGTCGTAGGAACTCCGGGCGATGTGACCGGCGCGCTCAAGCAGGTAGAGAACAGATTGAACCGCCATCTCGTTACGAGCGCCTGCGCGCTTCGCTATTTCGGAAACCGAGAGTTCTATGCGCTTCAAGCCGGTCGCCAGCAGGGAGGCGTAAACTTCCTTAACCAGTTCCGGTCCGGGATAAGAACCCTCGATGAAAAAGTCGTGCGTGTTTTTGTCGGCATAGTTGAACAGCAAGACACAGGATGAAGGGAGGCCGTCACGTCCCGCGCGGCCAATCTCCTGATAGTAGGCTTCAATTGATCCGGGCATTTGATAATGAGCAACAAACCTGATGTCCGGCTTGTCTATGCCCATGCCGAATGCGTTGGTAGCCACGATTATCTGCGCCCCACCCGACATAAACTCGTTCTGCGCCTTCACGCGCGCTGAATCGCTCAGGCCGGCGTGATATGCGGTCACGCTCAGTCCCTCCGCGCCAAGTGATTGGGTTACCTGTTCCACCGCTTTGCGTGTAGATGCGTAAATAATTCCTGAGCCGCCATGAGTGGAATTTGCGAGCCGCTTGATCCTCCCGACCTTCTCCCGGTCCTTTTCCGTATGGACCACATCGATGGTCAGGTTCGGTCGATCAAAGCCGCTGACAAACGTGCTGGGTTGACTTAGTCCAAGTTGTTCGATGATGTCTGAACGCACGTAAGGCGTGGCCGTGGCCGTAAGCGCGAGGGTTTGCGGGCGCGCGCCAACGCGGTTAAGCGACTGCACCACCTTCTTGAGACGCAGATAATCCGGCCGGAAATCGTGACCCCAGGTCGAAATGCAGTGGGCCTCGTCAACTGCAAACAGGGAGACGTGGAGCGACTGCAGCGCTTCAAGAAACCTGCCGCTGCGAAAGCGTTCCGGCGCGACATAAACCAGCTTGACGTCGCCGCGACGCAGCCCATTAATACGCTTTCCTTGTTCTGATGCATCAATAGAACTGTTGATGAACGTGGCGGGGAGGCCGCGCGCCTGAAGCGCGTCGACCTGATCTTTCATCAGCGCAATGAGCGGCGAAACTACGACGGTGGCGCCCTTCAGCATCAACGCAGGCAATTGATAGCAGAGCGACTTGCCGCTGCCCGTCGGCATAACGACCACAGCGTCCTTACCTTCGAGAATGGCGGTGACAACTTCGCGCTGACCTTCGCGAAAATCGGAGAAACCAAAATGTTCGCGCAGAGAGGTGAGGGCATCGGCAATGGAATGCATCGGGTGTTCAGTCTAAGCGGTGCGAACTAACGCGAGCAAGTTGTCTGCACTTGAACAGGTCCCAGGCAATTGCATCGCGAAGCGATTGCGGGCGAGCGCCCGCGGTCCCAGTGAAGAGCCTGCCTGTTGGTGCGAAACGTTGGTGGGCGCACCGCGCGAGTATCAGGTCTCTTTTTCGAAATTCTTGCATTGCGCATCGGAAAGTAGTAAACGAAACTCGCAATTCCACGAGCCAGCTCATTCCGGACTGATGTCTCAATCAAACTTCCAGGAAACAATCTCATGGCAACTGATCAAAATGCTTTGAACCGCATCGATCACATCGTTGTGCTCATGCTCGAGAACCGATCGTTTGACAACGTTCTGGGTTGGCTCTACGACCCGGACAACAAACCCCCATTCGACAAAGTGCCGCGTGATCAGAAGTTCGACGGGGTCTATGGGAAAAGCTTGTGCAATCCACGGCCGGGCGGCGATGTTTCAGTCAACAAAGCCTGCGTCGGGAAGGGAACCTCCAACATCGATCCCTATCCCGATCCCAACGAGCCTTATGCAGACGTCTATGCGCAGATGTACAACGATCACACGAATCCAAATCCGATTCCTAACCCGGTTACCTCGCCGAGTATGGAGGGTTTCGTGATCAATTATGCCGAGGCGATCGAAGCCGCTGGTGCGACGAAGAAAGGTTGCAGCCGAATTCTCGCTTCGCTCTTTCGCGGCAACAGTCCGATGGCGATGGATCCGGGCATCATCATGAATTGCTTTACGCCCGATCGCTTGCCGGTGATGAATGGTCTGGCGCGCGCCTACGCGGTCTGCGACCATTGGTTTAGTTCGGTGCCAACTCAAACATTTCCGAACCGTTCGTTCGTGCATGCGGCAACCTCTTCCGGTTACGTCGTCAACGGCTGGAAGTCGGGGCCGCACGCCTGGGACATTGGCTATCTACTGAACGAAACGGACACAATCTACAACCTGCTGTCGCGGGCCGGAATCGATTGGCGCATCTATCACAGCGGCCCGTTGCTCTTGTGCAACGCCCTGATGATCCAGGAAAAGCTCTGGGAATTTGTGCCGCTTGGACGTCACTTCACACCCATTGCGGAGTTTTTCGCAGACGCTGCAACCGCGGGTGGCCTGCCGAGCTACACGTTCATTGAACCGAACATGTTGTGCAGCAGCAAGTATGGTCCGGAAAACGACATGCACCCGGTCTTCGCGATTACGGAGACCGGGACGGCCACAAATGTTTTGTACGGCGAGGATTTCGTCTACAGAATTTACGATGCGTTGCGACGGGGCCCGGACTGGAAGAGCACGTTGCTGGTAATAACTTTTGATGAGCACGGCGGGTGCTACGATCACGTGCCCACTCCACCGCCGTTCGCCGTTGCTCCAGATGACAAATTCCCTGAGCCCGGGCATCCCGGCTACAGTGGATTCGACTTCAAGCGTTATGGCGTTCGCGTGCCGGCGATTTTGGTTTCACCCTTGATCGAGGAAGGCACTGTCTGCAACACCGTCTTCGATCACACATCGATCATTAAGACGGCGTCCCAGCGCTGGCTTCACGGCGAGAATCTGACTGAGCGAGACAAACGCGCGCACGACGTGAGTGAAGTATTAACCCGCGACAAGCCACGCGATGATGTGCCGGACATCAAACCAATTCCGCCTCCACCATTCAAAGGATGTGGCGCGCACCCGCTTTCAGATATGCATCGCCACTTGATCGCCGCCGCCGCCGACCGCTTGAAGCAGCACACCGGCGCGGTTGTCGATCTGAATTCGATTGTGACGACGGATGATGCGGTGAATGCGTTCGACGCACATGAGGCGACGGTTAAAAGTCGAGTGGGCTGAATCTTGAAAGCGGGAAAGAACGAGCGAGAAGGGCTCGTCGTCCCGCCAGGGACGAAATATTTATAGCCCCTCGCTTCCTTTTGTTCCGGGCCTATTGATGTGCAACCGAGATTTCGCTCCTCAAGGAGCTCGATAAGTCATTTAGCGATCGCGGCTATAAACAACTGTTCCTGATGGAGCCGCAAGCCGCCAGAACGGTGAGTTGAGCATCTGCAACTTCATGACGGATGAAGCCCAACTAGAACGCTGTCCTACTTCCAGGTTCGGCGAATCGGATGCGCTTCGGTGTTGAAGATCACTTTGTCGAAGTCGAGCGTACGGGGTGGCGCGCTCAGCAGGTAGAAGTATTTGAAAGTTTCCGCAAACAGAAAGCTCGGCATTGAGTCAGCGTGCTTTTTGGTAACGACACTCTCGAGCGCGGCATAGCCCTCATCCGTGCGACAGTGCTTCACAAAGTCGTCGAACATTTCTTCTGCCTCGCGGCGATAGGTTCCGGCACTCGGCAGGCCGCTCCTGCCTGACGCTTGCGTGCGAGACGCACGCGGTCCCAGTGAGGCACGCCTACTACGGACCAACGGATCCATCGATGCGTAATGATGGAGATAGTAAGTGGACTCGATAATCTCAGGGCGTAGCGGATAGCCGGGAGAAACCACTTCAAGTGTCTTATAGTTGATCTCCTCGGCCTCGATGCCCCATTGCCGCCACATCTTCACCGATGACCTCTGCAAACGCGCGGCCCTGTCATAATCTCCTGAGAGCGCCAGCACCGCCGGGAAAAAAGCGTCGAGCGCGCCGTAAGTGGTTGCCTTCCGCGCGCCGTTGTTCATGTCGGCGTGTCCAAACCACAGTTCCCGTTTCATGACCCGCGCTCCACGGTCGATGTTGTCGGAGAGATAGCGGTGAATCGCGGCAATGCTGTCCATCCACATCCGCTTGCAATCCTGGTCGTCAAACAATAACCAGCACTTCAGCAAATACTCGTAGTAACTATCGATGGCGCCGCTGATGTGGCTATCGGTATTTACCCATTCGCCGGTTTCCACATTGATCCAGGTGCCGACTAAACCGATCGGCGAGCGACGTTTGTAAATTTCAACCAAAGCGCGTTTCGCTTTGTCGTAAAACACCGGACGACGTGTCAGTTTGCTCAGGGTTCCAAACTCGATCAGAAGGGTGCCGGCTTCAGCGGGATTCGTACGAGCGTCGCGCACCTTCCCGGTTTTAAGGTTGACGTAGCGATATGGCAGACCAGTAGGCGAATCGAAGACAGGGAGCAAGCGGTTGCCAAGATCTTCCGCGAGGGCGAGCAGCCGTTTGTCGCCGGTTAACTGGTAACTCGAAAGCAGGCCGCCCAGCAGTCGAATAGTGATCTCGAAATTCTGAACGTAGATGTCCTTGTCGAAACTAAGATTCGCGGTGATGTATTGACGCGTCTTCGTCGCCTCGTCGTTCAGCCCCATCAGAATCATAGTGTCGAGTGAGTCGACCGGTGTCATCAAAAGCGGTTGGGCGTACCAGTCGTGATGAGTTTTGCTGAGAGGTTTTAGATCGTCATGGCCCCAGGCGTATTTCTTGTAACCGTTCCAGGCATGAAGGAATTCGGCACGCACACGGGCGGGGGTCAGCGATGCCGCCTGGGTGCGGGCCCGGCTCTGGCGCGCGAGCGCGTGAGCTGACGAAGTCTGCGGATTGATGGCGGCAATCAGCACTGCGGCGAGCAGAGAGAGGATAGGGAGTTTCGCTTTGTTCACTTCGGGGGCCTCACTTACCGGTTAACCGCTTTTTGCATTTGTGCCGTATATCGCGCACCTTGAATTTGTACCCCGGCGATCGCCGATTCGATTCTTTCGAGGTCCTCAGACGTTAGTTCAATACTTGCGGCGCCCACGTTCTCCTCGAGGCGGTGCAGCCTGGTGGTGCCCGGGATGGGACCGATCCAGGGTTTCTGTGCCAGCAGCCAGGCGATAGCGATCTGGGCCCGGGTTGCATGTTTGTTGTCGGCAATCTCGCCAAGCAGTTTCACCAGGGCAAGGTTTGCCTGTCTTGCTTCAGCCTCGAAGCGGGGAAGGTTATTGCGGATATCATTGTCGTCAAATTTTGTATCTTGATTGATTGCTCCGGTGAGGAACCCTCGGCCCAGCGGGCTAAACGGCACGAAGCCGATCCCTAATTCCTCTAACACCGACATTACACTTTGTTCAGGTTCACGCCACCATAAAGAGTATTCGCTCTGCAGAGCGGTAACGGGATGGACCGCGTGAGCGCGCCGGATCATTTCCTCGCCCGCTTCGGAAAGACCAAAGTGTTTGACCTTACCTTCCTGGATCAAGTCACGCACGGTGCCGGCAACATCTTCCATCGGGACCTTAGGATCCACACGATGCTGGTAGAGCAGATCGATTCGATCTGTCTGCAAGCGTTTGAGTGACTCGTTGACCACAAAGCGTATGCGGGCAGGACGGCTATCGAGTCCGGCACTGGCATCGGCATCCTGGAACCCGAATTTGGTGGCGATAACCACCTGGTCGCGAAATGGGGCCACTGCTTCACCGACCAGTTGCTCGTTCGTGAAAGGGCCATAGACTTCGGCGGTGTCGAAGAAAGTAACGCCGCGCTCGAACGCACCCCGAATGAGTTTGACCGCTTCGGATTGTTCCAGGGCGGGGCCGTAACCGGAGCTCAGACCCATGCAGCCGAGTCCGATGGCTGACACTTCCAGATTGCTGTTTCCAAGTTTTCGCTTTTGCATAGTTGCTCTCTGATCGACTCGACCGTAGCTCCGTGGAAAAGAGCCACAACTGCCACGAAATAGCACGAACCCATCTTTCGTGTCGCTTAGTGTAATTCGTGGATTGCTCGAGTTGCTACCCGGCGCGTCTAACGGCGAGGGAATCGGTGATTTACGGCCCGGAAATTTCGTCGGCCGATGAAGCCTGTGAAGACGAAGCCCAAATCCTTCGCGTCTATGGATCGCGCTGGTTGTTCGGGTTGAGGTTCGGGGCCGGCGCAAACGTTCAGAGGCGAACTGCTGTTGCGCGGATTCGGAGTGCCAGTTGCGAAGTCGGCAGAGTTCACATTCGTATCGGTGCAGCCGTTTGCGGCGCGTTGGTCGGAGTTGGTAGCGTTCGGCGCTGGAGCCGGGGCAGCGCCTTCGAAGCAGATTGCCGTGCCGCCATAACCGACAAAATCGACTGCGGAGGACAACTGGGTGGCGCAGGTGGCGCCGGCCGGAATCGCGGTTGTGTTGGTGACGACTGCAACCCTGCCGGCGCCAGCGGCCATAGCGATCATTCCGGTCGCGTTGGGCGTTGGTAAAGGACTCCCTACAGCGGCTTGAGAGGCTTCCTGCACCAGGAAATATTGCCCAGGCTGGATCAGGCAAGGTCCGGTCGGGCAAATTGGTGTGACTTGGAAAACCGCAGTTCCGGTCGCTGGGGTGTACTGCACAGACCAACCCGTCACATCCACTGCCGTTCCGCCACGATTGAAGAGCTCGATGAAATCGTGCGTGAATGTCGCACCGCCATTTCCACCCCCGCCGTAGACCTGGCTGATGACTATTGCCCCGGGCGATGCAGCGGAGTCGTCGTTCTGAATTGTTCCGAGTCCCTGACCGTCGCCAGGCGTCGCACCGGTGACATTGGTGACGTTGACGAAGAAGGTTTCGTTTGGTTCGACGACGGCGTCGCCGTTGACTGTAACGTTGAAGGTGTACGAAGTATTCCCGGCGGCGATCGTTTGTGTCGTCAGGGTTTGAGCGACGTAGTCGTTATCTTCAGTTGCCGGATTATCATCCTGCGCTGTGTCGTCGGCGGTGGCGATGTCGAAGGTAACGCCGCCCGCTGGAGCTGCAGATGTGAGACTTACGGTAAACGCGAAAGTTGTGGTTCCCGTGTTGCCCTCACTTAGCGTGACATCGTTGATGGACAATGTGGGAACAGCCGCGCTGTCATCATTCTGAATAGTCCCCACACCCTGACCGTCAACTACCGTCGCGCCCGCGACATTGGTCACGTTGACGAAGAACGTTTCATCCGTTTCTACATTCAGGTCGCCATTAATCGTGACTGCAAAGTTGTAAGTTGAATTGCCCGCCGTGATCGTTTGCGCCGTCAGAGAGTTAGCAACGTAGTCGTTGTCTTCCGTGCCCGGATTATCATCCTGCGCAGTGTCGTCGGCGGTAGCAATGTCAAACGTGACACCGCCGGCCGGCGCGGGCGACGACAGACTAACCGTAAAGTTTGCGATTACAGTCCCCGCATTGCCTTCAGTGACTGACAGGTTATCAATCGTGAGATTGGGCGGCGCATTGCAATCGTTGAATGGCGACGCGCTGTTGCGTGGGTTTGTAGTTGCGACAAGGAAATCAGCCGCGTTGTCGTCTGAGTCGGTGCAGCCGCCCGCTTTTCGGAGGGCTGCTGTCGTATTTGCTGCCGGGGCTGGAGCAGGTGCTGTGCCTTCAAAGCAGGTGGCGGCGCCTCCATAACCAACGACATCAGCAATCCCAGGATCCGCGGGACACGAACCGGTCAACGCCGTGGTGTGGCTAAGAAGCGCTACCTTTCCGCTCCCGGCTGCTAGGTTGGTAGTGCCCGCGGCGTCGGGCGTAGGCAGCGGCGTAGTGCCGCCCGCACCCTGCGCTTGCTGGATGAGGAAATACTGTCCAGGAGCAAGGAAGCAAGGTCCACTCGGACAGAGTGCCGTAACAGCCCACGCGTCTGAATCCGCAGCGGCGTTGTACTGCACTGACCAGCCGGCCAGATTCACGGTTGTTGCACCGCGGTTAAAGACTTCGATGAAGTCGTGAGTGTAAGTCGCACCGCTGTTGCCGCCGCCGCCGTATACCTGGCTAATAACCAAGTCAGGAGCGTCGTCATTAAGGATTGTGCCCACACCCTGTGCGTCCGAAATGTTCGCATTCACCGCAGCTGATAGGTCGACAAAGAAAATCTCATCTGGTTCGACCAACGTATCGCCGTTAATCGTGACCGCAATGGGCTTGCTTGTTTCTCCCGGATTGAAGGTCAGCGTGCCGCTGGTGGTCTGGTAGTCAGTTCCCGCGGTCGCCGTGGCCGGGCTGGCTGAGGACGTAGTGTAATTGACCATCACCGTCTGCGTGCTTGACGGCGACAAAGTCACAGTGAAGGTGGCAGTGCTCGTACCGCTATTGCCTTCCGCGATCATTGGCAGATCGTTGATCGAGAGCAGAGGCAAGACTGCCTGGACACTCGTATTCGCGGTAGCGGAGTTATTGCTCAAGTTGGAATCTGAGGTGGTGGAACTGACTGTCGCAGTGTTATCAATCGTGGTGCCCCCTGCGCTGTTGGCCGTAGCTACCAGGGTAATGGTCGCGGACTCACCGCTGAGAAGTGTCGCGAATGTGACGCTGCGATTGTTGCCGCTGCCGCCGCAGACGCCGCTGCCGGTCGATGCGCACGAAACAAAAGTTACGTTAGCCGGCAAGTTGTCGCTGACCACCACCGATTGCGCCGTGGCAGGTCCGTTGTTGGTGATAGTGATGGTGTAGGTGACGTCAGAACCAGTCGTTACCGGGTCGGGCGAGTCAGTCTTGGTGATGGCCAAATCAGCCGCGCTGCAGTCGTTCAACGGCGAAGCCGTGTTGCGCGGGAAAGGAGCTGAGTCCAGGAAGTCGGCTGCGTTGTCATTGGTGTCGATGCAGCCGCCGTTCTTGCGGAAGTCAGCCGTGGTATTGCTCGGTGCCGGAGCGCGACCAGAACCTTCGAAGCAGTCGGCCGTCGTGCCGTACCCGACAAAATCAACGACGCTTGTAGTCAACGGACAGCCTGAGCCGCTGAGCGCGGTTGTTCCAAGAACCAAAGCAACCTTGCCGGCACCTAAAGCCATAGCAAAGGACCCAGAGGCGTCGGGAGTGGGCAGCGGTGCTCCGCTTGGTCCGCCGCCGAGTTGCACCAGGAAGTACTGACCTGGCGCTATCGAGCCAGCTGTTAAATCAACTTTGTTCGTGGTGCCGAAGGCAGCAGTAGCGCCGGCATACTGAACTGAAAAAGGTGTGGTCGCGAAATCAACGGTCATCGTTCCCTGATTGAAGATTTCGACGAAGTCGTTGGTGTATTGGGCGCCTGAATTCCCACCGCCGCCGTAAACCTGGCTGATCACCAAATCGGGCGTGTCATCGTTCTGGATTGTTCCGGTGCCCGAACCGTCACTGATGGTGGCGCCGGTGGCGTTGCTGATGTTTACGAAGAAGGTTTCGTCGGGCTCAATCGCGGCGTCGCCGTTTACGGTGACGTCAAAGGTGTAGGTGGTTTGTGTCGCCGGAATCGTCTGACTAGTCAGCGCTCGCGCTACGTAGTCGTTGTCTTCCGTCGCCGGATCGTCGTCCTGCGCGGTGCCGTCGGCAGTAGCGATGTCAAAAGTGATGCCGCCAGCGGGCGCGGGCAACGTTGATGTCACGGTAAACGTGAATACTGTCGTGCCGCTGTTTGTTTCTAATGCCGAGACATCATCGATGCTCAGGTTCGGACTGTCGTCGTTTTGAATTGTGCCCTGGCCCTGCCCATCCAAGACTGTCGCACCTGAAACGTTGGTCACATTAACGAAGAACGTCTCATTGTTTTCGATGGCGGTGTCGCCGTTTACGGTGACGTCGAACGTGTAAGTAGTGTTTCCGGCCGGGATCGTCTGTGACGTAAGGCTCCGCAACACGTAATCGTTATCGGCGGTCGTCGCGGTGTTGTCCTGGGTGGCGATGTCGAAGGTGACGCCGCCGGCGGGCGCCGCGATTGAAAGGCTAACGGTAAACGTAAAGATTGAGGTCCCGCTGTTTCCTTCGTTCTGCGAGACATCGTTGATGGTCAAACCCGGCAGGTCGTCGTTCTGAATTGTTCCCGTGCCCTGACCATCTGTCACCGTTGCACCTGAAACGTTGGTGACATTTACGAAAAACGACTCGTCGGGTTCGACAGCGGCATCGCCATTGACGTTGACGGTGAATGTATACGTTTGCTGGCCGGCAGGAATTACCTGGGTGGTCAGCGTCTTTGTCGTGTAGTCGCTGTTCGCCGTTGTAGCCGTGTTGTCCTGCGTGGCGATGTCGAAGATGACATCGGTTGAGGGAGCCGGCGCGGAAAGACTGACGGTGAAGGTTGCGGTCGTTGTTCCGCTGTTGCCCTCGACGACAGTAACGTCATTGATTGTCAGATTGGGAGGAGTTCCGGCCACGCAGTTGTTGAATGGCGAACTGGTGTTGCGGGGGAAGGGCGCCGAGACCAGAAAATCTGCCGCGTTCTCATTCGTGTCCGTACAGCCGCCGGCTTTCCGGAAATCTGCCGTAGTGTTGCTCGGGGCAGGCGCGCGGCCGGATCCTTCAAAGCAGTCTGCGGTCGTGCCGTAGCCCACAAAATCCGCAACGGTAGGCGCCAATGGACATCCGCTGCCGGTGAGAGATGTGGTTCCGTTTACGAGCGCGACCTTACCTGCGGCCGCGGCCATCGCGATACTGCCGGTCGCATCTGGAGTAGGCAGGGCCACGCCATTCGCGCCGCCGGATAGCTGAACCAAAAAGTATTGTCCGGGAGCCACTGAGCCCGTCGTCAGATCCACTTTGTTGGAACTAAAGCTCGAAGTAGCGCCGGCATACTGAATTGAGAAAGGCGTGCTGGCGAAATTAACTGTGGTAGTGCCGCGGTTGAAGATCTCGACGAAGTCGTTACTGAATTGCGCACCGGCGTTTCCGCCACCGGCGTAGACCTGGCTGATCACTAACAATGCGCCGTCGTCGTTTTGAATTGTTCCCTGACCCTGACCATCGGCAGCAGTTGCGCCGGCAACGTTGCTGAGATTCACGAAGAAGGTTTCGTTTGCCTCAACGAGGGGGTCGCCGTTTACGCTGACGTCGAAGGTGTAACTAGTATCACCCTCCGGAATAGTTTGCGCGGTCAGGCTTCGGGCCACGTAATCGTTATCGGCCACCGTCGCCGTACCGTCGGCAGTGGCTATGTCGAAGGTTATGCCGCCGGCAGGTGCGGGCAATGAAGATGTGACCGTGAATGTAAAAGTGGTGGTGCCGCTGTTGCCTTCGCTGGCTGAGACATCATTGATGCTGAGGGTGGGGCTGTCGTCGCTCTGAATCATACCGACGCCCTGGCCGTCCGCCATGGTTGCACCGGTGACGTTGGTCACGTTAACCAGGAAGGTTTCATTCGGCTCAACAGTCGCGTCGCCATTAACAGTAACGGTGAACTGATACGTCTGCGCGCCCGCAGCGATCGTCTGGGCCGTCAGGCTCTTCGCCACGTAATCGTTGTCGGCAACAGTGGCTGTGTTGTCGGCGGTAGCGATATCAAACGTGGCACCACCTGCGGGCGCGGGGGACGACAGACTGACGGTGAACGTGAATGTTGTCGTCCCTGCGTTGCCTTCGTTGGCTGACACGTCATCAATTGAGAGCGTGGGAACAGGTGTCACGATCGTACAAACATTTACCGCGTCAGCGGTGGGCGCAAACTGGTTATAGGTGGACGTGTTGCGTGGGCCACCTGAACCGTTCGGGCAGCGCTGATTGGAATTTGTGATGCCGTTGCCGCCGGCGTCTTCATTGACTTGCGGCTGGCCCGAGTTGAGCAGCGTCAGCAAGCCCGCATCGTCCGCGTCGTTCGTGTCGTAAACGAGTGCGTCGATCAGATTCGTGGTGGTAACGGGTGTGCCGTTGGGGAAATCGGTGGCGTTGCCTACAAAGATCGCGACCGCGTCCGGGCCGTTTTGCATTATGCCGTCAGCAAAGACGAGGTCCACGCCAGGAACAGCGGCGCTTCCGAGTGTGAAGTAGCCGCTCCCGTTGGTGCTGAAACCGTCAAGATCGAAGGCGGCGTATGACTGATCGTCGCCGCCGTTATAGAAAACGACTACCAGCCGCGTCAGCGACGTGTTGCCCGTGCCGCCGTCGAAGATCTCGACGAACTCCGCGGTGTCGGTTCCAGTTTGGTCTGAGTCAACTTCGTTGATGACGACATTTGGCGGAGCGACGGGATTAACCGTCAGTGATGCGGGTGGCGACTGAACGCCGCGACCGGTAGCGCGAATCTCTACTGTCCCCGCCGAGATTCCGGTAGCCAATCCATTTTGATCAATTGTGGCCACCGCGGTGTTGCTGGATTGCCAGGTGAAGATCACACCCGGAATTTCGTTGTTTGCAGCGTCGTAAGCTTTAGCGGTGAACTGCTGCTGCGCGCCCGCGTCAATCGTTGCGGTGGCGGGCAACACTTCAACCCGCGCCACTGCCGGCGTGCATGACGTGAATGGCGAGCCATTAATCTGCGTGCCCGGACTATAAGGACGCGCACCGCCGCTGGCAGCTAAATGTTGCTCAAAATCCCCGGTTATGTCAGGCGAGCGAGTCACGGATTGATCGTTGTCGGCTTCGATGCCGGACGAGCCGCCGTAGGCAACGAGATTGACGATCGCGCCAGTCTGGTCCTGCAGAGTGATCGCTCCCTCAGCGTTGCCAAGCGAAACGCCACCGGACGAAGCTTTGACCACCTGCGCGCCACCGAATGCGGGATCGTTTGGATTGAAGGTTGTATTGCCGCCACCGAATACAACTATTGCGCTGCACGATCTGAGCACCGTGCCGGAGGGGAACACGTGGCGTTGCACGTCAGAGCCAGTCCCGCGAGTAAAAATTCGGTAACCGCTGATGTTGATGTCGTTAACGGTGGTGTTAACCAACTCAATAAACTCATCCTGCGAAGCGCTCCGCTCGCCATCGCGATTGGCGTCGCCTACGGTTGGGTCAGTATTGTTGGCCGGCGGGTCCGCGAGGAATTCGTTAATGAGGACGTCGCGCCGCGCGTCGCCGCTGAACTCGACAATCACTGGATTGCTGTCGCGACCATCGGCGTTCACGATCAAATCAACCTTGCCAACACCGCGCAGGTCCGCCGGCACCAGCACGTGAATTTCATCCATGCCCGGCATCTCCGGGTTTTCCATTCTCGCTTCGACGGTTAGCGCACGGCTTCCTGCCGTAACCGACACTGTCGCGGCGCGGCGCGTCCCGGTAGCGAAAACGATCAAGCGGAGATTACCGCTAGTCGGGTCAAAGGGGCCGGGCATCAGCGTGTTGGCATCGAGAATCACGCCTTCTCCGAGTCCATCGCCGCTCCTCGTGAACACACCGGGCGCACCGGTGAGTACCGAGATAGTGCCGCGACTCTGGAAGCCGTCAGAGTTGGTGACGATAACTTCGGCGGTTCCCAATTCGGTGGCTGCGGGGACGTGGAAATTCACCTGCGTCGGCGAAACGAAAAAGATCTGCGCGCTGCGACCGTTGACCGTTACCGTCGTTCCGGCCACGGTCGTGGGATAAACGCCGGCTGTCGGCTGAGACTGTTCAGAGCGAAACGCTAACGCGCCTCCGCGGGCTACGGCAACACTGTCGGGTGCGACTGCCTCGGTGGTTGCAGGTTCATGCCCAAATGAAGCGCCATTGAGAATCGTCAGCGTCCCGGAGGACGGCCGCGGCGCTGTGCCGGTGACATAGATTTCAGAGTTGTTAACGAAATCCGCGTTAGCTACTGCGCCTGAAAGAATGCGCGGAAAGTTAAAGGCGATCACCGAACCGTCGTCGCTCAGGGACGTAACTACTTCTACGTCGCGCCGGCTGCCGTCGAAACCATCAGCCGTGATGGGCGCGTTCGTCACTCGCGAGAGTGAGCCACTGGAAATCTCGAAAGTGTAAACCTCGATGCTGTTGTCCGAATTGCCCGGCATGACTGTGCGCCGGGTTGCAAAAGAAATGCGAGAGCCGTCGCCGCTGATGGATGGATGGAGCGGCACCTCAGTGACGCGTTCGCCAAGGTTGGTGATTTGGCGCGTTACCCCATTGCGGCCATCCCAGAGAAACACCTGGCTGGCATCGGGCGAAGTTTCTGCCGACCAGACGACGCGCAGTCCATCGTCGCTCACAGCGCGGCCGTATGTCAGATTCAGTTTGGGGGCTTGGGTTGCAAGCAGCCCGACCACGAAGAGAGTTTGGCGATTTTGCCTCACGAGGTCGCGATTCGTGCTGGCCGTCAGGCCGGTATCGCGAATATAGAAGAGGCTGGCGCCATCGCCGCTAATTTTTGCGTCGGTGAACCCGACAATATTGGTCGAGTTTGTGGCCTGCACAAAACTCGCGGCTACCGAATCGTAGACAAAGACCTCGAGATTTCCGTCGGCGTTTTGGCTGGTCAGGTTTCGATTGGACGAAAAGGCGATGTATCGCCCATCGTCGGAAATGGAGGGAAGGAAGTTTCCATTCACACCCCGCAGCGAGGCATCGCCCGGCGACGTGTTCGTAATTTGGTTAAGCTTCGCCCCGTCGTAGAGAAAAATCTCAGAGTTGAAATCGTTGTTGGTGCCGAGCGGGTTTTCCTTAGCTGCAAAGGCGATGCGCGAGCCGTCCTGCGAAATCGCCGGCGCCGGCGCGCGAGCTGCGCCCATTTGCAGAAATGTCGGAGGGTCGATGGAGACGTTTGCGCGTATGGCGCGGAACCCTTCGGGGCCCACGGCATTCGCGATGTCTTCCGTTGATTCAAAGGCGATGATGCGACCGTCGCCACTGATTGTCGGACTGAGGCTCTTCCCGTCTTCGGTGGTGTTTGTAATTCGCCGCAGGGGACTCTGCATGCGCGCGCTCTGCCAGCCGATGGCGCAGAGGGCCACCGCTGCGAGAAGAACGAAGAAATAACGTCTGGCGCGAAGCAATAAAATTTACCGCTTATCTATTTCGGACACGGATCAGCAGGTGCTAGTTCCCAATGCTGTCAGATCTGAACATCGCTCGGGGAGAACTGGCGACGGACCTGTGTGTAGTGAAACTCCGGAAGCATTTTGACGTGCAATCGTTTGCAGGCTTAGGGAACGAACGGATTCTACCGCTTTCCTTAGGAAAGACAAGGCCGAAGGCCGAAGTTCAATCTTGACAGCGGCAGCTCTAATGCGTGCGATTCGTTCTTCTACTTGCGGATCCTTAAGTGCTGGTTCCCTGGATCTTCTCATTCTTCGTTACCAGGCGATTGAGCGTGTCGGGAACAAGACGCTCTGCAAACCCCGCAATGAAGGACCAAATAATCAACAATGCATAGGAAGTACCGTCGGAAGGTCCGGTGTGTTTTAGAAAATCTTCCACTCCCAGCACAGGGAATCTTGTTAAGCCCTCCGCCGGAGGCGTGGACGTAGGAGTCGGCGACGCCTGAGGTGAACTCTTTGCGAGTGCTTCTGTCCCTGGAGTCGGGATTCCGTCGTCTACCTTTGGCGTGCCTGAAGATGCTGTGTTAACCGGACCGTTTGTAGTCGGCGAGGGAGACGGGGATGCAGATAGAGTGGGCGACGAACTGATCGTCGCGGCTCGCGATGGACTGGCGGACGGGATTGCGCCAGGTGATGCTGATGGTGATGGTGACGCTGTAGGCGAGGCTGACGGTCTGGGAAAATTTGTCGTGGCTTGAGGGGCTCTTCGAGGTGTGCTGATTCGTGGGAAGGCGGATCCTTCCAGCAATCCGGCAGCAAACAAAACAAACAGTAACGCCGCAAAGATGCCTCCATAAAGAGGAGAAAGAAATATCCCCTTCCATCCGCTATTCAACGCGGCCAGATTAAAGAGAGCGTCGCCCTCAGTGGGCGCAGACTGAATTCTTTGTAGCATGCTTACGCAGCCGCCAATGATACCTGCGGAAACGACAGTCAGTAGGGTCACGAAGGGCACGCTGACCGCGGTATACTCGTGAAAGATAAACCTTAGCCCCACTGCTACATTAAAAAGGATTCCCAGCATCAGGACCGCGACGGAGATTATCGTGATTAAGACCGCCCGGTTGGTCAACCAATCACGCAGACGTTCGCGAACCGGCAGGATTGCATAATAGAGATAGACTTTGCTCAACAAGTATTCCAGGTCGGCGCGCAGGGCACGCTCGATGATAATTTTCGGCAGAGGAGGATTTGCATCCGGATCGATTTGAATTTCGGGAAGGTTGGGAGGCTTGGAGGCGACGTATTCGTCGTACTCTTTTTGACCGGCAATGCTTCGATACTTTGCGCGAGCGTCGTAGGCTTTGCGAATCAGGTTTTCTAACGGCCTGGCCTGCACCAGGCTAAGATCAAAACTGTAAATGTCGCTCCAGGTCAGTTCACATCCCAACCGCTTCTCGTGAAGGTCGTCCAATAGTTGGATAACGCTCGGATCGCTAATACCCGACTTTAACGCAAGATATTCGCTGTGAAGGTGATCGAAAAACAACATCGCATAGTCAGGAGCAATTCTGCTTAACGCCTTACGCTGTATGATCTCGTCAGTCGGCTTCTCGAAGAAGTCACCGTGCAATAGTTCGCTTAGTCTTGGCATGGCTGTCACCTCAGATTCCGAGGGAAGGTGGACTTGATCCTGCGGCGGATAGTCCGGGGTTGATATGAGATGTAGCGCAGACTCGAAACAGCAAGATTTGAGATCTGAAAATCAGCCGGCGCTACTTTTGCGAAGCGGCGGTATTATAAGGTCTCGCGATTGTAACGCAACCCTTTCTGGAGGTTTTAGGGTCGTCTGCGTCAGTTTGAGTGTTTATGCGCATCCTGCGCGCGATCACGGGCCGGTCGCACGTGCCGCTAGCTGCGGTTGATTCACGAACCTGCGGTTTCGGCTATGATACTGAATCGTTACGCGTGATATCAGAAAGCTTCGCGGAGTTTATGAATGAGAATCATAATCAGTGGATCACACGGACTTATCGGCAAGGCGTTAATCGAGGCGCTCAGGATCGACGGACACGAAATCTTTCGTCTTGTCAGAAACGCGCCGCGCGATGAGTCTGAAATCGAATGGAGCCCTGACCGGTACAGCATTGCTCTGGCGCGCCTCGAAGGTTTTGACGCTGCGGTGCATCTGGCCGGGGAGAGCATTGCCGAAGGACGCTGGACGGACGAAAAGAAGAAACGGATCCTGGAGAGCCGCACACGCGGGACACAACTGCTAAGCGATGCGCTCGCAAATCTTGCTAGTCCTCCAAAGGTTCTGATTTCCGCGTCGGCAATTGGTTACTACGGAAATCGTGGCGACGAAATCCTAACGGAACAGAGCGAGCCTGGCGATGAGTTTCTGGCAGAAGTTTGCGTCGAATGGGAAAAGGCCACGTCTCTTGCGAAGGAGAAGGGAATCCGCACGGTCAACTCGCGCTTCGGCATCATTCTCGCCAAAGAAGGCGGTGCGCTGGCCAGGATGTTGACGCCATTTCGCATGGGCGTCGGCGGCAGAATCGGCAGCGGCAAGCAGTGGATGAGTTGGATCGCGTTGGATGATGTTATCGGGGGAATCAAGTTTGCGCTGGCTAACGAGTCGCTGCGAGGTCCGGTTAATTTCGTCGCACCCAACCCGGTAACGAATGCGGAGTTTACTAAAGCATTGGGCCGTGCGCTCTCGCGCCCCACAATATTTCCGATTCCCGCTTTCGGTTTGCGGCTGGTCTTTGGTGAGATGGCAGATGCGCTGTTGTTGTCGAGCCAAAGGGTGGAGCCTGAGCGATTGAAAGCGTCAGATTACACATTCCAGTTTTTGCAGCTCGATGCGGCTTTGCGCCACGTGCTTCAATAGCTGAGCATCAAACATCATTCGCCGCGGAGGACCCAGGAGATGATGATCCGTCCAGTTTTCCTTCTCATAGCTTGCGTGCTTTTCTGTGTCAGCGCTTCCGCTCAGACACGCGATCGCGCCGCCCTGCTCGACTCGTTGGAGAAGGACGGCTGTGTCACGATCGAGAAGGTCAGGATATGCAAATACGACTACCCTTCCGATGGCGCAAACGTTGAAGCCATCACCTTTCGTCCCGAAGCTGACGGCAAGTACCCAGGGGTCCTGCTCATTCCCGGTTATCAGCGCAGCGCCACCGATTACATATATCTCGGCAGGATCCTGGCGGCGGAAGGTATTGCCAGTGTTGCGGTCACGCAGCCCGGTTTTGGAAAATCCACGGGCAAAGCAGACTACGTTGGACCAAAAACGATTGGGGCGCTCACCGCCGGACTCGATAAATTCACACGGGAGTCTTACGTCGACGGAAAGCGAATGGGGATATTTGGTTATTCACGCGGGGGTATGGCGGCGTCTCTGCTGGCAGTTAAACTCAAAGACTTAAAGGCGGTAGTGTTGGGCGCCGGCATTTATGACTTCAAACGAGCGTATGACGAGATCAAGATCGAAGGCATCACGGCAAACATGAAAGCGGAAACGGGGATGACTGATGCAGCCATCAGGGAGCGCTCTTCAGTTATGCAGATGGATCGGCTGCAAGCTCCGGTATTAATCCTGCACGGTGAGAAGGATTTGAATGTTCCGGTGAGCCAGGCGTTGCTCCTGCGCGATCGGCTCAAGGAACTCAAGAAAGATTTTGAGATTAAGCTTTGGCCAAACGCCGAGCACAGTATCCCGCGCTCCGAAATGCTTCCGCTCACGATTGATTTCTTCAACCGCCGGCTCAAGGGCGCGAAATAGAAAACGAGCCGACCAGGATTAAGTCAGAACGGGATCGGTAGCGGCCGGGTATTAGCTCCGCACATAACGTCAACGCAGGTTACGACCCGGTCGCTACCGCTCCCGGTTCTGACTTCTTCTCCAGGTGGTGATATCGGCCGCGTGGTTCAACTCGTAGCGGCTTCTTTTTCCTGGGCAAACTCAGGCAGGACGTCGAAAACTTCCAGGGCGTATTTCACATTGCCAAACGGCGCCGAAACCTGGACGCCGTGAATGATATCGCGCACCTCCAGGAGCGACTCGCGCGCGATCTTCAATCCTTCATCACGTCCGGCTTCCTTGCTGATTGCTGACGCGGCGCGCATGCGCTCCATGATTGAAGGCGTCACGCGCACTCCCGGAACTTCGTTATGCAGAAACTCCGCATTGCGATAAGACACGAGCGGCCAGATGCCCGCGATGATGGGAATCTTCACATGCTCGATGCTCATAATGAATTCGCGCAGTTGATCGGTATCAAACACCGGCTGGGTAATCGCATATTGCGCCCCCGCCTCGACCTTGTATTCAAAACGCCGTATTTCTTCGTCGGGATTGATGGCGCCCGGATTAACACCGACGCCGATGCAGAAAGCGGTCGGCTCACCAATCGGATTGTTGCCGAGATCGAGCCCGTGGTTGAGTTTGTTCACCATGTTGGTGAGGCCAATGGCGTCAATATCAAATACCGCGGTCGCGTCCGGGTACGGCCCCATCTTCGGCGGGTCGCCCGTTATCAAAAGGAGATTGCGCAGACCAAGGGCGGAGGCGCCTAGAAGGTCAGACATCATCCCCAGCAGGTTGCGGTCGCGGCAGCAATAATGAAGGACTGACTCGATGCCGATCTGGCGTTCTACCAGCACCGCAGTTGCGAGTGCACTCATGCGCGACTGCGCGCGCGCTCCGTCGGGAATATTCACGCCATCAACGCCGGCATCTTTCAGTAATTGAATCGAGCTCAGCGTCTTCTCAGCGTCTACGCCTTTCGGCGGCAACACCTCGACCGAGGTCACGAATTCGCCGTTAACAATTTTGCGCGACCACGCTGAACGTTCTTCAGGCGGCACCACCTTGAAATCGGCGGGAACGATCTCCCGGACCTGGGCTAGCGGCCCGGAGTCTCGTAGCGACCGTTGCGCCCGCGGGGAAGCAGCACGGACAGCGTCAGAAATCAATTTGATGTGCGCGGGAGTGGTGCCGCAGCAGCCGCCGATGAACTTCGCGCCTGATTGAATAAACCGCTTGGCAAACTTCGACATGTACTCAGGCGAGCACATGTAAAACTGGCGTCCCTGAACGTCGCGAGGCAGGCCGGCGTTTGGCTGCGCGGCAAGCTTCTTCTTCGTGACCGCGCGCATCTTCTCGAGCGCGCTGAGGATTATCGCGGGGCCCACGCCGCAGTTGAGTCCAATCACGTCAGCGCCCCATTCGTCGAGCTGCGTGGTCAGAAGTTCGGGAGTCGTGCCAAACGACGTGTTGCCGTCGGTCTGAATTGTCATCTGGGCGACGATGGGAAGGTCACATAACTCACGGACGGCGCGAATCGCCTGTCGCATTTCGGAAACGTCGTTGAAAGTCTCGAGAGAAAAGAGATCGACGCCGCCCTCGAGCAGCGCGGCCACCTGTTCTTTGAAGAGGTCCTTGGCTTCTTCAAATGAGGTTGGGCCATAAGGCTCGATTCGCAGTCCGAGCGGCCCGACTGAGCCGGCGACGTAGCAACTATCTCCGCCGCCCTCGCGCGCCAGCCTGGCCGCGGCGATGTTGATTTCCCGCAGGCTGCCTTCGAGGCCATATTGAGCCAGCTTAGGCGCGGTGGCGCCGAAGGTATTTGTTTCCAGAATGTCTGCGCCCGCGCGGCAGTATTCGGAGTGGACTTCGCGAACGAGGTCGGGATTGCTGAGGTTCGTTTCGTCGTAACAGCGATTTATGTAGACACCCTTGGCGTAGAGCATGGTGCCCATCGCGCCGTCGAAAACGTGGATGGTGTCGGAATTGAGAGCGTCGCGGAAGTTTTTCATCGTAAGTAGGACAGACATTCTTGTCTGGCCAATTCTAAGGAACCTAAACATTGGACAGGCAGGAATGCCTATCCTACAAATAAAAATCCCGCGCCAAACAGCGCGGGACTTCATCAGTCAATGAAGTTGTTCGGGTGCGTCCTTTCAGGATTGCCCGAGCTGTTTAGCGGTTGTTTTACGTGGCCGCAAGTCGCCTTAACTCACCACGTTTTCAATTGTGCTTATACGCCCGTGCAAAGTGGGCTGTCAAGGCGGCCGCTGCGAGAGGACTAAGAGTTTTTGGTCCCGTAAGGGGCCCAATGTTTATAGCTGACACCTAATTCCCATGACTTCGCTCGGAAGCAGTGTAATAGATACGGCTCGCAAATGCTCGCGCTCCGCTGAGCGACGACCCGAGGATCGGTACTTGTTTCTATAAAGATTGCGCTTCTGCGGAGCCGGGGTGCGTGTTCAAACAACGAACCATATTGTCGAGGGTTACGAACGAACGGATACCTCGTGTGTTCTATCCATCGCCTTGACAGAGTTTCGTAATTTTGGCTGAATGCTCGCGTTCTTCCAATTGTCGGGCCGGTAAAGTCTCTGGGTCTCCCCTGGCCCGCGTCAGCTACATTTCCCCGGCTGAAAACTTCGAATAAGGAAACAACTTATGAGCACAGCAATCGACGGCACCGGGTCTAGTCCACAGTCCCCGGATGATCGTGGTTTCTTCGGCCACCCGCGCGGTCTCTCCACGCTCTTCTTCACCGAGATGTGGGAGCGCTTTTCTTACTACGGTTTGCGTCCGTTGCTGGTCCTGTTTATGTCTGCTGCGGTCCTGGACGGCGGCTTCGGAATGGAGCGCGGCCAGGCGTCGGCCATCGTGGGCATCTACGCAGCGAGCGTCTATCTCGCTTCGCTGCCGGGCGGGTGGATCGCAGACCGTCTATTGGGATTGCGTCGCGCCATCATGACGGGCGCAGTGATGATCTCAGCCGGACACATTTCAATCGGACTGTCATCGTTTGCTCACAGCAAAGTGCCATTCTTCCTCGGGTTGATTCTGATCGCCCTCGGAACAGGGTTATTGAAGCCAAACATTTCTGCGATCGTCGGCGACTTATATCCTGAGGGCGGCGCGCGGCGTGATGCAGGCTTCTCGATCTTCTATATGGGGATTAACGTCGGCGCTTTCTTTGGCCAACTTATTACCGGCTTTCTTGGCGAGAAGTTTGGCTGGCACTTCGGCTTCGGCGCCGCCGGCGTGGGCATGCTCATCGGTTTGGTGACGTTTTCGTTGTTGGCCAAGAAGACGCTGGGCAGTCTCGGCCTTGAACCTACACGGGATCCGGATCCTGCAGTGCAGGCGCGAAAAGAACGCACCCTGAAACTGATTCTGGGAATTGGAATCGCAGTCCTCGTGACGGTGGTGGTGCTCGGAGCCCTGGGAATGCTGCCGCTGGACGCGCAGGTCATAGGTCAGAATATGACCTACATTCTGGTAGGCACCGCAGTGGTTTACTTTGGCTATCTTTTCATCTTCGGCGGCCTGTCGGGAGACGAAAAGAAGCGCGTAGCCGTAATCGGAATTCTGTTTGTCTTTGCCTCGATCTTCTGGTCGGCTTTCGAGCAGGCGCCGACGTCGCTCAACCTCTTTGCACGTGATTTTACCGATCGCATGATCGGCGGTTTTGAGATTCCAGCGACGTGGTTCCAGTCAGTCAACTCCTTCTTCATTTTCCTGCTGGCGCCGTTCTTCGCGGCAATCTGGGTGAACATGGCGGGCAGGGGGCGAGAGCTTTCGAGTCCAGCGAAGTTTGCGCTTGGGCTGTTCTTTGCCGGGGTTGGTTTCATCATCATGATCTTCGCAGCAAACATGGTGGTGAGCGGCGGCGGCCTCCTGAAAGTTTCCCCGTTATGGCTCGTGGCCAGTTACCTTTTCCAAACGGTCGGCGAGTTGTGTGTGAGTCCGGTGGGACTGTCATCGATGACGAAGCTTTCGCCGCGCCGATATGTGGGCCAGATGATGGGAATCTGGTTCCTGGCATCGGCGGTGGGCAACCTGATTGGCGGACTCGTCGGCGGGCGTGTCGATCCCGAGAAACTCGAGCAGATGCCGACGCTGTTTATCATCACCGCCGCTTCGTTAATGCTGGCGGCGCTGGTTCTGTTTGCGCTGACGCCTATCATTCGTAAGCAGTTGACGCCAAGAGAAGCGCAGGCCACAAACTAAAAATAATCCGGAGAAGCTATTGTTAAACCGTCTATCGCTTTTCGCCCTCGTAATCTGTCTGTCCGTCGCCGCTGCGTCGGCCCAGCAGAAACTGCTGACCATCGACGACATCTTCGATCCCGTAAAGAGGGTCAATTTCAACGGCACGCCTCCCAACATTCGCTGGCTTAAAGACGGCAAGCATTACCTGCTCGCAAACGATCCGACGAAGAAGGACGTGCCGAGGCTGCAAAGGATTGACGCTGTCACCGGAAAAGCCACCGCTTTTCTTGATACCGCGAAGATGCAGGCAGCGTTTAGTGCCCTGGGCGGAATAACCGCGGCGGATGCCACGCGTCTGGCCAGCCGCGCTTCGTATGACCTGAACAAGTCTGAGTCTGCCGTTCTGATTAACTGGAACAACGATCTCTTCTATTACGAGCTCGGTAACGACAAAGCATTGCGGGTGACAAACGATCCTGAAGAAGAGGTCGGCGAGACATTCAGTCCCGACGGCCGCATGCTCGGCTTTGTGCGAGGCGGAAACATTTTTGTTTACGACATTGCCGCTCGACAGGAGCGCCGGTTAACCAGCGATGGCAGTCCCAAGATCCTGAACGGCCGGCTCAACTGGGTTTACCAGGAAGAGCTATACGGGCGCGGAAACTTTGAAGCGTATTGGTGGAGTCCCGATTCCACGTCGATCGCATATCTCCGCATTGACGACAATCCAGTGCCTGAGTTCACCGTCGTCGATCACATTCCGTATCACCAAAAACTCGAAGTTACTCCTTATCCCAAAGCAGGAGATCCAAATCCCATCGTTCAACTCGGAGTGGTAAACGCGGCGGGCGGAGCGACGCGCTGGGTGGACACCTTCAAGTATCACCCAACTGATTTGTTAATCGTGCGCGTCACCTGGACTCCCGATAGTCGCAAAGTAGTCTATCAGGCCCAGAACCGCGAGCAGACATTCCTCGACGTGAACGTCGCCGATCCTCGCGATGGCAAGTCGAATACGCTTTTTCGCGATACGACAAAAGCGTGGGTTGAAGTCATTGATAATCCGACCTGGCTGAAAGATGGTTCGTTTCTTTGGCAGAGTGAACGCAACGGATGGCGTCACATTTACCACTATGCTCAGAACGGCACGATGGTCCGGCAAGTAACCGATGGCAAATGGGAAGCGCGCTCGATCGACAGCGTCGACGAAGACAAGGGGTTTATTTATTTCACCGGAACAAACCACAGTCACATCGCTCCGCATGCTTATCGGGTGAAACTCGACGGCACCGGCCTGACGCGATTAACCAGCACGGAAGGATCTCATCGCATAAGTTTTAGTCCCACTTCGGATCTTTTTATCGACAGCTGGGGCGACATCAACACGCCAACTCAAACCCGACTCTACGACGCGAGTGGAAAACTCGTGCGGGTGATTGACGAAAACAAAGTAGCAGTGCTGAAGCAATATAAGCTGGGCACAGCCGAACTAATGACAGTAAAAACGCGCGACGGGTTTGAAATGGAAGCGATGATGATCAAGCCCCCTGATTTTGACCCGGCCAAAAAGTATCCGGTGCTGCAGTTTACCTACGCCGGGCCACACGCGCCGCAGGTTCGGAATACCTGGGGAAATGTCACCTACATGTGGCATCAGCTACTGGCGCAGAAAGGCTACATCGTTTGGGTTTGCGATAACCGCACGGCGAGCGGCAAGGGCGCCGAATCCGAGTGGCCCGTTTACAAAAACTTCGGCGAGCTTGAGCTGCGCGACATTGAAGATGGAGTGGCGTGGCTAAAGACGCAGCCGTATGTGGATGGATCGCGCATCGGAATGTGGGGTTGGAGTTACGGTGGATTTATGACCAGCTACGCGCTGACCCATAGCCAGAGTTTTAAGGTGGGAATCGCTGGCGGCACGGTGGCTGACTGGCGTGACTACGATTCGATCTATACGGAGCGATACATGCTGACGCCGCAGAATAATCCCGAAGGCTACAAGAAGAGCTCTCCAATCACAGCCGCGAAGAATCTTCACGGGAGGCTGTTGCTGATTCATGGCGCGATTGATGACAACGTGCACATGCAAAACACAGTGCAGTTTGTTTATGAGCTACAGAAGGCAGGGAAGCAGTTTGAGTTGATGATCTATCCGAAATCGCGTCACGGTATAACGGATCCATTGCTACTCAAGCATATGCGCCAGATGATGACCGACTACATTGTGACGAACCTGTAGGACAGGCATTCCTGCCTGTCCCTCACCGCTCGTGGGACACTTGTCGGCAAGTAAGTGAATGGACAGGCAGGAATGCCTGTCCTACCTCCTTTGACAAGTCGGGCACCAGTAAGTTGATCGTCCGCCATGCGTTAGGCGGCGAATGCGGGCGCCGCATTTGAAGCACGGTTCGCCTTCACGTTCGTAGACCTGCCAAATCCTTCCAAACGCCTCGCCATAAGAAAACCCCTCTGCATTCTCCAGGCTGATTCGAGATGAGGAATTGCCTGAGACGGCTGCGCGCAGAACATCGCGGATGGCCTGATGCAGACGGGTCACGCGTTTGGTTGACAGTTCGGAAGCAATTTTGAATGGATTGATCCGCGCGCGAAAGAGAGCTTCCGCGGCATAGATGTTTCCAAGGCCGAGCACTCTCGTCTGATCCAGCAATAGCGTTTTCAGGGTGCGGCGCGATTTGGCCAGGGTTTCCTTCAGATAGGCCAGGCTAAACTCGTCGGAGAAGGGCTCGGGCGCGAGCTCACTGATTCCTTTCAGTGTGTTGATGCGCGAGCTCGCCAGTAGTTTCATCACGCCAAACTGTCTTTGATCGCGAAACACCAGACGGCGTTCGTCTTCAAGATAGAAGACGGCGTGTGCGTGACGCGGTAATTCATCATCTGGCTTGAGGACGAGGAACTGACCAGTCATGCGCAGGTGGACCGCCAGCGTGAGGCGATTATCGAGTTCGATAAGGATGTACTTACCGCGCCGATTAACCGCGGTGATGCGCGCGTTCTTCAGTTTTCGATTGAAAACGGCGGTTGATAGAGGCGAGATCAGTTTCGGAAGAGTGACTTCGCTGGCGACGATGCGGCTGCCGTTTACAGAACGGCGCAGAGCACGCACGACATGTTCAACTTCAGGTAGTTCAGGCATGCGCGCGCATTGTCCGACTGTGGGACAGGCATTCTTGCCTGTCCCTCAATAACCCGCAAGAGCAGACAGGCAAGAAGCCTGTCTTACTTGCTAGATCCTTCCCAACAAGAGGAGGATCAGAATTATTACCAGAATGAGACCCAGCCCGCCGCTTGGTCCATAGCCCCAGTTTCTGCTGTGCGGCCATCTGGGAACGGCGCCCAACAAAAGGACAATCAGAATAATCACCAGGATCAGACCTAAACTCATTTAGACCACCTCCGTGAAACGCTGGTTCAAATCGCCGGCGTCAAATTGATTATTGATTTTAGGGGGGATGGCAAAACTTAACGATTTTCCGAACGGGCGTCAATCATTTCTTTGTCCGGTCCAACTGTAAGACAGGCATTCTTGCCTGTCTGTCATCGCCAGAAGTGGACAGGCAGGAATGCCTGTCCTACTTTCGCGCAAGCGCCTGGCCCGCGTCCAGCAGAGCGTTGGCTTTTTCGACGCTCGTCGCCTCTGAATATATTCTGAGCATTGGCTCCGTCCCGGATTGGCGAAACAATATCCACGATTCATCGTCGAAGAGGAGCTTTGTGCCATCCAGCGTTTCGACTCCGACTACAGCGTACCCCGCAAATGTTCCGCCCGTGGTGGCACTCAGGCTCTCAATCAATGCCTGGCCGCGCGCAGTTTCAACGCGCAAGTCTCTTCGCCGAAAGTGGAACTCGCCAAATTCGCTGTGGATCTCGCGCAGCATTTCAGACGGAGATTTCCCCGCGGTGATGACCGCTTCGAGAAAGAGCAGAGAATTGAGAATGCCGTCGCGTTCGGGAATATGGTTCTTGACGCCAATCCCGCCTGACTCTTCAGCGCCGATTAGAATGTCGTCATTAAGCATTAGGTCGGCGATGTACTTAAACCCGATGGCTGTTTCGTGAAGCTTGAGATTATGAGCGGCGGCGATCCGTTTGAGCAGCACAGACTGTGAGAAGGTGCGCACTATTCCGCCATTCATGCTCCGATTGCGTATCAGGTGTAGAAGAATTAGCGGCACCACATCGTGCATCGTCATTGTTTCGCCGCGCTCGTTAACAGCGCCGACACGATCCGCATCGCCGTCTGTTGCTACACCGAGCATTGCGCTGGTTTCAATCACGCGCTCTTTCAAAGCGCCAAGATTACTGTCAATTGGCTCAGGATTGACTCCGCCGAAAAGTGGATCGCGGTTCCCACGAATCGTCTCGATTTTGAGTTTGCCGCCCGTGAGGAAACTCTCCACCCAGTTGCCGCCGGCGCCGTGCATCGGGTCGACGACTACGGTTGCGTTTGCGCTGCGCAGGCGATCGAGATCTATGTAGGAGGCAATTTGACTGCGGTAACTTTCAACGACTGGTATCAAGCTCTCATGGGTGTTATCGGGAACCGCCGCGCGTCGAGGCGGATTTGCGTCTACTAGTTTCTCGACCGCAGCAGTCGTTTCGGGCGCAGCGCTTCCGCCCCAGGGAGCTTTGATCTTAAAGCCATTGAAGTCTGCGGGATTATGAGACGCAGTGATCACTATTCCGCCGTCAGCGCCGAGCTGCTTCACCGCCCACGAAATCAACGGAGTAGGACCTGCTTCATTGAAACAGGATAATCGGATCCCGTTACCAGCCAGGACTTCAGCGGCCCGCGCTGCGAATTCCTGCGAAAGGAACCGTCGATCGTAACCAATAACAACGAAAGGCGACTCGGTCTGCCTTAACAGATAATCGGCGTACGCCTGGGCCACTCGTTCGAGGTTTACGAACGTGTATCCGCGACCGATGACTGCACGCCAGCCATCAGTTCCGAATTTGATTGTTGGAAGATCGGACATAAGTTCCAGGCAGCAGCCCGACCGTTAGGGAGGGCTCGGTGTTTCAGCGAAGAACGAACGGAAATCGACGGGAGCCCTCCCTTACGGTCGGGCTTCTGCCAGGGACTGGCCGGTGATTGTGTAGTCAGTTAGCGACGTTTTGTCGCCCAGGACCGATCCTGGGCCAACGACAGCGGAGCGTCCAATATGGCAGCCTCGGCCGATTATCGCGCCGGTTACCATTGCCGCAGTTCCTACGCGCGTGTGTGGCCAGACCACCGAATTCTCAACGCGAGCTCGTTCCTCCAGAAAACAACCCTTCCCGAGAACTGAGTTGATCACCTGGGCGCCGGGCTTGATCTGGCAGTCGTCGCCGATGACCGAGAGGTCGTCGAGCTCTGCAGCGGTTGCTGAATCAAACGTCCCGCGCCGGTCTTTCAAGTGAATGCGTCCGACTTTGTTTCCCAGCAGATCCTGATGGACCTGTAGGTAGCGTTCGGGCGTGCCGATATCGATCCAATAGGTCCGAGGCGAGACGTGGGCAAAGAAAGTCTCTTTTCGTTTCAACAGTTCTGGAAACAGGCCGTACTCAAACGAATGAGGTTCGCCGGTTGGAATCAAGTCGAGCACCTTCGGTTCCAAAATGTAAGTGCCGGCGTTAATTGTGTTGCAGGTAATCTCATCAGCCTTTGGCTTTTCCAGAAATCTGCGGATGCGGCCGTCGCTCTCGGTTTCCACCAGGCCATAGGCTGACGGGTTTTCAACCGGCGTTAAAACTACGGTCGCGGTCGCCTGACGCTCGCTGTGTTCGCGAATGACAGCTTTCAGATCGAGGTCGGTCAGAATATCTCCGTTGAAAACGACGGTCGGCTCGCGAATCAGGTCTTCGGCAAACTTGTATGCTCCCGCGGTTCCCATAGGCTGAGGCTCCACTGTGTATTTAAGTTTTACGCCATGTGCGGAACCGTCACCGAGGAGTTGCTCAATCTTGTCAGGCTGGTACGACAAGGAGAGGGTTATGTCGGTGATACCTGCGCGGCGGAGCGTGTCGATCTGATAAAGCAGGAAGGGACGATTGCAAATCGGCACAATCGGCTTCGGAGTGTAGACAGTTAGCGGGCGCAGCCGCGTGCCCTTACCGCCGGCAAGGATTAATGCTTGCATGTTGGATTATTGGAATTTGGGTTTGAAGGTTGAATAGCGATGCGAGTCTATCATCCGGTCGTGCGGCTTATCAATTGAGCGTTCAAGTTACGCAAACTGTTAGTTTGCGTTCTCCGTCCCACGCGACAGGTTCGGCTGCGAGGCATCGCAAACTAACAGATTGCGTTAGTAGTGCCTTCCTTGACACCCCTGCGGGTAAATAGTAAATCGTAAACAGAGAATATTTACCGAACATTTCTTTCGAAGCGGTTTGGAGTTACGAATGAGTGAAACGCGGGAAGCAGTGATTATTAGCGCAGCCAGGACTCCAGTGGGAAAGTTTCTCGGCTCGTTGAAGGGATTTTCTGCGACAGACCTGGGTGCGATTGTTGTGCGCGAGAGCGTCAAGCGTGCGGGCGTACCCGCGGAAGACGTGGATGAAGTGATCATGGGATGTGTTATCCAGGCGGGACTGGGCCAGAACCCTGCCAGGCAAGCGGCCTTGCGCGGCGGCTTGATGCCGGCGGTGTCGGCGGTGACAGTGAATAAGGTTTGTGGATCGGGTCTTAAAGCCGTGATGATGGCTGCGCAGGGTGTGCAACTGGGCGATACCGATATCGTCGTTGCAGGCGGTATGGAATCGATGTCAAACGCGCCATATCTGATTCCTAAGGGCCGTGAGGGATACCGGCTTGGCAACGGCGAACTCGTCGACGCAATGATTAACGATGGCCTTTGGGATGCGTTCAACGATTACCACATGGGCTGCACTGGGGAAATCGTTTCAGAAAAGTTCGAGGTAAATCGCGCCGAACAGGACGAGTATGCCCTGAATTCTCATCGTAAAGCAGCCGCGGCAATCAAGGACGGGAAGTTTAAGGACGAGATAGTTGCGGTCGAGATTCCGCAGAGGAAAGGGCCGTCCTTAATTTTCGATACCGATGAAACGGTGCGTGAGGACACCTCATTAGAGGCGCTGGGGAAATTGAAACCTGCGTTTAAGAAAGAGGGCGGAACTGTAACGGCGGGGAATGCTCCGGGCGTCAATGACGGCGCATCGGCAGTTGTCGTTACCTCGGTTGATCGAGCAAAGGCGCTTGGAGTTGAGCCGATGGCGCGCATCGTGGCCCAGGCCACTTCCGGCGTTGAACCGGCAATGGTGATGATGGCCCCGGTGGAAGCGATTCGGAAGGTCTTGCGGAAGGCAGGTTGGGCGATTGGCGAGGTGGATCTAATCGAACTCAATGAAGCCTTTTCCGTGCAGGCAGTCGCAATTATTAAGGAACTTGGATTGGATGCTGCGCGAGTAAATGTTAACGGCGGCGCGGTGGCGCTGGGGCATGCAATTGGCCAGTCCGGGTCTCGATTGTTGACGACTATGCTTTATGAGCTGAAGCGCCGTGGCGCGCACCGGGGAGTTATTTCACTTTGCCTTGGCGGCGGCAATGCGGTGGCGATGGCAGTGGAACGATAAGTAGGTCATGCATTCCTGCCTGACCAACGACAAGGCAAAGAGTTTGAGTCGGGAGAATTGGACAGGCAAGAATGCCTGTCCTACATCATGAGTGAAATTATTGGCGTAGTTGGATCGGGAACGATGGGCAATGGGATTGCCCAGGTAGCGGCGCGCGCCGGCTACAGCGTTGTGATGTGCGACGTTCAGGACGAGTTTCTGCAGCGCGGGATGACGACCATCGATAAGAGTCTCCAACGTGACGTAGACAAAGAGAGATTGACTGCGGACGAGAAAAAGTCGGTCGTTGGGCGCATCAAGACAACGACTGAACTCGAGGATCTAAGCGCGGCCTCCTTTGTAATCGAAGCTGTAACCGAAGACCTGAAGGTGAAGACGGAGCTTTTTAAGACACTCGACGTAATTACGCCGTCTGAAAGCATTCTCGCCTCCAACACGTCCTCGATTTCAATTACCAGGCTGGGCGCGATGACCGGGCGGCCGGACAAGGTTATCGGCATGCATTTCATGAATCCGGTACCGGTCATGAAGCTGGTGGAAGTAATTCGCGGAATCGCGACGTCAGATGCAACGTATGAAAAGGTTCGTTTGCTCACGGAAAAACTCGGCAAGACAGCGCTTGATTGCAATGATTCTCCGGGATTCGTTTCCAATCGCGTCCTCATGCCCATGATCAATGAAGCAGTTTTTACACTTTACGAAGGTGTGGCCACTCGTGAGAGTATCGACGGAATTATGAAACTGGGGATGAACCATCCGATGGGTCCCCTTACGCTGGCTGACTTCATTGGGCTCGACGTTTGCCTGGCCATCATGAATGTCTTATACGATGGTTTTGGTGATTCAAAGTATCGTGCCTGCCCACTGCTCAGGCAATATGTTGATGCCGGCTGGTTGGGCAGGAAAACAGGTCGCGGGTTTTACGAATATTGATTACAGTGAGTGGTCTGTTGCCAGTTGTCAGTAGTAAATTTTACTTTGCGGCGATTGAACCACTGACTACGGACAACTGACTACTAACTACTAACAACAGCTAATGAATCCCGTTTCTCATTTTTGTCAGAAGTGCCTGGCAGCAAACGCGCTGGGGCGTGAGTTTTGCTCGCGCTGCGGCACGCGCCTCATGATCGTGGTTGAACCACCGGCCGCGCGTTATGAAACGTTTGACCCTTCACCTTCCAACGAAGAGCATTTGTTAGAACGGATTTCCGGCCTCGAGAACCGGCAGACGCGATTGACTGAAAAACTCGAGCGCGCATTGGATCTCCTGCTGCGTCAGGCACAGAATTCCCATTTTGACCGCGCGCTGGTCAAGGCGCTGGCGGGTCTCCTAACGGATGACGGAATTATTGAGAATGATCGCCTCGAACGATTGTGGATCACGCGCTGCCAAAGGGACGCTGATGAACAACTCGAAAGCGAGCGACGGGAAACATTGCGGCTTAGGATAATCGCCAGGTTTACGGGCGGTGATCGTCCCGACTTTGAGAATCAGCTAAATCAGGGGTTTCTTCTGATTGAGGACGATCAACTTAGCGCCGGCATCCGTTCTCTACAGCGAGCCGCAGACCTGAGTCCAAACAACGCTCCTTTGCTTTCGTTCCTTGGCGAACTGTTTTATAAATCGGGAAAGACGGCCAAAGCACGCGCTTTCCTTTCTCGCGCGTATGATCTTGAACCGGCCGATGAGCGGTTACAGCTGCTGCTTGGTTTGACCTGCGCTGAGGAGGGGGAAGCGGAGCGTGCCAGGACGTTGCTCGAAAAAGCTACCAGCAGCGGGCGTTCATCTTTTGCCGCGCATTTCGGGTTGGCAAGGCTTTTTGTTGCCGAAGAACGATGGGAGGACGCCGTCCGGGAGTTTAAGTTGGCGATTGCCCGACGCGCTTCGCCGGAGGCTCACTACGCGCTCGGACGCCTCTATTACGTTCTCAGTCGGGACACACTCGCCGCCCGGCACCTGCGGAAGGCCGTCGCGCTTGATCAGGATTACAGCGAGGCGCTTCACCTGCTGGGGCTGGTTTGCGAGCGAAGTGGGCAGACGTCTTTGGCAAACAAGTATTTTGAAAGGGCCGGAACTGGTAGTTTCGTAGCGTCCGCTTCATCCAGGCCAAAGCGTCAAGCGGAGAATCCGGCAAAGATTGGCGGCGCGTTCCGCATGTCTCCAGCGCGGTCTCGAAAACTGATCACGGAAGCTGATCGTCGTTTGGCGGAAGTGCTCAGGGAAGACGCCCTAAGCTTTAACCGAGCGACCGAGAAGTCCGCCGACGCTGCGCACCAAAAGGAGACTTAGGGAAGTTCATGGCGGCGGGCCTCGCAGCGGGCCTCGTTGACACTCAGGTTTCCGAAGTTATAATGACCTTTTGCGCATTAGCCGATTTCTTACGCTGTTCGCGCTAGAGTGTGATTTGATGCGGATTGATATTGCAGGTCTGGAAGGTGGGAAGGGCAATTTTGCTCATACTTACGAACCGGACGAGCTGGATCTGCAGGATGAGTGGGTGCGGCTGCTGGCGTCCCCAATAGTTTCGGGGCAAGCTCGGCGTGAGGGTAGCCGGGTAAAGGTTACGGGCAAGGTTGCCGCGAAACTCCGGCTTGAGTGCGATCGGTGTTTGAAACCGATTGAGTTTCCGGTGGACTCCCGCTTTGAGCTGAAATACGTAACTCGGGCTGATTATCAGGCACAGAAGGCGGATGAGCCTACGTTAGAGTTAACGGAAGAAGATCTCGACCTTTCCGTCTTCGACGGTGAAGAGATTGATGTTGACGAACTGGTTAGGGAAGAACTGCTTCTGGCCGTGCCGACGCACCTGATCTGTCAGGAGAATTGCAAAGGCGTTTGCCCAACCTGTGGCGCAGACCGAAACCTAACTGACTGCCGATGCGGCGAGGAATATGTTGACCCGCGCTGGGCGGGGCTGAAAGAACTAGTGAATGGTAAATCGTGAATGGTAGATGAACCTGCCGTGGCGCGGATTCCAGTTTCTACCATTGACGATTTACCGTTGACCATTTACGAATCGGAGCAATTATGCCAAATCCTAAACGACGACATTCGAAGGCCCGCCGCGGTAAGCGGCGCGCGCACGACGCCCTGCAAGTTCCGCAGCCAACTCTCTGCCCGAATTGCCAGGAGCCCCGCATGCAACACCGAGTCTGCCCAAAGTGTGGCCATTACAAGGGCCGCCAGGTAGTGCAGGTCGAGCAAACCTAAAACCGAAATTAACTATCGTCTGTGCGAAACCAGTCGAAGAATGAAACCCGACTGACGGGAAAAGTAGTTCTCGACGCGATGGGAAGCGACCACGCGCCGCACCCTGAGATTGACGGAGCGCTTGCAGCCGCTCGTGATTTCGGCGTTAAGGTAATTCTTGTCGGTCAGCCGGAAAAGGTCGTCCCGGAGCTTAAGCGCTGCGGCTGGAGAGGCGACGGCGATCGGGGTATCGAGTTTGTTGAAGCTGCCGAAGTGATCGGCATGGGCGAGCCGGTAGCTAGTTCGGTCAGGCGCAAGAAAAAGAGCTCTTTGAGAGTTGGAACGAGGCTGGTAAAGGAAGGGAAGGCCGACGGCTTTATTTCCGCCGGTAACACTGGCGCCGCCATGGCCACCGCGAAAATGGTTCTGGGCATGCTGCCGGGCGTTGACCGACCGGCGCTGGCCGCGCTGATTCCCACGAAATCAACGAAGCCGACATTGTTGCTCGACGTTGGCGCAAATTCCGAATGCAAGCCTCAGCACCTGGTTCAGTTTGCAATCATGGGCGACGCCTATTCGCGCGCGGTGCTCGGCACGATCGGCCCGGTCGTAGGCTTGATGAGCATTGGCGAGGAGGAAGCAAAAGGTAACGACCTGACGAAGGAAGCGTTTCCACTGCTCCGCGAAATGTCGAGCCTTAACTTTATGGGCAATGTCGAAGGGCGAGACGTTTTCTCCGGTGCGGTTGACGTGATTGTCACCGACGGTTTTACCGGAAACGTAATGCTAAAGCTGTCCGAGGGGCTGACCGATGCTATGCTCTCGATGATCAAACGCGAGCTCACCGCCTCAGCGGTAACGAAAGCCGGAGCAATGCTGGCTAAGCCCGCGTTTCGAAATATTAAGAAACGGCTTGACTATTCGGAACATGGGGGAGCGCCGCTCCTGGGTGTTAGACAAATTGTGATAATCGGGCACGGCAGTTCGAATTCACGGGCAATCAGAAACGCGATTCGGAACGTGAAAGAGTTTTCTGAAAGCCGGGCCGCGGCGGCGATTGAGAGCGGAATCGCCGAAACCAATGCGCGGCACGGGTTGGGTGAGGCTCAAGCAGTTTAGAGTACAAACTTTAGTTTGCCTTGTCTGGCGATGAGCAAGCTAAAGCTTGTACTCTAAATTGCTTGAGTGTCAGTCACGCTTGGTTTTCCTGGAGCTTGTGGATAGTATTACCGCCCAAACATCAACTGAGTGCATAAATGGTAACTAAGCGAGCCGGCATACTCGGCACCGGGCATTCCTATCCCGAAGGCATTTTAACGAATGCTGATCTGGCGACGATCGTCGAGACGTCTGACGAGTGGATCACCACGCGCACCGGAATCAAGCAGCGGCGCAAGGCGGCCCCGGAAGAGTACACGTCCCAGTTCGCCGTCCGTGCCGGAAGGCAAGCCATCGAGCGCGCGGGCCTTCAGGCCGAAGATATCGACCTCATACTCTGCGCCACAGTTTCTCCGGATCAAATCCTTCCCTCAACAGGTTGCATTATTCAAGCCGAGCTCGGCGCCAACAAAGCCGCGGCGATGGACATCGTTGCCGCATGCTCCGGCTTTTTGTATGGACTGACACTCGCCGATTCGATGATTCGCACCGGGCAGTCAAAATACGCTCTCGTTATCGGCGCTGAAATCCTGACGCGATATGTTGACTATACCGACCGTCAGACGTGCGTCTTGTTTGGAGATGGCGCCGGCGCTGCTGTGCTCGGTGAGGTCGAAGGCGACCGTGGCATTCTCGCTTCGCGAATCAAATCCGACGGCAGATACCTCGAGCAGCTCTATTCGCCCGGGGGCGGGACGCGGCGAAAGCCTACGGCTGAAACTCTGGCGGCCGGCGACCACTTTTTCAAGATGAAGGGCAACGAGCTGTTTAAGGTCGCGGTCCGATCGATGGCAGATATTTCTCGCGAAGTGCTCGAAGAGGCCGGCCTCAGCGCGGAAGACGTAAAGCTATTCATTCCGCATCAGGCAAACCAACGCATCACGGACGCCGTAGCAAACAAGCTGAACGTGGAAAGCGAGCGTGTGTATTCAGGGATTTCGCAACACGGAAATACATCATCTGCGTCAATTCCCATCGGGCTCGATGAATCAGTTGAAGCCGGAAAAATCAGTCCGGGCGATCTGGTGCTGATGGCCTCGTTCGGCGGAGGCGTTACCTGGGGTGGCGTGTTGATGAGATGGTAACGGCATTGCCAATTTGCGATTGCCTATTGCCGATTTGTTTTGATTCAAAGGCCCGAGTTGTTAGCTATTAACGTTTCTGGAATTTTGCAAAATCAATCGCCGAGGCCGGTTGCAAATCGGCAATTGGCAATCGAAAATCGGCAATGACTCTGGCTTACATCTTCCCCGGACAAGGGTCGCAGCATCCGGGGATGGGAAAGAATCTGGTTGAGAATTTTCCAGTGGCTGCGCGGGTCCTGGAAGAACTTGACGACGCGCTCCACTTCTCGGTTTCGCGGCTCTGTTTTGAGGGTTCGCCCGAAGATTTGCAGCTGACCGAGAATACGCAGCCGGCAATACTAGCCGTGTCAGTCGCGGTGTTGCGCGTATTACAGTCCGAAGGTTTTCCTGCTCCCGATTACGTGGCAGGCCACAGTCTGGGCGAGTACTCAGCGCTGGTAGCCGCAGAGTCGTTGTCGCGCACGGAAGCAATTAAAACGGTGCGCGTGCGCGGTCGTTACATGCAGGAGGCGGTGCCTGCTGGAGTTGGAGCGATGGCGGCGGTGCTGGGCGCTGAATTGAAAGAGATTGAAGCCGGATGCGCAGAAGCGAGCCAGAATCAGGTTTGTGCTCCGGCTAACATCAATTCAGCGAATCAGGTCGTGATTGCCGGCCACGCGGAAGCAATTGATCGGGCCAATGAACTTTTAACGGCGCGCGGCGCAAAGCGAGTCATCAAGTTGAACGTCAGCGCGCCTTTTCATTGTAGTTTGATGATGCCGGCCCAGGAGCGTTTGGAGGAATACCTGGACGCAGTTTTGTTTCAGGATTTGAAAACGCCGCTGGTGACGAATGTTGATGCCGCCGAAATAACCGGAGCGCAGCAGGCACGCGAGTCTTTAGTCCGTCAGGTTTCGTCGCCGGTGCGCTGGCTGCAGTCTATTGAGTTGTTGATTCGAGAAGGTGTTGATACCTTCGTCGAAGTCGGGCCGGGAAAAGTGCTGACCGGTTTGATGCGACAGATTAGTCGAGAAGTTAAGTGCTTCAATGTCGAGGATACAGCGAGCTTGAAGAGTGCTGCTGCTAACCTTGGTGTTTCTTAGTTTAGTATTTGATATTTCATTCCAGAGGAGCAAAACCAAATGGCCGATCAAGAGATCGAGAATAAGGTCAAGCAGATTATCGTCGACGAATTAGGTGTCGACGAAAACGAAGTTACTCCAAATGCCCGCTTCATCGACGATCTGGGCGCCGACTCATTGGATACAGTTGAACTCGTGATGCGTTTTGAAGAGGAATTTGGCATTGAAATTCCGGATGAGGACGCGGAGAAGATCCAGAGCGTGCGCGACGCGTATAACTACATCGACCAGCACAAGGCGAAGAAATAGTGAAAGGACCGACGACCGGGGACCGATGACCGCAGCTGTTACGCTGCACCAGCATATCGGCCTTGGCACGCAGAGTGACTGACCGCCGTCCTCGGTCGCCGGTCGTCGGTCGCATCACTTTCAAGGGAGTTTTGATTTGGCACGTCGAGTAGTTGTCACAGGGCTGGGTCTGATAACCCCGGTTGGCAATACAGTGGAGTCAACGTGGTCAGCGCTGATGGAAGGGCGCAACGGCGTTGGCTACATCAAGAAATTTGACACGGAGAAGTTTTCGGTCAAAATTGCCGCCGAAGTTAACGACTTCGACCCGCTGAAGTTTATTCCAAAAAAAGAGGCGCGCAAGATGGGCGCCTTTATCCATTACGCCATCGCCGCGGCTACCGAAGCGATGGCGGATAGCGGTTTCGACCTCACCGAAAAGGGGAAATTTCCCGACGAGCTTGCTGAAAGTGCCGGTACTTACATCAGCAGCGGTATCGGCGACTTCTGGGCCATCGAGCGTGAACACTCCAAGCTTCTCGACGAAGGACCCGACCGCGTTTCACCCTTCTTCATAGTTTCGGCGATTGTGAATCTGGCTGCGGGCCAGGTTTCAATTCGCTACGGCGCCAAAGGGCCAAATTCGGCCACCGCTACAGCGTGCTCCGCCGGCGCGCATGCCATTGGCGATAGTTTCAAGATAATCCAGCGCGGTGATGCAGACATCATGATTTGCGGCGGCGCAGAGTCGGCAATTACGCCGATGAGCGTGGCCGGGTTTGCGTCAATGCGTGCGCTCTCGACACGCAATGAGGATCCGCAACACGCCTGCCGCCCTTTTGAACGCGATCGCGACGGCTTCGTCATAGGTGAAGGCGCGGGCATCATGATCCTGGAAGAACTGGAACTGGCGAAGAGACGGGGCGCGAAAATTTACGCCGAGCTTGTCGGCTATGGCATGACTGCAGACGCGTTTCACCTGACCATGCCTGATGAAACAGGGTCCGGCGCAATTCGCGTCATGCAGAAAACGCTTCGCGATGCGGAGATCGAGCCGGAGCGCGTTGGCTACATAAACGCCCACGGCACCTCTACCCCTTACAACGACAAGTTTGAAACGCTGGCTATCAGGCAAACGTTTGGCAAGCACGCTTACAATCTGGCCGTTAGTTCTACCAAGTCGATGACAGGGCATTTGCTCGGTGCCGCCGGTGGAATTGAAGGGGTGTTTTCGGCGCTGGCGATCCATCGGAAAATGCTGCCGCCGACAATTAACTACGTAAACCCTGATCCCGATTGCGATCTTGATTACATTCCCAACGAACCGCGCCAGGCAGAAGTTGAATATGCGCTGTCTAACAGTTTTGGATTCGGCGGCACTAACGCGGCGCTGTTGTTCAAAAGATACGATGAATAGTCAGTAGTCTGTTGTCAGTTGTCCGTCGGCAAAATCCGGAAACAACTGACTACTGACCACTGACCACTGACTAGTTATGAAAATCATTGTCCTGATGAAGCAGGTCGCCAACAAAGATGCGATTCTGCGAATTAACAAAGAAGCGACCTGGATTGAAGAGGCCGACCTTTCGTTTGAAGTGAGCGAGTCGGATGGCTATGCGCTTGAAGAAGCGCTTCGAGTGAAGGAAAAACTGGGCGGCGAGGTTGTTGTCTGTTCAATGGGACCGCAGCGGGTGAAGAGCGTCATTAAGGACGCCCTCGCACGCGGGGCTGATCGTGCCATTCACGTCGTTGGCGACAATCTCGGCCACCTATCGCCCTACGCAACCGCGAGCGCTCTGGCTGACGCGATTCGCGATGAAAAACCTGACTTGATCCTGACTGGTTTGCAATCTGACGATTATGGTTACGGCCAAACGGGCGTAATCCTTGCAGAACTGTTGGGACTACCACACGCGACCATTGTGATCGAAGTTGATGCCTCGGGAGAAAAGCTGCGCGTCAAGCGCGAGCTCGAAAGTGGCTGGTATCAGTGGTACTCAATGGCTACACCCGCGCTGCTCACCATCCAATCGGGTATCAGTCAGATCCGTTATGCCACCCTCAAAGGGATCATGGCGGCTAAGAAAAAGGAAGTTAAAGAGGTAACTCCGGCAGCGGAAATCGTCGGCCGCCCTTCCCACCAGCGCATCAGCAAAGTCTACCTGCCACAGAAGAGCAAACAGACGCAGTTGCTTGGTAATGGCGACGCGAAGGCTGGCGCCGTTGAGTTGGCACAGAAGCTACACACTGAAGCACGCGTGATTTAAAAAGCCCTCTCTTTGAAGTGTGGCGACTTCTCGCCCCACCCCAGGGAGGCGCAATTGCAAAGCTTCAAGATCAGAATGGCTAAACTATGAGCAACGGTATTTTGGTTTTCATCGAACATCGGAATGGTGTTCTCAATAGAACGTCACTCGAGGCGCTTGCCGGAGCGCAGCTTCTTGGTTCGGCGCTCCAGGAATCGATTACTGCAGTTGTGTTGGGATCGGACGTAGCCGCGCTCGCCCAGGAAATCGCGTCGTATGACCTGGCAAAGGTAATCAACGCCACCAACGCGAATTTGGCTGATTACACCCCGGACGGTTACACAGATGCGATGGAGCACGTGGTCAAGCAACTCGACCCGCAGCTCGTACTGATGCCGCACACCTACCTGGTCCGTGACTTCGCGCCAAAGTTGGCGGCGCGATTCGGGAAATCACTAATCAGCGATTGCATCCGTGCCGAAGTTGCTGAGGGCTCGACCACGTTCACACGGCGAATCTTCCTGGGTAAGTTAGACGCTGATGTTGTTTCGGATGGCGAGGCGCCGGTGTTTGCTACGTTTCAGTCTGGAGCATACCGGCCCGATCAGGCCCAAAAGGGAAGCGGTGCGGCGGTAGAAGAGATGACAGTGGAAGTTGGTGAGATTCGCATGACGCCCGAAGATCCGTTTCAGGAAGTCAAACAAGCTGTCGACCTCAGTAAGGCTGACATCATTGTGGCGGTGGGTCGTGGCATCAAGAGCAAAGACAATCTGGCGCTGGCCGAAAAACTTGCGGAAGCTCTGGGTGCGGATTTGGCTGCGTCGCGGCCAATCTGTGACGCCGAATGGTTACCCATCGACCGTCAGATCGGATCGTCAGGTCAAACGGTCGCCCCCAAACTTTACGTTGCTCTGGGAATCTCCGGCGCCATTCAGCATCTGGTCGGCATGAAAAATTCCGGCACGATTGTGGCAATTAACAAAGACCCGGAAGCCCCGATTTTCGATATTGCTGACTACGGGATCGTTGGTGATTTGTTTGAAGCGGTGCCTGTCCTTACCGAAGAGATCAAGAAGATCAAAGCCGGCGCGTAACCCGACGACGGTTCGCGTACTTTCCAATATCATTTGTCATTTCTCATTTGTCATCGTGAAAGGTGAAGGGGTTAACGATAACAATTGAGAATTGAGAAATGGAGAGTGGTTCTTTTTGGTTTGTTCAATTGCTCGTTGAAGTGAAGACTGTCTGAATGTCTTTCAGCACCTCATCAGGCTTCCATTCATTCCCGCGATAAGTTTTTACAATCTTGCCGTCTGGACCAATCAGCGCAGTGCGCAGCGAATGAATTATCTGGTCCTGTCCGGTCTCGGAATCCTTTGTGTATCGAAGCCCAAAGAACTGCGCGATCCCTTTCACCTCGTCGGCTGTGCCCGAAGCAAATTCCCAATGCGCGAAGTTCTCGTCGCTATACTTACCGGTGTAAGCCGCGCCATAGCTGCGCAGGACCTTTGGCGTGTCGTATTCCGGATCAAAACTGACACTGAGCAGGTGCGTTTTCGAAAACAGGTCGGGTTGTTTCTGTAATTCCTGATCTATCGCCGCGAAGTTGTTACTCATCAAGGTGCATTGGTCAGGCATCTCGCAACGCGTAAAGATGAACGTTAGCAGCAACGCCTTGCCGCGGTAGTCCTTGATGCGAATCGTTTTTCCATCCTGATTAACGAGACGATAGTCCGGCACTTCCTCGCCGGCTTTTGCTTCAATGCGGGCGGCGCCTTCGCCACCTGACGAGTCGGTACTTTCTTTGCTGATCACCACGTCTTCCAGCCACATCTTTAGACCATCCACTACGAGCGTGGCAGTGATTTGATCACCCGCCACGAGCGGCACGTCGTAAACCCACGCCGCCGGGACTGAGAATTCCATCGTCATAGCCGGCATCAGGTTTTTGATATCTTCGTGTGCTACGGTAACGATTTTCTTGTCCTTCTCCACCGCTACAACTTTCCCGGAAAGGTCGTAGCGTTTCTCGCTCGCGGAACGCCTGGGTGCGCATCCGCCCAGACTGAGTAAGACCACGGTTAGGGTTGTTAACAGAAGTAGAACTGCCGGAGTCGTTTTGTTCATTGTTTACGGATTGCTTCGAGTTGTTTCAATTCGCGTGGGCCTTTAACGTATTGCGGGAAATTATCCTTCACCAACGCAGATTTTCCTAACCAGCAATCTCGGTGTAACCTAGCAACCCATGGCGATGCAGTTCACACCAGATTCCCAGATCGGAACAAACGAAAATTCCAACCGGGCGCAGTTGCTGGATGGCGCACTGATCGCTGATCAGATCAAACAAGAGGTCGCACTCGAGGTGGCCAGGTTACGCGATGAACGCGGCGTGCAACCATGTCTCGCGGCAGTGATAGTTGGCGACGATGCAGCCTCGGCAGTTTACGTGCGAAACAAGATTCGAGCCTGCGGCGAAGTTGGCATTCGATCAGAACACATCGCGTTGCCAACGAATACCGGCGCGAGCGAGCTGCTGGATGTTATTGCCTCGCTCAACCAACGAGACGACGTAGATGGAATCCTGGTGCAATTGCCATTGCCCGAGGGGATTGCGGAAGCTGCGGTGATCGAAGCGATCGATCCAGGCAAGGACGTAGATGGGTTTCATCCAGTCACGATCGGGCGGTTATCAATGGGTTCGCCCACCTTCGTGCCCTGCACTCCCGCCGGAGTGATTGAGCTACTAGATCGTTACAACATAGCGATAAGCGGCGCGAACGCGTGTGTCGTTGGCCGAAGTCAGATTGTTGGTCGCCCAATGGCCCAGTTGCTACTGCAGCGTGATGCCACGGTGACAATCTGCCACTCGAGGACACGCGATCTTGCTTCGGTGACGCGGCACGCGGACCTGCTTGTGGTCGCGATAGGACGCGCAGGATTTATTGGCAAAGAACATATCAAGCCCGGTGCCTGTGTGATCGATGTAGGGATGAACCGGGTCACAGACGAGGAAACTGTGAGGCGGCTCTTTGGACGCGACGTAGATAAGAGACTTGCTGTTATATCCAAACGAGGCTACACGCTCGCGGGAGACGTGCACCCTGCTGAGGCGGAAGAGATAGCCGGCCAGTTGACTCCAGTGCCGGGAGGGGTTGGGTTGTTGACGGTCGCGATGCTCATGCGGAACACGGTCAAGGCAGCGAGGATGCGCCGGCTGCCGACAAAGTCGTGAGTGATGATCATGAGTCATGAGTATTGAGTGATGAGACGGAAGTGACAAGCCGTGAGTCAGACTGATGACAACCACAAACTGGATTTGGTCTCATTACTCAATACTCATGACTCCTACTGATTCTATGTTGCGCGTCGGCTTAACAGGCTCGATTGGGGTGGGAAAGTCGTTTGTGGCCGGCGTGTTTGCCGAGCTTGGCTGTCACCTGGTAGATGCCGATGAGACTGCGCGCGCGGTGGTCGTGCCCAACTCGCCTGGTTTGACTGAAGTTGTGCGGGAGTTTGGCGAGGAGTTTCTTCAAAGCGACGGTACACTCGATCGTGGAAAACTGGGCGCACTAATCTTTGCCCACCCGTTAAAGAGAAACGCGTTAAACTCAATACTTCACCCATATATCATTGCCGAACAGGACCGACTTTTACGTTCATGGGAAGAACAGGATCCAAATGGCATTGGAATAGTCGACGCCGCGCTCATGATCGAGTCGGGAGGCTCAAAACGCTTTGACAAGCTGATCGTGGTTTATTGCGATGATGAGGTCCAAATCGCCCGGCTAACAGCCCGAAACAATTTCACTCGCGAGCAGGCGCAAGAGCGAGTGGCGGCGCAGATGTCGCAGGATGAAAAAAAAGTATTTGCCGATTACCTAATTGATACTTCCGGAGGTTTCGAACCTGCCCGGCGACGGACTGAGGAAGTCTATGCTGAATTGAAGGCACTGACGCTACGTGGCGATTCGAACTAGTGTTGAGCGATGATTTCTGAGCGAACATTTTTCATCAGGCCGAAAAGGCCCAGCGTGTGGCTGGCAAGCACGCTTCTGTTCAGTGTAATGCTCGCACACGCCGGCTGCTTCCTTAACGCGAAAGTAGAACCTTACTACGGGCGGGTCACGGTGCCGCGCAATCAGGAATTTCGTTGGAGCGACGGCGGCTTACCACAAACGTTTGATCCAGCTTACGCCGCAGCGCCGCCAGATACGGATCTCGTGCGCGCCATTTTTGAAGGCCTTACCGATTATGATCCGCAGACGCTAAAAGCTTTGCCGGGTGTGGCGGCGCGTTGGGAGCCATCAAATGGCGGTCGGGTATGGACGTTCTACCTGCGACCAAATGCTCGCTGGACAAATGGCGAGACAGTAACGGCAAGCGACTTTGTCCGGTCATGGAACCGCACCGTCAAGATCGGTGAACTGTCGCCTCATACGGAATTGCTTTCGAATATTGATGGCGCCGCGGAAGCTATTTCGGAATCGGTCCTGCGCGTGCGCCTTCGGCGGCCTGACCTGAATTTTCCTGCGCTCGTAGCTCATCCGGTTTTTCGGCCAGTCAAGCTGAAAGACGGAGAAGGCGTCGGCAAATTGCCCGCGAGCGGGCTGGTTTCCAATGGCGCGTTTTCACTGGCGCCGGGCGAGACCCAACGCGTGTTGTTGGAACGCGCTAGCAGCTACTGGGACAAGGATCAGGTCACGCTCGAACGCGTGGAATTTGTCGATCAAAAGAATTCAGAAGCGGCGTTGGACGCCTACCGCAACGGTACTATCGATGCCGTAACCAATGCCGCCCTGGAACCACTGGCAATAAAACTACTGAAGCCCTACGAGGATTTCCGTCGAACAACTTACGGCGCGCTGACCTACTACACTTTTAACAAGGCCCAGGCTCCGTTTGACGACGTCCGGGTAAGGGAAGCCCTGGCGCTGGCAATTGATCGCGACCGCATTAGTTCGGACGATCTGCACGGAGCCACTGAGCCGGCCAAGCGGTTCCTTCCTGATGCTGTTAACGAAGCTGCTAAACCGGTCGTGGGAAAATCAGAACTACTGGAGCAGGATGTGCTGCGCGCAAAGGAATTGCTCGCCGAGGCAGGATTTCCCGATGGTGATGGTTTCCCTCGTATCCGGCTGCTGATTAATCGAAACGAACAGCAACGCACCGTGGCGCAATCAGTGGCCGCCATGTGGCGATCGGCGTTGAACGTTGAAACCGAGATAATCGTCAAGAATTGGGACGAGTATGAAGTTGCCATTCGTGAGGGAGATTTTGATGTCGTGAGGCGTGGTGTTGTAATTCAAACCACCGATGAACTAACCAACATCAGCATGATCTTTCATAATCACGCGACGTCGGCGACGACCGATGCCTCACGCGCCCAGAAGAACGGAAATGATCCGCTTGCGCGAAACGGACCGGCGGTTTCGCCCAGCGAGAGCGCGGCAAAGTCGATGCTGCCTGAGACTGAAGCGCAGGCCCTTAGTGATTTGGCCGCGATGCCGATTTACTTCGCCTCGTCCTACGCGTTAGTGAAACCCTATGTCACAGGTTTTGATTCCAACGTTCTGGATGCCCCTTCTTTAAAAACAGTCAGAATCAATACTGCCTGGAGGCCATCCGAGTCTCCAGATATGGTAAAAGGAAAATAACGCCCGCCAGTCATCGTTGCCTGTCATTCTGCCTCGACCGACAGTTTGTTAAGTGCAGGAAGTTGAAAGAGCAACGTCAGATTCTCAGCGCAGAAGATTCCATCTGCAACCAAAGAATCTTGCTGAATCATCATGCGCATGTTAAGTTGCGCACTAAATGCGAGCAGAGATCTACTGTTCACACAAATTCCGGATGGCTAACGTTTACTGGAAACAATTCTTAACTGGTCTCGCTCTTATCTCGCTTGCCTTTGGCGCAATCTCATGCAGAGTACTCGCAAACGATGAGGAATTCTTCGGCAAGACTACGCCCCCTCCTCGTAATCTGCTGCGATATGTAAACGGAGCGGAACCGGAGAGTCTCGATCCGGCCGTCAGTTCCGGCCAACCCGAAGCGCACATCTACATGGCCCTCTTCGAAGGGCTGGTTGAATATCACCCAAAGTCGCTCAACGCGATTCCGGCAATCGCCGAGAAATGGGACATCAACAACGACTCTTCGGAGTTTGTCTTTCATCTACGCAAGAACGCGCGCTGGTCGAATGGCGAACCGATCGACGCACACGATTTTGTCTACAGCGTTCGGCGAGCTATCTCACCCGAGGTTGCATCGCGCACGGCGGCCCTCGCGTATTACATAAAAAACGCCCAGGCCTTCAATCAAAAGTCTGTGTTCGTTCGTGATCCAGCCACTAATCAGTTTTTGCTCCAGCGCGACTTCGCCGCTGCCGGCACTCCGGTGAGTGAAGCACTGAGTCAGAAAGGCCTCGCCCCAAACGAACTCGAGTACGGGGCAACGGCAACTTCTCCGCCTTCCCACACCCACACTGAGTTTCACCAATCGATGCATTCTCCGGCGCGGCTGGTGTTGCCTGCCGATGAAAAGAGACGCAAGAATCTGGTGGAAAGTGATGCGAAGCTGGCAGCAGCCGTGAACGGGAAGGAGTTTGTCAGAGTTGTCGGGGAAGACATTGGCGTAGAAGCGGTTGATAACTACACGGTCCGCGTTTCGCTTTCGCAACCGGCGCCATTCTTCGTCGACCTTATGGCGCACCCGCTCTTTCGAGTAGTTCATCGGAAAACAATTGAAAAGTATGGCGCGTCATGGACCGAGCCAGCAAATATTGTTACCTCAGGACCTTTCAAGTTGAAGTGGTGGAAGCCCTATAACGAACTGGTCACAGAACGTGATCCGATGTATTGGGATGTGGCGAATGTGCAGCTTGATGAGATTCGTTTTTATACTTCCACTGATCATCCCACGAGTATGAATCTTTATCGCGTGGGCGGGGCGGACGCATTGATCAACCATTCCGTACCCAATCCATGGCTGGACGTGGTTAGACCTAAAAAGGATTATATGGATGCGGCCGAAGCTGCGATCACCTTCCTGCTCATCAACGTCACCCAGCCGCCGATGAACGATCTGCGTGTGCGCAGGGCCTTCAATATTGCGATCGACAAAGAGACCTATTCAAGAGCCAAGAGGACTACGAAACCGCTATCCGCGTTTACGCCGACTGGCATCTTTGTTGGATATCCTCAGCCGAAAGGTGAATCTTTTGATGCCGAGCTAGCGAGAAAACTATTGGGAGAAGCGGGTTTCCCGGTAACAAAGAATTCCGATGGCAGTTTCGCCTGCGAGAAGTTTCCCGTTCAGGGTCTCAGCCTGATCTTCGCTACCCACACGTCAAACAAAGCAGTGGCCGAATTCATGCAGGCTCAGTGGAAGCAGAACCTTGGAATCACAATTCCACTGGGCAACATGGAAAGCAAAACGCACATGGTTGCGGTAAACAAGTTGGAATACAAGGGTTTTGCGCTCCGGATCTGGGGGGCCGATTACATGGACCCGACCACGTTTCTCAACATGTTTCTAACACCGTCCGACAGCGGCAGCGGTTGGTGGGATCAGAAATATGTGGACCTCCTGGAAGAGGCGAATCACACTCTTGACCGGCAGAAGCGTTATGAGTTGTTAGCCAAAGCGGAAAAGTATTTGTTAGACGCACAGCCGATGATCCCAATCGACACGCCTTCGGTCAACTTCGTCAAGAAGCCTTACGTAAAGGGCATGTATCCAAATCCGGCGTCACTATATGCATGGAAATTTGTTTACATTGAACGCGACTCGTCTAAGTGGGATTATAAAACGCCGAGCCTTTCTGATTAGGTAGGACAGGAATTCCCGCCTGTCCCTTTGGTTTCGTAACGACAGACAAGAATGTCTGTCCAACTCCTGATGCTTCGCTTCATCATTCGACGCCTGCTGATAACCATCCCTACGATCCTCGTAGTGATCACTATTACCTGGGCGCTGGTCAGGCTCGCTCCCGGTAATTTCTATACCGGCGACAAGAAACTCCCGGCGGCAATCGAACAGAACATTCGCGAGAAATACGGATTGGATAAACCCTGGCGTGAACAGTACCTGCGCATGATGGCAGACGTGCTGCGGTTCGACTTCGGCACATCGTTGAGTTATCCCGGCCAGTCAGTCAACGGAATCATTTCGCGAACACTCCCCGTTTCAGCCACGGTTGGCATCCTCGCTTATCTCCTGGCGTTGGCAGTGGGGATTGTGACGGGATCCATCGCCGCATTGAAGCAAAATTCGAAGTGGGACTACGCGTCGATGACTCTGGCGATGGTGGGAATCTCGATTCCAAATTTTGTCCTCGGGCCCATTCTGGTGCTCGTGTTTTCACTGATGCTCTACTGGTTACCCCCGTCTCGATGGGAAGGATTTCCCAGCCGAAACATAATCCTCCCGGTAATCACCCTCTCGGCCATCTACATGGCTTATATCGCGCGACTTACACGCGCCGGGATGCTTGAGGTCCTGGGCGCCGATTACATTCGGACCGCCCGCGCTAAAGGACTGAGCGAAACTCAGGTGGTCGTGCGTCATGCTTTGCGGGGTGGGCTGCTGCCCGTGGTGTCCTATACGGGACCCGCTCTGGCCTTCTTGTTGACCGGCACAGTGGTCGTCGAACGCATCTTCGCCCTGCCTGGCCTGGGGACGTATTTTCTTCATGCAGCTTCAAACCGCGACGAACCCCTGCTGATCGGAATCGTGGCTTTCGTGGCGATTGTTCTTTTGCTGATGAACCTGCTCGTGGATATTGCATACGCGTACCTCGATCCACGCATTCGCTATTGAGGTTCAACGCAAACTGAGTAAGGCAAACTGTTAGTTTGCGTTTGCTTCGATAACGGATTATCTCTGGCTTGATTTCGAATCGATGAGAAATCGCAAACTAAGAGTTTGCGTTACAGATGAACGACGACGAACCAAAATCTTCGCCCGGGCCAGCCAAGGCCGAGATGTCAGAAACGACACTCGGAGCTCCGCTGTCTCCATCCGTAGCTGCGCCGTTGGATGATGCAATAATTCATACGCCCCCCGAGGTTGCCGTGGCTGAGGGTGACGTGCGGCAAGTGGCGGAGGATGGCGGCTACGTTGCCGGCACCTCGCTCTGGCGAGACGCCTGGCGTAGGTTGCTCAAAAACAAGCTGGCAGTTTTTGGTTTAATTGTCGTTTTGCTGGTTACGATTGCATCGATCCTCGGTCCATATGTTCTTAAGCTCACCACCGGGATGACACCAGATTACATTCCGGGTGATGCTGCGCTGATAAGATCGTTTCCTCCATTCACTGCGCCGGATGGATCCTTCTCGTGGACGCATCCGATGGGGACTGACCGGCAGGGACGTGACCTCCTGGCGCGAGTGCTTCAAGGCGGCCAGATATCGTTGATGGTTGGGTTCATCGCCACACTGATGTCGCTCATCATCGGCGTCGGCTACGGCGCTGTGGCAGGATATCTCGGCGGTCGCATCGATAACCTGATGATGCGTTTGGTGGACGTGTTGTATGCAATCCCTTACATCATTTTGGTTATCGTCCTGTTGGCCATGTTCAAGGGTCAAACCCCGCGCGCCCAACTCATTCTTCTGTTCATCGCACTGGGCTCTGTTTCATGGTTGACGATGGCCCGCATCGTGAGAGGGCAGGTTCTTTCATTGAAGAACCAGGAATTCGTGCTGGCGGCCAGGGCGATTGGAGTTTCGACACCACGGATCATCTTCAGGCACATCGTGCCAAACACTCTCGGACCCGTGATTGTCTATGCCACGCTAACCATCCCTTCGGTGATGCTGGCTGAAGCGTTTCTTTCTTTTCTTGGATTCGGTGTGCAGCCACCGCTTGCTTCCTGGGGGAGCCTGGTTACAGACGGCATTCAGAACATCGGCATATTCCCCTGGCAGTTAGTTTGCCCGGGCGTCACGATGGCGCTGACGCTGTTTTCGCTTAACTTTCTGGGTGACGGCTTGCGAGATGCACTTGACCCGCGCACGCGCAAATTCTGAGAGGCTTGCGGGAAAACGACCACAGAGATGACTACTAACAACGACAATGTTCTGGAAGTCAGCGACCTGCGGACTTACTTCCACACCGAAGATGGCACAGTGAAAGCCGTCGACGGCGTCACGTTTAATCTCAAACGTGGTGAAACATTGGGCATCGTTGGTGAATCCGGCTCGGGAAAGTCAGTGACGAATCTTTCGATCGTCCGTCTGGTCCCAAGCCCACCGGGCGAGATTGTCTCAGGGGAAGTGAAATTTGGCGGCCAGGACCTGTTGAAGCTCTCCGAAGCGGAAGTGCGCCGAATCCGGGGCCGCCGGATCGCGATGGTGTTTCAGGATCCGATGTCTTCGCTTAATCCTTTCATGAAGATCTCGCGGCAGTTGATGGAGACCACCCAACTTCATCTGGGCCACACGAGAGCGGAGGCGCGCGAGCACGCTGTCAGGATGCTGGACATGGTCGGCATCCCTGAAGCACGCGAGCGTTTGGACAGTTATCCACACGAATTCTCTGGAGGGATGCGTCAGCGAGTGATGATTGCAATGGCCCTATCCTGCGAGCCCGAGCTGCTGATAGCGGATGAGCCAACGACCGCACTCGACGTGACGATTCAGGCGCAGATTCTTGAGTTGATCAAGACCCTGAAACGAGTGACGGGAACGAGTGTGATTCTGATTAGCCACGACCTCGGTGTGGTTGCTGGAATGACGGATCACCTGATTGTCATGTACGCCGGAAAAGTTTTTGAGCAAGCCCCGACCAGAGCTCTGTTTGCGACCCCGGGTAATCCCTACACAAAGGGACTGCTGCGGTCAGTGCCGGATCCAACCGACGAGCAGGGCAAGCTCTACCAGATTCCCGGACAGCCACCTGATGTCGCGCATCTCCCGCCGGGATGTCCCTTTGCGCCGCGTTGTGAACGGGCCGAGGAGATTTGTCATCGCGAGTTTCCGCCTTTTGTGCAGCTGACCGCGGAACACTTCTCGCTGTGCCATTTTGCAGAGGAAGTCTACGAAGAAGCGAAGGGCGGGAATCTGATGGCCCGCCCTGGGGATCTGACGGTAAGAGGCAGGCGAAGCTAAACCAGGAGTCGATGTTATGACTGACCTCCGCGCGGAGATTGTTGAGAACTTGTTGGACTCCTGCAAGGCGGAGTATTCAGAGGCTGCCGCTACATTTACAGCTCTTGATACGAAGGCACAAAACACGATAACTGTTTCCGGGATATTCCTGGCCGCCGCGCTGGCGTTCTTTCGTGGAGCCGAATTGCAACAGCTTGTCACCATTGGTGGTGCTACGCTAATTCTGTTGGCAATAGTCGTGCTGGTTCTGATGTTAGCGATCATATTTTGTATTTGGGGAATGCGTATAAGGGATGTGCCAATTGCGGATGCCGCATTCTCCGAAAAAGAAGCCAGGCAAATCCTTAAGGAGCCTGCGGAATCACTTAATGAGCTTTTCGAGGGCCATCTTTTCGATCAAGCTCGGAACTGGAACTCTCTGTCCAGTGCAGTGCGTGAGGCTAACGACAGAAAGGCCTGGGCGGTCCGATGGGGCCAATTGCTTTTGGGTTCTGCAATTTTGCTCGTTGCGTTACTTTTGATCTACACACTCTATTCCGTTTGGAGTATGCCGCCCGCCGTGAAAGTACCGTAACTGTTTTTGCGAGAAGGGACGTGTGTTATGCCAAGACAGTGTTTATGGGAGTTGGCCGAAGGCCGCCGCTGCGCCAGAAGCGCGGTCGAGTTTAGCAAGTATTGCGCTTCGCATCCGCCCAGCGGCGGAGGGACGAGAGGTGCAAAGAAGAAAGCTTCAAAGAAGAAAGCCGCAAAGAAAAGATGAGCGCCAACGCACCCACTTCAGAATCCCACGAGGGGCCGCCGCCGGTTTACAGCGCAGACGGCGAGCCGTTGATTGCTATACGCAATCTCAAAGTTCATTTTGTCCTTTCAGGCAGAGGCAAGCGCGTTGTTAAGGCAGTCGATGGAGTGACACTCGACATTTTTCGGGGCGAGACTCTGGGATTAGTTGGCGAATCTGGTTGTGGAAAGTCAACCTTGGGCCACGCAATTCTTCGTCTCATCGAGCCGACGTCTGGGCAGGTGTTTTATCAAAATGTTGATCTGGCGCACCTGTCGAAGAAGGAGATGCGCCAGCATCGCCGGCATCTTCAAATAATCTTTCAGGATCCATATGCGTCGCTCAACCCGCGAATGAACGTGCGGCAAATCGTCGGTGAGCCTCTCGGAACATTCGGGATTGCCGCGGGTAAGGATGCGGACCTGCGAGTGCAGGAGCTACTTGAAACTGTCGGACTCAACCGGCGTTTCATAAAACGCTACCCGCATGAGTTTTCCGGCGGGCAGCGCCAGCGAATTGGGATAGCTCGCGCATTGGCGGTCGATCCTGTTTTCGTCGTGGCCGATGAACCAATTTCCGCTCTCGACGTTTCAATTCAGGCCCAAGTCATGAATCTCCTGGAACGCTTGCGACAGGAGAAAAATCTGACCTACCTTTTTATCTCGCATGACCTCCGCGCGATCCGTCACGTCTCTGATCGTGTCGCTGTGATGTACCTCGGTAAGCTCGTCGAAATTGCTCCCGCCAAAACAATCTACGACGATCCGCTGATGCCCTATACAAAAGCACTGATTTCGGCAGTGCCGCTTCCCGATCCTGTTGCAGAGGACAAGCGCCGCAGAATTGTGTTGAAGGGCGATGTGCCTTCGCCGATCAACCCGCCTGAAGGTTGCCGCTTTCACACGCGTTGCCCTTACGTTATTCCATCGTGCAAGGAGATTGTTCCTCCTCTCGTGGAAATCAAGCCTAACCATTTTGCAGCGTGCATTCGCATCAGTCCTGAAGAACCCGACATCGACAAGGTGCCGGCCGGAGCGGCTCCAGGCGTAAACCCGGCGCAGGCCGAAGCTCAGCACACAGGGACGATTAACGCGTAACCGTAGACTTTGGCCGCTAGTTGGCCCCAGCATTGTCGGAAACCTCGCCCTAACCCAACGACTAGCATGAAAAGAGGCCCGTATTGGTCGTATACCAGTAGGGTAAGTTGCTTTGCCCGTTGGGCTTGTTCTTGAAACCAACGTGCCTGATGGGCCGCTTAAAGCCACCCTGGCGGTTTTTTGGTGATAGACAGACCCAATTTATACTCGTCGTTGTTTACCTCTTGCGAAGCAGCAGTCGCCCATTATTAAGTAATCGATGAACAGAAAGTCTCCATCAAAGCCCGCTTCAGTGACGCCCGATCACGAATCTGAAATCCTCCAGGAACATCGCGCTGACGCTCCCAGCGGATGGCCGGAGATTCAGGACAAGCTGGCGGGAGCGCTTGGTTTATCGATCCTGCTCGTTGATGGGCGGCAACCTCCCGCGCTCGTCGTTTCCAACAACAATTCAGTTTGCCAGGCGTTTCAGACTTCGCCCAAACACGTTGGGCTGTGCGACCCCTATTGCGGCGACGCGCATCGGCGCGCCATGAGCGCAGGTGCACCGGTGCAGTACAAGTGTCACGCCGGGCTTCAATGCGTAACTATTCCGGTACAGATTGCCGGGGAACAAAATCTTGCAGTTATCGGTGGCCGCGCGTTTCTTTCATCGGCCGACTATCGCGCGCTGGTCGATCGCTTTCGTGCGGGTGAGTTAAATGAGTTGATAGATAGGGACCCATTCGACAATGTCGTTTTCGCTGAATCGCAGCGAATCGAGGAATTGCCTGAACGAGTTTACAAAGCAGTGCGGAAGCTTGGCGGAAGTGCAGCGCAGCCCGTCGCGCCGGTTAAGGCTTCAACCCGCAAACCAGCCGAGTCGAGGACCAACGCCGCGGACACTGCGAATGTACCTGCTACATCTGAGCGTTTTCCTGTTCCCACTGAGAGAGAACCGCAAACACTGCAGCGCGATCTGCAAATCGAGGTGGATCGCCTTCGCCTTGAGCTCGAGCATCGATCCAACCTCGTGCAGTCGCTGCAGAGCTTCCTGGAACGAATTAGCTCCACGGATCCGGTGGACACCTACCAGGCGATACTTACGCACTCCTGCGAATTGCTGCAAGCGGAGCGCGCATCGTTGATGATCTACGACGAAGGCTCAAATGAAATCATCCTTAAGGCGTCGATCGGAATTAGCGAGGAAGGCAGCAGCTCCAGCCGGACGCGGCTTGGCGAAGGCGTGGCCGGGCAGACACTGAAATCTGGCCAGCCGCTGGTGGTCGAGAATCTGGAAGCTGCCGGTCTTAAGCCGTCCGCGGCAAATCGTTCATACAAGACGAAGTCGTTCATTAGTTACCCGATCATCGTCCGCGGACGTCGAATTGGCCTGCTGAATTTTACCGACAAAACGAATGGCGGAAACTTCAACGACGTAGACCTCAGTTTGCTGGAACTCATCGGGCCGCAAATCGCGGTCGCGCTGGAACGGGCGGACTGGCAGGAGCGCGCTACGCAGTTTCAGTTGATGTCCATCACCGATCCACTGACAGGTTTGCTCAACCGGCGCTATCTGGAAGAGCGACTGACTGAAGAGCTGAACCGATCCAGTCGCTACAATTACCCGATGAGTTGCCTCATGATCGATATTGACGACTTCAAAAAGTATAACGATCGCAACGGCCATCAAGCGGGCGATGTCGCCTTGAAGATTACTGCCCACAGTCTCAAAGCGGCGCTACGTTCGGCGGATGTTGCGTGTCGCTACGGCGGCGAAGAATTTTGCGTGCTGCTGCCGCAGACGAGTATTAGTGAAGCTGGAGTGATCGCCGAACGCATGCGCCAGCGTGTGGCCGAAACCGACTATCCATTTGGCAAGTCGCAACCGATGGGCACCGTCAGCATCAGCATTGGAATCTCGACTTTAGCGAAGAACATCGACACTGCCGAGCGGGTGATTGCCGCAGCTGATCGCGCCCTCTACCGCGCCAAAGCTGAGGGCAAAAATCGAATCGAGTTCTACGACGGCCATTTGTCAGGAGCTTTTGCCGGCAAATGAATAACCCTGGCGAAATGCGGCAAGTGCTTGGCCGCGTCAAGCGAGAAGAGTTTGCGGGACGCGCGGCTGAGCTGGATCGTATCGTAGCGCACGCACTCACCGCCGAGGGCAGCACCGCGGATCGCGGACTCCTCATTCTCCTGGCGCCTCTTGCCGGCGTTTCGGAATTACTTCGGCAGGCGTACGACAGAATTTTCCACCGGCAAGAGAATGTCGTCCCCGTCTACTTCGCACTGCCTGCAACAGAAACCACGGCAGTCAGCGTTGCGATTGAATTTCTAAACACGTTTCTGCTGCAGTACATCGCCTGCCGGCGCAATGAGCCTGCGCTCGCCGATGCGCCGCTGACTCTGAACGACATGGCGGCGCTCGCTCCAGCTGCTGATGTTGATTGGATTGAGCAGCTCGTGGCCGCCTATAACCAGCAGCGGTTCAGCGACGACGACCGGGCGCTTGTGCGTTTCTGCCTGAGCGCGCCATCGCGCGTGCCCGATCATGGAGGCCGGCCGTTTGTGATGTTTGACTGCGTGCAATTGTCAGCTTACGACGACGACGCGGTTCCGCTCGCAACTGAGATTGTTCGGACGCTGGTATCTTTTGACTTGCCTTACGTATTTGCCGGTTTGCGTCGCGAGGTAGCCTACACATTTGATCGCGCCGGAATTAATGCAAGTTCGTTGGAGACGATTCGGCTCGAACGATTGACGGCGGACGACGCCTCGACGCTGATCAGCAGTATGGCTCGGCGACTCGACGTCACAGTGAATGAGGAAACACGCGACCTTCTTATCCAGCAACTTGAAGGGAGCCCGCTCTTCATTACTGCGTTGCTCCAGGCTGCACGCTCAAAGCACGTTGCGCTGAACTCTTACCTCGCCTGCGAGCGCCTTTATGTTGAAGAACTCATGGGAGGCACCCTCGGCAACTACTTCGCTTCAGCCCTTTATCGTGTCACCAGTGATTCTGACATCCGCGGCGCCATTGTTCGTCTCCTCTCTGAATCGGCCACCTCGAAGGTCGGCGGCGCCAGCCCGACAGTTTCTTTCAAAACCTGGTGCCAGCGACTCAAACTCGACGCGATAGAAGTTGAGAAGATCTTGCGCCGGTTACACACGCAGGAGCTGGTTAACTGGGACGGGAATACGGTCGATGGTGAAGGCGGGCCAGAAGCGTGGAAAGATTATCTGCGAAGCCGATTTCGTCTGGACGCTCTGCGCGAACCCCGCGCCCTGGTGTTTGCCGATCTGATGGCTGCAGCGCTGAAGCGAGCGCCGGAAAAGATCGCCCGCCACTTCCGCCAGGGAGCAAACCTGCGCATCCGTGAAATGCTCTCCCGTTTCAGCTCGCAACGAGTTCCGCGCCTTTTGTTTGATTCTGCTGAGTTTAGCGACGTTCATAAGGGAGGCACTGCCGATGAAATCGTGGCCGCCCTGGATGCCGATACCGATTTGGTCAGACTTCCACAGGTTTTTCACACGACCAGCGGCGTTTCATTTAGCCCGGAGCTGCGGCAGTTTTCAGACGAGGAAAACTGCGCGATCGCACATGCTTTTGACGGAGCGACCTATACTGATGCGAACGAAGTTGTTTGGATGGTCGCAAAGATTGAAAGCAAACTGGCTGCAGGGCTGGACCTGACTCGGCTCTGGCTCGATCGCCTTGAAGCTGTTGCCAACCGGCGGATATTTCTTCGCATTCAGATTTGGCTAATCGCCAACGAAGGCTTTGACGAGCAGGCTTACAACCTTTTGAAAGCGCGAGGCGCTTACGCATCAAGCCAACAGCAATTTGAACTTCTGAGTGCCCGGCTTAGTGAAGGAGAAGGACCGGCGGCACACGCGGGCGACCCCGACGAGTTTGAGTTCGTTCTTCCCATGAGCAGCGATAGCGAGCTCCTCGCGGCAAACACGGCCGAACAGATCGCGCGGCGAGCGCAGTTTACTCCGGAAGCAATCAATCAGATCAAGACTGCAATCGTCGAAGCCTGTATCAACGCGTCAGAGCATAGCCTTAGCCCGGACCGGAAAATTTATCAACGTTTCAGGGTCGAAGATGATAAATTGGTGATTACTATCGCGAGTCGAGGCATCGTGCCGTCGAACATTGAAAACAGGAATACCGCGGCGGCGGTGTTTGAGTCAGTTCAGCCTTCAGCTGGATTAGGCTTGGACTCGGGCGAAGAGTATGGTGATGCAGCAGAGCAACGCCGCGGCTGGGGTCTCAAACTAATCCAAACGCTGATGGATGAAGTGGAGTTTGAACGCGTTGACGAGGGCACGAGCTTGCGCATGGTCAAATACTTGCGCAAGGGGTGAGTAGGACAGGCATTCCTGCATGTCTAGTCGGCGCGCACAGAAGGGAAGCAATTGTTTTGGCTGATCCGATTACATCTGACGTCCGTTCACACATCGTCGGCACGACCGCTGTTGTTTATGCGAGCGACTATCTAAACAAGCTCACCGGAGAACGAATTGAGCGCGAATGTAAGAAGCAACTCGATTCCGGTTGCCGCACGCTCGTGATCGATTTTAGCGACACCGGCATCGTCAACAGCATCGCAGTCTCAATCCTGCTGGGCATTATCGACATCGCTGAGAAGCGCGAGGCTCGTGTGGTTTTTTCCGATGTGAACGACCAGACGGTTCAACTATTCGAAATGCTCGGCGTGATCAAGCATGTCGTGCTCGCGAAGGACGAACAGGAAGCCCTCAACCTTTTTAGTCCCCCGACGCAAACCCAGGCTATGAGTCACTAGCAGATTCCGCTGTGTTACCTAATGGAACCAAATACCCAAAAGCTCATCCACTCGTTCAGCGCGCTCGCTGACCTCGGCCAGGAAATCGCCGACTCCGGCGACTTCATCGAGATGATGCGCACCTCGCTTCATTTGCTGCTGGGCACCATAGGCATCAGGCGTGGCGCCGTCGCCGAGTGTCTCGTTCATCGCGAAGAGACAAACACCCTCGCGCTGTGGGGTTTGGGTGAGGACTATCAGGCGAAGTTGGTCGTCGAAGAAGATGATCGAGAGGCCTTTTTGAACCTGCCGACAGGCGCGCTGCGACTCGATTCAAAAGCGGACCCGGCAGAGCTGTTGTTGACAACTTTCCTCGCACGCCACGGCGAAGAGCTGCGCGCCGAAGAGATCGAGCTAATCGTTCCTACAGTCGTACGCGGCGCTGTTACCGGCCTCGTCCTGCTCGGTCGCAAAGCCAGCGAGGAAGCGTTCACGTCTGAAGACATCGAAGTGATTCGCGCAATGGTCCGCCACATTGGCGTCGGCATTCACACACATCGTCTGCTTGGCGAGGTAAAACAACGAGCTGAGGAAAACGAAAAACTCTACCAGGACCTGCGCGCGATCTATCGCGACACCGTGCGCGCTTTCGCAGCGGCCATCGACGTGAAGGACACTTACACACAGGGGCATTCGGAACGCGTCGGCAAGTACAGCGAGATCATTGCGCGCGAGATGGGCTGGGGCGAAAACGAAGTGGAAGGAATTGCCATCGCCGGCTACCTGCACGACATCGGCAAGCTGGCCGTGGAGCGAAAGATAATCAACGCGCCCTATCGCATCGATGCGAAAGAATCGAGCGAGCTCAATCGCCATCCGGCTGCCGGCTTCGACATACTCTCCCCAATTCATCACCCATACGCCGACATTCCGCTGATGGCGAAGTACCATCACGAACGTCTCGACGGGCGCGGCTATCCCGATGGATTAACTGACACGCAGATTCCGATTGGCGCAAAGATCGTTTCGCTGGCAGATTCATTTGACGCGATGACCACTGACCGTCCATACAAAACCCGGCGTGCTTTTGATTCTGTAATTCATGACCTGCGCGCCAACACTGGAAAGCAGTTTGACGTTCAGGTTGTCACCGCCTTCTGCCGCGCGTTGTTAAAGGAATTGACTGGTGAGACGAAGGAACGAAAGTTTCTGAAGATGCTCGGCAAGAACTACCTCGATGCCGAAAAGGACGCACCGCTACTGCGAGAACTCCTCAACGAACTCGACCCCAACACCCAGGCCGCCGCCGCCGGCGGTGTTTAGTCTTCAACACGGAGTGTTGCCCGAGAGTAGCCGGTGGTCGAAGCGTAGCGCAGACCACCGGGACCCGGGACCCGTGCGTAATGAACGCGCACCCCGAAGGGGTGCAAGAGATGTCATAACAGATATCTTTCCTCGTACTCAATTCCAGCTCTTTCAAGCAATTCTTTCAACTCATCAACAAACAAATGCTTACCGTGATGCGCTTTCTGGTTCGCGATGTACTGCTTAACGGAATCGGTCGCAGTCGGACTCACGGTAAACGCCGCGTATCCCTCTTGCCATGCGAACTTGCGATTGAAGTTATCTTTCACCCAATTGCTCGAGTCTTTCTTCATATCCCGCATTAGATCTGAGAGGCAATGCACTGGGCGTAAGCTTGCCAACAAATGCACATGATCCTCAACTCCTCCCACTATCTCGGCGATGCCGTTCATCCGTCGAATGATGCCGCCCAGATATGAATGCACCCTTGAACGCCATTCGGTCTGGATAAACGGTCGGCGCTCTTTCGTGGAAAAGACAATGTGGTAGTGCAGACTGAAAAAAGTGGAGCCCATGTTCGTTTGGTGATCTGGCACCCCTTCGGGGTGCGGGTAACTAAACGCAGATTCCGGTGGTCTACGCTTCGCTGCGACCACCGGCTACTCTCTGACAGCCTTTCAGGCTGATGATCCTATTAGACGGAGCGCCTCGTTGCTAGCAGAGGTGGTGGTTGCCTGATTTCAGTCGCATGCACAAGCTCTTGCATGGTGCGACATAGTTAAAGGAATTGACTGGTGAGACTAAGGAACGCAAGTTCCTGAAGATGCTCGGCAAGAACTACCTCGACGCCGAGAAAGACGCATCGCTACTGAGAGAACTCCTCAACGAACTCGACCCCAACACTCAAGCCGCCGCCGCGGGTGGCCACATGAGCTAAACAAAGCGGCAGTCAGAACTTGACGGGATCTAGCGCATGAACTTGCGTCGGATTGCTAAAACTAGAAGAGCGGCTTGCACGGGACCAAGAATTGTCTCAAGCAAGACAAAACTTTTAGCCCGTTTATTCGCGGGGAACGGTTGCGGCTTCTGCAGCGCCAAGACTCCTGCACTGTAGATGAGACTCTCCGAAAGACTTAAGGATCTGGGGATGAATGCGGCAGCGCTGCTTCTATTTTCGCCCGCTACGAAACCTGTAAAGTGGCACTCATCGAAGACGATAGGAACGGAGGAAAACTCGTTGAGACGTAGACCAGACGGAAACCAAACTCCGGAGAGGTGAGACTCCTCCGCAAGCTTTTCAAATAACGCATCTTGAAACTCTTCAAGCCTTTTTGTCTCGGATAATGAAAGATGCAATAACGTTTTCCACTAGCCTCTGCGTAGAATCCGCGATTTGAGCATGAAGCGTGATGCTCTTCCTCACTGTCACATACAAAGTCCGGAGAATCGAAGTCGGTTGTCATAGTTTCCCAATTATCGTCGCGGCAGCGTGAAAAACAAATCCTTAGCTCCAAATCTAGATGACAGCGAGCAAGCCTGAAGCTAACTCACGTGGCAGACATAGGATGATGGCGGCGGTGAAGGTTCCTCGTTGGCCTTCACCGCACCATCCTTAGCTTACGCTTTATGATTGTGGCGGAGTGTGGCTGCCGACAGTCTAGCTGCCGCTGCCGCTCGAAACCCAAGCATTCGTCGTCGCCAGCAGTTAGTAGTCAACGAGTGTTAGCAAGCTCCCTGTTTGGAGTACCGCCTTCAGGCGGGTCCTTCGGTTGAACTGAGGCAAGCGCGATAAAAATAAAAGCCCGCCTGAAGGCGGTACTCCAAACGAAGGCGAGACATAACCAGATGCATGCTTGCGTCAGCGCGAGAAATTGGTGTCTGCGTTGTTCAAAAAACTCTTGACGGAAATCCGGGAGACGTAGAATGCGGCGCGTCGCCTTCTAGCCATGGGAGGAGACTCCTTTTAAGGTAAGGACATGCGGCGGGAGAGATGAGGCTCCCGCCGTATTATTTTCTTCGGACACTTACGTGTCGGAGACGCGTTTGCTCCTGGCTGCTGTCTACTTGGTAAAAAAAGAGATGGACAGGCAGGAATGCCTGTCCTACTTCGGCTGGATGCGGACGATGAAGGTGCAGATAGCGATTTTCTGATCCGGCACCACTTCGGTCCGCTCTTCGCGAGGAATTTCACGGCCATTGATGAGCAGGGGATTGCGGCCCTTGGAAACGATCCAGTAGCGGCCGTCGTTCTCGCGCGTGAGGATCGCATGCACGCGGCTTACCTCCGGATCACCTTTCAACGGCAAATCCACTGTGATTGATCTTGAACCGCGTCCGATTGTGATTTCGGGCTTCGTAATCGGCACCACTGCTTCGCGCACGCCGTCGCGCCAGAGCTCGACTGAGTAGAGCGTCTGGATGCGTGGCCGAACAACAGTCTGTTCGCCAAATTCGCTGTCAACCTCACCGCCTTCCGTATCGCCACGGCTCCCGTCGGCGCGTTCCCGAATGGTGTCGTTTAGATTTACAGGTGGTGGCGAAGGTGGCGTCTTGCCTGCCGAAACGCGCGGCGTCACCATTGTGTGGCCGCTCTCAGTTTCGTCCCAAACCCCCTGCACGCGAAACTGACCTTTCTCCAGCGTACCGTCAACACGCAGTTCCACCGCAAACGATTTCGCTGCCAGCTGGTTTTGTCCGCTTAGTTCTCGCGCACGTTCGGAGAGAACATGAAACAGACCCTGTTCCAGACCGCGGCGTTTGTCTCCCTGCCAGTCCTTGTCGTCTTCAGCGCTGAGATAGACGATATATTCGCGCGGAATGTAAGTTGGTCCACCGGGAGGGGTGAACATCTCACGCTGCATCACTGCCTCAACCTCGCGCGCAATCTTGACGAGAAACTCTTCCCAGATACGGCGCGGCTTGGCGTGTTCGCCGGCGGCTTCAAGCAGGTCTTCGCCGGTTTCGCCGTCGATCCATTTTCGAATTGATTCAATCAGGCCCATAGATGGTGAATAGTAAATGGTAAATGGTAAATAGTTAAATGCTTAAGAAAGGACTTGGGGCTTTGGTCCTTGGTTTTGAGACTTTGTTCTTCGACTCTCATGGTCGAGACAGTAATAGGTTCACCGCACGAAAAAGACCAAAACCCAAAAACCTAAAGTCCAAGACCCCAGACCTCTCTCTCAAAACTTAACAAACTTCTTGTTTATCCATCCCCGATCAGAGGTAAACGGATCGGTCTTGGGGCGACCATGTTCCAGCACCTGCACTTCGTACCAGTGGTCGGTGGTGCTGAGTATCTTCACTCGCGATCCACTCTCCGCTAATCCGATGGAACGATTAGTCGTGCTCGCATCAGGACGAAGGTTAACATCCGTCGTGGTAACGCCCTCGCTGCCGACGACAAAGATATCACTCAACTGGGAAATGCCGGCAAACGGATTCCAATGAGAAGTGACGTATTTGTGTGTAGCCAGGAGCATTCCGGAAAACGCTGCGACCAGCAACACAGCCACGAGGAACGGACGCGCGCGTCGCGGAATTGCGGGGCCGCGCTTCGGGTCGCGAATCTTTGCTTTCCGCGGTTCGTTCGGCATTGCCGCCAGACGCTCGCGGGCGGATTGCTGAGGCGCGACATCCTGGTTCGCGCTTTTATGAAGCGCGGTTACCGGCACGACAATCTTGGGGCTGGGGCGTCGCTCGACAACCTCGTCAACATACGGGCGCGGTGGCGCGGCCTGCACCGGCTCAAAACGAGGCTTAGGAGGCGCGGAGGTAAACTCTTCCGCGGTGACGTCGATGGCCAGGTCGGCGCTCGGCTTCCGCCCCTCATGTGCGGTGCTATTGGCCTCCGCCTGACTGGTTTCGCCAAGCCGCTTCGTTTTTGGTAGTGCGGCCTCCGCCAGTTCGTCCCAGAATTCCTGAACTGTTTGGTAACGATTGGCTGGTCGCGTTTGCGTAGCTTTTTCGAGGACACGCAGGACAAGCGCCGACCAGTAATGTCCACTTACGGCGGCGGGTAGCTCACGTATCGGATGTTGCGCAAAGCGTCGCGGTGATTCGCCGGCCAGCAGCGAGTAGGCAGTCTTGGCGAGCGAATAAATATCTGCGGAAGGAGTCAGATGCTCGCGATTGAGCGCCAGCAGGCCCGTGTCTAACTGTCCTGTCTGCACCAGGGGATTATGTTCGGGAGCGGAATAGATGTTGGTGCCAACGCGAGTAATGGCGCCTTCATTCGCTTCCAGGCGCGCAACGCCAAAGTCGGCAATCTTAACGATCTGACGGTCGGCCGTCAGCAGTAGGTTCTGTGGCTTGATGTCCCGGTGGATAATGCCGCCTGCGTGAGCATGGGCCAACCCGGAGCAAACCTGCTCGAGATAGAAAATGGTTTTTTCAATCGAGAGCGGACGATTGCGCGACAGCGCCTGCATGTCTCCGCCGGAAAGATATTCGAGAACGATGTAGTGAAAAGTAGTGTTGCTGAGGTCGATCGCCGTGCCATGGCCCAGGCGGCTGATGATGTTTGGGTGGCGCACGCGATCGAGCGCGACAGCTTCATTCTGGAAATTCGAGATGAGGGTGGCTTCAAGTTCAGAATCCAGGTCGTCCTGGAGAAACATGTTGAGCGCCTTGATAACCACGGTGGTTGGAGCGCCCTCAGTCGCGGCGTTGTCGTGGGCCACATAGATCTCGGCGTAGCTGCCCCGGCCCAAACATTCAAGGATGTCGTAACGGCCATCGAGCCGGCTTTGCTGTAGTTTCAGGTCTGACATCAGTTCGCGTCTCTAGGGCGAAACGAGGGGCGAAGCTGGCGGGGAACTGGATGGCGGGGTCGGTCGACGGATTGCTTCTTCCAATCGTTTTTGGGCAGCCGGACGGGCTGCTTCCAATTTCAAGGCCACCGCGGCGAGTCCGAAAGTGGCTTCCCTAATCAAGGTCGCATTTGCGTCGGTCGGATTAAGATGAGCTTTCGCTATCGAACTTTCAAAGGCTTGCGCTGCGGCGTCTGCGTTTCCAGCCAACAATGAAGCGCGTCCGTAGAAATATAAGAACTCGGGTTCGGAGGATGCCAGCGGTGCTTGCAGGCCTTGTCGAAGCAGTTCAGCCGGCAACCTATTTGTCAGCCATCCGTTGGGGTCGCGGTCGACCTCCTGACGCGCGCCATCAAACCGCAGCAGCGTTTCGTCTTGCAGCACGGGGGGCCGGCCCAGCGCCACTGACGGCGCGGGCGAAGCTTCGGCCAAGGGCTCACCGGGATCAAGAAACGGCACCGGTCCTTTGTATTTCCGCCCGGCGTAAAAAGTGCCCGCCAGCGCACCGAGCACCAACACAAAGACGAGGAAGCGGGTCATCGTGCGTTCAATTCCGCTTTTGCTTTTGACTGGTGGAGCCACCTCAAGGCGCTCTTGAATTACGTTGGTGGAATGATCTTCCGGAGGCGAAGAAGGAAACGCCGTGCGTGATGCCGGCTGGAGAGTCGGGGCCACGAGCACAGGTGGTTCCTTCGCGAGTCCCGGAGTCTCAATGGTTGGAGCTACGGCCAGGGGGCTGATTTCCGGCGAAATAGTTTTCTCCAGATCCTCAGCCCGTTCATCCGTCGAAATTTTTGTGCCCACGCGCACAACCACAGCTGTCAAATTATCTTCAGCGCCGCGTTCGTAGCACCTGTCTTTAAGTTCGCTGCAAAGCGTGGACAGATCGTCATGCACCAGCAGCAGTTGACGTATTTCGTAATCCGGAATGTGACGGGTGATGCCATCGGTGCAAAGCAGAAACTCAGTGCCATCGTCGATCTCAATCACTTTCATGTCGACATCCACGCCGGTCTCAGCGCCTATGGCCCGGCTGATGACATTCTTGCTGGGGTGGTTCGCAGCCTGTTCCGCGGTCATGCGGCCGGCCCGCACTTCTTCTTCAACCACCGAGTGGTCTTCAGTTTCGCGAACAAGTTGACCTTCCGGCGTCAACCGGTAAAGACGGGAGTCGCCCACGTGTCCGATGGTCGCGATATTCCCATCGATATGAAGACCGACGATCGTAGTAGCCATCATGGAAAACTTGGCGGAGTCCTGGGCCATCTGGTGAATCGAGGCATTGGCCCGCTGGATGGCTAACTCCATCAAGTCTTCGACGTCCGCGCCTGCTGTCTGGTGCCGAAACGCTTCGTCGAGCACTTCGATGGCAGTTTGCGAAGCCACTTCACCCGCTTCAGCGCCGCCCACGCCGTCGGCAACGGCAAAAATTCCACGTTCGCTGTCGGCGAGAAACGAGTCTTCATTAAGGGGGCGTTTTTTGTTGAGCCCGCGATCGGTTACGGCCGAAGACCTTATGGGCAGCTTCGATTGGTGGGTCGGGTTCATTGGACCGCCTCCAGGTTAACTGACGAAGGTTGATTTCGCGTTACCCGCTCCGCGATGACTGCGTCGCGCGAATTGCGATGGGAAAAGGCCATCAACATTCCCAACATGGCGAAGCTGGTAATCAGGCTGAATCCGCCGTGGCTAACGAAAGGTAACGTGATGCCGGTCATAGGCAAAGCGCGCACAATGCCACCTATGTTGACGAGTGCCTGAAAGCCAACAAAGGCCGTCAACCCTGCAGCGCAGAGCTTGGTAAACATATCACGCGCGTCGAGGGAAGTACGAACACCGGCAATGACAAAAACAATGACCGCAAGGACGAGAATCAATCCTCCAAAAAGTCCCAGTTCCTCGGCGACCGCAGCATAGACGTAATCGGAGTCGGCGATGGGAATTACTTCGGGATAGCCCAGCCCGAGGCCGCGGCCGGTATTTTTCCCCGATGCGATGCCAAAGATCGCCTGTGCCGGCTGGAACGCAAGCTGGTCAAACCACACGTCGACGTTCACGATCTTCTGCATCGCCGGACTCTGTTCAGCCAGCTCCTTCATCTTCGGATCCTTGTCTACCGCCTCACTGAAGTCCTTCTTCCACCAGGCGACTTCAGGTGACGGCGGATCAAAGCCATCCAACCAGAGATGGAACCGTTGCTGGATACGTGCAGGCAGCATCGCCTGGATCGGTCGCGAAATAGTTGGCACCAGCGGCACCTTCTCCTGCACGTTTCTCGGCAGCGCGCCCACGACCAGGATGCTAATCACGAGTAACAGCGAACCGACAAACAGGAGCAGCTGAGGCCAACGACGAACGGCAACCAGATAGAGCGTGGTGTAAGCGCCACTGAAGATCAGCATCTGGCCAAAGTCTTTCAGCGCGAAAAAGGGAACAAAGGGCAACATGCCCATAACCAGAAGAGGCACGATGTCGCGCGCCCGGGGAATGCCCCAATAGGTTTCAGCCAGATCCTTGTAACGGGCTGTCAGAATTCCGGCGAACCCGAGTAGAAAGGGAATCTTGGAAGGCTCCCAAGGTGTCATGTTTCCTAACGCTTTGCCGGCGCTGGAAGTAACTACTGCGATCGCGAGCGGCACAAGGGTGAGCAGTACGATAATAAAACTGTTTCGTTGGATCCAAAGCAGGAAGCCGTCACGAAGACAAAACGAAAACGCCACGGCAAAAGCAATCAGGGAGAAGATTGGAATCCAGGTGTAGCTCGCGGTCAGGGCATTCCAGATAGTGTAGTTTGCGGCACGTTTCGGAAGCTGATCAAGGTCAATGGCCTGAGCGGGCGTCGCCGGCAACCCCATCATCTGTTTTTTGTCCGCGTCGTAGTTCTCAATGATGTAGCGCGTGCGCAGAGCCGCCATTTTCTCCTGACGAGCAGCAGCCTTGTTGCGGGCGTTGTATTCGGGATCGCTGTAGAGCCGGTACTGAATTAGCATCCCGAAGGAGAAGAGGATTATTGCCGCGGTGAACAAAATCCATTGGCCGCTGTATCGCATCACGCGCGAGAGCCAGATTACGAGGATGAATAAGGGGATAAATATGAACAGATCGCGAACCGCTCCGATAATGGACGTTTCGTAGCCGCGGAGGAGCGCTGCGCGATGTATTCCCCAATACCCGGCAATCTCAAGCGCTACGATCACCAGGATGATCAGTAAATGTGACGACGCCCGATTTTTCATTTAGAAGAAGTAAACGGCAAACAGCGAACAGCAATCAGCGATCGGAATAACATTCCGGCTTGTTACTGGGACCGCGGGCGTCCCGCCCGCAACGCGCCGCAGGCGCGAAGTCATTTGGGCCAGTTCTTGTTTCTCAAAATTCATTTTTCGCGCTTCGCGCTCATTGCGGGCGGGACGCCCTCGCTCCCAGAACTAGTCGAAGTTATCCCCAGCTCATGAGCTCCGGGCGTTGCGATCATCTTGTCGGTCGCGGCGAGGGCCGCGGCTGGCGTTGATTGCCCCGAGGCGTAGGTTGGCTGACAACCGGACCCGTCATACCTTTGAAATACCCAAGCTCCTTCGCCTTCAATACCAGCGCCGCCGCAATCGGCGCCGCCGACCTTGAGCCGTAGCCACCGCCTTCTACAATTACGGCCATTGCAAGCTGCGGTCGCTCCAGGGGAGCGATACACAGGAACCACCCGTCGATCCGCGGATTCTCTTCATCCATGATTGTTTCTTCATATTCACGAATGATGTTGCCGCGGTTGTCCTTTTCCACTCGATGCCTCGTCTTTGGTTCGCCGGTTTTGAGATCGTAAACCGGAACAACCTTCTGCGCGGTGCCGGTCTTGCCGCCGGTAGTGATGCCCGCAGCTTTAACGGGAGCGAACACGCCGCGCGCGGTACCGCTCGCGCCACCGGTTACCAAACCCATAATGCCTCGCATGGTAGCTGCAGCCTGGGGATTGATCACCTGATTGAAAACCTCGGGCGCACGATCGTATTCGATCCGCGGTTTCATCAGTTTGCCTTCCATGTTGCCGATCGCGGCCGCAGCCAGGGCCATCTGCAAAGGTGTCATCTGTCCGGCATAACCCTGGCCATAGCCAATTAAAGCGAGGTCGTACCTGGAAATCTGTTTCCCAGTCACAATCGTCGCCTCTCGGGGGGCCAGGGCGCGCTTCACTGCATCGGTAGAAGCGTTCCAAAGTTGCGGTTGTTTCCGTCCGCGCAAGGCTTCGGCAGGAGTGTCGTAGGCTCCGATGCCGAGCAGTAGCGCCGCGCGCTTCAGATTTTCAGGACCGAGTTTGACACCCATCTGAGCGAAATACTGGTTGCACGAAACTTCGTAAGCCGTGTCAATTCCGATCCGACCGTGCACCTCACCCGGGCCGGCGTCGTCGAAAATTACGTTCGCTCCGGGCGCGGCGTAATATCCACCCCCGGTGCAGTTGAATTCGGTGTCCTGCTGTCCGGCAACAAAAGCGGCGGTCATGGTCACAGTCTTGAAGGTCGAGCCCGGAATGTAGTAAGCGCCCGTGGCGCGGCTCACCAGCGGACGATCGCGCTGGTTGGCTTCGAGTTTGATCCACGTGGCTTCATCTTCGACGTCCTTCAATCGATATGAAGGCTCACTGTACATCGCAAGCACTTCGCCGGTTTGGGGATTCAGCACCACCACAGCGCCATGCTTACCCTTCAACTGTTCAACTGCGGCCTGTTGCAGATCCCGATCGATCGTTAGCCGCACATCAGTGTTTCCTTTGAACTCTACGCTCTTGCCATTAACGACATCGAGGGCCTCTGGCAAGGCGCCGCTTTGAACCCCAAAGAGCGCGCGTTCGATGCCGGGGTCACCGCGATCTGAGCCAAAAAGATGGGCCATGGCCTGGTCCATCGGGTATTCGCGAGCGATGGTTCCACCGGAGTCGCGCCGATAGAGCGCCAGCGCATTTTCAAGTTTTCCGCTGCGATCCAATAGCCAGCCACGCAACGTGGATTCTGACAGTCGCCGATTGCGCAGATCCTTGTAACTCAGCTCCTGAAACTTTTCATTGCTTTCCGGAGCGTAATGAGTCCAATAAACATGAAAGCCCAGGATCGACAGCGCAAGCAGAACGAAAATCCACCGCAGTCCGCGGAGTCCGCGGTTTGTAGAAGTTGAGCCCAGCCGGCGTCTCACCTCTTTGGGAAGATCAGCGGGCACAGCGGCCGTCGGCGCAGAGCTCTTGCGGCGATTGAGGAACAGGGAAACCAGCAGGAGGATAGCGATGAGTAAAAACCCCCCAAGATAAATCAGGGTCACGACTGCCGGCATTTTCTCCGGCACGCTGGCGGTAACCTGCGCCGGCGTCGGAGACTGTAGAAGAAATGAAATCAACATTAAGAGGTGATAACCCGATTGTTCAATTCTAGCTTTCAGAAAAGATGTTACGGCAAACCGCGATCGTTACTCATCGGTGCGGAAACGAACTTCAACATCTCCGAAGCCGACGACATCGCCAGCTTCGATTTGTCGCGCCTCACCATAGGAGATGCGCCTGCCGTTTATATAAGTCCCATTTGTCGATCCCGTGTCGGCAACCAACATAGTCCGTTGCGAATTCATCATCAGCGTGGCATGAATTTTTGAGACGCTGGCGTCGTTCAGAGCCAGATCGTTGCCAGAAACCCGTCCCACATTGAGGCGACGGCCTCCCGGCTTAAACGCGAGGGGAAGCTCGCGGGTAGCGCCCTCTATCGTGATTCGGGCAATCACCTGAACGTCAGATACCGGCGGCGCGCCCTTCGGTATGTGCGGCGACTCATGCTGTCGTTTCTCTTCGTCCGCCTGCTTCAGTTCCTCCTCAAATTCGCCGAAGGTTGGATCGACTGAAATGCCGGTAGTGAAAATATCGACTTCCGTTTCAATCTTCATCGGCGCCAGCGTGCGATAACGATGATCGTTAATATGATCAATAGCAGCCGCCAGGATTTCGTGTTCGAGGTCCTGAATGATCTGTTCTGGAGCTTCCGAATGCGTGCCCCATTCAACTTTCAACTTCAGATGATGCGGGGCGATGCGGCCCTTGCGTCCCTCATCCCGCACTCGTTCGTCGATCAACTTCTTCATTCGATCGACAAGCTGTGAAGTCGTCAGCCCGCTTCGCGGTTCAACTGTGCGGCCGAATTTCCGATCGACGACGTCACCCATGCTTTCGAGCACACGTCGTAATAGACGCTCGGGTAGCGCTTCTTCGCGTTTCTTTCTAGGCGGCTTTTGTTCGTCGGTCATGATTCAACGCTCACTCGCCAGGGCAGTAGGCCGACCGTAAGGGAGGTCGCATATAGCTTGCATGGTTCAAACGCCCTTCCTAACGGTCGGGCCACTGCCCCCCTTACAAAAAACGCAGTCCTTGACTGACTGCGCGCGAATCGAAGGCAATACCGGGAAGCGGTGGTATTCTAGCCGAAAGCGTTTCTCGATAGTAGGGTGAAAGTCTGTTTATTGAGCAGGGCCTTGAAGAAATCCGGAATTGACCATCATCGAATCCTCACGAGACGAAAACGGATCGTCGTAAACGACTTAATGCAATCAGCCTATACATATTTTCTGACCGAGCCCATTGGCGGCAATTTCCACCCTGATTTCCGCCCCGAGCTTGAACCCAAACAAATGTTGGAGCTCGGCGTGTTTGGCGGAAAATATATGACGGATTGTGCGGCTGAGTTTCCCGCTGATTGGTTTGAGAAAGCCCGGCTTTCACCCACCCATCGCGACGCCTCACTCAACTTTTTCAAAGTGAATGCTTCGCAGCCTCTCTCTGTGTGGTTGAAGAAGGGTTGGATCTATGAGGAGGATCCGCGTGGCTGGTTTCAGTGGTACTGCAGATACTTCATGGGGCGTCGCTGCCCTGATGACGAGCGCCAGATAAAACGCTGGCGCGCGTTGCGGCGTCATGAAGCACAAATTGAAAGAGACTGTCGCCCAGGTGATCTCACCTGCCGTCCGAAACAGCGGCAGGCGTTGCTGCATTGGGCTTATGATTCGCGCAGGATCTGAACGCTGTAACGCAAACTGTAGTTTGCGTTTATCGCGCATACATTGCTCGTTCTTCTCCAGCAAAACGCAAACTAACGGTTTGCGTTACATCAACTCTGACCGCGCTGTCGTGCAGCTTCGTAGAGAACGATCGTGGCGGCCGCCGCAACATTGAGGCTTTCCACTTCACCTCGCATCGGAATCCTGATCGCAGCGCTGGCCATGCCTGCCTCATCACGACTCAGACCAGTTGATTCAGGGCCAACAATCAAGGCACTTGGTGTTCTCCAATCAAATTGTGTGTGCGAAAGTTTCGCGTCAAGATCGGCACACACCGTTTGAATGTTGTTCTTTGCGCACCATTGAACTACGTCTGAGTACTCTGGTCCATGCCAGATCGGCAGGCGAAAAGCAGAGCCCATCGCCCCCCGAAGCGCCTTCGGTGAAAAGGGGTCGGCGGTATGGCCGGTTGTAATCACACCGGAAACGCCTGCGGCTTCGGCGCTCCGGAGAATCGCACCCACGTTTACCGGATTGTTCAGGGCGTGCAAAACAACGAGTAGCGGCGGTTCCTTTTTCTTGTTATCCAGAGGCAGCTCGCCTGATTCCGGCCGACCAGCTAAGGCGATGATTCCCTGAGGAGTCTTGGTGTAGGAGATCGTTGCGAGCAGGGCTTCAGTAACAACCGCCAGGCGCTCGCACACCTGGCCAAGTTTTGAGATGACCTCGGCTGCCCGTTCTTTTAACGCGATTTCGTCCGAGTAAAACACCGCTTCAATATCCAGCCCTGAACGGTAAGCCTCTTCGCAGAGTCGCAGGCCCTCGACAAAAATAAGATCAACAGCTTTTCCATCACGCACTGCGCGCGCCTGGCGCAACAGGGAATTGTCTTTGCTCGTGATGACTTTCGAGTTTTGAGTTTCGGGTTTCAAATTCAATCCAAGCCAACCATTCTCCGAGTTTCATGGTTCCAGTCAGTCCCGGTCATCCGTTCTTAGAGGGCAAGCTTTCCGGGTCGCCAGCGAGGCTTTCCGGTTGAGGAAAGCTAAAAACTTGAAACCCGGAACTAGGAACTCGAAACGTCAATTTCCGCCCAGATGGGCCAGTGGTCCGACACGTCCAACGGTTTCGCTACACCCCACTTGCTGATGTTTACACCCCGGCCGAATATCCAATCGGCGTGGAGGCGGATTCCCGCGCCGCGCCAGGTGTGCGTACCGGTTGGGAACGGAGTGGTATAACCGTGAGCTTCCATGAAGTTTCGCGTCTCGTGGGCCTTTCGTTTCGAGAGCGTGTTGAAGTCGCCCAGAATCAGCGTCGGGAGATCAGTTCGCCCCGCATTCTCGACCAGTACTTCAAGCTGCTCCAGCTGTCCGCCGACTGCAGCGTGCGGATCGACATGCGCATTAATTATTCGCAGTTCGTGATCGCCGACAGACACGGTCGCCGCCATCGCTAGCCGAGGACGCCAGGGACAATCTCTCCAGGGTAAGTCGATCCGCGCAACGTCGCTAAGGCGAAGTCTGCTCAGCATCGCCACCCCCGTGTCGCCCTGGTCGTAAAGCCCAATTGGTTCTTCAAAGTCTAACCACCATTGCCGCGCTACGGGTTTTATTCCCCGGGGAATGCCGGCTGGTAAATGCACCCAGGCGGTGTTTAGAGCCTCAGCGAGCTCGCGGGCTACGTGATGACCTCCGGCGCGCTGGGTTCGCTTGTCGGCCTCCTGCAATGCAATGACGTCGGCGCGAGGCATGAGCTCCGCATTTGAAAACGCACTGGCAGCGGTGCGAATATTCTGCGCCACAGTGTCCGCCCGGCCTTTAGTTGAAAATATGCCGGCCTTTCGCAGGAGCCCGCCTGAAATCAGAAAGCGGCCCACTGAGTAACGAATGTTGTATGATGCCACAACCAGTTTGGAGGCCGGCTTTCTCGTCCCAGGGTCCGGCAGGATTTCACCAAATTCAATTTTTTCTGATTCTTTCAGTGGGGGAATCGCGGTAGCCATCGAGTGTTATCTTTACGAAAGAGTTGCGATTTCAAAACGGTTGGCGACCTCGATCATGCAAATCTACCCTGCGAACTTTTCCGTGAATAACTAAAAGAGCCGGCGTTCGCGGGCCAGGGATTGACTATATGACTGCCAGCGTCACAAGCCAAGAGCCAAAGATTCGAACCGTGGTAGCCGCGGTTGACGACATGTTTTTCGCGTCTAAGATCAGCGCCACCGCGCGAGCCCTGGGAATGGTCGTAAGCTTTCCGAGAACAGTCGCCGCGCTGGTCTCACTCGCGCGCGAGGATCCTCCGGATCTTTTCGTCGTCGACCTGCACAACACGAAGCTCAACCCGATTGACATTGCGGCGCAGCTAAAGTCAATCGAACCGCTCAAGTCCGTCCCTTTGGTGGGGTTCTTTTCACATGTGAACGTTGATTTACAGCGCCAGGCTGTCGCAGCCGGCTATGACGAGGTTATCCCGCGATCGTTGTTTGCACGGGACCTGGCAAAGATTCTGGCAGGGACGAACTTGAGCTAACCATCGGAAGCACGGCTATATTGGAAAACGGAATTAGCCAACAGCGGCGGGCGTCATTACCTCAAAGATCGTCCGCACTTCATTGACCAACTGATCATACTGCTCCAGATCCAGCGCCTGGGCCCCATCTGAAAGTGCTTCTGCGGGCGCATTATGGACTTCCACGATCAACCCGTCTGCTCCAACCGCAACTCCCGCGCGCGCCAGCGCTGTCACCATGTAGTTCTTGCCTGTCCCGTGTGAAGGATCGACGATGACCGGAAGATGTGAAACCCGACGCACCGCCGGAATCGCCGCCAGATCCAATGTGTTGCGTGTGTGCTGGGAGAACGTACGAATACCACGCTCGCACAACACGACCTGGTAGTTTCCTTCAGACATGACGTACTCAGCGGCCAGCAACCACTCGTCCAACGTTGCCGATAGACCGCGTTTTAATAGTACTGGAATACGCGCTTTACCGGCGCGGCGCAAAAGAGTGAAGTTTTGCATGCTGCGCGCGCCGATCTGAATCATGTCAGCATAACGCTCTACCAGATCCACGCCGGCTTCGTCTACCGCTTCGGTAACGATTTTCAAGCCATAGGCATCGCGAATTTCAGCCAGTATTCTGAGCCCATCTTCACCGAGACCCTGAAACGCGTAGGGTGAGGTCCGAGGCTTAAATGCACCGCCACGAAAGAAGCGTGCCCCGCTGCGTCGTACTGCCTCAGCGATAGCAAATGCCTGATCGCGACTTTCTACTGCGCACGGCCCGGCAATAAGGGCCAACTCGTCGCCGCCGATTGTTGCGTCGCCAACACGCACTATGGTTTTTTCCGCATGAAGCCCGAGCGTCACGAGCTTGTAGGGCTTGCTAACGCGAACTGTCTCGGCTACGCCGGGAAGGTTTTCAAAATGGGCGGGATCGATTGAACTCTTGTTGCCAGTGATGGCGACGGCAGTCCGCGCCGCGCCCGGAATCGCATGAGCGCGGAAACCCAGTTCGCCAACAACGCGTACGACGGCGTCGATTTCGGCGTCGGTGGCTCCGGTTTTCATTACGATAAGCATGAACGTTTATACTCTCAGGCCTCGTGAAATGTACAGAACCCTTGCGGCGCTAACCTGCTCAGTTGCTCTTTGCGGAGCGTGGCGAAACCTTGGCGTTCTTTGCGGTTTAAATTGAATGCTGCGCCGCATCGGTCCGGCGACCTACATTCGTTCAGGCACCGCGATGCCGAGCGTTCCCAGCGCCGAAGTTAGACGACGCCGAGCAAGTTCCGCCACCGCGATTAGCACCGCGCGCTTCGTTTCATCTTGCTCAGCAATAATACGATGACGATGGTAAAAGAGATTGAAGCTGCGAGCGAGCGCGAACGTATACTTGGCCAGGTTCGCAGGTTCGGCGGACGCGGCACACAGCGCAATCACTTCATCAAGGCGCTCAGCCAACATCACCAGCGACCAGACATCGGTGCCGGCTTCACCCTGCAGAACTTCAGCAACGCGTTCCGCACTTTCCTTGTCGCCCACGCCCGTTAGAACTGCCGTCGTGGCCGCTGCCTCGTTGCCTAACTTGCGAAAGATCGAATTCGCACGCACCGCTGCATATTGACAGTAGGGACCAGTTTCTCCTTCGAAGGAGAGCGCTTCTTTAAAGTCGAAAGCGATCACCGAATTGCGAGTAAACTTCAGCAGGAAATAACGCAACGCCCCGACGGCTATCTGATGCGCGGTCGACTGCTGCTCTGCGACTGACAATTCAGGATGTCGCGCGGCAACCTCACGAAAGGCATCGGCTTCGAGGCGGCCAATCAGATCGTCGGCTTTTACGCCGAAGCCTTTACGGCCGCTCATTTCGACGAAGGGTCGCGCGCGATCGGCCGCACTCAATTCCATCCCAAGTTCTTCGCAAGCGGCGGGAGACAACGCCACCATCTCATAACCCAGATGCGTGCTGGCGTCATCGCCAACTTCCGGCACGATCGCCGCTACACCGCGCGCCACAATTTCCTGCGGATATGCCTGGCGCGAGTCGATAACGTTGTAAACCTTTACACCGCTTCCGAAATCAGGACGCGGCACTTCCGGGAGCGTCTCGCTGTTTGGTTCTGTGGTCGTGACCCAGGCGACGTGGCCGTCGGCATAAGAGCGAAATGGTTTGTAGTTAAAATCAAGGCCCAGATGTCCAAGCTTCCAAAGTTGGTAAGCAATGTCCTTGCCTGTGTAAGTTACCGTACCGGTGGAACGAACAATTATTTTGTCAGACTCATGCTCGTCAGTGCCCGTGTGTGACTCAAACGGCATTACCCAACACCCGGCGTGCTTGCCCTCAGTTTCCAGCCGCAGAACACCAGCAGACTTCATCAGCTCAAAAGCCCGGTCCCAAAAATGCAGATGGAGAATATCCGACTCGCGCGCGAGCAGATCGTAGCGGATCTCAAGCCGCTCCATAGTATTGAGAATCTGTTCGACGTTCCGCGTCGCCACATAATCAGCGAGTTCAGCAGTCGAACTATTTCCTTCTTCGAGAGCGTGCAACACATCGGAGCGGAGTTTTAAACGATCCGGATTCGGATCCGATGTGGGATCGCCGTCGCGATAGAAGAGACCAACCTGTGTGTAAAGATCCCAACAGTAATAATCAAAAGGACGCTCGGGTGGAAGGGAATGGTCCAGCGCCTTTATGTCCTCGAGATTCATTTTCTTGATATGCATGAAACCGACCACCACGTCAGCGACCTGAACACCGGTGTTGTCGATGTAGTTCTGAACTTCGACGCGTTCGCCGGCCGCCTGGAGGATTCGCACAAAGGTGTCGCCGAGAACCGCGTTTCGGACGTGCCCAATGTGCGCGGCCTTGTTTGGATTGATGCTGGTGTGTTCGACCATTTTCTTGGGCCGATCCGGTAGTGGCGAAGGTTCGGCGCCAGGCTCGGTGTTAGCGAGGGCAAACAATGAAAGCAATTTGCCGCGATCAAAGAAAACATTGAGGTAGCCGGCGCCGGCCACTTCAACTCGCGCCACCTCAGCCGTTTGTTCCAACTGAGACTTTAATTTTTCCGCGATCGTTCGCGGCGCTAGTTTCACTCCGGTGCTCTGCTTAATCAGCTTGGCCAGTTCGAAGGCCACAGGAAATGCGACATCACCCAGTTCCGCTCGTGGCGGTGTTTCGGCACTAACCTGCTCCAGCTCAATGCCGAATAGTTCGAGCGCGGACGCGCGCACCTGCTGTTTCAGCCGATCTTGAATATCGATTAAGGTCAATTCGGTGTCCCCAACCCCAGGTAGTTTGGTCAACTCGTTTCCGCAAAAGCGCAGAGTATAACGTAGCCATTGCGGCATCGCGAACGAGGCTTAGGAAAATCACTGGTTATGTTGGTTCGGGCGCCACCAATTCTTCGTCAGGGACCGGCGGCCGCGCGCTGCGCGCTTGCCAATGGCTACCTCGAGCCCTCCCTAACGGTCGGGCTTCTGTTTTTGTTACCATCCGTCACCCCAAACGATAACTGACAGGCAAGCGTGCCTGTCCTACTTATGAAGACCCTTTACTTTGACTGCTTTGCCGGAGCCAGCGGCGACATGATCCTCGGCGCGATGGTCGCGGCGGGCGTAGATCAGGAAACACTCAGGCAACAGCTTTCGCTGCTCGGAGTCTCCGGTTACAACATCGATTTCGGAATCGTGGATCGTTCCGGCATCAGCGCAACCCACGCGAAGGTACAGGCGGGACATGAGCACGCGCACCGGCATCTGCGCGACATTCTAAAAATAATCGACGACTCGCGTTTGTCTGAAGGTGTTAAGGCCAGAGCCTCCACGATCTTTTCACGGCTCGGCGAAGCTGAAGCTCTCGTGCATAACGTCCCGATTGAGAAAGTCCACTTTCATGAAGTCGGTGCTCTCGACGCGATCATCGACGTCGTCGGTGCGGCAATCTGTTTTGAGTTACTGCAAATCGAGCGGTTTGTTAGCTCGCCTTTCCATGTGGGTTCAGGACATGTGGAGATGGAACACGGACGCTTTCCGGTTCCGCCTCCTGCAGTGACGGAATTACTGAAAGGCGTGCCGTTTTATTCGACCGACATTGCCGGCGAACTGCTGACCCCAACCGGCGCAGCGATAATCACCACCGTGTGTAGCGAATTTGGCCCAATACCGCAGCTAAAGCTTCAGCAGACCGGGTATGGCGCGGGCACACGAACATATAAGAAGTTTTCCAATGTGCTCCGAGTGTTGATTGGCGAGGAAGATGTCGAAGCCGGGCCAGCGGATGAAAAGCTCCTAGTTATTGAAACCAACGTAGATGACATGTCGGCACAGACTTGCGGCTATGTGATGGAGCGTGCTCTCGAGATGGGCGCACTCGACTGTTATTTCACTGCGGTGCAGATGAAAAAGAACCGGCCGGGGGTAATGCTGACGATTCTTTGTCGAACTGAAGAGCGCGAGAGATTCATGCAGTTGCTGTTTGAAGAAACCACGACGCTGGGTATTCGGCGTTACGAAGTTGACCGGCGCACCCTTGAACGACAAACTGTTCGAGTCGAAACGATCTATGGGCCGATTGATGTTAAGGTTGCCCGGCTTGCCGGACGAATCGTAAATTCGATGCCTGAATTTGAACAGTGCCGATCGGCGGCGCGCGCAGCCAAGGTGCCGTTGCGCGTGGTTGAGCAAACAGCGCGGGCCGCATTTCTGAAGACTGAAGACTGAGAGAGCGAGAAGGATGGTCACAAAGTTCCCCGATAAGAAAACAAAACCCGCCGGCACTGATGAAGCGAAGCGCGGTGTGGATCTCGAGCGCATCGCGCAGGGTGTGCGCTTGATACTCGAAGGGATCGGTGAGGATCCTGATCGTGCGGGACTGAAGGACACCCCACATCGCGTGGCTGAGATGTATCAGGAACTGACGTCAGGTATGCGGGAAGATCCTTCGCAGCACGTGGTGCCGCTCCCCGGCGATAAACACGACGAGATGGTAATAGTCAAAGACATCTCGATCGCCTCGCTCTGCGAACATCACCTGGCGCCATTCGTCGGCAAGTGTCACATCGCCTACATTCCCAAAGACGGTCGCATTCTTGGAATCTCAAAGCTTGCGCGACTGGCAGAAGTATTTTCACGCAGGCTCCAGCTTCAGGAGCGTCTGACAACCGAGATTGCCAACACGCTTTACGAAGGACTGCAGCCGGTAGGGGTGATGGTGGTAATCGAAGCTGCGCACACCTGCATGACGCTGCGAGGTGTGAGAAAAGCCGACGCTAAGACCGTAACTTCGGCGGTGCTGGGTGGCTTCCGGAATGATCCGCGCACGCGCGCTGAGGCGATGTCGCTCATTACCGGCCGGGAGTGACTCGGGGGGTTGAAGCGAAACTGCAATTTCCATTTGTCATTCGCGAATTCAACTTTGAAGTGCAACAAACATTTGTTGCGCTTCGCCCATTAGGGGCGAGATGTTTATAGGCGGGCCGGCCGTTTTCTATCCCGCTCCGTAGGAGCGAAATCCTTTGGTTATAGGTCAGAAGCTGCAAACATCTCGCTCCGCTGGAGCGAAAACGAATTCCGTTGTTGGTTTTTTCTTAGTACGCTGATCGCGATGAACACCTTTTACGTAACCACTCCCATCTACTACGCAAACAGTCTTCCGCATCTCGGTCATCTCTATACGATGATCGTGGCAGACTCCATCGCGCGCCGTAAGCGCCAGCAGGGAATTGAAACCTTTTTCCTCACCGGCACTGACGAACATGGGATAAATATCGAGCGCGCCGCGGCCAGGGCAGGTCGTAGTCCGCGCGAGCAAGCCGATTACGTCGTTAGTTATTTTAAGAAAATGACAAGCGAATTTCGGTTGGACACAGCGCATGGCGGCTACGACATTTTCATGCGCACCAGCGAGCCTTTCCATTACGAAGGTGTCAGCGAACTTTGGCGACGAGCGGCCGCGGCCAAGACTCCAAAAGGCAACAGCGCAATTTACAAAGGACATTACGAAGGCTGGTTTTGTGCGCCTTGCGCTGCTTACAAGACTGAAGACGAATACGCGAAGCCGGCAAACCCTGACGCGCCGCCCACCTGCCTGGTCCATGAAACGCCTCTCGATCGGGTTTCCGAAGATAGTTATTTTTTTCGACTTGGCGACTACGCTGAGGCGCTTTTGGATTTGTATAACTCGCGCCCTGACTTTGTGCAACCGCCGTCAAGACGAAACGAAGTGATGAGTTTCGTGCAAGGCGGACTTCAGGATCTTTCGGTTAGCCGTTTGCGGAGTTCAGTGAGCTGGGGCGTGCCTGTGCCCGGCGATCCCGAGCACACAATGTATGTTTGGTTTGACGCGCTGACGAATTACATCACCGCGATTGGGTTTGGAAACGAAGAACGCGAACGAGCAGTCGGCTTTGAGAAGTTCTGGCCGGCGCTTCATCTGGTCGGCAAGGACATCCTGCGTTTTCATGCAGTCTATTGGCCTGCGTTTCTGATGGCCGCGGGCGTGGAGCAGCCGCGCGCAATTGTCGCGCACGGCATGTGGCTGGACCCGAATGGGCGCAAAATGTCGAAGACACTGGGAAACACAGTCGAGCTCGACGTGCTCAGTCGGTATTTTCCGATGGATGCAATCCGATATTTCTGTTTGCGTGACATGGTGTTTGGGCAGGACGGAAAATTCGGTTATGAAGCGCTAATCGATCGGACCAACAGTGATCTGGCGAGCGGTCTGGGAAATCTTTCCAGTCGTACGCTGACGATGATCTCGCGCTATGCGGATGGCCGTGTGCCTCGAGGCGCTATTCCGGAAGACAAGTTGCTGCTCGCAAAGCGCGCTGGAGTTGATACCGATGAAACCACCGTCTCCGGTTTCATTGCCCTGGCTCGCGATCAATTTCTACAGCATTTCGATAGTTTTGCTTTTAGCCGGGCCCTGGAGGTGGCGTGGTCCATCGTCGCCCGGACGGACAAGATGATTTCCGAAGCGAAGCCATGGGAGCTCGCGAAGGACGACAACCAGAGACAGACGTTGAATGCCGTCCTGTATCGCGCTGCTGAATCGCTCCGCTGGCTATGCGTAATGCTATATCCGGTAATGCCTGGAGCGACGGTGGAAGTGTGGCAGCAACTCGGGCTGTCCGAGTCCCCTGCGGCAACGGATCCGGCAAGTCTCCAATGGGCCGGCTTGGCCGAAGGCACGGTAATCGGCGAAGTGAAACCGCTGTTCCCAAGGATTGACAAGACAAAAACCATGAACGAAATAAAAGAATCACAAGCAGCGGCGCAAGACCCCGACAACACAACTGCGCGGGCCACCGATGAGAGTAAGAACGATGCGGGCGGAGTGCGCGCGACGGAAGCGGATGCAGTTACTAACAACGCTGGTGCTCCGGACACGAAACCTGCGCCGCCTCAGCAGGGCGCCACTGAAGCCGACGCGGTCCCGGGCGTCGAGGGCGTAACCAACTTCATCGACATCACTGACTTCACCAAAGTGGAACTCCGCGTGGGCGAGGTTCTGACCGCCGAGCGAATTCCGAAAGCAGACAAATTATTGCTACTGACCGTGGACGTCGGCGAAGAGAAACCGCGAACGATCCTGGCCGGCATTGCGGAGCATTACGAGCCGGAACAAATGGTTGGCCGCAAGATTGCCGTAGTGGCAAACCTAAAACCACGAAAGATGCGCGGTCATGAATCACAAGGAATGTTGCTCGCCGCGTCTGTCGGCGATGGAGATAAACCGGTGCTGGCGACCTTCACCGAAGACGTTCCCAACGGCGCACGGCTCAAATAACCGAGAAGCCATCGTCAATTCCCGATAAAATTCCCGGAAAACCTGTCCGCGAGTTCCCGCTTACCCGGGGCCAGGGCCGGCTGGTGAGGGCGGAAAAGCTACTCTTGGAACATTGTGTAGCTTGCTCCTGTCTAAAGACGTCTTCGAATCTCTAGCCAGAGTAAAACGTGAAGAAACTGCTGCTGTTGTCCCTGGTGCTCCTAATCGCTTCCTGGGCAAGCTGTCACTTCAACTCTCAACTGTCATTCAACGGCGTTCAAGACACATCAGTGAGCAGTCCGAAAGGTGACAATTTTCCCCTCATGGAGAGTTGGTCGCCGGTAGAAGACCTCGGCATGTTCCTTTTCTTTCTCGCCCTCTGTATTCCCTTAATGATCGTTCTTTTCAAGATTTTCGACAGCGTCGAGAAGAGGAAGCATAAGAGCTGACGGGTTAGTTTTAGTGGATGCTGGAAACAACCTTCACCGTGCGGGCGACTACATCTCCGATCACGATGCGGGCCCCGCAAGTCCTTCCCCGCCGAACGTTCATTGAGAGTCGAGGTTCGACAGTGACAGGAGCTACGGACAACTTTTTGAGCATTATGAGAGTTCTAAAGGCAAAGCAAATCGCCAGTACGCGTTTTTCAGCCGAAAGCGTCAGTCTCCCATCCTGTCTAATTGCATTGCGATTTAAGGTTTGCGGCGGGCTAACAAAGCTATCCCGAACGTGGGCCTAACTCGTTCAAATTTGAAACCATCAGAGTCCACCCGACTATGAAAATCATCATTTCCATTACCACCTTCCTGTTCTTACTATTTAGCGCTCCGGCTCAACAAGCTGACGACCAGCAACTCAAAGCGGAGGCGGAACGAGCGTACGTTCAGGGATCCTACTCCAGGGCCAATGAGATTTACGGTCGCGTTGACAAAAAGTCCCTCGTGCCCGGCGAAGTGCGTTGGGTGGACTTCCGTTTGGCTGACACTGAATGGCGGGCCCAGGCGGCAACAACAACCGCCGACAACACGAAGCTCGAGCTGGCCCAGAACAAACTCGCAGAGCTTATTCGGACTAACGACAAAGACGAGGACCGTGATCTTGTTTGGGCCGAGGCTCACGAGTCACTGGGTGATTTCCATTGGACACGTCGCGGGCAAATGAACTGGGGCGCAGCCTGGCCCCACTATCAGCAGGCGTTGGATTGGTGGGCCGGACAGCGCGAGATCGAGCCGGCGCGCCAGCGCTACCTGCGGATCGTTTTCAAAGCGGCCAGCCCTCCCAATCAGGATCAGTATTATTACTACAGCTACTACGGCAACTACATCCCGCTGCCCATTCTGGAAAACGCCCTCAAGATCAGCACGACAGAAAACGAAAAAGCGCGCCTCCATTTCATGATTGCGATGACGATGCGCAACTCCGGTGGCGATTGGGAGTCGCGCCAGCGAGTTGGTGATGAGTTCGAAGAAGCGCTGAAGGTCAGACAGTCCGAGTGGTACGACGACGCGTTGTTTAATTACGCGGAATGGATGAATAGCAACGGGACCATTGTGCAGCTGCCTAACGGTCAGTGGCAGCAGGAGGTCGACTACGTTAAGGCGCTGGAGCTCTACCGCCGTTTGATCAGGGAATTCAAGAAAGGCGAGACTCGTTATTACGATCAGGCCCAGCAGCAAATCAGGAACATCACGGAGCCAAGCCTGGGCGTTGGCGTCTCAAACATTTTCCTGCCTGAATCCGAAACCCAGTTTGCGTTAAATGCACGCAATCTAAAGCGAGTTGATTTCGCGCTCTATAAAATCGACCTCACTCGCGACGTTCGCTTCACTCCTTCGTCTGAGGAGGACGAAGGCGAAACTGATAGTGGCGACAACAGTTGGATTCAGAAGATTCCGACCGGAACACTGCCGAGCATTAAAACGTGGTCGAAGACTCTCGATGTCAAAGGAGATCATAGACCAGTCAACGAACACGTCAGGATCGACGCTAAACTATCCATCGGCGCTTATCTGATTGAAGCGCGCAGCGGTTCGCTCGCGGCGCGTGATCTGGTTTTGGTTACCGATGCCGCCCTCGTGCTGAAGTCTTCAGCCAAACAAGCCCTTGCCTACTTCAGCCATGCGCTCACGGGGGCGCCGATTGCAAACGGATCCGTCTCCCTTTGGGAAAGTTACTACAGCAACAGCAAATGGCATTGGCGTCGCTACCGGCAAACGACCAATGCTGACGGTCTGGCGATCTTCACGCTGAAGGACGTGACCAACTCGCGAAACCTGTTCGCGGCAGCAAGCACTACTTCAGGCGCAAGCGTGCGCCAGGCATTTGTTAATGCTTATGCCAACGGCTATGGCGTTGGTGGTGATCCCTGGCGGATTTATGCCTTCACTGACCGCCCGGCATATAGACCAAAGGAAACTGTCCAGTGGAAATTTATCGCGCGGCGTTTTGCCAATGGTGTTTATACGACTCCGGCCAATCAGGTTGTTGAATACCAAATCACCGATCCGCGCGGCGCCAAGGTGAGTGAAGGCAAGGCGACGCTCAACGATTTTGGCAGCGCCTGGGGCTCAGTGGAACTAACCGAACAGTTACCACTCGGTGAGTACAACATCCAATTTTGGGATGCAGGGCGTGCTAACGGCATCGGCAGCGCGAAGCTGTTCCGCCTCGAAGAATACAAACTGCCCGAGTTTAAGGTGGCAGTGAAGACCCCTGAACAGGACGGAAAGAAAAAGGCGTTTCGCCTCGGCGAGCAAGTGGAAGTTGATATTCAAGCCGATTACTACTTCGGCGGGCCCGTCAGCAATGCGTCAGTGGAAGTGGTCGTCTATCAAAGTCCCTTCTATCACTACTGGCATCCCTATCGCGATTACGGCTGGTTTTACGACGACATCGAACGCCAGCGGCGACCTTATTACTACGGCCAGGGATCGGTCGTTAAGCGCGAAACGATCAAAACGGATGCAAGTGGGAAAGCGAGGCTGACCTTTGACACGCCGCGTGAAAATTACAATCAGGATTTCGAATATCGTGTCGAGGCGCGCGTCACCGATTCGTCTCGCCGCGAGATTGTGGCGAGCGATACCGTGCGCGTCACCCGCCAGCGTTACTACGTCTATCCGCGTCCGCAACGAAACATTTACCGGCCAGGCGACAAAGTGACGTTCGATATCAAGGCCCTCGATGCGAATGAGCAACCCGTGACAACTGAAGGCACGGTGAGGATCACGCGAGACTACTGGTGGGAAGTTTGGATCGATCCAACCGGTCGCGAAGTTAAGGGCGAAGAACTACGTCTGCTGCGCGCCAGGGGTGAGCCCTTTCCGCCGGTTTCCAGAACCGGAAAACGCTGGAGACTGAAATTCCGCGGCTATGAACACGAGGAGATTTTGACTCAGTCAGTGAAGACTGACGCGGAAGGAAAAGCACAAGTGAGTTTTACGCCACAGCGCGACGGCTACTATCGCCTCGCGTGGGAAAGCAGTCAAAAGGGAACTGCCCGGCGTGATCGTTTCCTGCCTCCGATCAAGGCTGAAACCGCGGTCTTTGTTGCAAGCAATCGATCGACCGATCTTGGATATCGATACTCCGGCGTGGAGATTGTCGTCGACAAAGACACTGTTCGCGCCGGAGAAACGGCGCCGGTGATGTTGTTCGTCTCCGAGAGCGTCGCGCCCGGGTCCAGTGGTGATCGCTACGTGCTGTTCAGCGTAGAAGGTGAAGACCTCTATAGTTATCGCCTGGTGCGCATGACGGGAACAGCCAAATTGATCGAACTCCCCATCGAAGAAAAACATGTTCCCAACATCTACCTCAGTGCAGCCATGGTCAGCGATGCTCAGTTGCATGTGGATACAAAACAGATCATCGTGCCGCCCGTCGACCGTTTTCTGTCCATCGATTTGAAGGCGGATCGCGAGCAGTATCAGCCGCGCGAAGAAGGCACGCTGACGGTCACTGCTAAGGACGCTAACGGCAGACCTGTGTCCGCCGAAATTGCCCTTGGTCTGGTGGACGAGTCGGTCAAATACATTCAGCAGGACTACGCCGGCGATCCGCGGCAGTTTTACTACGGCGCCAAACGTTCGCAGCTGGTCCAAACCCAGAGCACGTTTAATCAGAAGTCCTACATTCGCCTGTTCGACAATGGCAAAGGACAGCTCACTGACCGCGTCGCGCGCGATGAAGGCGAAGAAGATGCAGACCGCAAAGACGATAATGATTTCGCGCGCGGCCGTTTCGGAAACCTGGGTGGCGCAGACGGTCGCGGCCTGGCAAATGCGCCGGTAACGGTCGCAAGTGAATCAGCAATGCTGATGGATGGTGTTGTATCAGCACAGAGAGGTCAGAACCTGCCGACAAACGGTCGTGCTGCCAAGAGCATGGGTTTCCTGAGACCTGGCGATGCGCCGGCCCCCCCACCTGTGCCTGGACAGCAACCCGCCGTCCAGGTGCGCAGTGATTTCCGCTCGACTATCTTCTGGCAACCTGACGTGCGGACTGACGCAGACGGTACTGCCGTCGTAAAGGTTAAATACCCCGACTCACTGACCACCTGGAGCGCTACCGCGCGAGCAGCGTCTTCCGGAAATCAGTTTGGCATCGGCAACACTTCGACGCGCACGAAGCAACCGTTAATCGTCCGTTTACAGTCGCCACGCTTTTTTGTGGTGGGTGATCGAGTGACGGTTTCCGCCGTTATCAACAACAACACCGAGGAGACGATGACAGTCTCGTCTGCGCTACACGCGGAAGGTGTCACTGTCGGCGGCCTGGTTATCGACGGCAACCCTGTCAAAGGCGAACGCGGTCCAGTGCAGGTGAAAGCCGGCAGTGAAGCGAGAGTTGATTGGTATGTCGTGGTGAATCAGGCAGGCGAAGCGAAGTTAAAGGTTGAAGCTCGCGCCGCGAAGTATGCCGACGCAATGGAGAAGACGTTCGCTGTCTATGAACACGGCATCGAGAAATTTGTTTCGCGATCAGGCAAGATGCGGGCAGACAGCGTGACGATCGGACTCGATATTCCCAAAGCTCGTCGAGCTGAGACCACCGAACTGACGGTGCAGGTTGCACCAAGCATGGCTACCACAATGCTTGACGCGCTGCCTTACCTGATTGACTACCCATACGGCTGCACCGAGCAGACGATGAGCCGTTTTCTTCCCGCGGCTATCACCGCAAAGACGCTGCGCGACCTCGGACTCAAACCCGAAACTGCGATGCAGAAAATATTCGGCGGCATTGAAGAGTCGAGTGCGGCGGCGACCCATCCCAAAGGAAAACGCGACCTTACGGAGCTTAATGCGATTACGCGCCAGGGTCTCGACCGTCTCTACAACTTCCAGCACAGCGACGGAGGCTGGGGCTGGTGGAAAGACGGCGAAAGCGATCACTTCATGACTGCCTACGTTCTTTGGGGCACGACGCTCGCGCGCCAGTCTGGCATCGAGATCAAACCGGAAGTAGCTGCGCGCGCTGCCGCATTTCTCGATAAAGAACTTGTCGAGGAGGAAACGAACTACGACGCGCAAGCCTGGATGCTCCATGCGCTCGCCGCCTATCACGCGGCCGGGCAGAAGCCCGACCGTCAGGCTGGGCCCAGTGCGTTCCAGGTTAAGGCCTTCGATAACATTTGGGCCAATCGCGACAAGCTAAACGCTTATACGCGTGCGCTCCTGGCTCTGGCGGCGCACAACTTCGGTTTTGCCGACAAGGCGAAAACGCTGATTGCCAATCTCGAAAATGGCGTGAAGATCGATACGAAGCCTGACACTTCCATTGTCCAGCGCGGCGGGCAGGCTTCGGATCCATCTGTGATTGCCACGGCCCACTGGGGAGAGGACGGCGTTTCCTGGCGCTGGTCCGACGGTGGGGTGGAAGCCACCGCCTTCGCGCTGCGAGCATTCCTGGCAATCGATCCGAAGCACAAACTGGTCGAGCCGGTCACTAACTGGCTAATCAAAAACCGCCGCGGCGCTCAATGGAGCAACACGCGCGACACCGCGATCGTGGTGCTCACGCTCAACGATTACCTGAAAGTGAGCGGCGAGCTGTCTCCAGTGCTCGGTTATGAGTTGCTGGTCAACGGCAAGTCGATCGCCACCAAACAAGTTACCGCTGACGATGCGCTTAGCGCGCCAAGCAGGTTTGCTATCCCGCGTGACGCAATTCGCGACGGCGGAAATGAAATTACGATTCGGCGAACCCAGGGCGCGGGCCCAATATACTTCGCGGCCGAGGCAAAGTTCTTCAGTCTGGAAGAACCAATTGCCGCCGCCGGTAATGAGATTTTCGTTCGCCGCCAATACTTCAAACTCGTCAATCATCCCACGCTGCTCAAGGGATTTGTCTCCCAACGTGTTGCCCTGAATGACGGTGAAACCGTTAAGAGCGGAGAGCGCGTCGAGGTTGTATTGACGATTGAAGCCAAGAATAATTATGAGTACCTGATATTTGAGGATCTGAAGCCGGGCGGCCTGGAGGCTGTGGAGATTCGTAGCGGTGAGAGTCTTTACGCTCGAGAACTTAAATCCGGGGCGCTGGCAGGCAAGAACGCGGCGCTCCTGAATTTCAAGTCTGCCGCTGACTTCACCGGCCGCAGCCGCTGGGTTTATCAGGAACTGCGCGACCGCAAGGTAGCGCTCTTCATCGATAAGCTACCGGAAGGCGTGTGGCAGCTCAGTTATGAAATGCGAGCCGAGAGTCCGGGGCAGTTTCATGCGTTGCCGGTACTAGGTCACGCCATGTACGTGCCCGAGATTCGAACCAACGGCGCTGAAGTCAGAATCCGAGTGATTGATTAGTTTCAGGTGTTTTACCCTGAACTCGGCGCGCAACCGGCAAAGCCTTAGAACGATCGCACACACGCTGCAAGCGTTGGCTAAATTCAGCCAACGCTTCACAGCGTCGAATGCGAGTATCTTAAGCAGTCCTACCCAACGTCGCCTGTACAACCATAACCGACGGCCAATATACTAAACGCTCTGTTTGCAACTCTTCCGCGCCGTTGATTCGGCGCTTGAATCCGAAAAACTGAAAAGGAAACGATGGGACCCGCGTCCTCCTCTTTTGAATGGTCAATATTTATGCGCCAAATAATTATTCGCAGCTTACTGCTGCTGACAGCGACCGGCATGGTCGCCTTTGCCGCGATTAACAAGATGGAAAACTCGAGCGCGATGGACGCTGGAACAAACACGCCGGCCGAAGGTGGATCCGGCATTGTTCCCGACGATCAAAATCCATTACTCGCCAAGTGGGAAGGCCCTTACGGTGGCGTACCACCGTTTGATCGCGTCCAGGTCGCCCAGTTTAAGCCTGCTCTCGAAGCGGCCATGGCCGAGAATCTCGCTGACGTAGATCGGGTCGCGAATGATTCGGCTACGCCTACTTTTGAAAATACAATCGCGACACTGGAGCGTGCAGGCAGGACACTTAACCGCGTCGGCACCGTCTACGGGGTTTGGGGCGGGACGATGAGCGGTCCGGAGTTTCAGATTGTGCAGCGCGAAATGGCGCCAAAGCTTTCTGCCTTCAACGACAAGATCACTCAAAACGAAGCGTTGTTCCAGAGGATTAAGACGGTTTATGAGTCGAAGGAAAAGATGACGCCGGAGCAAAAACGGCTCACCTGGCTTTACTACACAAACTTCGTCCGCGCCGGCGCTCAACTTAAACCCGAAGCAAAGACTCGTCTCTCCCAAATCAATCAAAAACTTGCGGGCCTGTTCACAAAGTTTAGCCAAAACACGTTGGCCGAAGAGACCGACCAAATCCTGGTATTGAAGACGGAAGCTGAGCTGGCGGGCCTTCCGCAATCCCTTCGCGATGCTGCCGCCGAAGCTGCCGTAACGAAGAAGATGCCGGGCTCATGGGTTATTACCAACACTCGTTCGTCGATCGATCCGTTTCTGACCTATTCCGAAGTGCGGCCGCTGCGCGAAAAGGCATGGCGCATGTTCATCAACCGCGGCGACAACGGCGACGAACGTGACAACAATGCGACCATTTCCGAAATACTCCAGTTGCGTGCTGAGCGCGCCGGACTGCTCGGATTTCCCACCCATGCGCATTGGCGTTTGCAGAATTCGATGGCCAAAACTCCGGAACGGGCGATGGAGTTGATGGAAGCGGTTTGGAAGCCCGCCGTCGCTCGCGTGCATGAAGAAGTGGCGGACATGCAGGCGCTGGCGGACAAGGAAGGCGCGAAACTTACGATTGAGCCCTGGGACTATCGTTACTATGCAGAGAAGGTTCGCAAGCAGCGCTATGACCTCGACCAGAATGAGGTGAAGCAGTATATGCAACTCGAGAAGTTGCGCGAAGGAATCTTCTGGGTCGCCGGAGAGTTGTTCAACTTCAATTTCACTCCTGCAGTTAATGTTCCCGTAAACCATCAGGACGTGCGCGTTTGGGAAGTGACTGACAAGACTACGAAGAAGCACATCGGGCTTTGGTATTTCGATCCATATGCGCGCGCGGGCAAACGGTCTGGCGCATGGATGAATGCCTATCGCACGCAGGAACGAGTCAACGGTGAGGTCACCACGATCGTTTCAAATAATTCAAACTTCGTGAAGGGCAAGCCGGGCGAGCCAGTGCTTATCTCATGGGACGATGCGACCACGATGTTCCATGAGTTTGGTCATGCGCTGCATGGTCTGAATTCGCGGGTGACGTATCCGTCATTGTCCGGCACAGCCGTCGCGCGAGACTATGTAGAGTTTCCATCGCAGCTTTTGGAACACTGGCTCTCAACCCCGGAAGTGCTGCAGCGTTTTGCGGTCCACTATCAAACCGGCAAGCCGATTCCGCAGCCGCTGGTTGATCGGATCATGAAGTCTTCAACCTTCAATCAGGGATTCATCACAGTGGAATATTTGTCCGCTGCGCTGGTTGACATGAAGCTTCACCTCGCGGGCGCGAAGAAGATCGATGCTGACGCGTTTGAGCGGGAAACGCTGACGGAATTGGGTATGCCGAAGCAAATCGTGATGCGTCATCGCACGCCGCATTTTAGCCACATCTTCTCGAGCGATTCCTACTCGGCGGGCTACTACAGCTATCTGTGGTCTGACGTGATTACCGCGGATGCTTTCGGCGCTTTCGTCGAAGGGAAGGGACCATATGATGCGAGCGTGGCTGAGCGGCTGCGCAAGTATGTCTTCTCGGTCGGCAATACGATCGACCCGGCGGAGGGTTATCGAACTTTTCGCGGACGCGATCCGAAGGTAGAAGCACTGATGAAGAAACGCGGCTTTCCGGTCAAAGACTCGAAGGGCGGACGAGACTGAGCAAAAACCCTTGATGGCATTTGTCGCTATAGACATTTGGCTCCTGGTGGAGCCGTCCCCTCAAAAGCGTTCCTTCTAAAAAGCTGATCCACCCGCCCGCTAACGCAGGCGGTGCTGACAAGCCATGTTCATTGACTCACACGCGCACATTGACGGGACGGAATTTGATGCGGATCGAGAGCAGGTCATTCAACGCGCGCGTGACGCACAAGTCGCGGCAATTCTAAATGTCGGCACCGGTGATCCGCACAGCGGAGTCCTTGAACGTGCGGTGGAGTTGGCCGAAGCCCATCCGGATATTTACGCCGCCGTGGGCACGCATCCGCACGACGCGCGCCTGTTTGACGAAAGAGCTGAACAAAGAATCTGGAGACTGGCCACCGGCAGCTCCAAAGTGATCGCCTGGGGTGAAATTGGGCTCGACTTCCACTACGACAACTCGCCACGCGAAGTGCAGATTGATGTGTTCGAATGGCAGCTTCGTCTCGCCCGAGAACTCAGCTTGCCCGTGATCATTCACACACGGGAAGCTGAGACTGAAACTGCTGAGATATTGAATTCACAATGGGCCGACTCAAAACTTCCCGGCATCATGCATTGCTTTAGCGGCAGCGCGCGTCTGGCTGAGCAGGCGATCGACGCGGGTTTCTCGATTTCGTTTTCAGGGATCGTGACGTTCAAGAAAGCTGAAGAGCTTAGGGCGGTCGCGAAGCAAGTGCCGCTCGATCGCCTGCTAATCGAAACTGACTGTCCCTACCTCGCACCGATCCCTTTTCGTGGTAAACGAAACGAGCCGGCTTACGTGGTTGAAGTTGCGCGTTGCCTGGCTGAACTTCGCGGCCTTGAGATCGAAGAGCTCGCCAGAATCACAACGAACAACTTTGCGCGGATGTTTAATCTCGGATTTGTTTGAGTTGCAAGGACACTATCCACAGATTGCGCCGATTACACTGATTCAACTGAGACAGCCGGCGGCAGGCAATTTCTTAACTTGTCTGAATTAATCTGTGTAATCTGTGTAATCTGCGGATACTCTTCCCAAGATACTCATTTATCTTTACCCACCAACGTAGTATAAATCGACCATGCCTCGTGAAATCGTCGATCAGGAGTTACTTGTCAACGCTGTCAAGAACCTGAGCCTCACCGCCGAACTCTTCGAAGAGCTTAATGGCAAAGCCAAATTCGCCGGCGATCAGGAAGTCATTCTTCATGGCCGCGCCTACGACAACGGCAAAAAGGTTGGCCCATACGTACGCCTGCTGGTCTATGAGGGCGGCGAGACAGTGATGCGCCAGGGCGAATGGGGTGGAAACACCTTCTACATGTCGGTCGCCGGCCTGCTCGACGTTTTCATCTCTGATTCTTCCGACGTAGAACAAAAAATCGGCGAACTCCATCCCGGAACATGTTTCGGCGAAATGGCTGTACTGGCCGGAGTCGAACGCAATGCAACAATCAGCGTGCCCGCCGGACGTGGTAGCGCCACCGTGTTGGAGATTACGCGGCCGGCGCTGCGTCTCCTGCGTAAGCTCCCGAAGTTTGGACAGGTGCTTGACGACACCTATCGGGCTCATGGGTTCGCGCGCGTGCTCGCCGACCTGAACCAGGGCATCAAGAACCCACTCGACCAGGTCATGGTCGAGAAACTTCGAGGCATCGCGAGATTCATGGTCTATGGCAAACATCATGTGATTTGCCAGGAACAAACTCCTGTCGAAAAGATTGTCCTGATTAAGAGCGGATGGGTTCGACGAGTTCGCGGAATTCCTCTGGATCCTGCTTCCAGCGGAATTGCGAGTATGGGCCAGGCAATCGGCGTAGACTTTCTGGGTTCGGGAAATTGTCTGGGGCTCGAAGGTGCCAAAGAAAACGAGATATGGAAGTACAGCGCGTCAGTGATGGCCCGAACCGAAGTCTTCGAGATTCCGATTGCGCCGCTCTCTGCAGACCCTGCTCTGCGTGATCGCATTGTGGCCGCGTTTGCCGGCTTCTCCAGTGCCGATGATCAACCACCCGCGATTGAGGCGGTCAAAGATCTCCGCGCACTTGCAGCCGCCGAACATGAGATTTCTACCGGAGTCGTCGACGGGGCGAACCTCCTCGTCATGGATATGGACCTCTGCGTGAGATGCGGGAATTGTTCGCTGGCTTGTCACAAGGTGCACGGGCAATCTCGTCTGTTGAGGCGCGGCATCCACATCACGCGTCCAGTCGCAATCGGCAGCGAACGAACCCAACACGTGCTTTCACCGCAGGTGTGTATGCACTGTAAAGACCCTGAGTGTCTGACGGGTTGCCCTACCGGCGCGATTTTTCGGGATCCTCGCGGATATGTGGATATCGAGGCTGCCACCTGCATCGGCTGCTTCGACTGCGCCACGCAGTGTCCTTACGATGCCATCACCATGGTGCCGAGAAATGGAGGCATCGATCCCGTAGTCAATTTTGATCTGATGGGCAGTTTGAAACGCACCTTCAGTCTGCGGGTCCCGCAAACTCCGCCGGTGCTCACGCCTTCCGATGACGTCGTAGCTATCAAGTGCAACCTCTGCGAGCACACCCCCCTCAATCCTCAGGGCGTGGTCCGGCAAGCTTACTCCTGCGAAGAAAACTGTCCGACGGGCGCCCTCGTGCGGGTCGATCCGTTGAAATATTTCGCAGAAGTTGAAGGCACTCGCGGAATTATCTTCCGGACCGACACCCAGGCTTTTGGACGAAACATTCACAAAAGCGACCCACTTGCCCGAGCGTTTCATATCGCAGGCGCATTTATCAGTCTGGCTGCCGCCGTGATGGTAATTTTGGGACTCGCCACCCACGGGTTTGACGGAGTGCTGGCTGGTTCATGGTTAACGATGCGATGGTTAACCGGCCTCGTTGGCCTCCTGGGCGTGGCTGCCGTGATGACTTATCCATTGCGCAAGCAGGTCTACCGCCGACGCGCCGGCGCTCTACGCTACTGGATGCTGGCCCATGTCTACCTTGGCGCTCTAGCCGGCGTCGTATTGTTGTTACACGCAGGAACGCGCACTGGCGGTCTGCTTACAACATCGCTTTATCTCGCGTTTGATGTCGTTATCCTTTCGGGTTTTTTCGGTATTGCGTCATACATCATCGCGCCCCGAATCCTGACGAGTATCGAAGGTGACCCGCTGCTGGTTGAAGACCTCGTGGCGCGTCGCGCTGAGCTGCAAACAGAGTTTGAGGGAATTGCGAAGCAGAGCGAAGGCTGGTTGCGAGAAGAGATTGAAGAGAAAGTTGCAAAGCGGTTTCGCACCTTTTCTTTTCTGGCGCGGCAAGTTATTCGCCGTGAGTCGTTAACCGCCTTGCTGGCTGACGCACGACAGCCGTTCAAGGAACGCCTGACGCGATTGGCTACAACTGAGGAGCGGGAGCTGTTGCTCAGGGCTGTTGAAACCGCAGTGACCGTGCGGCGTTTGGACGCGTTAATCTACCTGCACAAGATATTGAAACTCTGGGTTGCGCCTCATGTGATTTCCACCTCGTTGATGCTGGCGCTAATGATCGTTCACGTGATTCAGGTCGTTTATTTTGCTGTGAAGTAGGTGAAGAAATCGACTATCCGCAGATTACGGAGATTACACAGATTGGCCATAAAGGGTTGAGAAACAGGGCCTGGCGCCAGCTCTATAGTTGAATCTGTGTAATCTGCGGTTAGTTTCTCCTGGCAACGTAATTCATGGCCCGGCACAAGTACATCATCATCCGCGAAGATCTGGTGCAGGATCCGGTGACGATTATCACCGAGGGCCTGCTTATCGGGCGGTTGCTGGAGTGCGAGTTGCTGCTGAATCATCCGGCAGTTTCACGAGCGCAAGCGGGGATTAAGGCCGCCCACGGCAATTATTATCTCTTTGGTCTTCGCCCTTCAAATCCGGTAAAGCTCAACGGAAAGCCAGTCGAGGAAAACGAAGCCCTCGCGCCCGGCGACATAATTGAGGCTGGGCCCTTCCTGCTCGATATCGATCGCAATGACGACGGTCTGGTTATTCGAGTCTCGCTGATCATCGGCATGACTATCGAGACCGCATCGCACAGTAGTCCCTCGCTCGGGACCGCGAAACTGGTGCTTCCGTCAGCGCTGGCAGGAGAAGGGAAGCGCGTTCCGAAAGTTCCACGTGCCGCTCCGCTTCCCGGTGACAAGGCGCTCGATATTTTTTGGGACAAGCGGATTCGCGAAGCCGGAAAGATGGTTCGCCCATCGCCGCTTTTCCCAAAGAGCCAGCGACGATCAGGCAAAGCACAGTTTAACTGGACGCCAACGACAGACTTAATTGCACATTGGCCCATGTCAGTTTTTGTCTGGGGAACTATGATCGTGGGACTGCTTTCAGTCGCCGCCGCTTTTTGGTACACGAGCGCCTATTCGCCCGCCCCAGTTTCACGGGTCCATGCGACAGAAGCGATGCAAATGGCGCCACCAATTGCAATCCGGGCGAATGCGAATGCCTGCACTGACTGCCACTCATTTTCGGGAAACATGGAAGCAAATTGCGCCGCCTGTCACACGTCAGAAGCTTTCGTGGCAAGCGTAACCGAACCCCACAGCTCATCGGGTATTGGTTGCCTTGCATGTCACGCCGAACATCGGGGCGCCGATTTCAAACCCGCGGAGGCCGCGCTCTTCACTTGTGCCGGATGCCATAACGACGCAAATGAAGCAACCTATAACGGCCGGCGCGTTTCCACGCCTCATGGCGGTACGCTTGGTTATCCTGTGGTAGCCGAGAAGTGGAAATGGAAGGGACTAACTGAAACTGAGTGGTCGCTCAAGAAAATTGGGATGGAACGTTTATCCACGGACACCGACGATAAATGGCGTAGCAAACAGTTTCATGCGCTGCATGTCCAGCGTGTGCGTACCGTACCAGGCTTGCGCGGCAACGCCGAAGGCGAATTATCCTGCTCGAGCTGTCATAAGACTTTTAATCCGATCGATCGAGAAACGCCGCGAGGCACTTGCGCCGGCTGTCATAACGGCCGCATTGAACCTGGGACAAAGCGAACCGTAATCGCGATTGATAAACCGAATTGCACGTCATGCCATGTCGAGCACATCAGGGACAAGCGACACTGGAACCCAGCGCTGCTGGCGGTGCAGACAGAAGCGCGACCGTAAGGGAGCGTCGTTGCCGATAGTTGGGCTACTTTTTAGCTTACGGGTTTGTGACAGGGTAAACAGTCGGTTGATCCTGGAATCTTTCCTTTTAGCGCTGGCCTCGCGACGATGGCTTTGTCGTGACAGATGTTGCAGTTCATGTGGTACGCCACTTCATTTGTAAGTTTGGTCGGCGCTGGTTTGCCTTCATAGGTCACCGCCGGCATCTCGGCGCTGTCGTCACCAGCCTGCAGATGACAGGCGCGGCACGACTTCACAGGTTTTGCATCGGCGGCGGCGAGGTGCTCCGTCGTCAAAACGACACTCCGCTCTGAAGTCTTAAGCGGGGGCTTCAAACCTGCGGCCGGCTGATCAGTGTGATGGCATTCCACGCACGAGAGGACGCTTTTGCCGTCAACTGAATAGGTTTTGGTCGAGTGGGTCTCGTGATTGAAAGGCACCTCGCCATACTTATCAGATTGGCTGTCTTTACCGAGGACCACTTCCTTCGGCTGCACTTTGCTTTCCTTCGGGATTTCCTGCCCCGCTGAAAAACCCGGATTGCCGGCTACTAACAACACCGCCGCAGACCCAAGCAAAATGATCAGAACCAATAGCTTTCTCATTTAACGACCTCAGGTTGATAGTTTAAGAGTATGGGCCATGGAATTAGTGGGGAGGGATCGCACCAATCTTAGAGAGCGGTTCGAACTGTGTCAAACAATTTCAAGGCGGCGCGAATGAGTTCACATTGGCATGCGGAAAGTTGAGCCGGTGTGGCAACGACGGCAGTCTTTGAATGCCAGATCGCCGCCAAAAGCTCGTCCACCATTGTGGCAGGTGATGCAACTCTTCCCGCGCGATGTGGGAAAGTGTTCTGCGGTGGCGGGAGAACTTACCTGGCGGGACTGTGCTGCGCCAGCGATTATCGAATGGCAGTCGGCGCACCCCAGGCGCTGTGGACCGGCATGTTTCGCATGGCTAAATGCGTAACGAAAGGCTCGCGCGTTCGTAGACGTGCGTGAGTAAGCGCGCCTGTCGTGGCAAACACCACACGAGGACATCTCTCGTCCTGAATTTGTTTTGCTGCTCGGCGTGTGACAGGAGTAGCACTGGTTATGTGCCGGAAGACCAACGGGAATGCTAATGGCAGACGGCCGGTTTCTGACGCGGCTGTGACACGCGGAACATCCGTTCGAAGGTCGCGCCGATCCGGTCATGTGCTGCGCGTGATCAAATTTCACGTTGAAGCTTTCATTGAACCGGGCAGGAAAACTTTTCAGAGGCGGGTTTGAACTGTTGACGTCCGCATGACAAATCGCGCACATCGGAACATTCGGAGTTACAAATTGCGCCAGGTGGCACGAGGTGCACGCCTTGTGCCCGGGGAAGCGCGGCGTCGCAGAGTTGTCAGATCGCTGGTGACAGGCAGTGCAAGACTGCGACGCATGTTCCTGGGTGGCGTGTTTGAAGGTTGTATAGTCCAGTCCCGGATCTTGAAGCGGAGGTGCTAATTGCAAAAAACCGCGGTGCGTCATTTGTGCTCTCTGTGTTTCCGTGGTGAATGTAGCGCGGCTCACGCTTACCTCTGACAGACAAAAAATGAGGAAGACTAGTGTCGGCACCGCAACCACCAAACGGCGATCCACGAAATTACACGAATTCACACTAACGCGCTTTCGTGTCAGTTCGTGTAATTCGTGCAATAGTTTCTTAATAGTCACTCTTTAGGAAATCGATCTCATTCCCTCAGCTTCAACGGTGGACGACCCGAAATAAGATAATGACTCGACGGCGGATTGCGTCGCCCCACATCTGACGTGTGACAGTAGATGCAGTTAAAGTCGCGGCTCTTGTCCAGGGCTGCCAATTCACCACTAACGTCCAGCCGCAGCCCTTCTTTATTGTGACATTCGGTGCAGGTCGAGATGGGCACGTCTGGCTTCAAACCTTTCAAAGAAGCCGCTTTCGTAATATTGATATGACACGCCGTGCATTCCTTGACGTGTTGTTCGCGAGCGTGCGTAAACCTCATCGATTTTCGTTCTGGGACACCTGTAGGCTGGTAAGGCGCCGCTGCTAATTTGTGACAGCCCGCGCAGTTGTCCTTCACAGGCTCCGCGCTTTTCCAGTGACAGTTGAAGCACGACGCGTGACTTTCCGGCGAGGCCTTGAAGAGGTTTAATGCCGGAACAAAGGCGTCGGCCCAACCAGCAACGGGCGCAACCGGCGGCTTCGCATTCGTTGAATGACAAATCTCGCAATTGTTGTACTGCAAACTGTTGGTTTGCGATTGTGGCGGGGGCCGTACTGCGTGGGCCATACGGCGCAAACTGACAGTTTGCGTTACAGGAGGCTGAGCGCGTGCAATTACGTCCTGATGTTTGTCGTGAGGAAACTCAATACCAAATTGTCTGGGCCAATCGGGATTGCGAAACTCAAATCGCGCTTCATCGCGGGGCGAGGCCCTCCGATGGCAGTTTGAACAGATCGCAGGTTGAGCGCTCTTGAAAAATTGCGGCCGATGACAACGCACACAGGCTTCGTGGTCGGGAAAGTCGGCAACGTCGGGAAAATCTGCAACCTTTCGCCAATTGGAGGTAGGCGTCTTATGACAGGTTTTACACGACGCCTGGTGTTCCCTGGTTGCGTGTGAGAACTGCGAATAATCAATGACCGGCTTACGAACCGCCCTTGATTTTCCGCTGCGCCGTGAGCCACGTCTCTGCCCGGCTACGCTACCGCTTTCTGAAAACCACTCGGGAGAAGAAAAGGAAAAGAACACCACCAACGCGAGCACGAACGCTGTGATTGTGTATCGTTTCATTCGTTGATTTCAGGTGAGCCTATTGGACTATCTCGCTGCACCTCGGGGTTCTCGGACTTTACACAGAGGACGACAAGGTTACCCACAGGGAGGCAATGGTTTCTCCAGGCTGACGCGCTTAATGTTTTTCTTGTCTCTGGGATCCTTGTTCCCTGGATTCGAAATCAGGAACGGGAGCTCGGTGGCGAGGTCGCCAGGCTTTACTTTGATCTCAGCATTCCAAATCTCGGCCATTGTCCCGACCTCAGTCGGTATCAGATTTGAAATGGTATAGGTGCCAGGTTCGATGTCAGTGAAGTAGGCTGTGCCGAAGCTGTCCGTCATCACAGACAAAACCTTTGCCCTCGACACCTCTTCGGCCTTGATGAGCAGCGCCGTAAGTCGCTGCTGTTGACTGGTGTAAAAACCGCTACGCAAGTTTGCGTTTAGATTTACGGCGAGCCACTTTCGGGCCAGCTCGCGGCTACCAAACTCTTTTTCACCGGCGGCTACTGCTTGTTGGAACTCAGGGACCGCGGCCGCGCCCTCGACATGTTCCGGTTCTACCTCGCGACAATAAACCGACTCACAATCCTTTTCCTTTAACCAAGCGATCAGAGCTTCGCTCGCGCCGAGGCCGCGATAATAACAGTCGCGGGAGATTAGTGATTGCTGCTCGATGGCTTCGACGAGGGCTTTGTTCTCCTCAAGAGAGCCCTTAATCAGGAAAAACCGTTTGCGCGAAAGCCCGTTTGCTTTGTTGCCGTCTCCGGTCGCGACCCGAACCCGGAGGCGGATAACTCCTGATGGCGCTGCTTGTTGAGCCTTGCTTTCTTGAACCAAAGGGAGCGTGGCGAAACAGTACGCCAGGATGAGACCGCAGATTAGGCATGGGCCAAACAACGACCGCCTGGGTTTGTTTGCAGTTCTTCTGATCATCCGAAACATTCCAACGGTGCAGAGTTTGACCGTTGTGATTACAAATTGGGACTCCGCGGAAACTTCAAAAATGGTAACCGCACGCCCCGAACAAAAGTTTGGTCAGATCGAATTCCGGACGCAGGCGAAAATCCATTGCCGCCGGCGGCGCTGATTATGTCGTCCTGATCCACTCCGTCACCGCTGATCCCAATTGCGCCGACGAGCACTCCATTTTTATAAAGCGGGATGCTCCCTGGGAAGATCTGTATGCCATTGGGCAAACTCGGAATTGTCGAACAGGGAACGACTGCGCCGCCGCTTGCCGCCAGTAAGTTTGTTTTGATCAAGTCGAGTTGTAACCCGACATTAAACGGACTCCAGTGGTTCAGCTCGGTGCTGAAGGGTCCGGCAGCTGTATTATCTATTCCGTCCGGAAAGAAAGGTCGATGCAAAAAACCCACCGCTCGATTGCTGAAGGCCACAGTGCCACCGAGTCCTAACCCGTCGGACGATGCCCTGCTGACGTAACTGCCAAAGCCCGCGCCGCTTAATAACGCGCCAGCCGTGGCATTTGAGAAAAACGCCGCCGTGCGCGCCTTTTGCACGGACACATCAAAACCAAAGACCGGTGCATCCTGTGTACGAAAAACGCCGAGCACATTTCCCGCCGCATCCACCACGGCCACCGTGACCCGCGCGTTACTACCGAGCGGCTGACGAATCGCAGCCCGCGTAATGTTCGATTGTTGGGCCGCGTGCGCGATTATGGTCTGGACTTCTGCGGCACTCAGCGAATTCGGGCCCGCTGGGGACGCGCCAGCAACAAATGGAAAGAATCGCGTATCAACTTCGCCGCTGACGCCGCCCACATTCGCTGGTACAAACGCCGAAAGCTGCGCCCCCTGAATCGGAAAAGCGCCCAACACCGCTCCGGGTAAACTTCCAAATGCAAGAGTCGCCGGCGATGGAGGAGTGGCGACGTTCGAATAGGGGAGCCTTATTCCGTCAACCAGAATGTTATCACCACGGATTAACGCCGGTGCCTCAAAACCGCGAACTGCCGACGCGGCGATTAATTCTTCAAACGGTTGATCGTCATCGCGCGGATCGCGGTCCACCGTGTAGATCCCGTCACCTTCAATCCCCACGCCGCCGACGGCAACTCCGTTTTTGTAAATTGGCAGGCCGCCCGGATCGGCAGACAGTCCCAGCGGAACTGCCGGCTTCTTGATGTCCGAACAGGGAAGCGAAGAAAACTGCACCCCATAAAGTGGGCCACCGGAGCGGAAATCAATGCCCGGCGGAAGGTGTTCCTGAATAATGAAACCGGCAGTTCGCGTAGAAAACGCGTTACCGGCGGTGCTGAATAACGATCCGGTTCCAGCTTTCGAAATGGCGGCCAGCGATGAGGGGGCCAGGATGCCTTCCAATCCTTGCCCGAGCGTGCCGACGCTGCGAATCGTCGTTCCAGCCGCCGCCCCCGTCATGACGAAGACTCCTAAAACATTCGCTTCACGATCGGTGACGGCCACCGTGACCGCGCGATTCAGAGAAACCGCAGCCGAGACAGCCTGGCTAATTATTGTTTGGACTTCTGAAACAGTCAGATCGCCCGCAGTCGCGCTGGTGCCCGAAGGAATTGGCAAGACCGAACCAGGAGTCGGCACGGCGCCCTCGTCATCGGGTAGACCACCGCCAACATGCCCGATCCCAAAACGGACACGATTGGAAGAGACATTCTTGTATGTTAGCCGCACCAGCACGTCGCCCAGGTCATCCATGCCGGCTGGGAGCTTCACTACGAGCGAGGTGGCCCATGGCTGGTTGGGAACCGGCCCTGCATACTCGACTGTTAAGGGGTAGATGTTGTGGGCGGCGTCTTCCGCCTCGACCGTGAGCGCGCTCGCGGTATCACCCGCCTGCAGAGTCAGATGCATCGCGAAAAGCATTACCCGGACGTGATTGTCAGCGCCAAAGCGGATCGAAGAGATAGCTGAGAATGGCTCGCGATGTTGAGTTACCGAATCGAAAGCAATGGCGCGGGTGGAATCCGGGTGGCTGATGAGAATTGGCCCACTCGTCTGCGCCGAGCTGGTCCGAAACTGCAGCAGTGCGGCGCCAGTTAAAAGCAGACTGAGGCCGATTAGGAATGGTCGTCTAAAGCTATGCCCGGGGGTTACGCCCATGCGAAGAACTCACCAATGCAGTTGTTAGTAAGTTTGTTTTAGCGCCGCTGCAAACTGCGGCACAATGTATCACAAAGAATCCGCCCTCAATAGGTTGATTGCGTTCCAGAATTCAATTGCCTCAAAACCACTCGTATGCTACAAGGCAAGCGCCTGTTTCCTGGGCCACCCTTCATGAGCACTTCTAAGTTTTCCAGCTTTGTTTCGATGGTGTTTTTGGCATTGCTTGCCCATGCAATGTCTGGCGTACTGGTGGGCCAAAGCTCTGGCCGGCTGAAAGGGACCGTGCGCGTAGCATCAGGCGCTCCGGTTGCGGGAGTGTTGGTGATTGTCACAAACCAGGTCAGCGGCAAGTGGAAACGAACGCGCAGCAATTCCGATGGCGCCTATGCGTTTCAATTAGCGGCGGGTGCTTACCGCTTGAAAGTCGCGGCGCCTCACGTCGCTGCATTTCAGAAAGACAAAGACTATGGAGCTTTTGCGATCCCTCGCGGAAGCGCGCTCGAGAATGTGATCATCGAACCGGGCCGGGAAAACACTGTGGATATTCCACTGGACCAGGTGGAGCTCAAACCGGTTCCCGAACCCGCATCTCGTGTTACTAACAAACCAACCGGACACGCGGGAAGCGAGACAGTGAAGAGCGATCCGCCGATCAATCAGGATCGCCGCGAAGCTCGCGATCGCTGGCGCATCGGGTTCCCTGAATATGATCGCTATGGAGATCGCGCTGCTCGCGGACGCGACATCCCCTTCAGGCGCGGCCGTTGGTGGGACCCTTACAATCAGAGCGTTCTAAAAGGCGACTACCCAATTCGCGGTAATGAATTGTTCATGATTCTATCGGCCGTCAGCACTTCCACTGTGGAGCTAAGGCGCGCGCCAACGCCGTCCGACGTCAGCACAGACGAACCCGGCAGCGCGGAGTTCTTTGGTCAACCAGAGCAGTTGGCGGTAAACCAAACGCTGCAGTTTAGCTTTGAACTCTTTAAAGGTGACAGCACCTTCAGACCGCGTGACTGGGCAATCAAGATCTCGCCTACGTTCAGCATACCGAATTACCTGAACGCCAGAGAAAACGGCGTCGTCAACATAGACGTACGACGCGGCACTAACCGCACCGATACTCATATTTCCTTCGAAGAGGCGTTTGGCGAAGTTAAGCTTTTTGACGTTAACTCAAACTACGATTTCGTTTCAGTGCGCGCCGGAATCCAGCCGTTTGTTTCCGACTTCCGTGGGTTCATCTTCTCCGATAACAACCTGGGCCTGCGACTTTTCGGCGCCGCTGATAATAACCGCGTTCAATTTAATGCGGCCTGGTTCTCGATGTTGGAGAAAGATACCAACAGCGGACTCAATCGCTTCGATACACGGCATCAGAATGTTTATGTCGCGAATGTTTTTCGCCAGGATTTTGTTCGCAAAGGCTACACGATCCAGGGAAGCCTGCATTACAACGATGATCGACGCGGAGTCGAATTTGATCGCAATGGTTTCCTGGTCCGTCCGGCTTTGATTGGCGATGTTCGACCTCACGCGATCAAAGTTGGCTACGTGGGTCTGAGCGGCGATGGACATCTGGGCCGGCTAAATCTATCGCATGCTTACTACCACGCTTTTGGGAAGGATGAACGAAACCCGATCGCCGGGCGCGAGGTCCGGATCAAATCCAACATGGCGGCGGTGGAAGCGTCGATTGATTTCGATTATATCCGCTACAAAGGTTCTTTCTTTTGGGCGCAGGGCGACAGCAACCCGACGGACAATAAAGCATCGGGTTTCGATGCCATCTTCGATGATCCCAATTTCGTGGGCGGGCAGTTCTCTTACTGGAATCGCAACGGCATACGCCTTACGCAGACAGGCGTCGGGCTGGTCCAACCGAATAGTCTGCTGCCGAGTTTGCGCAGCAGCAAAACGCAAGGCCAGGCAAATTTTGTTAATCCGGGCATCTTCATTTACAACGCCGGCGTCGACGTGGAGTTAACGCAACGAATCAAAGCGGTCTTCAACGCAAACTATTTGCGCTTTCATCGCACGGAACCACTGGAGTATGTTTTATTTCAAAACCGCATCCGGCACGACATTGGTTTCGATTACAGCCTGGGCGTAGCGTACCGGCCGTTTTTGGTCAATAACATGACGATGACTTTCGGCGCCGCCACTCTGCAAACAGGTCGCGGCTTCAGAGATATTTTTACAGACCGCTCGCGCAACTGTCCGGCAAACGTGAGCGACTTCTGTGAACCCGACGTGATCAATCCGCGGAAGCCGCTGTACACGTTGTTTGCTCAACTGAAGCTGGTGTTTTGAGAGGTACAAGACTTCGGGCATCTTTCGGAAAGGGCTTCCAGAGCATGTTCCCTGTAACTTTTGAGAGGCGAGCATTACGCTCACCACAGAGACGCAGAGAACACAGAGGGCGCACAGAGAAAGCGTCCAGAGTCTGGATCCGTGAATCCTCAGATAAACCATTTAACTCATGAGGTTATAGGCGCGGCTATTGAGATACATCGGAAGCTTGGGCCGGGATTGCTTGAGTCGGCCTACACGGAATGTTTGTGTCGCGAGTTGGTCTTGAGGGGAATTCCATTTTGAGCGTGAAAGACCTTTGCGTCTCGAGTACCAAGGAATTAGGCTGGAATGTGGCTATCGAGTAGATATTTTGGTGGGCGGAGTCATAGTGGTAGAAGTGAAATCGGTTGAATCGCTTGCGCCTATTCACGAAGCCCAGGTTCTAACGTATCTTCGGCTCGGTGGGTGGCGAGTGGGACTGTTAATAAATTTCAACGTCGTAGTCCTTAAGAACGGGATTCATAGGAAAATCGTCGGCTTTGACAACTGATCTCTGTGCAACCTCTGTGTCTCTGTGGTGAATGCCCGTTGACTCCAACAAAGAATGAGTAGATCGAGATTCTCGGTAGTCCTGATTGTTGCGATGCTCAGCTTACTTCTGGGCTTCGCAGCTATGTCGAGCGCGAAGAAGGAACTCATGGAGTCAGATAAGTCAGATTATTCGCGCAGCAGCGGCCGATATTTGGCTCGTTCAAACACGCCCCAAGAGCAACCTACTCCAACCCCAAAGCTCGAAGGCTGCATTACCTGCCACGGCCAGATCGAGCCGATGCACAAATACGGTCCAACTGAAACACTCGAAAAACTAAACAACGGCAAGGATGCTGTGGGCCTTACCTGTACCGGTTGCCACGGCGGCAATCCTGTGCCGCGCAAGACGAGCGAAGATCCCAAATCGATCCAGGAAGTCAAAGTGGCTGCACACGTGCGGCCGAAGTTTCCGAACGAGTGGAAACGCGATGGCAAATACACCGGCGCGAATCCCGAGCGGACCAACACTCTGCTCGCGCGCGAAAGCTGGGAGTTTGTCCGATTTGTAAACCCAGGCGATCTGCGCGTGGCCAGTGCCACCTGCGGCGGCGGCGGTTGTCATGAAGTGGAATCCAGGAACGTCGCGCGCAGCATGATGACTCATGGTGCAATGCTTTGGGGCGCTGCGCTTTACAACAATGGCAGTTTTCCACTGAAGGACTCACGCTTTGGCGAGAGCTACAGCGAAAGCGGTGCGCCCCAGGCTCTGATTCAAACTCCATCACCTTCGGAGACTGATCAACGAACAAGGGGCCTGCTTGAGTTTCTCGATCCGCTCCCGCGTTGGGAAATCTCGCAACCGGGCAACGTGCTGCGCGTTTTCGAGCGCGGCGGTAAACGCCGTCTTGAAGTTGGACTTCCCGATCGTGAAGAGGAACCCGGAAAGCCTGACAAAGGTTTAAGTCAGCGTGGCTTTGGTTCGGCCCAACGCACTGATCCTGTTGTCCTCGGTATTCAAAAAACGCGTCTGATGGATCCGACGCTGAACTTTCTCGGCACAAATGATCACCCGGGCGACTATCGTTCGTCAGGATGTTCCGCATGCCACGTGATTTATGCCAACGATCGCAGCGCAGCGCATTCGGCCTCCTATGCGGCCTCCGGCAATCGTGGCCGTTCGGAGACCGCCGACGCGAGTATCCCAAAAAATGAATCGGGCCACCCCATCAAGCACCAATTCACTTCGCGCATCCCGACCTCGCAATGCATGGTTTGTCACATGCACCCGGGCACCAATATGGTGGCCACTTACCTCGGCATGACCTGGTGGGACAACGAAAGCGACGGCGGCAAGATGTATCCCGCGCAACAGCACAACCCTTCGCAGGATGAGGAGCGCGAAAAGCTCAATCGAAATCCTGAGGGCTCCAGCCTGCGCGGGCTTTGGTCGGACCTTGAATTCCTGGCCCAGACCGGTTCTGCCGAGTTCAATGCCGGTTTGAAGAATACGCAGTTTGGTCAATTCAATGGACACGGCTGGCTGTTTCGTAAAGTTTTTAAACGCGATCGAAAAGGGAACCTGCTCGACGCCGCCGGAAACATGGTTTCCTCAAATGACCCCGACAAGTTTAAGAAGGCTGTTCATCTCAACGACATTCACCTCGAGAGGGGAATGCACTGCGTTGATTGCCACTTTGGCCAGGATTCACACGGCGACGGCAACTTATATAACGAGCCGCGTGCGGCCATCGAGATTGCCTGCGAGGATTGCCATGGCTCAATTTCCAAAAGGACCACGCTCACTACCTCTGGACCAGCCGCACCTGTGGCGGTGGCCCAGCCCGGCAGACCTGCAACCACAGGCAGGAACCTGACTCGTGGATTAACGACCCGCGACGAAAGCGGCTCAAAGGTGCCGGTCTTTCAGCGTATTACTCGAGACCGCAAGAAAAAAGACGAGTCGGGCGCCGATCTGGATCTTAAGAGCGGCGATATCGTGCAGAATTCGATGGTGGTTCCCGGTCGGTGGTGGCGCCTCAGCCAAACGCTCGACACAGTCACGCCCGGCACGCGCGACTACAACGAAAAGTCGCGCTACTCAAAAACTATCCGCAAGGATAATCGGAGCTGGGGCGACGTTCCCGCGGACCCAAACGAGCTGGCCCATCGAGATAGCGAGATGACTTGCGTGTCTTGCCATTCGTCTTGGGTTACAAGTTGTTTTGGTTGTCACCTGTCGATGCAGGCTAATCGCAAAATGCCGAATCGGCACAACGAAGGCGGCGATTCGCGTAACTTCACGCAGTATAACTTTCAGGTCCTGCGCGATGACATTTTCATGCTGGGACGCGACGGAACAGTGACCGGTAATCGCATTGCTCCCGTCCGCTCTTCATCCGCCCTGCTGGTCAGCTCGCAGAATCAGAATCGCGAGTGGATCTATTCGCAGCAACAAACAACCTCGGCCGAAGGCTTCGCTGGCCAGGCTTTCAACACGCACGTCCCGCACACCGTTAGATCCACCGAAACCAAAGCCTGTTCTGATTGCCACGTCTCCAAACAAAACGATAACAACGCCTGGTTGGCCCAACTCCTTCTGCAAGGCACCAACTTCGTCAACTTCATGGGTCGCTACGTTTACGTCGCCGCCGATCATGCGCTGGAGGCAGTCGTGGTAACCGAACCAAGCGAGCCGCAGGCGGTCTTCGGTAGCACGCTGCAAAAGATCGCGTACCCCGACAACTACGAAAGATTTGTAAAAGGTGGGAGTGAACTTAGGACCGTTTACGAACACGTCGGAAACCCGCGTGTGTTGCAGGTGCAACTGCGGGGCGAGTATGCCTACGTTGCTGCCGGCGAGGGGGGATTGCGCGTTTACGATGTGGCCCAGATCGATCAGAAGGGATTTTCGGAAAGAATAACGACCGCGCCAGTGTCTCGTTTTGGACAGAAATTTTGGGTCAAAACTAAATATGCGACAGCGGTTGCAGCGCCCACCACGCTCGCGGTTGATCCAGCGCGCTGGCGAATGAAGCGAGACGGGACGATGATCGATCCCGTCAGCGCGAGCCAGTTAAGCGGCGACGCCCGCCACCAACTCGTCAACCAGGAGCAGCCGATTCATCCGCTCTACGCCTATCTTTACGTAGTCGATAAACATGAGGGCCTGGTGCTGGTAAACGCAGCCACGTTGCTTGACGGCGATCCGCTAAACAATTATTTGAAGCGGGCGCTTGATCCAAAGAAATATCCCGACGGGGCTTTCAATCCGGGCGGCGTACTTGCTGATGCCAACAACATTACAATCGCGGGATCATATGCCTACATCACCACCGGGCATGGCCTGGTTGTCGTCGACATCAACGATCCGCTGAATCCCAGGGTCGTCAAAGAGTTTGGCGCGCCAGACTTCAAGAGCCCGCGTGCGATTGCGATCCAGTTTCGCTACGCGTTTGTGGTTGACGACGAAGGCTTGAAAGTATTGGACGTGACGATTCCCGCGTCACCCAGACTGATTAAGGAGAGCCTTGTTCCCCTCGCGCATGCTCACGATGTTTACGTCGCCCGGACCTATGCCTATGTGGCAAACGGAAAGGACGGCGTCGCCATCATTGATGTTGAGCAGCCCGAAAAACCGCGACTCGATCTCATGTACGACGCCGGAGGCAAACTCAACGATGCTCACCAGGTGAAGGTTGCGATGACCAATGCAAGTTTGTTTGCTTACGTGGCAGACGGCAAGAATGGTCTACGAATTCTGCAGCTAACTTCGCCGGAGACACTGCCGGAGTACGCGGGATTTAGTCCCCGGCCGAATCCGTTGTTAATTGCGACATTCAAGACGAAGGGCGAGGCCCTGGCGATCTCCAAAGGCCTCGATCGTGATCGCGCCGTGGACGAGAGCGGAAACCAGGTTTCGGTTTTTGGCCGTCGGGGAGCCCGGCCTTTTAATTTCGACGAGACCATGCGCATGCTTCGTACGAACGACGGCAAGGGTGATTGGTTTACTGTCACTGACGCGCCGTTGACTTCACCTAAGAACTAAAACTCATGTCCGGTAACTCACTCACCCGACTTAATCGCGCCGTAGTGGAACTAACAACCGGGCGGCACGATCCCAATCTCGGCGGCGCGATGGCCCAGCCCGCAGAAGGATATCGGGTCTACCGGGCCTTTCTGTCCCCTTCAGAAACCGAAGATTGGCTGAGGCTTATCAGAGCGCGCAGCAATCTCTTTGCGCCGGTGTCCGCCAAAGCGGGCATGAGCCTCGCCTACAATGTTCTGGATGGAATCAAGATTGACCAATACCTTCCCGAACTGCGCGCCTTTGCGAATGGCCCACTCCTGAGAATCCTGTCGGAGACATTCGGCCTCGAGCTCGAACCGATGGCCGACATCAAGCGGTCGCTCCGCATACAGCGTTACTGCTCAACTCGCGAAGGTTTTAAGTGGCATCTGGACGGCGGTCTTTACAGCATCATCCTCACCCTCGTGAATACAAACGAAGGCGCGACCGAGGTGCTGACGCCGGAATGGAGCCGCGTCCTGTTTCCGGTTCCGTATCTCCTCTTTCCTTTTGCGCGCTTACTGGAATTTGCCAAACCGAAACCGGTGAAGTGCGGACCGGGCGATCTGGTAGCGATTAAGGGAGGGGAGGTGCTTCATCGCGGAGTCACAGCCAGTGAGACGGGCGAGCGCATAATTATCGGGGCGAGCTATAACCCGGCCGGCACAAAGCCGACGCCGATGTGGGATTGGTTTGCGCGGAAATTGAACTATTAGCCTGCTCCGGAAACGTGCCTCGGATCCACGCGGATAAGCGCCGATCTGAATTCCCTCCCGTTTAGAGGCGGGCACTGCCCGCCGTTGCACCTCACGATTTAAATTCTTCGTCTTTCCAATACCCCTCCAGTCCATTTCGAGAGGAACACTCCCCGGCTCATGCGGTAAGTAAGCCCGATAGCTAGACCATTTCCATCCAGCGGGATGCTCGCAAAGGCCCGCTCTTACGGGGTTGAGATGAGTGTAATTTAGCTTTTGCCCAATGAACTTGGGGCTCCAGAGATCCACCGAAGAAAAGTCTCTTTGCCACACAGCATGGGTATGCCCTCGTTTCTTCGGAACGTCCAATTCAAGCTTCCTTAAGGAGCTGGTGTGATTAAAATCGCGCAACCAATCAATGATCTTGCGATCTGACGCGCTCTTCATCGAATTCATAACCTTGCTGATATCACATCCCAGCGGGTTTAGAATTAGGTGGGCATGATCCGGCATAACCACGTAGCCAATCAGTTTAAAAGGCAATCGTCTCCGCGTCTCAGCGAGAATATCGACGAATAGATCGCAGGCATATGCGCTACGAAAAACGGGAACACGTCGATAGCAGACGGAGGTTACGCGATGAAAAGTGTTTGGCTCGTGGGACTTGAAGAGCTTCAATGAGGTTGAAACGGCGGGCAATGCCCGCCTCTAAACGAACGTTAGAGGTCAGACCAGCCGCTCGCGGAGTTTGCGAAGCAGATCCTTCGCCTCGTCGGGCGAGACCTTGTCAGGATCGATGTCGCGAATTTCATCGACCACTTTTTGGTTCGCGAGATCAAACAGGGAGGACTGCGCCGCGGCTTTGCGGCGACCCGCACGCCGCGCGGCGATTTCCAACGCGCCGCGACCAGAATCCTGCACAATAGGCATATCGGATTCTCTCGAGCCGGCTCCCTGGACGGCCGCTCGGGCCTCGGCAGTTCTCACCGCCGCCTGGGCCGCAATTTGATCCTCTTCAGCGAAGACTTCCAACTCATATCGCTCCAGCCGCGCCAGCACCTCGCGTGCGTTTGCCAATACCGCCGAAGGCAAACCAGCAAGCCGCGCGACCTGAATTCCGTACGACTTCGAAGCGCGTCCGCGCTCCAGGCGATGCAAAAAGACGACTTCGCCCTCGCGCTCGGCGGCTGTTATCTGGTAGTTCTGAGCGCCGGGTAAACGCTCCGCCAGTTCTGTTAACTCATGATAATGGGTTGCGAATAAAGTTTTCGCCGCATGTTCAGGAGAATCATGCAGGTATTCGGCAACGGCCCAGGCGATGGAGAGCCCATCAAAGGTCGCCGTGCCGCGACCGATCTCATCGAGCAGCACCAAGGAACGAGGCGTAGCGCTGTGAAGGATGGCCGCTGTCTCGGTCATCTCCACCATGAAAGTGCTTCTTCCGCGTGTCAGATCGTCTGAGGCGCCGACGCGCGTCCAGACGCGATCGAGCAAAGGCAGGCGCGCGCGCTCCGCGGGAACGAAGCCGCCCATCTGTGCGAGTATGCAAACGATTGCCGTTTGACGCAGCACGGTGCTCTTGCCGCCCATGTTTGGACCAGTAATGATTAACAGGCGATCGGTTGAATTGTTGAGATAGACGCTATTGGGAACAAAGGGTTCATCGCTGAACACCTCGATGACGGGATGACGACTTTGCACGATTTCGATCTCGTCACCATCGTGCATCAAAGGGCGAGTGTAGCGCTGGCGGGCAGCAGTTTCAGCGAGTGATGACAATGCATCGAGCGCCGCAAGTGCGCGAGCAGTGGCCTGAATTCGTTTAATCTCAGCGGCGACGTTCCGGCAGATGTCAGCGAAGAGTGCATGCTCAATTTCGATAATTCGCTCTTCGGCGCCTAATACTTTCTTTTCCCAATCGCGCAGTTCCGGCGTGGTATAGCGTTCGGAGTTGGTCAGCGTTTGCCGTCGCTCGTAATCGGCGGGCACACGCGAGGCCTGCCCTTTCGACACTTCAATGAAATAACCGAACACGCCATTAAACTTAATCCGCAACGTGGCGATACCGCTGCGCGCGCGCTCGGTGGCTTCGAGAGTTGCGATGATCTGTTTCGCGTTACCGCTGATTGATCGCAACTCATCGAGCTCAGCCGAATAGCCGGGACGGATCGTCTCACCTTCGCTGATTTTTGCCGGCGGCTCATCGCTTATCGCCCGAGTCAGGAGTGCGCAAATTTCAGGTACATCGTCAGCGCTTTCCGATAACACCTGCAGCAGTGACGATTGCATTGAGGCGAGTTGTTCGCGAATCCCGGGAACCTGATTGAGCGAGCGCAGAATAGCGTTTAGATCTCGCGGGGTCGCCGAACCAAAACTTATGCGACCTATCAAACGTTCCAAATCGGAAACTTCTTTAAGCAGCGAACGCAATCTATCTCGCACGATCTGTGACCCAAATAGATCCTGAACTGCGCTCAGCCGCGCCTCAACCTCGCCCCGTTTTACGCAGGGCCGGAGCAACCACGAGCGAAGCAGTCGCGCGCCCATTCCGGTTACTGTCTGATCAATAACGCTCAGCAGTGTTCGGCCCGAAGCGCCGCCCAGGGATTCGACCAGTTCGAGATTGCGTACTGTGATGTTATCGAGGACGAGGTGGTCCTGTGGTTCGAAATAAACCAAATCGCTGATATGCGCGGCCGCCGCGCGCTGCGTTTCCTGCGCATAGCGAAGACAAGCGCCGGCTGCGCGCACTGCTTCATCCTTGCGCTCGATTCCATAACCCTCGAGGGTGCGCGCGCCGAAGTGAGTCAGCAGCAACTCGGCGCAGTCTTTCTTCTGCCACAGCCAATCCTCGATTGGTGTAAACGCCGCGTCGATGAACTTACTCTGCGATCCGTATTGATTGGAGTGAGTAGCTGACGGGCTGGCGAGATCGTTAGGGGTCGTTGTTTCGCTCAATGGCGCAGGCTCGGTCGCGTCTTCGGCTTTTCGCAAAGGCAGCGGAACAGTTTGAACTTTCGCTGACAGGCCGGCAGTAATTAGGGGTTGTAAGGAGACCGGGAAAAGAAGTTCGCGAGGAGCATAGGATTCGAGGGCGGCGCGAATCTTTTCCCAGGCGTTTGCGCCGCGCTCTTGCGTGGCTCGAAATTCGCCGGTAGAGATATCAAGAAAAGCCGCTCCGATAGTTTCGCCGGATGCGCACACGGCGGCGAGGAAAACTGCTTCACGCGCGTCGAGCAGTTGGGGATCGAGTGGCGTACCCGGCGTCACGATGCGGACCACTTCGCGCTTAACCAGTTTTTTAGTTTTGGAGGCGTCTTCGGTCTGTTCGCAGATGGCCACGCGATAACCTTTGCGCACGAGACGAGCGATATAGTTCGCCGCCGAATGATGAGGCACGCCGCACATAGGTACTGGATTCCCGCTGTCTTTGTGTCGAGCGGTCAGCGTTATCTGCAACTCGCGTGAGCCGACAACAGCATCGTCGAAGAAGAGTTCGTAGAAGTCGCCCAAGCGGAAAAATAGAAGCGTTCCCGGGTGTTGCTGCTTTAAGTCCTGGTACTGGCGCAGCATTGGCGTCGGCGTGGAGTTAGTCATAGAAGCGGAGTCTGTTGAAACTCGAACAGCCTTCGGGGCAGTTGAGCGGTCAATTGCTGAAGAATGGCGAAGCGAAGCCTACATCTGAAAATGATGGTTGTGCAAGGCGCTATCGAAATGCCGGATACACGACGCTTGCCAGAGATCACGCAATGGGAGCGCTTTTGTAGGCTGTCGCAAACTATGCTAAGTTCCAGCGAATTTTACGGTCCGAATTCCACGACAGCGATACAGAACATTAGGAACGGAAGGCAAGCTCCTGGCAAACGGCGAATCAATATCATCTCTCCTGACGAGCTCGCTGGAGGAACATCTGGCGGCCATTCAATCGCTGCTTGGTTCGAAACTCGGGGAAATTGAACAGTCCGGGCAATTAATTTGCGATACCCTTGCCGCGGGGAACAAAGTTCTGCTCTGCGGAAATGGCGGCAGCGCGGCTGACGCTCAGCACATCGCCGCCGAGCTGGTTGGACGTTACGAACAGCCGCGCCGTGCGTTCCCGGCCATCGCTCTGACGACGGACACGTCGGCGCTTACAGCACTCAGCAACGATTACGGTTACGAAGATGTTTTCGCCCGGCAGGTGCAGGCATTGGCCGTGGCAGGCGATGTTTTAATTGCCATAAGCACTAGCGGCAAGTCCCCAAATGTGCTCAAAGCTGCGGAGCGTGCCCGCGAGATGGACTGCAAAACGATAGCCTTGACCGGCGTTTCGGGCGAGCCCCTGGCTTCACATTGCGATCTGGCGATCGTCGTCCCTGCCGGTCGTACTTCGCGCGTTCAGGAGGCGCACATTACGATCGGCCATCTCTGGTGCGAAATGGTAGACCGGCTTATGGCCGGCTGATGATTTGAGAGCCACGACGAGCACGCCGGAGCGTGTTTCCCGAGGGCGCTGGGGAGGACAAACTACTTGACATAAATTATCGATGCACTTACGCTCTGGGCGCGTTCAATCATCAGCGAAAACAGGGCTTACCCGATTGCGGTCCTGCCGATAAGCAAGAAGTACTGAGTACAGCCACGCTGCAAGACCATCTCTGAAACAATCTATGTTCCCCCAAAAACGTCAGATTAGCGTGGAGCCCGATCCAAAAACCTACCCTTTAGTCGAGCAGATCGATCATCCTTCCACCGGCCCGGCGATGGCCCTCGTCGCTTTGAACCATACTCCAATCGAACGAAGACTTTATGCGGCCATGCTGCAGTCGCTCGAGGCCTCTGGCGCCGATCCCGCTGCTGTCCCCGCCTCGCCGGTCTTTACTGTCAGGCGGGTAATGGAACTGGCGGAAATCACGAACCTCAGTACGGTCAGACGCGGACTGGAGGGCCTGGTGGCGAAGTCCAGCGCTGAGCGGGTCGCAAAAATCAATGGCGGGGAAAATCAAAACGAAGCAGCCGGCGAAACCGGCAATAGTGACGGAGGCAACGGGCACACCAACGGGAATGGGAAACGCGAGCAGTGCGCTGGATATCGAGTCCGCCTGCCGGAAGAGGTGATCGCCCGCCGCGATGAAAGCGGAACCAATACCTTTACTCGCGGAATCTCCGGTAACGACCGTTCCTTCGAGCGGGTGATTCAACGAATAGTTGCCGCCAAAAACCTCAGCCGGCGCGAGGCCCAGGTCGCGCTCTGTTGTGTTGAAGGTCTGACGAACGCGGAAATTGGTACGCGTTTGCTCGTAAAAGAACAGACTGTGAAGTTTCACTTACGACATGTGTTTCTGAAATTTGGCGTGAAGCGTCGCGCGGAGTTGATTTCGCGCTTGTTGCTATGAACGGAGGGAGTGCGAGCTTCATCGCGCGCAAGCGCTTTCAACTCGCCTCCCGTTTGAAAAGTTAATGCTGCCTCGCACAGAGGTTTCCCTTCGGGGTACCGTGTGTTTCCTGTCATTTTCGGACATGAAAGAGGGAAACAGACCAGGGCAGAAGTGTCTCTAGTGACGTGCGACTGTATTGAACGCCAGAGTGGAATCAGGATGAGCCCCGTAAAAGAGAAGTCGAAAGACAAGAAAAAGAAGAAAAAGAAGAAAACCGCGCTGGTCGTCTGTCGCGATAGGAAAGAATTCTGGACCACTCAGAGTCAGTTTTGGCAGTGGGTTAGAGAAGGGGTTGTGACCAAGACGCAGGACAATCCGCTGACTGGCACATTCAAACGCGAACACGAAGAGCTCTTGGTCTTATTGAGTAATACCGTCTTAAACCTGGCGCATCCTAACCACATGCGCGAAGCCTTGATGTCTCGCCGGGTTGGACTCGCAAGAAAGTAATGAGGATTTGCAAATGAAGAGGATTCAATTCATCAGCCTGGCTTCGGCAAGGCTTACCGGAAAACGTGGCGCGCTCATTCTGAGCATGATCGTGGGGTGTGGCTTGAGCGCGATTTCGGTCGCCGGGCAGACGCCCGCTGAAAAAGCTCCTGCCACGGCGACTGCGGCCGGACAGGAGATTGCCAGCACCAACAACCCGACAGGATCAGTCAGCGCTGATTCCGACGATCGTTACCGGATTGGACCAGGCGACGTGCTCGACATACGTATTTTCAACCGCGCCAACCTTTCGCGAGAGGCCGTACGGGTCGAGGGCAACGGAATGATTCGCATGCCCTTGATAGACGGCGAAATCCAGGCAGCCTGCAAAACAGAAGGGGAACTTGCCAAAGAGATCGCGTCGAAGTACACCAGGTTTTACCGAAACCCGCAGGTGGACGTTTTTATTAAGGAGTATCGTTCGCAGCGGGTAACGATTATCGGCGCCGTCAATGATCCGAGCCGGTTTGAGCTGCAACGGCGCGTTCGCTTGCTTGATCTCCTGGGGTATGCGAAAGGTCCAACTGCCAAGGCGGGCCAGACGATCAATATTGTCCATTCAGCGCAAAGTTCACTCTGTCGCACGGAAGGTGAGGAGGACACGAGCGAGGCCTTTTCCAGTTATCGTTTGAGCGACACGTTGCGCGGCGATCCAAAGGCCAACCCTTACCTCGAAGCGAACGACGTCATTACGATACCTGAGGCCGATCAGGTTTATGTCGTCGGAAATGTGTATACGCCGCTGACGATCCCGTTGCGCGAGCCAATCACCCTCTCGCGTGCGGTGGCGATGGCGGGCGGCGTCAAACAGGACAGCAAGAAAGACAAGGTCAGGATTGTGAGGCAAGAGCCCGGCTCCTCGGCGCGGAAAGAGATCGTTGTGGACTTATCAGCGATTGAAAAGAAGCGTGCTGAAGACGTGGCGCTGGTAGCGAACGACATTATTGAGGTGCAGACGTCTTCCGGGAAGGCGCTCCTGCGAAGTCTAATCGGAGGGGCCGGTCAGAGTATCTCAAACTTGCCGATACGCGTGATTCCGTAAGAATGACCGCTACTAAACATTGCCGAAGGGTCTACAAGTCAAAGCGATGCTGAACAGTCCCGGTTCCTGGGAATGGCGTTACGATCGCTAATTGAAACGGTCGCGTGCCAAGACGTCATAGAACGCAGAAAGTACGTTATGCCTGAGGATCTCGGGGGTGCTCGTGAACTGGGTTCAAAACTGTTCGCCAAAGTTCAATCTATGAAACGATATTTGGGTCACACTCGCCCTGACGAGAATTCCGTACCCCGCCGGTCGTCGGTCGTCCGTCACCGGTCATAAGACGAACCATGAAATTTGAAGGATAAGCCATGAAACCATCGCGTGAATTAATTAAGAGCGACTCTGATCCATCGGCCGTGGAACGGTCGAGCGATTCGTCGGGCACACCTCATAGTTATAACTATGGCGTAGACCCAAATGCCGAAACCGAAGTGAACCTGCTGGATTATTGGCGGGCAGTGCGGAAGCGCTTATGGCTGGTCATAAGCATCATGGCACTCATCACCATGCTTTCGATCATTTATGTCGCACGGAAGCCGGATATCTATCAAGCCGGCGCGCGCGTCCAGGTCGATTTGGAAAACAATGCTGCGCTGGTCGGCAAGACACCTTACGTGTTTGGTCCTGCGAACGATCCGGTCTACTTCAACACTCAGCTTCAGATTCTGGTCAGCCCCGGGCTCATGCGCCGCGTCGTTAAGACTTTGGACCTGGAACATAATCCAAACTTCTTTAAGGGAAACGCAGCCCAGAAGCGGACAACCTGGCAGACGATTAAGAAGATGGCAGGATTCGGGCAGAACGAAGCGCCCGCCAGCGGTCCACAATCTCCCGACACCTTGCCGCTGCGGACGACGGTTGCAGAGGTCACCCCTCAGGACGATCGTGCCGAAGCCAAGCGGTTGCAGCCTTATGTCGGGGCGATTCTCGGCGGTTTGAAGGTCGACCCGGTTAAGGAAACGCGCGGGATGTATAAAGAGACCCGCTTGATCGATATCAGTTACACCCACACCGATCCCGAGGTCGCCGCCAAAGTTGTTAACGCAATTGCGGAAACTTACGTCTTCAATAATCTCGAGCGGAAAACCGAGTCGAACACAAACACGGGCGACGTGCTTCAGAAGCGAATTGCTGAACTTCAACAAACGATTCGGGCCGACGAAGAACGCCTCGTTAACTACGCCAAGAACAATCAAATACTTTCGCTCGACGCCAGCCAGAATACCGTGGTGGAGCGCCTGGGTGCTTTGAACAGGCAACTCGGCGACGCCGAGAATCAGCGCATCGAAGCCGAGTCAAGATTCAATGCGGCCAAGGATCCTAGTCGGCCCGGCGCCGCAGCAGCGTTAACCGAAGCTGATCAGTTAAAGGCAAATGAATCTGAAACGAAGCTGGCTGAGCTCCGTCAGAAACGAGCGCAATTGCTGGTGGATGCAACGGAAGAAGCCCCCGAAGTGAGGGAAGTGGATACGCAAATCGCGGAACTCGACCGGCAGGTGAAGGAGATTCGGAATCGCAAGAGCAGCACTCTCTTAACGAATCTGGAAACGAACTACCGGCAAGCCTTCGCGCGCGAGCAGGCTTTGCGAAAGTCGTTTCAAACCCAACGCGGAGAAACACTCACCCAAAACGAAGCGGCGATCAACTACCGGATAATTCAACAAGAGATTCAAACCAACAAGACCTTGCTCGATAACCTGCTCCAGCGTTCGAAAGAGAACGATGTGATCATGGCCAGCAAGCCGAACAACATTTCAATTATCGATTACGCACTCGCGCCTGATGGTCCAATTGGTCCCAACCGCACCCGCACCGTGATCATGGCCATGTTTCTGTCGCTCGGCCTCGGGGTTGGGTTCGCGCTCTTTTTGGAATACCTCGATGACACTGTCCACTCGACCGACGAAGTTGAACGACTCCTGCATCTGCCCGCGCTGGCCGTCATCCCTTCGGCCGCCGCTTCAGGACGTCGCCGCTTACTGGCTCCTCCCGGAGGACTGCAAAAGCGGAATGGGTTCAATTCGGACAATGCAGAGCTGCTGATGAATGTTGACGGCCGATCGCCGCTGGCTGAAGCCTACCGGCATTTGCGCACCTCGGTGTTGTTGTCCACGGCCGGTCGCGCTCCCAGATCGTTACTGATCACCTCCAGCTTGCCGGGCGAAGGTAAGACGACAACTGCCGTGAATACTGCGGTCAGTCTGGCTCAGACAGGCGCTACCGTTTGCATCATCGACGCAGACATGCGCCGGCCGCGTTTGCGCTCAATCTTCGGACTTTCCGAGCGTTCCGGCCTTAGTTCGATACTCTCGAGCGACATGTCAGACGCAGAGATGCTGGCGTTGGTTTCGAAAGACGACCTCTCGGGATTGTCGGTGCTTACTTCGGGACCTATCCCTCCTAATCCGGCGGAGTTGCTGGGTTCCGACCAGATGCGACGGTTGATGGTGACTTTGCAGACAGAGTTTAATCACGTCGTAGTGGACTCGCCTCCGGTGACCTCCTTTACCGACGGCGTATTGATCGCGTCAATAGTTGACGGCGTGCTGCTGGTCGTACACGGCGGCAAGAGCTCGCGGCACGTGGTAAAGCGAGCGCGGCAACTTCTCAACGACGTCGGCGCGAAAATCTTCGGGGTCGTGCTCAACAACGTCAATCTTCAGTCGCATGACTATTACTACTACCAGCGTTACTACGGTTCGCAGTATTACAAGAGCGATGTTGAGGAAGAGTCTGAGCGCGCCTCTGCGTGAGAACTTTTCCAGGTTCAGGTTGCGATCTCCCAGGCTGGTCGAAGAATTCAGAACCGGGAGCGGTAGCGACCCGGTCAAGTATCACCCTTAGGCTTAACATCACAGACTTTGCAGCCGTTCGAATTCTCATGGTGTGTCGGGGACACCCGGTCGCTACCGCTCCCGGTTCTGAATTAGTGCACTCAATCAAAAGAGATCACTCGTCGGTTGATTTAGAACGATGCTATTGACTGCGGACTCTGACGGTGTAGGCCGCTCGAATTAATTCCAACTTGTCAGCACACCAATCAGGCTTCACAACTCCGAAGCCCGAAGCTTTTCCGACCTTCTCGATCGACCCGCCATCGGGTTGGACGTCGTTGGGTCTGCGCGAGCTTTGGGACTATCGAGAGCTGCTCTATTTCCTGACATGGCGCGACGTAAAGGTCCGTTACAAGCAAACCGCGCTCGGAGCGGCCTGGGCCATCATCCAGCCGTTGTTAATGATGCTGGTCTTCAGTTTGTTTTTTGGACGACTGGGAGGGATAAAGTCAGATGGCATTCCTTATCCCATCTTTACGTTTTGCGCGCTGCTGCCGTGGCAGCTTTTTGCACATGCGTTGACGGAGTCAAGTAACAGTCTGGTAGCGAACGAACGGCTCATCACCAAAGTTTACTTTCCCCGGTTGGTTGTGCCCATGGCCGCAGTCCTTGGCGGGTTGGTCGACTTTGCCGTGGCCTTCGTCGTCCTCCTGCTGCTGATGGCTTACTACGGAATTGTGCCCACGTCGGCGGTGTTTGCGCTACCCGCGTTTATTCTGCTGGCCATAATGACGGCGCTCGCCGTCGGGCTCTGGCTCTCTGCCCTCAACGTTAAATATCGCGACGTTCGCTACACGATAAATTTCCTGATTCAGTTTTGGATGTTTGCCACACCCGTTGCATATCCGAGTTCGCTGGTCCCTGAAAAATGGCGCGCATTCTACGGCCTCAATCCGATGGCGGGTGTAGTTGAAGGATTTCGCTGGGCCATGCTGGGCTCAAAAGCGCCGGGCGCGATGCTCTGGGTTTCAATCGGGGTCGTCATACTGATGCTGGTCGGCGGACTTTACTACTTCCGCCGCATGGAACAGGAATTCGCGGACGTGGTTTGAAAAAGACGGACGACCGACGACGGATAACCGGTCCCGTCGGCACTTCCTAATGACTGACATTGCCATCAAGTGTGACGGGCTGAGCAAGCAATACCGCATCGGCGAGCGCGAGTCGTATAAGGCCTTGCGCGACGTCATCACCGATGCGGCCACTGCTCCGTTCAGGCGCGTACGCTCAGCCATGAGAAACGCCAACGGTTCTCAAGTCCGCACTCCGAAATCCGAAATCCGAAATTCCTTCTGGGCCCTCGACGACGTTTCCTTTGAAGTGAAACGCGGCGAGGTTGTGGGCATCATCGGGCGCAACGGAGCAGGGAAGAGCACGCTCCTTAAAATCCTTTCGCGAATCACTAAGCCAACACGAGGGCACGCCAGGATTCACGGACGCGTCGGCTCCTTGCTCGAAGTTGGCACCGGCTTTCATCCAGAGCTAACCGGCCGCGAAAACATCTACCTCAACGCCGCGATCCTCGGCATGCGTAAGGCCGAGGTCGCCAAGCGGTTTGACGAGATCGTCGCCTTCGCTGAAGTCGAGAAATTCATTGATACACCGGTGAAGCGCTATTCCAGCGGGATGTATGTGCGACTGGCGTTTGCCGTCGCTGCCCACCTGGAACCGGAGATTCTGGTCATCGACGAAGTCCTGGCCGTAGGCGATGCTGCATTTCAGAAGAAGTGTCTGGGAAAAATTGGCGAAGTGGCACACGGCGGTCGCACGGTGCTCTTTGTCAGCCACAACATGGAAGCCATCCTGCGGCTGTGCGACAGAGCTGTGCTCCTGGAAGGTGGGGCAATCGCCACTCATGGTGAAACCGCAGAGGTAGTGGGCGCTTACCTGCGCACGGGAGCTTCGCAATTGGAAATCGTTGATCTTACGGAGGCAATGAGAGGAATCTCAGTTCGCGGCCAGGCATTACTAACCGCAGTGCGCATGGATCCTCTTAAGCCGCACGGATCGTGGAGATTGCCTTTCGGCGAGGAAATCTCATTCGAGGTCGAGATCGAGGCGAAAGCTAAGGTGCACCAAATCGAACTGGGGGTGGCGCTTAACTCAGGCAGGGGCTTTGAGATCGCTTCATGCTTTAGCTCTCAGTCACTGGTACGTTCAGCCTTGGAGCCGGGCCGGTACAAGTATTCCGTCAAATACCCGGCGTTACGGCTGGTGCCGGGCGCATACAGTTTTGGGCTGGGACTTCGATCCGACGCGGGCTTTGAAGATTACATAGCGGACGCCTTTACTATTGAGGTTGTACCTTCGGAACTCTCCGCTTCTTTTGGAGCCGACAGTTTTCGTGGAGCCATTGTGCCTGAGGCTCGTTTTCGTCTCGTGCCTATTGCCTCCTCACTGCCGCAGACTTGCCTGACCTGACAGCAGGGGAGCGGCTAGCCAGTCCGATGTTAAAGAAACTAATCGAAAGCGCCTTGGAGCCACTGGGATATCAGCTTCACCGCATGCCCCGTCATTTGAGGGCGCAACGCGTCGCCTATTTGCCGGTGACGGTGGGGAGGTTTCAAATCGAGATGCCCAGCAGCAGCCTGTTGCCGGATATGTTTGAAGTGAACCCGAACTACTCGAGCGAACTTGGTCGTCTGGCAGCCATAACTAATTCAAAATATCCCGACCTGCGGGTGATAGATGTTGGGGCGAATTACGGCGATTCGGTTGCCGTCATAAGAAGTGTCGTAGATGTGCCCATTGACTGCGTGGAGGGCGATCTGGAGTGTCTCCCGATGTTGGAGAAAAACCTCGCGCAGTTTGATCGAGTTCGTGTGCATGCCCTGTTCCTGGGAGAACGGACGGAAACTATTTCCGCTAGTGTCGAAAAAGAAGGATGGAACACGACGATCGTTCCCAGTAACAACGGATCCTCAAAGCCGATATCGCTCATAACGCTCGATGACTTCAGTTCAATGAATGACTCTGCTTCCTGCAAAGTTCTGAAGATAGATACAGAAGGGTTTGATTGCCGGATCGTCCGTGGAGGATTGAGTTTCATCAAGCGAGTCAAGCCTGTAATCGCACTCGAATACAATCGCGATAACATGACTCGCATCGGCGAAACCGGTATTGAAACACTGCAAATGCTGAAAGATATCGGATACGAAACAATCCTCTTCTACGACGGGCAGGGCCGCTTGGTATTATCAACTAACCTGAAGAATCAAGCCGTAATAGAAGATCTTCATGAGTATGCGAATGGCAGAAACGGCGCGATCTATTATTACGATCTTTGCGTGTTTCATCGCGAGGATTCGGATATTGCAACTTCATTCGAAACAGCTGAGCGAGCCCGTATCAAACTAGCTAACGGGGCTCAACGCGCCGCCGATTAGAAGATGTCACGCTTGCGAGTACTCTTCGTTCCTGACTCCGTGCATTGGGTAACCGGCACAATCGCTAAATCAATCGCGCGGTTTAACCCGTGGATTGAAGCGACGATTGCTTCGGGACCGGTGATTGACACGATTTTCGTCGAGCAGCCGGAGCTAATGAACAATTTCGACCTGGTCCACTTCACCTGTCCCTACGCCTCACGCGAATGGCTGCCTCGATTCCGCGAGCTCGTGCCCTGCGTGACCAGTCACCATCACGTGACCGATTGGGAGTTGATTAAACACAACTCCGATGGCGACGCTATTATCGTCGGCTCTCCAGAATGGTCAGACGATATTCGCGCACGCGGAGTTGAAACTGAACGGGTGTTCTGCGTTCCCTACGGCGTTGACGCTACCGTCTTCAAGCCGCCAACGGGAACTCAACGAGCTGAGAATCGGCGGAAGCTGAAGCTTGAAGACTCAACTACCGTTGTTGGTTTTTTTGGAAAGAACAGCAGCAACGACGATGATCGCAAGGGGATCGATACCTTCACCAAAGCAATCTTGAGTCTGAAGAATCGAGTGCCGGCCCTGGCCGTGTTAATCGTGGGACCCGGATGGCAGAAGCTTACACAGGAGCTTGATTCGGCCGGAGTGCAGTGTGTGTGGGTTCCGTTTGTTGAAGAACTTCAAGACCTCGGCAAGATGTATCATGCTCTGGACTTCTACTGGGTGACCGCGCGCGTCGAGGGCGGTCCGGTGACTCTCCTCGAAGCCATGAGCACTGAAGTTTGTTGTTTGACTACCGCCGTCGGAATTGCGCGCGAGCTGGTCGTCGATGGCGAAAACGCTGTGCTGTTGCCCTTCAACGATCCCGAAGCCTTTGCTGAACGCACCGCGGAACTTTCGAAGGACGATCGAGAGCGGGCGCGGATGGGAACCAATGCCCGCCGGACGATTCTGGAGAAGATGCATGTGGGCATCACCGCCACCGGCGTCGTCGATGTTTACGCCAAAGCATTCGAAAACTTTGCGACGCGACGACGGGTTGTTCAAGCGATTGATGTTCACCAAATTGCCAGGGAGGGCGCCGCTTCAGATCTTTCGAGCGCAACTGAGGTGCCGCTTAACGGACTCCCGCGCCATCTGAGAAGGCGTGTGAAAATGTTGGAGTCGTTAGCCTTCAGCGAACACCTGGTGCTCTATCACAATCAGCGGCGAGTCGCGCTGGGGATGATAATGCGAGAGTGGTTGGCTAATCCGTTTTCGTCGATGCCGCTTCGCGTGTTGCTGCGGCGAATGCTCCCCGTCTCGATGGTTGCTCGGATCGTGAAACTCAAGAACCGTTCGAATTCAGCGCCCGAGTTGGTTGCCCATTAAAATTACTATTCGACGTTCTGGCTCCGTTTGCTGAAGAAGTTGCTGAAAAGCCTATACGCCCGCCTTGTTCCGTCAGAACTCGCCGTCTTCCCTGAAATCGATATTGATCTCAGCGAATTCAAGCCATGGCTGAAAGGAAAGGTACTCAACGCCGGCGCGGGCTGGCGCGATGTCTCGCATTTGATCGAAGGAGAATTGACTAACCAGGACATCACCTGGCCGGGTGATGAACGTACCAACATCCATATTCATTCGCCCCTGCATCACATTCCCGTCGAGTCTAATTTTTTCGACGCGATTTTGTGCATTGCGGTGCTCGAACACGTCGAGAATCCGGAAGAGGTTGTGCCGGAGTTGTATCGGGTCTTAAAGCCCGGCGGACACTTAATCCTCGAGGTTCCATTCCTGCAACCCGAACATAAGGTGCCGACAGATTTTCAGCGTTACACCAGGGACGGTTTGGTCAGACTCGTCTCGCATCACGGTTTTGCGGTCGAACAGATTAAGGGACTCTTTACCGTTTATCACACGCTCTATTGGCAGGTTTATCTTTGGCTTCATCTGAAAAAGACCTTCACTTATCTGATGTTACGGATCCTGCTCCTCAGGCCGCTCCTATGGTCGGCTCGCCGTTCGAATACATATTCCGACACGCTAGCCAGCGGTTTCCAGTTAGTTGCAACTAAGGCACAGTCGTCACCGATTTAATGAGCGCTCAACTTTCCGTCATCACCTGTTCGCACAACCCGCGCTCTGAATATCTGGAGCAGGTCGTCAATGCCCTAAGGACGCAAACGTTGCCGGCCGATCGCTGGGAATACCTGCTGATCGACAATGCGAGCGCAGAGCCGCTCAATTCGCGCGTCGATATCTCGTGGCATCCCAACGCACGACACATACGTGAACCTCAACTTGGTCTCACTCATGCGCGACTTCGGGGAATTTCCGAAAGCACTGGCGAGGTGCTCGTCTTTGTTGACGATGACAACGTGCTCGACCCTGATTTTCTTGAGCAGGCATTAAAGATAAGCGAGGAGTGGCCCCGGCTTGGCACCTGGGCTGGCCAGACACGGCCCGGTTTTGAAGCGCCTCCGCCGGATTGGACCAGGCGCTATTGGGGAAGGCTGGTGATACGCGAATTTGATTCGGACCGATGGTCTAATGGGCCCTCGGACGCCGATGCCATGCCCTGCGGCGCAGGTATGTGTGTCAGACGATCTGTCGCAGATTACTACCTTGAGCTTCACAAGTCCGGGAAGCGGAGTGTAATGATGGACCGGGCAGGCTCTTCGCTTATCTCCGGGGGCGACTCCGATATGGCGATTTGCGCGTGTGACCTGGGAATGGGAATGGGAATGTTCGCTTCGCTGAAGCTGACGCACCTGATTCCCCCTGATCGACTGACTGAAGATTATCTCGTCCGACTTGTCGAAGGTCTTGCATACTCGGCGATCGTTCTTGATTCTTTTCGGACTTCGTCGCGAACAAACGGACATTCGACTGGCAGAAGATTCTCTAGCTCCGTAGCCGACCTTGCCAGATTGTGCATTCGCAATAAACGCGAGCGCCGTTTCTTTCGGGCGGTCAGACGCGGGCAGCAGAAAGCCGAAATCCTCTTGGCGGGCAAAGCCTAACCCATGTCAATCGCATCAGAAGATCTCGAAATGGCGGTAATGGAGCCCGCGGCGAAGCCGGAGTTGCGAGTCTTGCAGGTGTTCTCGAGCCTTTCGATGGGTGGCGCCGAGACATGGCTCATGGCCTTACTCAAGTATTTCCGGGAGGAAGACGTGCTGCCGCTAAGAGTGATCACGGATGTGTTGCTCACCGGCGGGAGTGAGGACATGTTTGATGCTGAGGCCAAAGCTCTCGGCGCTCGCTTATTTCATCGGCATTTCACGCGTAAACGGACCCTTCCCTTTGCTCGCGAATTTCGACAGATTTTGATGGACGGTCGGTATCACGCTATTCATGATCATCAGGACTACTCGGCGGGTCTTCGTTTCGCAATGGGGCTGGGTCACTTGCCGCCCGTTAGGGTCGCCCATGTTCACAACACATCCTTTAGTGTTGACAACTACAACTCATCGCCGACGCGTCGCCTGACGTTTCATGCGGCAAAGCGATTCCTTGCCCACACAGCAACCGATATAACCAGCACTTCGAGGGAAATGCTTACAGAGTTTGGCTTTGACTCTCCTCAGTTCAGAGAAATCAACCGTCAGGTGGTCCATTGCGGCTTTGATGTCTCCGCTTTTCAAGGGACGAACCGTTTGCTACATCAAGAGGTCGCGGAGGAGTTTGGCTGGCCGGGGGACGTTAAGCTGATTCTTTTCGTCGGCAGACTGGATGAGCCGGTTGGGGACGGCAGGCATCGGAAGAACCCGGGTTTCGCCCTGGAGGTGGCGAAGGCGTGCATTGCTCAGGACGCGAGCGTTCGCATGATCATGGCGGGGTCTGGCACGGACATGAGACGAGAACTGGAAAACAGGGTGAGGGGTTGGGGTCTCGAAGATAGGATTCGCCTGACCGGCATCTACCCTGACATCACGAGACTCATGCTTGGAGCAGATCTCTTCCTTTTTCCTTCACTCGCGGAAGGACTTGGAATGGTTGCGGTCGAAGCACAGGCCGCCGGGTTGCGCGTGCTCACCTCGGAGGGTGTGCCGCGTGAGAGCATGGTCATTCCCGAGATTGTCGAATTCCATCCGCTTGAAGCGGGTGTTGCCTTTTGGGCGAATCAAAGCCTGAGGTTGCTTGCCCTTGAACGGCCAGACGCAGGCGCTTGTAACCTAGCGGTGAGAAATTCACCCTTCTCAATTGAGAATTCCGCGCTGAATCTTTTGCGGATTTATTCCGGTGGAGAGGCTGTCCGGGAGTAGTGAATACCAATGCCTAGCTTGCAATCCTTCAAAAACTGGCACAGCACGGTGATTAGTGCCAAAAACTACTGGTATGGAAGGCGGGGTGAACCGATTACTTACGGCCAACATCGGCTGAGATATATTCCCGGGACGAGACCAGTGAGACTGAAGTATGTCGATTCAACGGACCTGGTTGTCCGCAACGATGCCAGGCAACTGCAGTTCTTTGTCGAACGAGTTAAGCCGGGAAACTTCGTTATGGATATCGGAGGGAATGCCGGACAGTACGCGGTGCTTTTCAGTTCACTCGTTGGACCATCCGGCAAAGTCATATCTTTCGAACCAGATCCAGCACACCGTAGTGTCTTGATAAAAAACCTGGAACTGAATCGGTTTGCAAGTCGAGCGCTGGTAGAGGAGTTTGCCCTTTCAGATCTCAACGGCTCTCATTCCTTCTACTCCCGCAATGATCAAATGTCCTCATTGGTTAAATCGGGCCTGGGCACAAACGCAGGGTTGACCGACGTCCGGGAGTACAAAGTGAAGACTACCCGGCTGGACGACTACCTGAGCAGAGGCAAATTAGGCTTCCCCGATTGGGTAAAGGTCGACACAGAGGGTGCGGAAATTAACGTACTACGCGGAGCAGGGGAACTCCTGAAGTCGAAGGCGGTGATTGTTTGTGAATTGCATCCCTACGCCTGGAATGAATTTCAGACGTCTTTTGATGAGTTGCTGTCGATCGTGCGAGGCAGTCAACGGAAAATCAGATACCTCGATGCCGCTTTCGATATTGAGAGCGGACCATTGCACAGCACCGTCATCATTTCAAAATCCGAGTAGGGCCCTGTCTTAATTGTGGTAACGCAGACTGTTAGTTTTGCGCGCGCCTGGAGATGCCAGCTATTCGCCGCAAACTAAGAGTTTGCGTTACAAATCAAGGGGCTACCAGATCCAGGGGTAACTGAGCAGCGTGCGCAGTGAGAACGAGGCAAATGGTGATGGGCGGACCAGGGTGCTTCAGATTATTGAAAGTCTGGACAACCGTGCGGTGGAGTCGTGGCTGCTCAGAGTTTTTCGTCATTCAATTCCAGAACACCCGCAAATCGAGTGGACTTTTTTTTGCGTTTTGCCGCAGGCCGGAGAGTTTGATGCCGATGTTCGAGCGGCGGGCGGGCGGGTTATCCACTCGGAGCACGAACTTCATGACAAGATTGCGTTTATGACGTCGCTGCGTAGAGTCATGCGCGAGGGGCGATACGACATTCTCCACTGCCACCACGACATCATGAGTGCGGCTTACCTGCTGGCCTCCACCGGTTTGCCATTCAAAAAGCGGATCGTTCATTTACACAATACTGCATTGAGTTTACCGACACCGAACCGGCTGAAAACCGAATTAGTGCGAGGTCCAATGAGACAAGTGTGTTTGCAAATGGCCGATAAGATTGTCGGCATCTCAGGGGAAGCACTCGAGTCGCTCGTCGGGGCGACAGCGCACGATCCAGCGCGCCATCAAGTTGTTCACTACGCAGTAGACACGAGCCGTTTCAAAATCTCTGCCGTGGATCGTGAGAGTTTCCGGCGCGAGTTGGGGTTAAGTGCAACGGCCAGGCTGCTCCTCTTCGTTGGCAGAATGGTTGATTATAAGAATCCCGTTTTTGTAGTTGACGTCCTGGAACATTTGGCCCGGCTCGATTCGGAAGTGGTCGCCATTTTTGTCGGCGCGGGCGATCAACTTGAAACGGTCAGGAAAGCCGTCGCCCAAAAACATCTGGAGGACCGAGTGAGGTTGTTGGGATTTCGCAACGATGTACCTGACGTGATGCTTGCTTGTGACGTCCTTATCTGGCCCAGCCGCGAGATACCGAAGGAAGGCCTGGGCCTCGGAATTGTCGAAGCGCAGGCAGCGGGCCTGCGGATTCTAATGTCGCAGAGCGTACCCCTGGAGGCGGTGGTCGTTTCAGAGTTGGTTGAAATCCTTCCTCTTGCTGCCGGACCGGCCGCCTGGGCCGAGCGTATTGTGAAACTTCTTGAACGGCCGATTCCAGACCCGGAACAGTGTTTAGCCGCGGTAGAGTCCTCCTCGTTTGCAATGGATGCCGGCGTGTCAGGGTTAATGGCTTTGTATGATCTCAATTAAGGCGGCATGCATCTTTTACCGCGCAAAGTAAAGAGTCTTCTGCGGGTCTTTGGAGTGGACGTTTCTGCCTTTGGCATCGCAATCAGAAATGTGAGGCCCCTTGTCGGCGACTATCTGGAATTCAGGAAACAACAGAAAGTTTCAGATCAGGTATTCGATTCTACAAAGTTTTACCCCTGCCTGGCCGATCGGTTTCAGTCAGCGGGTACAGCGTCCGGCCACTATTTTTTTCAGGACCTTTTGGTAGCGCAAAAGATATTCAAGAACTGCCCTGAGAAACATGTCGACGTCGGTTCGAGGATTGATGGATTCGTAACCCACGTCGCGGCCTTTCGTGAGATTGAGGTTTTTGACGTCAGACCAGTAGTGAGCAAAGTGCCAAATGTGCGATTTACTCGCGTAGATCTTATGGAGGAAGCGCTGATTCCGGACGCTTACTGCGACTCGATTTCATCACTGCATGCTGTGGAGCACTTTGGGCTGGGACGTTATGGAGACGCAGTTCATTATGAGGGCCATATCATAGGGCTAAAAAATATTTATCGAATGCTAAAGCCTGGCGGCAAATTCTACTTTTCGGTCCCATTTGGGTCGCAGCGCATTGAGTTCAATAGTCAGCGGGTGTTCTCCATGTCATACCTGATGGGAATGCTAGGAGATCGGTTTGCGATCGATTCGTTTTGCTATGTCAACGATGAAGGCGCTCTTGAGTCGGATGTGGAGTTGACGCCCGATACGATTAGCAACAACTTGAACTGCGACTATGGCTGCGCCATTTTTGAGTTAAGTAAGATCTAACCGCGGACAGTGAAATACTCGTACGCACAACTAGGCGGGCTGGATACGGGATTCTTTAGAATCGGAGGGACGGGCCTGGCTAATCTTCTTTTCCCATGGGCACATTTTGTGGTTGGGACTTCCAGGTATGGTTTGAAACCGCTTGCTCCAACCTGGCCGCAATTCAAAACGGGGCCTTTACTGCGAGCGGAAACGGACAAGCGATTCTATGCAGATCTTTTCCGCGTGCCGCCAGATCAGGTCAGCGGCCTCAGGAAGATGCTATTGCTCGCTACGCTCCCGCGCGTTTCCCAAGCTGATTTCGACAACGCCGCCACTACGAGGGAGAGTCGTTTGGTGGAATTCGATCAGAAAGGCCCAATGTTTGACTGGATCCTTAATGAGCATGCTCTGGTCAAGCAAGAACTTTTGAGAATTACACGAGACCATCATAAAGCCGCCTTGCAATTCGATTTTAGAAATTCAATTTCGGTCCACGTCCGTTTGGGAGATTTCCAGGTGGAGAGTCTTCAGACTCCCATCGAGTGGTTCGCAGGCGCGATTAGAGAGGTGCGGCGAACCGTCGGTTCCGACATTAGAGTACACATATTTTCAGATGGAACCGATGATGAATTAAGACCGCTTCTGGATCTGGCGCGAGTTAGCAGGATAGGCTTCGGCTCGAGCATAGCCGACCTGTTAGGCCTGAGTTGCGCGAAAGTTCTGATCGCAAACGGCGGTTCATCGTTTAGCAAATGGGCTTCTTATATTGGACGCATGCCGGTGATATGGCGAACAGGGACGCTTTATCAAAAGCTCTACAGTGAGAACGCTGGTTCAGAGATTGAGTGGCAGCCTGGCGAAGGTTTTACTGAAGCCTTCACCCAATGCCTCATCTCCGCCACGAAGAGTTCGAAACCAGGTGTCGCAAACCCGACAGCGGCGCCAGCCTATCAACCATCGTGACAACCCGAAACCATCGAATTCTTTGCATCGGCGAAACCTGGCACGGTTCTGATGCTCGCGCGGCTTTCGCGGCTCTCCGCCGACTCGGTAATTCCATTCAAGTTATCGACGAGAATAATTATGTCCCAACCCATTGGAAGACGACGACCGGGCGTGTCGTTCGGAAAATCCTCAAGCCGCTGTTTGTTAAGGAGCTAATGTCTGACTCCTTACGTCTAATCAAGAGCTTCCAACCGGATATGTTGTTTGTCTTCAAGGGATCATGGGTACATCCGAATCTGATAGGTTTTTGTCGCAGCGCAAGCATACCTGTGCTTAATTACTATCCGGACGTCAGCTTTCTTGCACATGGGCCAAATATTCCTAAGGCCCTGCCACTCTATTCGCACGTCTTCAATACCAAAGCTTACGGCGTGGATGACATGAAGGCCCAGCTTGGCGTAACGAACATCACCTTTCTTGAGCCGGGCTTCGATCCCGAATTACATCAACCGGTGAAACTCACCGACGAAGAACAAGCACTCTATGGATGCGATGTTTCCTTTATCGGCACCTGGTCGCCGAAGAAGGAGGCGACTCTGGCCACTCTAATTGAAGCTCTACCAAACCTTAAGCTGAAGGTCTGGGGATGTCAGTGGGAGAAGAGTGGCTCGCGTAGCCTTGCCAATTTCATAATGGGAGACGAAATCACCGGTGACGCTTATACAAAGGCTATTCGTGCTTCGTCTATTTGTCTGGGGTTACTGAGCGAAGCCGGAAAAGGATCGAGCTCGGGTGACTTGATAACTGCTCGCACGTTTCAGATTCCCGCGTGCGGTACGTTCATGATGCATGAGCGCAACCCAGAGGTACTGCGCTACTTTGCAGACGGAACCGATGCGGCATTTTTCAGCACACCGAAGGAATTGATCGAGCAGGTTCAATTTTATCTGGCTCACGATAACGAGCGCGAACGGGTTGCAGCAAACGGGAGGGACCGCTCAGTTCGCGATGATTACACAATAGATGGGCGGATGAAGGTGGTTCTGCGGTGGTTGGATCATTACCGAGATGGGTCCAACGGTAACTAGTAATTCATGTTGCGCGTCGGCATTCTTCTCACTCACCCAACCCAGTATCATTCACCATGGTTCCAGGAACTCGCGAAGCGACCGCAGATTGAGATCAAGGTATTCTATTGTTTTCAGCCAGACTCCCAGCAGCAAGGGCTCGATTTTGACGTTCCCTTTGAGTGGGACATACCACTCCTCGACGGATATCCAAGTTCTTTCCTCAAGAATGTTGCCCGCTCGCCAGGTTTTAATTTCTTCGGCTGCGACACGCCCGAGATTCGCCGAATTATTGCGTCTCGCGAATTTGATGCGTGGATCATAAACGGTTGGAAAGTGAAGAGTGACTGGCAGGCAATGACAAGTTGCTGGAAGAATAGAATACCAATGCTTATTCGCGGGGATTCAAATCTTCTGGATCATAAAACGCTGCACCTCCGCGCAGCCAAGCGCCTGGTTTTGGGGCGCTGGATTCCGCGATTCAACAGATATCTCACAGTGGGGAAGCTAAATGAGGACTTCTATGAATTCTATGGAGCAAATCCTTCCAGGTTTTTTCCCGTTCGCCACTTTGTAGACAATGATCGATTTGCACAGCAAGCAACATCAGCCAGGACTCGGGCCGCCGAATTAAAGTCGAAATGGGGTATCCCGGCGGGAGCTGTCGTCTTCCTCTTCGCTGGTAAGTTCATCGACAAAAAACGGCCCATGGACGCTTTGCTGGCCATTGAGCGCGTCAACGCAAAAGGCCTCAAGGTCCACCTTCTAATGACGGGAGATGGAAAACTCAGATCGGAACTGGAGGAGTATACGAGGAGAAATCAACTGCCTGTCTCATTCAGTGGTTTCCTGAATCAGGAGGCCATTGCCGAGGCTTACGCCTGCGCAAACGTTCTCCTTTTGCCGTCTGGTTATGCAGAAACCTGGGGGCTGGTGGTGAATGAGGCGATGTCCTGCGGTATCCCAGCGATCGTCTCGGATCGCGTCGGTTGCGGGCCGGACCTGGTTAAGCATGGCAAGACGGGTTTCATTTTTCCGGTAGGAAACATTGAAACACTAGCGGAAGCCGTAACTCTCTACGCAAAGGATTTGTCATTGGCAAAATCGCACGGAGAAAACGCCAGGCAGCAAATCCAGAACTATAGTATCGGCGCGGCAGTTGATGGTTCAGTTGCCGCTTTGGAATCAATGGAGCTATCAAAGTAAGGACTCGATTAGGAAGGCCGTTGGACTTGAAACCTATTAGTGATACTGCTTCGAGAAAGGCTTCTGGGATCCGGACCACTCAGTTCCAGGTTGCAGACATCGCATTTCAGGAGACCGTTTAAGAGATATGAATGCGCTCGCTTCCCGTTTGAAGGCAACCACCGGAGCAATGCACCTTTTTCTGCTCGGTTCCGTCGGCCTCTTGATAGTCGGGCCGCTAATATTGAGTGAATATGGATACCTATGGACCCAGGTGCTTCTGGCTCTTCTGCTATTAGAGATCTGTCTCATTCCGTCTGTAGTCTATTTGGTGAAGCATGATTCGTCGCTGCCAACCATGCCCGTCTTTTGCATCGCCTATGCGTTGCAATTCGCGTTTCCCATTCTTACCCAGGAGGACACATTCCTTCTTATGGGAGGGGAAATTAGGTATCTCGCGGAAAGGGAAGTGGTTATCGCGTTACTATTAGCGATCGCCGGCATTTGCTCTCTCCAATTGGGATACTACCGATTTCAGCGGAGTAATTTTCGGAAGGTAATACCAGTCGCGCACCTGCCTCTCAAGAAGTCGAGGGCATTAGCTTACTGTGCACTGGTCGGAATTTTCTTGCCGCTATTGTTTACTTTCCAGAGCATTATTCCCGAGGAGTTTCAACAGCCTCTGTCCGCAATCTTGCGGGTACTTCAAAATCAGGTATTGGTCGTCATTGCGATCCTGGGATGGCTCTACTACGGATGCAAGGAGTCGAGGTTTTACGCATTTTGGATGTATGGACTGGTTCTCATTGCGGCCATGCGAGGAATCTCCGCCGGCAGCCTCGAGGAAGCGGTGGTTCCGTTTGGCATCTTCTTTGTCGTCAAATGGCTATACACAGGTCGCGTACCCGTGACTCCTGTATTAGTGACGGCCTTGCTGGTCGTCTTTCTTTCACCGGCCAAATCAGACTATCGGCAGCGGGCCTGGTTTGGAGATGAACCGGATCTCGCCGAACAGTCGTCTCTCACAAAAGGAAAACTTTGGATTAACCAGGCCACCGAATACTGGGCTGATACCATCTCCGGCAACCGCGATTTTGCGGAAGCAACTTCGAGCGCCACCGGGCGCGCTGACTTCATTCATCAGGTGGCTTACATCTATTCGATGACTCCTTCCGTAGTTCCCTATCAGTACGGGAAGACCTACTCGTTCTTTCTCGTCTCATTCATTCCCCGGATTATCTGGCCCGACAAACCTACAGCGGGAAGCGCCAACGGCTTTTATGCAGTTACATATGGAGTCACGACTGAGGAAGGGGCAAAAACGACTACCTTCGGGGTCAGCATCCTGGGTGAAGCATTTATGAACTTCGGATGGCCCGGCGTGATCCTGATAATGCTGGTGCAGGGAATTCTTATCGGCGCCATGCAACATTCGTTTGGCGGAAAGAGATCCGGACCGGGAGGCCAGGCTGTCTTCCTCTGTTTCTTTGTTTATTTTCTAAATGGCATCGGATCGAGCGCTGAGATCATGTTTGGCGGGATACTCCAAAACCTGCTCATGGGATACGTATTGCTCCTCTGGGCACGGAAAAAACCATCGAAGATCGGACAATCGGGTGTGCGACGCGTGGTTGAACAGAATGCTTAAGATGATTTCGCATTTCACTAACGGCTAGTAAACTCATGTCAGTCTCCGATCTCAAACACACCCTTCCCGAAGGCTTCGATAACCCAACTGCCTTGCCGCAAACGCCCGCGCAGAACACGGAATGGCAGGAGGCAAACCGTGCCTGGTGGGAAAGCCACCCGATGCGGTACGACTTCAGCGAGGATATTGAGGCAACTGAATTTACCAAAGACTTCTATGACAAGGTGGATGAGCGTTTCTTCTCAGACGTGAAGACTTTCATGACCTGGGACAAAACCCCGTTTGATCCATTGATTGATTTTGCCTCCCTCGGTAAAAAGAATGTTTTGGAAATTGGAGTGGGAAACGGCAGTCACGCTCAACTGATTTCCGGTTCAGCTCGATCCTACACGGGCATCGATCTGACTGACTATGCGGTAAAGAGCACTACCCGGAGGCTCGAGCTGGCTGGTCAATTAGGCGCCGGCGTGAAGATCGTGCGAATGGATGCGGAGAAGATGGATTTCCCGGAGAACTCGTTCGACTTTGTTTGGAGTTGGGGCGTCATTCATCATTCGGCGAACACTCGCAGAATTCTGGAAGAGATCCATCGTGTCCTTAGGCCGGGAGGCGAGGCCACGATCATGGTGTACTACCGAAATTTTTGGAACTATCACATTGTTTCGGGACTCTTCAGGGGAGTCTTCCAGGGCAAACTCTGGAAAACGCGGTCGTTACATAAGACACGCCAGGGGCTGATAGACGGGGCGATCGCGCGTTACTACACGATCCCCGAATGGCGAACTCTGGTTTCAGATCTTTTTTCACTCGAGGACGTACGCGTCTACGGCAGCAAATCCGAACTCCTTCCTCTACCCAGCGGCCGAGTCAAATCAATTCTGAAGTCACTTATTCCAGACAGCGTCAGCCGGTTTTTGACTAATCAATGCCGAATGGGAATGTTCCTGGTTTCTACCCTGAAAAAGCCGAACACTACGCTCTGATGCGACAGCACAACATGCATTTATCAAATTGTTTTTCTCAAAAGGTGATCGGTAAGAGTGGGACTTAAGGACCTGACTACGGGGTACGGGCAATCGCAGCGTGCCCCAGCGCGCGATCTTCTGAGACACGGCGCGTTGTCCACTCTCGCGAGGTACTACAAGGCGACTGGCCACCTGAGTTCAGCGCTCGCCAGACCCCGGATTCAATTCTTGTACCTGCACTATGTTTTCGAGGCTGGAAAAGATCCGTTCCGCAGACTGCTCACCAGATTAAGCGCAGACCACCGTTTCATAAGCTATTCAGAAGCCGTAGATAGAATATTAAAGGGCAACATTGACGCTCCGTACATCTCGATTAGTGTGGACGACGGATTGAAAGACTCTCTGATCGCCGCCGAAGTCATGAATGAATTCGGCATACAAGGATGCTTCTTCTCATGCGCTTCTATGATTGGTGAAACAGATCCTCGGAGGATTCTGGAGTTCTGTTCAAGGCAGCTTAATATGCCAGCTATGGATTTTCTGTCGTGGGACGATGTTGAAGCTCTATCCAAGGCAGGGCATGAAATTGGCAGCCATACTTTGAGTCATCTCAATCTTGCGCAGCTATCCGAACAGCAGGCAGAGGCGGAAATAGCAGGTTCATTTGAACTCTTAACAAGAAAGCTTGGAGCTGTAAAACACTTTGCCTGGCCGTATGGACGGTTCTCGGATCTTAATGTCAGTTCCGCCCGGATGGTTTTTCAAGCTGGGTTCACGTCGTGCGCTTCGGCTCAAAGGGGTTGCCATGTTGCCAGGGCACCAAAGGGCGAAGCGAGCCTTTGTATCCGAAGAGACAATACCGTAGCCACCTGGCCGGTAGACCATGTCCTCTACCTGATGGCGAGAAACAGCGAATTAGCCTCGCCGGAGACGAACCACTGGCCCGCAGAATTACGCGAACGCAGCGTAGCAGGGGACAAGTAAATTGCGAGTAGTTGTTCTAACCAGTTCGTTGCGCGGCTTTGCATCGGTTTGTCTGCCACTTCTAATTGAGGAGTCAGAAATTGAAGTGACGATGGTTGTCTATGCCGGGGAAGCAAATCTCAACCCAAAGAAACAACGCCGGCGCAAGTGGGCAAAAGTGCGAAAGATAGGACTGCTTGGAGCGTTGAATGGCATCAGAATGCGGCGCTGGTATCGAGAAGATGTGACTGAGCAGCGGAATATTGAGGACTTGGAGTTATTGACGAAGCGATTGAATGTGCCGTTCAAAAGAACTCCGACCATCAACTGCGAGGAGACTGTGAATCTTTTTGCTGCTGCCCAGGCTGATTTAGGGCTGTCTCTTGGAAACTCATATATCGGAGAACGAGTGTTTAGGTCATTGATTCACGGAATGATCAATGTTCATCACGAACTGCTGCCGGAATTCCGCGGAGCTCAAAGTGTAATTTGGCAAATCTATCAGGGCTCATCCGAGACGGGATATACCATCCACCAAATCGACAACCAGATTGACAGAGGTAAGATTCTCTACCAGGAGAGGTTGAGGCTTGAATTGCTACCAACTCTTCGTCAGACAGTCAGCCACAACTATGCTCGGCTCTACGAAGAAAGCGCCAAGGGTCTTGTGAAACTGATCAGGAGCTATTCTGATTTTTCCGCAGCGGCGAAATCACAGGCCGCTAGCGTTCACACTTTCACCACGCCCAGTTTTTGGCAATATCTCAGGATGATCCATCAGCATCGCAAGCTGTACAAGACCCAGACCAAACGACCTCACTTGCTGCCATCACCAAACAATCGCTAGCGGCCGTCGCGACTTAAATCCTGGCTTTCAACTAAATGAGAATCCTTATAACTGGCGGCTGCGGCTTCATTGGATGCAACGCCGCCCAACGCTTTTTGCAACTTGGCCATTCCGTAACCCTTCTCGACAATCTGAGCCGCCGCGGCAGTAACCAAAATTTGTCATGGTTACGTACCCAGACACCTTTTGATTTCATTCAGGAAGATGTCTGCAATCCGAAGGGATTAGCTGCTACGCTTGCGGATGGTAACTTTGACGTGGTTCTTCACCTCGCAGCGCAGGTAGCGGTAACCACTTCGGTGATCGATCCACGAAGCGATTTTGAAACTAATGCGCTGGGGACTTTTAACGTGCTCGAAGCTGTGCGTGAGCATAGCCCCAACACGATTGTGCTCAATGCTTCCACAAACAAGGTTTATGGCAAGCTGCCGGATTTCGGCATGGTGGAGCAGGCGTCGCGATACGAACTTAGTGACCTGCCTAAGGGAGTCAGCGAGTCCCAACCGCTGGATTTTCATTCTCCCTATGGCTGTTCCAAGGGGGCCGCCGATCAGTATGTTAGCGACTATGCGCGAATTTACGCTTTGCGCACGGTGAATTTTCGACAATCCTGCATCTATGGCTACCGCCAGTTTGGTGTTGAAGATCAAGGCTGGGTGGCATGGTTCACCATTGCTCACGCTTTGGGGAAACCGGTCGCGATCTACGGAACGGGTAAACAGGTCCGCGACATTCTTTTTATTGATGACTTAATCGATTGCTACCTGGCTGCGATCGAGCGCATCGACAAGGTTTCCGGCATGACTTTCAACATCGGAGGGGGCCCTGAAAACACTTTGTCTTTGCTTGAACTTTTGCAAATGCTCGGTGAGCATTCCGGGCGACCTGTATCGCATTCTTTTGCCGATTGGCGACCCGGGGATCAGCCTGTTTATGTCTCGGATATTCGCTATTCTCTTCAACACCTTTCGTGGAGACCGCGCGTCGGCGTCAAAGCAGGTTACGAGCGCCTGCATTCCTGGGTCGTAGCAAATCGTGATGCTTTTGAAGCCCATTCCGAAACGCAACGAGCCTTTGAGGGCCAGGATACCGTCACGAAATGAAGAAGCGCGTCGCGTTGATAACCCATGAGATGTCCCTGGTCGGCGGCCTTCCGACCATGATCAGATTCCTTCATAGAACCCTGCTCCAGTCTGGACGGTACGAACCAGAATTGATTTCCCTCGCCACGTCGGCATCCGACGAAGCAAGTCTCCAACTGAGACGACCTGCAAGCTGGTTTCAAGAACCCGAGATTCAACAACTCGCCTGGCACGAGTTCGTTTTCACTCATGTTGGCGCCTGGGGCAGCGAGCTTGAATTCCAGAGATATCGCCCGCGGCGTAACCTCACGGAGCTGCTCAAGAATTACGATTTGCTGCAGTTCGTGGTTGGTTGTCCCCCATGGGTTTGTGTCGCTGAAGGTGTCGATCGTCCGATTCTGTTGTGGACCGCTACTACTACGCGTGGCGATCGCGAAAGCGTAATGCGAAAGGGTTCAATGCCCCGTCAAGCGTGGTCATCACTGATGGTGCCTATCACTGAACGCTACGAACGCCGTGCAATCGAGATGGCAGATGGAATCTTCGCCCTCAGCGAATACACGCGAGCCATTCTCGAACCGATTGCCGGAAGGAAGCGCGTTGTGTTGGCGCCGTGCGGTGTGGACACCAATCGATTTCGACCCGCAGCGAAGCGAGGATCGGATTACGTAATTTGCGTAGCCCGGTTATCAGATCCTCGCAAGAACGTCGATCTGCTGCTGCGAGCCTATGCGTTGCTGCAAGAAATGGCGGGAAATGTTCCCGATCTTTTCCTGATTGGTGATGCTCCTTCCGAAGAAGCGCGGTTGCGGCTTCAGACCATGGGACTGGCGGATCGAGTTCACTTGCTTGGTCCGAAACAAGGCGAAGAACTGGCCGAGTTCTACCGCAACGCTTCATTTTTCGTGCTGTCCTCTGACGAAGAAGGTCTTGCGATTGTGATTTTGGAAGCGATGGCAAGCGGTCTGGCCGTCGTCAGTACCGATTGTGGGGGGCCGGCCACGGCGATTACTCCAGGCCGGACAGGATTTCTAACGCCGGTAGGCGACGCGCGGGCGCTGGCAGAAGCAATGGGGCGATTGGTTTCTGAACCGGAGTTGCGCGATCAATTCGGCAGAGAAGGCCGCAAGGTTGTGGAAGAGCGGTTTTCGCTCGAGGCTACCGGCGATGTTTTCCTGAAGGTTTACGACAAACTGTTCAACGAACAAGCGCCCGAGCCACTTGAACAGTGCGACTGGAGTGGATCTTTGGCCACATCACCCGCCGCTGCGAATAAATAGTCAGACGCGTTCCAGTTCATGCGCATCCTGAAAACTACGCAGACTTATTATCCTTACCTCAGCAAGGGTGGGCCACCGGTCAAGGTGCGGGCGATCGCCAGGGCACTGGCCCAGCGCGGACATGACGTGACCGTATTGACCGCCGACATGGGCGACAGCGATGGCCAGACGAAACTCTCCGAGCTAAGGAATTGGACGCGAAGCGCCTGGGGCTGGGAAGCGCAGGACAACGGCGTCGAAGCGATCTATTTGCGCACTACCCAGAATTACCGGGCGACGACAATCAATCCGCGAATGCTCCGCTTCTTTGCGGAGCGCCTGCGCGGGTTTGATGTGGTGCACATTTACGGACTCTACGATCTCATCGGTTCGGCGGCGGGCTGGTATTGCCGCCGTTATGGAGTGCCCTATGTGCTCGAGCCGCTGGGAATGTTTGGGCCAAAGATTCGTAGCCGGCATAAGAAACGCCTCTACCGCTCGCTGGTTGGCAACGCGCTATTCAATGGAGCGCAGGCGATCATCGCTACTTCGGAAACCGAGCGAGATGAATTGATCGACGGTGGCATTCCCACGGGTAAAGTTGTGCTGCGTCGTAACGGCATTGACCCGGCAGAGTTTGCCGCGTTACCCGCGCGTGGCGCGTTTCGCGCGCACCTGGGATTGGCTGACTCGACGCGCTTAGTAGTGTTTCTTGGCCGGCTCTCGTTTATCAAAGGCCTGGACCACCTGGTAAAGGCGTTTGCCCGACTCGAAACCGCAGCGCAGCTGGTTATCGCAGGGCCGGATGATCACGATGGATGCGCGCATACGGTTAAAGCGCTAATCGCAGAATTTGATCTCGGCGCACGGGTAATCCTGACCGGACCTTTATATGGACAGCAAAAGCTCGAGGCGCTTGTTGACGCTGACGTTTTTGTTCTGCCCTCGCGCTATGAAAGTTTTGGAAATGCAGCAGCGGAGGCCGTTGCCTGCGGCACCCCGGTCCTGGTGACGGATCAGTGTGGCATCGCTCCGCTGGTGGACGGAAAGGCCGGACTCGCGGTGCCGTATGACGTAGCCGCATTGCACAAGGGCATCGAACTACTACTTGGTGGCGGTCCACAGGTGGCCGAGCTCCGCAGCGGATGCGCGGCGGTGGCCAGGGATTTGTCGTGGGAAGGCCCGGTCAATGAAATGGAAACTCTTTACGCGTCGCTGACTAGAACGAGTGTTTCCAGTATTAGTCCTCAGGTCGCGGACGGTCTTGAAACTGCAAAGTGATGGCCTGCACTTTCCGTGTAGCCAACTACCCGCATTCAAACTTGAAACTAAAAAGTTGAAAATCGAAACTTTCTTATGTGTGGCATTTGCGGCGTAGTTGATTGGAGTGATGGTCCGGACGCAGACGCAATTGTGCGGCGAATGACGCCAACCATGCGCCATCGCGGACCTGACGACGAAGGCTATCTCGAAAGCCAACAGAGCCGGCTCGCACTCGGAATGCGTCGGCTCAGCATCATCGATGTCGAGGGCGGCCATCAGCCAGTCTTCAATGAGGACGGAAAAGTTGCCGCGGTTCTCAATGGCGAGATTTACAACTTTCTCGAGTTGCGCGACGAACTTGCTGCGCTCGGCCATGTTTTCAAAACGCGATCCGACTCTGAAGTTGTCGCGCACGCTTATGAAGAGTGGGGTCCCGCATGCGTCAACCGTCTGCAGGGGATGTTTGCGTTCGCGATTTACGACCGGCGGATGAAGACACAACAAAGTGCGGGCGAGTCAGCCACCCCAGCGGGGCTGCCCCGCAGGGGACCCCGGGGCGCCCGCGGTCCCAGTGAAGAAGGCGTTTTGTTTCTCGGGCGCGACAGGCTAGGTATTAAACCGTTGTATTACGCCTCAGTCAGCAATCAGCCATCAGCAGTCAGCAAATTTATTTTTGCGTCGGAAGTGCGCACACTGCTGGCGAGCGGGATCGTGAAGCGGCGTCTATCGCGTGCGGCGCTGGAAAGCTTCCTGATGTTTGGTTCTGTGAGTGAGCCGATGACGCTGGTTGAAGGAGTGTTCTCGCTGCCTCCGGGCCACACGCTATCGGTTGACGTTGGCAAGCAGGAGCCCCTTAAGGTCAAAGCTTACTGGAACGTAGGCGACCGCGTTAATGAGATCTCTGCCAGACGACAGAACGCCGGTTCGCGTGAATCAGGCAACGGGAAGTCCACCAATGGTCACAGCGAACAGGGTGACAACGAAGCGACCGTGGCGCGAGTTCGCACGTTGCTCGAAGAGAGCGTACGCAGCCATCTGATTGCCGACGTGCCGGTGGGCGTGTTTCTGAGTGGTGGCATCGATTCCACCTCGCTCGCTGGTCTGGCGAGCAGGGAAGTCTCCGGCATACATACGTTCACCGTCGCGTTTGCGGAAAAAGAGTTTGACGAAGCGGCAATAGCACGCCGGACCGCGGCCAGATTCGGCACGACACATCAGGAAGTTAGGGTGACGCCTGATGAGATGCTGTCACGAGTCGGCGATGCGGTTGGTGCGCTCGACCAGCCGAGCATCGATGGCGTAAACACTTACTTCGTCTCGTCAAGCGCGCGGAATGCAGGACTCAAGGTAACGTTGTCCGGTCTGGGCGGCGATGAAGTGTTTGGCGGCTATAGCTCATTTCAGCGCACACCCAGATATAAACAACTGGCCGCAGCCGGCGCCCATGTACCGGGCGCTTTCCGTGCAGCCATGAACACGACGATGTCGGCAGCGACTTCGGCAGTCAGGGCCAGCGGTGGCAGTCGCTTCGTGCACCGCGATGCCACCCGGAAGATTTCGGCCCTGTTAAATACACCCGAAGCGTTGCCAGATCCTTTTTATTTCGCAAGGACTCTCTTCACTCCGGCGCAAATTTCCGGACTGATGCCCGGGAACAACGTGCTCGAGACCTCGCTCTGGTGGCAGTGGCTTTCGGCCAGCGCCGAGCAGGCGAGATCGTTGGATTCCTTCGCGGCGGTATCGTGTATGGAAATGCAGTCTTACCTGGTTAACACCCTGCTGCGTGACACGGATTCCATGAGCATGGCCCATTCACTCGAGGTGCGCGTGCCGTTTCTGGATCACTCGCTGGTAGAGTTTGTCACGTCTTTGCCAAAGGCAATGAAGGTGCGGAAGGGTGTGCCCAAGGCACTGCTGGTGACCGCGCTGAGCGATCTCCTGCCCGAAGAGGTGGTGAACCAAACCAAACGCGGGTTCACCTTTCCCTGGGCCGAGTGGCTGCGTGGACCGTTGAAACAAAAAATTGAGAACGGGTTAAGCGAATTATCGCCGGCGCTGGCTGAAGTGATAGACGTTGGACACGTGCGCGAGGTTTGGCTGGACTATCTCGGTGGCAAGACGAGTTGGTCGCGGCCGTGGAGTCTTTACGTCTTGAATGAATGGGTGAAGACCCATCTGGACTGCGTCTGAGATCTGAGCTTCGAAAACTTCACATTTGAGATTTGAGATCCGAAATCTCAACTCTGAAATTTGAGACGTGAAATCTGAATTCTAAAATCGAACATTGTACATACTTGGAATAAACGCCTATCACGGTGACGCCGCCGCCGCACTCATCAAAGACGGAAGACTGCTCGCCGCGGCCGAGGAAGAGCGATTCAATCGCGTGAAGCATTGCGCTGGTTTCCCTACCGAAGCAATTCGTTATTGCCTGAAGACTGCCGGGATCGGAATCGACGCTGTCGAGCACATCGGCATCTCGCGCGACCCTTCCGCCCATTTACACAAGAAAGTCTTGTTCGCCGCCGGACGCGCCGCCAGCCAATTAACAGGCGGCCGTGGCAGCCGGCAGTCGTCAGTCGCCAGTCGCCAGTCAATTGAAGAAAATGATGCCGTCGTAGACAGCCCTCTCCACGACAGCGCTGGGCAGGCGATCCCAGTTCCGGATAACGGGCGGGGCAACGGCAAAGGTTCTGGCATTTTCCGCCAGGTAAAAGACCGTCTGGGCAACGCTGCTAAGGTTCGCGATTTGAAGGATGCCATCGCCGCAGCGCTCGGTGTTTCTCCAAAGGATCTGCGCGCGCAGTTTCACAATGTGGAACATCACCGTGCGCATCTGGCCAGTTCATTTTTTGTTTCGCCCTTCGCTCGGGCGGCACTGCTTTCCATTGACGGCTTCGGAGATTTTATCTCAACGATGTGGGGAGCCGGGCAGGACAACTCAATCGAGATCCTGGGGCAGGTGGAATATCCGCACTCTACCGGCATCGTTTACACGGCGACCACGCAGTTCCTTGGTTTCCCTCATTACGGTGACGAAGGGAAAGTAATGGGCCTGGCGCCCTATGGCCAGCCGCGCTTCATGGAAGAGTTTCGCGACATTATTCGCACCCAAGCAGGCGGTCAATTTCGCATTAACCTCGATTATTTTCTGCACCACGCTGAAGGCGTTGATATGACCTGGGACCAGGGCTCGCCGATAATCGGCAGGATTTATTCAGATGCATTCGCCGGTACGTTTGGGCCAGCGCGCGAACCAGGCTCTGCCGTCAGCCAACGTGAGCGTGATATCGCAGCGAGTCTCCAGCAGCGTTTGGAGGAAGTGGGTTTCCATATCCTCAATCACTTACACGAGCAGACCGGCTTGACCGATCTGGGACTGTCAGGCGGAGTTGCCTACAACTCTGTGATGAACGGAAAGATTCTTCTCAATACACCGTTCCGTCGCGTCTACATTCAGCCGGCGGCGGGAGACAGTGGCACAGCGCTCGGGGTTTGCTACGACATCTACAACGGCAAGCTGAAGCGGCCACGCGGGGAAATAATGCTGGGCGCCTACACTGGCCCGGAGTTTACGGATGAAGAAATTCGTGGAGAGCTGGCAGCCAGTAATCTCGTGTTTGAAACTTACGACGACGCTGCGGTTACAAAACGAGCAGCGCAGGACATTGCGGATGGATTGGTGGTCGGCTGGTTTCAGGGACGGATGGAGTTTGGTCCGCGGGCGCTGGGCAATCGCTCCATCGTGGTTGACCCACGTCGCGCTGACATGAAGGCGATCTTGAATGAAAGGATCAAGAAGCGCGAACCGTTTCGTCCTTTTGCGCCTTCAATTCTCGAGGAACGCACGAAAGACTATTTTGAACAGGACCATCCGGCGCCGACCATGTTGATGGTCTACCAGGTCCGCGAGGAGCGGCGCGCTGAGATTCCGGCGGTGACACACGTTGATGGCTCCGGGCGTTTACAAACGGTTTCGCGCGAGCTCAATCCGCGTTACTACCAGCTCATTTCTGATTTCAACGCCCTCACCGGTGTGCCGATTGTTTTGAATACTTCTTTCAACGAAAACGAGCCGGTGGTTTGCACGCCACGGCATGCGATTGACTGCTTTCTGAAGACCAGGATGGACGTGTTGTACCTGGGCAATTTCGCTGTGAGGCGGACCATTTAGTTTCGAGTTTCGAGTTTCGAGTTTCGGGTCAAGAGTTAAAAATTAAGAGTTTAAGAGTTAAAAGATTACCCCTCGACCGCTCCACCCTCAAATACCTGGAGGAAATCTATGGCCACCTTTAATTCGAAGAGATTGAATGTTGAGAAAGCAAGAGAACTTACTCGACAAGTTTACCGGGCGTCGAACAAACCACCCTTTTCGAGAGACTTTGGTTTGAAGGATCAAATCCGTCGGGCTTCTGTATCTGTTATGTCTAACATCGCCGAAGGCCACGATCGGAGCGGCACTGGTGAATTTGTTCAGTTTCTGGCGACTGCCAAGGCCTCTGCTGCGGAAGTTAGGTGCCAGCTCTACGTGGCAGCAGACCAGGGCTATATCCATGAAGATGAGCTTCTTCAACTCAAAGCCCTGGCAGCGGAGACTGGCAAAATGGTGGGTGGGCTGATGAAGTATCTGCGCGGTTCAGGTTACAAAGGTACAAAGTTCAAGCCTGTCGCGCAGAACTAGACGCCACTGAAACAGACATCACCCGACTTCAACTCGAAACTTGGAACTCGAAACTTGGAACTCGAAACTCGAAACTCGGAATCGAAACCTATGAGAATCTTAGTAACCGGCGGGGCTGGTTTTATTGGTTCACATCTTTGTGAGCGGCTGTTGGATGACGGACACGACGTTTTGTGTCTCGACAATTTCTTTACCGGGCGTCGCGTCAACATCATCAAGCTGATGGACAGCCATCGCTTCGAACTCATTCGCCACGATGTGATCGAACCCATCCTGCTGGAAGTGGATCAAATATATAACCTCGCCTGTCCGGCCTCGCCGATTCACTATCAATACAATCCAGTGAAAACAGTGAAGACCAGCGTGATGGGAATGATAAATATGCTGGGGCTCGCCAAGCGGGTTCGCGCGCGAATCCTGCAAGCCTCCACTTCAGAAGTTTACGGTGATCCCCTCATCCATCCGCAACCGGAGGAGTACTGGGGCAACGTCAACCCGATCGGTTTGCGTTCGTGCTACGACGAAGGAAAGCGCATCGCTGAAACCCTGATGATGGATTATCACCGGCAGAATCATGTGGATACACGCATTGCAAGAATCTTCAACACTTACGGGCCGCGCATGTTGGAAGACGACGGCCGGGTGGTGTCAAACTTCATAGTCCAGGCGTTGCGTGGTGAAGACCTTACGCTTTATGGGGCCGGCGATCAGACGCGTTCTTTTTGTTATGTCGACGATCTCGTGGAGGCCTTGATCCGGTTGATGAATGCCGACGCGATTCACGATCCGGTCAACCTTGGGAATCCAGGCGAGTTTACGATCAGGGAACTTGCAGAACAGGTAGTGAAGACCTGTGGCTCAAAGTCCGGAGTGAGATACCTTCCCCTACCAGAGGACGATCCCAAACAGCGAAAACCCGACATCTCGCGGGCGCAAACCCTGCTCGGCTGGAACCCGACAATCCCGCTTGACGAGGGATTGGTGAAGACGGTCGCTGATTTCAGGAAACGAATTGAGAGTGATGAGTAATGCGTAATGAGTGATGAGATCAATAGAAGATTCTAGCTCGTCGTCGCATCACTCATTGCGCATTTATCACTCATTACTCATTACTATTTCTTCATGAACATCCTCCTGCTAAATCAATGCTTCTACCCGGACGTGGTGGCCACGGCGCAGCAGCTTACCGATTTAGCCGTTGGACTGGCCGCAGAGGGACACCGGGTGACTGTCGTTACGAGCGACCGCGGTTACGACAATCCCGCGCAGTCCTTTCCACGGCGCGAGACCTGGAAGGGAATCGACATCATTCGCATTTCTTCAGTCTCGCTGGGAAAGAATTCACGATGGCGGCGCGCGGCAAACTTCGGAAGTTTCCTCATGAATTGTGCTCTAAAGCTGGCGACGCTGCCACGCTTTGATGTGGTCGTGGCGCTAACATCCCCACCGCTAATTTCCTTCCTGGGTTCGCTCTTCGCGCGTATCAAGGGCGGAAGGTTTTTCTTCTGGGTGATGGATTTGAATCCCGACGAAGCAGTCGCAGCGGGTTGGTTGAAGGAAAACTCTGTTCCAGCACGAATGCTCGGCAGCCTCCTGCGCTACAGTTTGCTAAAGGCCGAGAAAGTCATCGCGCTCGATCATTTTATGAAAGAACGCATTCTCGGAAAGGGCGTCGCTTCCGAACGCGTTGCCGTCCTGCCGCCGTGGGCTCACGATGAGACTGTCCGTTTTGATGACGCCGGCCGGCGGGCATTTCGCGCGGCACACAATCTCACCGAAAAGTTCGTGGTAATGTACGCGGGGAATCACAGCCCGTGTCATCCGCTCGACACCCTGCTGGAAGCGGCGCGGCTAATCAGCAGTGGCTCGCAGCCCGTTCCGGACATAGTCTTTTGTTTTGTTGGCGGAGGAAGCGAGCAAAAGAAGGTGAGGGAATTCGCGCTGCGACATGGTTTGGACAACATTCGTTGCCTGCCTTACCAGCCATTTGAAATGCTCGCGGGCTCACTTTCCGCCGCAGACTTACACACCATTGTGATGGGCGATAAGTTTGTCGGCATTGTCCATCCCTCAAAGCTCTACAACATTCTAGCGGTTGGCAGTCCATTGCTTTACATCGGACCACTCGAGAGTCACATCAGCGAGATTGCGGCGCAGACAAACGAGAGTTACGGAGCTTACTCGGCAAGGCATGGCGACGCGGAAAGTGTAGTCGAACACATTCTCGACGCCGCCAAACAAAAGACAACGCGATCGCGCGATCAGGTTTCAGAACTCGCGGATAGATTTGCCAAAACTAATTTACTGCCGCAGATGATTGCGCTCTTCCGCGCTCAGGCCACTGCCGAAAGCGAAGATTCGACTCACACAAAGCCGGCAGGCTATATCTCCGCCGCGCGCGGGTAAGTTTCGCTTAAGATCAGGACATTGAACTGTAAATTTTGAGAGGTAAGCTCGGTTGAAATCGTATTTCGCATTATTTCTAATCGCCACGACCGCGGCACTGTTTATCACGCCGCTGGTGCGGCGGCTTTGTGAACGCTTCAAGCTGCTGGACGTCCCAAGTGATGATCGCCGGATTCACAAGTTTGGAATACCGCGGTTGGGTGGCGTGGCCATCTACTTCTCAATGGGCCTCGCCCTTTCCACGCTGCCGCTGGTTTCGAATTTTGTCACTGAGTCGCTCCGCACCTATTACACCACCGATATTCTCATCGCGCTCGTGCCTTCCACGCTGGTATTGCTGCTAGGCATCTACGACGATTTGCGCGGCGCGAATGCGGCCGCGAAGTTTATCTGTCTGGGCCTAATCGCTTCGTTGTTCTACTGGATGGGCGGGCGAATTGAAGTCCTGGCAATTCCATTTGTGGGCGCAGTTTATTTGCCACCGGTGGTTGGATTCCTGGTTACTGTTTTTTGGCTCGTCGGTATTGCCAACGCCTTCAATCTAATCGATGGAATGGACGGTCTGGCTCCTGGCGCGGCGCTATTTTCGTCCCTGGTAATCCTGGTTGTCTCACTCGCCCAACATAACCACTTGATGATCGTAGTGTCGCTCGTGCTCTGTGGCGCGCTGGCCGGATTCCTCCGTTACAACTTCAATCCCGCATCCATATTCATGGGCGATTCCGGTGCTCTCTTCGTTGGTTTCCTGCTGGCGGCACTGGCCGTGCTGGGCACGCAAAAGGCGACCACCGCCGTGGCGGTATTAACGCCTATCCTGGCGTTTGGGTTGCCGGTGGTGGATACAGGTGTAACGATGGCCCGGCGGCTGGTTGGCGGGAGGCCAATCTTCCAGGGCGACAGTGAACACATTCATCACATGTTGCTGGCCCGTGGCTGGTCACAACGTCGCGTCGTGTTAATTCTCTACGCGGTCTGCGCGCTCTTCGGATTGTTGGCTGCACTATTCACTAAAACGTCGTCACCGCAGACGGGCTTTGTTTTGTTCGTTATCGCGGTCGCGGTAATTATCGGCGTGGGCCACCTGCGTTATCACGAGGTTGATGAACTTCGGGCGGGCATGAAACGAACCGTCGGCGATCGGCGAATTCGGGTCGCTAATAACATCCGCTTGCGACGAGCCAGCCTGGCTCTCTCCCAGGCTTCAACCCTGAATGAACTTTTTGACGCCGTTGGGCTGTTACTGGAGTTCGGAGAGTTTGCGCACGCAAATTTGCAGCTGGGCCAAGCCGGCTGCGCCGAATTCAATGAGCGCGTTTGCAGCGCTGTCGAGCAGCGCCAGGCTCGAGGAAAAGTGGAATTTCGCGGCGGCCAAATCTTCTGGTCATGGCAACACGCTGATGTAAACGACGACATGGTCAAAGACTCAAGCAAATTCTGGAGTTTTCAGTTACCTCTGGCGACCGGGAATGGCAAGTGGGGGTGGATGAATTTCTACCGCCCAGTTGATGGACCGCCACTGCTACTCAACATGAATTACCTGGCCAGTTCATTTCGGCGAGAGTTGGCGGAGGCTGCTGAGCGAGCCTTTAAGTCGTCTGCTCCGGTGGACGCCACCCAAATCCCAATGAGCGCAACGATTGGAAAGATCGCTGGTTGATGTCGCAGTCAACCAGGTTGCGATCGGTTCCGGATGTTGAGTCGCCAGGCGTCCCTTCACGACTCCGCGGCGCTGACCTGTTGGGAAGGATTATCTTCGTCTTACTTCTCGGGCTAATCGTCTTCACCGCAATTCCCTATGGAACCGCTGAGCCCTGGTGGAAAGCGTTTTTCGTTTGTGCGGTTTTCAGTCTTTGCATTCTGTGGCTGATCGAGGGACTGCTAAGGCAGAAATGGTTTAACGACCTGAACGGCATCAGAAGAATAGCTCTTCCGGTTCTTGCATTCGCCCTCTTTTCTTTCGTCCAGACGATTCACTTTGGAAACATCGCCAACACAAACTGGAATTCAATCAGCGCGGATCCGTATCAAACTCGCTTTTTCGTTTTTCAGTTTCTGGCACTGTCGCTGGCGGGAATGCTGTCCTGGCGCTATGCCTCGACCGAACGACGCCTGCGCGCGGTAATCAACGTCGTGATTGCGGTGGCGGTGGCCAGTGCAATCTTCGGCATCCTGCGACAAACCATGCAGCACTCGATTGGGTTTGGCTTGCCAATAATCGGTCCCGACCAGGGTTATGGGCAGTTTATCAATCGAAACCACTTTGCGTACCTGATGGAAATGGGTTTTGGCCTGGCACTCGGTCTCGTAGTGGGCGGCGGAGTCAGACGTGATCAGGGCTTGATATACCTGGCCGCCTTATTACCGCTATGGACTGGATTGGTTTTGTGTAACTCACGAGGTGGCTTAATCGCCATGCTGGCCCAGATCACTGCGGCGGTGCTCCTCTTCACCACTGTCACGCCACTGGAAAACGCTGCGACCGCAAGCTCAAGAGCGGCGAGACTGCTCAAGTCAAAAACTGCGCAGCTCGCGCTGCTTGTGATCCTGGTCGGCGGGGTCATTTTTGGAACGCTTTGGATGGGGGGCGATCAACTCGCAGCCAGGCTGGCGGCAACTGGCAATGAGCTGCCATCGGCAAGAGTTGAGTCTCGGGACGGCGTTAGGAGAAACGAAGTTTGGGTCTCCACGTGGAGAATGTTTGCGGCAAATCCGATTGTCGGCGTGGGAATGGGCGCTTATTGGGCTCGGGTACCGGAGTTTCATGACGCCTCAGGAGCGATGACGCCTCAGCAGGCACACAATGACTATCTGGAGCTGCTCGCCAGTGGCGGCTTGATTGGTTTAACGATCGGTGTCTGGTTTGTGCTGTCGCTGTTTCGGTCTACCCGAGAAAACTTGCGGTCGCCAAACCGGTTTCGTCGCGCCGCAGCTTTTGGCGCAACCATGGCCATCGTAGGTGTTGCCGTTCACAGCCTCGCGGACTTTGGACTTCACCTCCTGATTAACGCGTTGGTTTTTACAACGCTGGTTGTGATTGCCGCGTCCAAGCCGCGATGGGCCGCTGAGCCAACTAAAAACTATGCGTAGGTCAATCCCGCTCAATGGCGCTGTGGCGCTGCTGCTGATCGCTTCGCTGGTTGAAGCGATGCCTGCGATGCTCCCGCAGGGTGGGGGCGCCAGCGCTTTTCGCGGGCAGGACATGATGGGCGGTGCGGCAATCATCTTTAAGCGTCCGCAACGGGTGCGTGATCTGGCAGGGGGCGCGGCGATGCTGGTAGTTAAACGTTCCCCCAAGCCGGCGGTGAGACCGACCGAGGTTGCCAGGAATACCACGCCTGATCGACGCCGGCCACGACCCACTCCGTCCCCGAGCACCACAGTAGTCGAAGCGACGCTTTCCGACGCGGACAAAGGCGAGGCTTTCAAGAACCAGGGAAATAGTTTTTACGACCTGGGAGATTTTGCGCACGCGATCGAGTCGTATCTGAATGCCCTGAAACACACGCCAAAAGATCCAGTTATCTACAACAATCTTGGCGCGGCCTATTTTAGTAGCGGCAAGAATAGTGAAGCCGCGGAAGCCTTCAAGCAATCACTGGTGCTGAAGCCAAACGATGCGGATGCTTTTTTCAACCTCGGTATTGCGCTTGGTTCTCTCGAGAAACACGACGAAGCGGTGGGAGCATTCAAAGAAGCCATCCGCGTCAAACCCGAGTGGCCGGAAGCACTTAATGCCCTTGCCGACAGCTTGCTAAGCTTAAACCGCTTCCAGGAGGCGGCAACTGCGTATCAACAAGCGGTGAAGTTACAGCCGGATAACGCGACAGCTCTCAGCAACCTCGGATTTGTTTACGACAAACTGGGAATGCCAACTCAGGCGTTGGATGTGTTGCAAAAAATGGTCAGGCTGACGCCAAACGACGCCGTGGCCCATAACAACCTCGGCGCAACGTATTACAAGGCCGGCTGCTATCCAGAAGCCATCGGTGCTTTTAGCCAAGCCATTCGCTTGAAGCCTGGCGACGCTGACGCGCTCAACAACCTTGGCGCAACCTATTACATCACTGGTCAATACCAGCAAGCCATCGACACTTTTATCAAGTCGACCACCGTAAATCCTCAGTTTGCGGACGCTCGCTACAACCTTGGAAACGCGTATTACATGACCGGAAAATATCCGGAAGCGACGCTGGCCTATCGCGAGGCGATCAGGCTCAAGCCCGAGTATCCCGAAGCGAGAACCAACCTCGGAAGTTTGCTGATATTGCTCAGCGATTACAGTCAGGCTGTCAGCGAATTGCTTCAGGCCGTCAAACTCAACCCGGATAACGCGGTGGCCTACAACAACCTTGGTTACGCTTACGCGAAGCTTGCCGAAGCACCCGACAGAGTCGGCACGCCGGATAGGTATCAGAAAGCGATCGATGCCTACAAGGAAGCAATTCGGCTGAGACCGGAGTATGCCAAGGCGCTTAATAATCTCGGCTCTGTATACAACAACCTGGGCAATTATCCGGAGGCGGCGGAAATCCTGGCCAGGGCGGTTCGACTCGAAGCGGAATTTGCCGAAGCCCACTACAATCTTGGCACGGCCTATTACAAATTGGGCAAGTTCAATGAAGCAGTCGCTGCCCTGCAGCAGGCAGTGCGCCTCCGAAGTGATTTCGCAGACGCCTACAATAGCCTCGGGTCCGCTTTGTTTCAGGCGCGCCAGTTTGATCAGGCCATCGAAGCTTACAAAAAAACGCTCGCTCTCAAACCGCAAAGTGCGGAAACTCATAACAACCTCGGCAAGGTTTACTTTGCAACAAAACAATATCAGGAGGCCGCGGCCGCCTTTAAGAATGCAATTAAACTGAATCCTTCATATGCCGAGGCCCATTACAATTTGGCCGTGGCCCACGTTGCCTTAGGTGACAAGAAGGGCGCGCTCGATGAGTACCAGATTCTCAAGAGCCTGGACCCAAAATTGGCTGATGAGTTTGAGCGACGCTTTCTGAAACAGTGACTGGGTGACGGGTGTAGGGAGCAAGCAGAATTTTGTTGGAAATGTGCGGAATTCTGCACAAAGGCATTGACGTTCGCGCGGAAGCCAAGTAAACTTCGCCCATCCAAGGCCTCGGATTTCAAATCTGATACTGCTTTTTTTTTCAACTAAGGACAAAAAGATGACCACACAAAGACGGAAGGGTTTCAAAGCTATTGCCGTGTTCCTCGCTTTCGCGATGGCTCAGGTCTATATCCAATTGAGTTTTGCCGAGGCAACTTCTTCCGCATCCACAGCTGCCGTGCCGCAACAGTTTATTGCGCGGCTGACAACTACTGGTGGAGCTATCACCGTTAACGGCGCGAGCGCCGCTAGTGGTGCGAGTCTGCTTACCGGCGCGACAATTGAAACGCCGGCCGGTGTTAGCGCAACGATTGATCTGGGCGCGCTCGGCACCGTTGAGTTGCCGCCAGACTCGGCTATCCAACTGGATTTTGCCGACAGCGGTGAGGTGCGGGTCAAGTTAATCCGAGGATGCGTAGTTATAAAGAAAAACGGTCCCGGTGAGGCAGAGGCCTACACAGCCGAGGGCGCGTCTGAGAAAACCAACAGCAATCGTAAGGGCATGGGCTTCTGCTATTTGAACGGCGCCCTAAGTCCCCAAGGCACCTCGCCATTGGCGGGCGCGGCGGCTGGCGGAGGTGGGGGCGGCGGCATTGGCGGTGGCGTAACGGCGGCCATCGTTGTTTCGGCCATCGCGGTTCCGGTGGTGCTCTGGGCAGCCCTTCGTGGCCGAGGCGGCAACCCGAGCCCGAGCGGACTCTAAACCAGTAACCTTCAAACGAGCTAAGGGCGTGTCCTCCACCCGGAGTTGACACGCCCTTTTTATTCATCTCATTCCCAGTAATAATCTCCACTCTTCCGGCTTTTGCAAAACCCGACACAACGGTTCACCGCCAATCCAGCAGTCCGGCTTTTCGGAGTTGTCCTGGCAATCGCATTCTGCGTCTGGACAATCAGCGAAGCAGGGACATTTGGTCTCTCGCGCCTTTTTTCGAGATATGCAGCGGGAATGCAGAATCTCCCGGCTGCTCAAAAGGCGGCGCAGCTGACTCCCGCGGATCCTGAAGCTCATCTCGCCAGCGCCGAAGTCCTGACTCGGGCCGGGCAATACGCCGACGCCATACTGGAACTGGAGCGCTCGGTTGCACTCCGACCCTTTGACTACTCGCTCTGGTTAAACCTGGGCATGCTTCGTGATCAGACAGGCGACCGGACTGCAGCTCTTTTAGCGTTTGATGAGGCGGTCAGACGCGCTCCGTTTTACGCCGAGCCGCGCTGGCAGCGTGGGAACGTGCTGCTGAGGAGCGGGCGATACGATGAAGCCTTCAAAGATCTGAACCAGGCGGCTCGTAGTGAACCAGCGCTGATTCCAAATCTTATTGATCTTGCGTGGGCCGTCTCGAAGGGCGATACCAGGCTAACCGAGAACCTGGCACAAATAAACACAGATCAATTGCATATCGTTTTCGCCAAACTCCTGGCGCGAAGTGGGAAAGCGACTGAGGCCCTCGAACAAGTTCGCGCCGCCAGGAATATTCCCGGTGAAGTTCGGCGCGAACTGAGCGAGCTGCTGCTCACGAAGGACGCCTTTGCCGAGGCGTACGAAGTCTTTCGGAGTGGCCAGGCAAAAGAGACGAAGCCAACGATTCACGATGGCGGTTTCGAAGCTCCGCTAGCTTTCGATCTGGTCGGATTCGGATGGCGAGTGGCGCGCTCGATCCCTGCGATTGCACTCGGCGTGGATTCCGCCGGTCAACACAGCGGATCAAAAAGCTTCAAAGTAGAGTTTAAGGGCGATTCAATGACGGAGCCCCCCTTCATCTCCCAGTTAATGTTGGTGGATCCTTCGAAGCGCTATCGAATTAACTTTGCTTCGCGTTCACAGGATCTTGTCACGGGTAGTTTGCCAATCGTGGTGGTCAGGGAAGCTAGCGGCGCCAGGCGGAAACTTGGGCAATCCCTTCCGTTGGCGAAAGGCAGTCAGTCGTGGCAGGTTTCAAGTTTTGAGTTCGACACTCCTGCGGAGACGGGCGCCGTGTTCGTCGGCCTGCAACGAGAGCCATGCGCAGCCGCACCGTGTCCGGCCTTTGGTGCGATCTGGCTGGATAGTTTCTCGATCGAGCAAGTAGGCTCCGCCGCGAAATGAAATGATTACTTCAGAGACCAAACTACCGCGGCTGAAGGTATCGTCGGCTGAAATGGAGAATGTAGATCGCCTTGGATGGGCGGCAGGCTTCTCAATTAAGTCGTACGGGGTTCGCATTGGTATTCGTTCGAATGACCAGGCTCTGCTCGAGCGCGTGAGGCATCATTTGCCACACGAATCCGAGAGTGCTTCGTCGCCCGTCGTTGACCGCGTCTACTCGATTCTGGTTGCAGGCGCTGGGCCGCGGTCGAACTTACGTCGATTCAACATTCTCTATCGGGACCATTTGCAAATTGAGCGTTCACGCGATCTGGATGAGGTGCTCGAAAGATTTGAGTCGGACCTTCGAATCTTTGTTGCCGAGTTGGCGCACCACCGGGTTTTTGTGCACGCCGGGGTCGTAGGCTGGAAGGGAAGGGCGATCGTGATTCCCGGACGCAGTTACAGCGGTAAATCGACGCTGGTGGCTGAACTGGTGCGAGCAGGTGCAACTTACTACTCTGATGAGTATGCCGTCTTCGATTCCCGCGGCCGAGTGCATCCTTTCGCAAAGCCGTTGGAACTTCGCGACGAAGGCACGTATGAACAAACGAAGGTCACTGTTGCCGAGCTCGGCGGTCACTCGGGAACCAAGCCGCTGCCGGTGGGTTTGGTTCTGATGACGCATTTTAAGAGTGGCGCACGATGGCGACCGCGCAAGTTGACTCCGGGCAAGGGAGTACTGGAACTTCTTTTCAACACTGTCTCCGCCAGGCGCAATCCTGAACGGGCGATGGCCACTTTGCATCGAGTAACCTCGCGGGCTGCGGTGCTGAAGGGAGTTAGAGGCAATGCCTCAGAGTTGGTGCCAGCGATGCTCGCCCGGGTTGAAAATGAGTAGTCGATGCCCTACGCGACCTCATGACTTCTGATTCGTGAACATGAAACCCACTGTTCGTAAAGGTGAGCTGGTTGCGCGAGTTCTGGCTGGCTCGTGGCGCGCTTCAAAACTTCCACCTCTCGAGATTTCCGCGCTCGAGTTGGATGAAGTATCCCCGCTCCTTTACGGTTCGGGAGCGGCGGCGCTTGGTTGGCGGCGACTTAGTCAAACAGATCTTAGGGAATCTCCCCCGGCTGAGCTGCTTCATCAGGCCTACCGGCTGCTGGCGTTGCAGTCCGAGATTCACGAGGAAAAAATTGAGAGAGTGTTTCGTTTGCTGCGACAGTCGTCAATTGAGGCAGTTCTCGCAAAAGGATGGGCAGCGGCCGGGCTCTATCCGGAACGCACCCTCCGGCCATACGGCGACATCGATCTTTGCGTTCATCCTCGCCACTTCAACCTGGCGAAAAAGGTTTTGGCAGCGCCGGAAGTGAACGATTGCTGGATCGATCTGCATGAACATTTTTCTGAGCTTGCCGACCGGAAGATTGACGACGTGTTTGCCCGAGCAGCGTCAGTTTCCCTGCGCAGTGAGACGATTCGCATAGTCGGGCGTGAAGATCACCTCGCGCTTTCTGCGATTCATCTTTTGAAACATGGCGCCTGGCGGCCGCTGTGGCTTTGCGACATTGGGGCGGCCGTCGAATCTCTTCCGGCTTCCTTTGACTGGGAAACATGCCTTGGGCGCGACCAGAAGAGAGCCGGCTGGATCGTTTCGGCAATTGGCCTTGCCAATAGGCTCCTCGCTGCGAATGTCCAGGCGTTGCCTGTTTCTGCAAAAGCTGTGGAACTGCCGGAATGGCTGGTTGAAAACGTCCTCAAACATTGGGCCAACCCATTTGCAATCAACCAACCACCGATGCGTCATCCGATTCCGATGGCAGCGCAGTGGAGAAGTCCGCGCGGGTTGGCTAAAGCTTTGCGCGAGCGTTGGCCAGATCCGATCCTCGCCACCATTAGCGTCAACGGGCGCTTTAACAGTTTTCCGCGATGGCCGTATCAAGTGGCTAACTGCATGTCGAGAATCTTGCGGGTAGTGACACGTTCTCCTGGCACGGCGCAGTGAGCTGCGCGGTTTGATTGCATGGATGAAGTTCCTTTAATACTCAGTTTGGAAACGGCAACGCTGGGCGGGAGTGTCTGGCTGGGGCGTCGTGATATCCAGTTATCAGCCCGGAAGGGCGATCCTGCGATCTCGCAGTCAAACACATTGCTGCGAGACATCGACGATTGCCTCGAAGAAGCGGAGCTATCGCTGGACCATGTGGATCTATTTGCGTGCGCATCGGGGCCGGGGAGTTTTACAGGCTTGCGGATTGGAATCTCAACTTTGAAGGCCCTCGCTGCCACTCTTGAACGTCCGTGCATCGGAATTCCTACGTTGTCTGCTGTGGCCCACTCTGCAGGCATTTCGAGTGCAACAGTCGCGCTCTTGCCGGCTGGACGCGGCGAGGTCTTTGCTCAAATGTATTCGGCAGCGAAATTCTCCGGGGAACTCGTGGTCGAGGCACTCGATGCGCCGGCGCACCTTTCACCTGACAAGTTGATCGATCGTTACCAGACTTTTCCAAATCTTCGTTGGACCGGCAGTGGCGCAGAGTTACATCGTGAGAAAATCGAGAGAGCAGCACAGACGCGCAGTATCGTTTTCCAAAACGTAACAAACGATGAGACTTTGAAAACGGAATTCTCGGGATGGGAACTCGCCCGCCAGGATCCTAACCTTGCGAGGCACGTAGCGGCTCTGGCAAAACAAGCCTTCCAGCAAGGTCTTACGCAACGACCGGAGGAGCTACAGGCGATCTACGTTAGACCTTCGGACGCTGAACTGGCGAAATAATAGAATGACGGAACCGGTGTTCGCAGTAAGCGGTGATGTTTCCATCGCCAAAATGACGGAGCACGACCTGCTTGAAGTGGTCGAAATTGAAGAGAGTTCGGGTTTAAGTCGCTGGGGCTGGGCAGCCTATTATGCCGAACTGCAAGGCCGCCACCGCAATTTAATGTTCGTGGCCCGCATTAACGATCCGGAGCAGCGTCGCGGGATCAGCAGTCTGGCGGGATATATTGTCGCCAGGATGGGCGCGGACGAACTTCACATCAACAACGTCGCCGTGAGGGATGAATATCGCCGGCGGGGTATTGGTGAGGATCTGCTGGGGAAAATAATCGAACAAGGACGACTGCTGCGGACGCCGGTCGCTTTTTTGGAGCTACGTGCTGGAAACAGTGCCGCGCTTGCACTTTACCAAAAGTGTGGCTTTAACGTGAGCGCGCGGCGCAAGAATTACTATTCCGACCCGGTTGAGGACGCATTGGTGATGACCGTCAAGCTCATCGAATCGCTTGATCCAATACGCTAATTGGGCTAACATTTTTTCGTGCCCAAACATTCCCGGGGGGTCTTACCGAGAACCTCCCCAAATCAATCTCGTCCCCGTCGAATCGTCTGAAAGGAGACCTGCGTAAAATGGAGATTACAACCGCGGATGTGCTTAAAGAGGAGCTGATGAATCGAGACCCTGAATTTCGGGAACTTGCCAGGGAACATACTCGATACGAAGAACGACTAAGTGAATTGTCAGCTCTGGCTTATCCTAGCGACGAAGAACAGTTGGAAGAGATTACGCTCAAGAAAAAGAAGTTGGCACTAAAAGATCAGATGTATTCCATTATGACGCAGCACCAAAAGGGTCAAAGCGTGAGTCATTAATAACCGGGTTAACGGTTTTCTCTAGCTGAGTTGAGTTTTGGGGGGACGTGGAACGCCACACGTCCCCTTTCTTACAGCAGCGGTCTTATCGGACAAGTGCAGTCAGTTTAAGGAGTGGTTATAGCTCGCGAAGGAATTTTATATGTGTTGGTGCCGGTGGCCTTGATGCTGACACTGTTGGCGTTTGGCTACTGGCCAGTCGCCATCGTATTTGGGGCCATCGCTGCCTTCATGGCTTATTTCTTTCGCGATCCGAAGAGGGAAGCGCCCGCTGATTCCAACGTGGTGGTGTCACCAGCTGATGGTCGGGTAACCCGTATCAAGCAAATCGAAAACGGGGCTGAGGGTTCCTCAACTCTGGTTAGTATTTTCCTGTCGCCCCTTGATGTGCATATCAACCGCGCTCCAATCGCCGGTCAGATCACCAACGTGGCCTATACCAGGGGCAAGTTTTTGGTGGCGATGGATGAGAGGGCGAGTCTGGTAAACGAGCAAAACGCTCTAACAATCGAAGGCGAAAAGATCACCATCGTTTGCAAGCAGATTGCGGGAATTCTGGCCCGCCGAATTATTTGCTGGAAACGTGCCGGCGAGCGCGTTTCGCTCGGGGAAAGATTCGGGTTGATCAAATTCAGTTCCCGCACCGACCTTCTGATGCCTTCGAATGTTGAAATCCTCGTAGCCGAAGGCGCCCGGGTTCAGGGCGGAACTACGATCATCGGGAGAATCAGATGACGACCGACTCCGAACAGGAATATGAGTTGGAGCCCAGGAACCCCGATCGGCGCGGCCTGCGCAAGGGCGTTTACCTGATTCCCTCAGTTTTCACCGCCGCAAATATAGGCATGGGCTTCTACGCCGTGATGGCTGCGGCTCGCGGGTTCCAGTTTGTCGGCACAGGCGTTGACGAGGACCTGCTCAAGGCTGCGTCATATCTCGACAATGCGGCCAAAGCAATCGGGTGGGCACTTCTGTTTGACATGTTGGATGGCCGTATCGCCCGCATGACTAAAACCACCACCGAGATCGGCGTTCAACTTGATTCGATCGCCGATGTTGTGACCTTCGGACTGGCGCCGGCTGTCCTCGCGTATGTTTGGGGGTATGGCGCAACCTTGAAAGAGGGAAGCGATCTTCATAGTCTCGCCTGGTTCTTGTCATTCATGTACCTGATGTGCGGCGCCTTCCGGCTGGCGCGCTTCAATGTCCAGTCTTCACGGCCGCGAATTCTGGCTGAAGGCACCATTAAGATGGATAAGAAGAATTTTGTTGGACTCCCAATTCCCGTGGCCGGCGGGTTGATTGCTGCGATCATCCATTTCGCGCCAGTGCCATTGATTGCTTACGGCCGCGCGCGCGCGGAAATCTATTCCTTCCTATTGATGACGCTGGTGGGGATGCTCGGCTTGCTAATGGTTAGCACGCTTAAGTTTTCGAGTTTTAAGACCGTCGGAACTCGTAGCCGAAGCATGCGCACGATTATTCTCGCTGTGGCTGTGGGCATGCTGATTTTCCTCTACTCCCGTTACGTGCTGCTGGCCATCGTCATCGGATATATCCTCAACGGTCTGTTGCGGTCCATATGGATTTTCAGACGGCGGCCGAATGTGGAAGAGGGTGAGACCAGCGCGCAAGCCTAAAGCCTATAACCTTTTGGCGCTCGCTGGTAGAACGGGTTTGAGCTCATTCCTTCTGTGCAGGCGGAACCGCCCGCGGTGTTCTAAACGCAAGCAGTCCATGCTCAGAGGTAAGTAAAACGGTATCGCCTACGGCGATTGAGGACGCTGAAGTCGTGATTTCCTCACCTACCGGAAGCGAGTTAACTTGTCGCCCGTCGCGCATCTCAAGCACAACTCCAATCGTGCTGGAGAGCGGCGTAAACAGAACTCCATCACCGGCAAGCAAAGGCTGCGACGAAATTCGTCCTGGAAGTTGACGTTTCCATAAGCGCGCCCCTGTCAGAGAAAACTTGTAAACAAAATTATCAAGCGAGGCGGCTAGCAGATCCTCACCTGGTTGGACCACAGCCTGAACCGCCGCACCTGTGCGTTTTCGCCAAAGAAGTTTCCCGGTTTGCGCATTCACTGCGTAAACATACGCATCGCCTGAACCGAAAAAGATCACTCCGCGGTGATGCGCCACCGGGCCACGCACCGGGCCCTTCGTTTTGAAACGCCAACCGGGCTTTCCTGAATTTGCATCGAGACTTAGAACATTTCCGTCTTCGCTGCCAACGTAAACGAAGCCCTCTGTCACTACTGGTTGAGCCTTGAAAGGGTGTCCGTAGTCGTAGGTCCAGGTCAGTTCACCTGTGTTGGCGGCAAACGCATAAACTTTTCCGTCGTCGCTGGCTGCGAAGAGCCTTCCATCGCTGAGCGTCAACGCGCCCCTCAAGGGCATCGCCAAAGTGCGCATCCATTGCGTGACGCCGCCCTCCCGCCCGAGGGCACGTAAAGCACCCGTGGCTTGGCGCGCGCTACTTGCGGTCTTGAGCGTCTCCGAAGCAACGTAAACCCGCAGGTCGTCGGCGGCTGGAGCAGCCGATAGTTCGCCACCCATTTCCGAGCGCCAATTCAGTTGTCCATTTTCAGCCTTCAGCGAAACAATTGTGCCGCCTGCGAGCGGGAGGTAAACGCGTTCCTTATCAAAGGCTGGAGTTAAATTCATCGTAAGATTGGAATCGTAACGCCAGGCGACTGTCAGCGGCTGGGAGAGATCAAGCTGGCGGCCGGGGCCATCAACACTTTGGGCAAAGATCCATCCCAAGCCGCCAGCGACGAATAGCGTTAACACTGCTTTTCCTACGGCCCGCCAGCTCGAGTTAATCATTCGCATTCGGTTAGCAATTGAGGTCTGAGAGTTTGCTCTTCTTGAGTTATTAAAATCCAAAAGTATAATCCACGGTTCATCATTTCGACCCGACTGTTAGGACGCACGCGTCAGCCGAGGTGCTTTTATTGTCCAGCGACACACAACACGAAACCATCATAGTACTTGACTTTGGATCGCAATACACACAGCTGATCGCGCGCCGCGTTCGCGAGGCAGGCGTGTATTGCGAGATTCTTCCTTTCAATGCGCCAATCGAACGAATCGCGGAGCGCCAACTAAAAGGCGTAATTCTTTCGGGCAGCCCTTCCTCCGTCTATCAAGACGGCGCGCCAAGACCTGCCGCCGACTTAATAGACAAGCTCGATTGCCCCGTGCTCGGTATCTGTTATGGCCTGCAGGTGCTCGCGTTCGACATGGGGGTTGAGGTGAAGTCCTCTCCAAACCGCGAATTTGGTTATGCGCGACTGAGAGTGGTAGACGAGTCCAGTTTGCTTTTCAAAGGGTTGCCTGCCGAGATGGACGTCTGGATGAGTCATGGCGATCAGGTAACTTCGGTGCCTCCAGGTTTCCGATTAACGGCCCTTACTGACGACGCGCTTAATGCGATTGAAGATACCGAACGCAGGATTTTTGGCGTCCAGTTTCATCCTGAAGTGGCGCACACTCCGCTCGGTGCGCAAGTCCTGAGGAATTTCCTCTTTTCGATTTGTAGTTGCCGGGGAGACTGGTCTCCTGCGGCAGTCATTGAGGAGCAGATAACGAGAATTCGTAACGCCGTCGGCGACAAAGGGCGGGTAGTGTCCGGACTTTCCGGTGGCGTTGATTCCACCGTAGCTGCCGCTCTCGTGCATCACGCAATAGGAGATCGACAAACCTGCATCTTCGTGGATAACGGCGTTCTGCGTGAGAATGAATTCGACTCAACGCTGGCGCTTTTGCAGCAACGAATGAAACTGAATATCGTGGGCGTCCGCGCCGGCGACAGGTTTCTTGGCGGATTGAAGGGAATTGTCGATCCTGAGCAGAAACGAAAAGTTATCGGCAAGACGTTTATAGACGTCTTCGAGCAGGAAGCGAACAGACTGGGCGACGTCGCTTTCCTCATGCAGGGAACGTTGTATCCAGACGTGATCGAATCAGTCTCAGTCCTCGGACCATCGGCAGTTATCAAAAGCCATCACAACGTCGGTGGACTGCCGGAGAAAATGCAGTTGAAACTGATCGAACCGCTTCGGGAGTTGTTCAAAGACGAGGTCCGGCTCATTGGAAGGGAATTGGGGGTTCCTGAAGAAATATTAACCAGGCACCCTTTTCCCGGACCCGGTCTGGCCGTGAGAATTATCGGCGAGGTCACTGAAGAACGGGTTCGTTTGCTTCAGGCTGCTGACCGAATTTTCGATGAAGAGTTGCGCTTCGCGGAACTCTACAATTCCGTGTGGCAGGCATTTCCTGTGCTGTTGCCGATTTCAACTGTCGGGGTCATGGGAGACGAGCGTACTTACGAGAAAGTGGTTGCCATTCGAGCTGTCACGAGTGTTGACGGCATGACCGCCGACTGGGCAAGACTACCTCACGATCTGCTCGCACGTGCTTCGTCCCGAATAATCTCAGAGATTCGAGGCATTAATCGAGTTGTCTACGACATAAGTTCAAAACCGCCAAGCACGATTGAGTGGGAATAATCCCATGCTGGTCGGGTGGTGGCGAGTGTCGCGCGGCGATCCGTATGCCCGTGTTATAGTGGCATCCGTCCGTTCATCCATACTCTTTAATTTCTGACTGCGCTGGCAGGCAGTCGCATATTTCATTTCGCAATCCTATGCCGGATCAACAGTTCGTCCACCTTCATCTCCATACCGACTACAGCCTGCTCGACGGCGCCATACAAATTAAACCGCTCGCGAAACGAACCGAAGAACTCGGGATGACCGCGTGTGCGATGACGGATCACGGCAACATGTTTGGCGCGATCACGTTCTACAACACGATGAAGGGGCGGGGAATCAAGCCTATCATCGGTTGTGAAACCTACATCACGAAGGGAAGTCGGAGGGAACGGGCAGCTACCGCGCCGGGGGAGAAGGCAAATTTTCATCTGATTCTTCTGGCGAAAGACCTCGAAGGCTACCGAAATCTGTCACGACTCACTTCCAAGGCCTACACCGAAGGCTTCTATTACAAACCGCGAATAGACAAGGAGCTACTGGCGCAACATTCAAAAGGTTTGATTGCGCTTTCCTCATGTCTATCGGGTGTGCCTTCCGCGGCTCTGGCGCGCGATGATTTTGATGGCGCTGCCAAAGCAGCACTTGAGTTTGAAGAAATCATGGGGAAGGGAAACTACTTCCTTGAGATCCAGGAGCATGGACTGGAGGCGCAGCAACGGATAAAAAAACCGCTGGTTGAGCTCTCGAGGAAAACGGGCGTGCCGCTGGTCGCCACCAACGATGCACACTACCTCATGCCCGAGGATTCGCGTGCGCACGATGTGCTCCTTTGCATTGGATCAGGCAAGACAGTCAACGACACCAATCGACTGCGTTACGCCAGCCCCAATTTCTACGTCCGCTCACCGGAAGAGATGTGGCGAATCTTTGGTGACGAACTACCCGAAGCGCTTACGCGGACGGTCGAGATTGCCGAACGATGCGACCTTCAGCTGCCGAAAGACGTTAACCACCTCCCCAACTACCCCATACCCGCCGGCGAAGACTCCTCAGCCGACGACTATTTCGAGAAAGTCGTGAGGGAAGGTTTCGAGCGCCGAAGGCAAACGGTCTGGGATCGCCAGCAGGGGCGCGGTGAACTCAGACACGAGATGGCCGATTATCAGACCCGCCTCGTGAATGAGATCGCGATGATTAAGCAGATGGGGTTTGCTGGTTACTTCTTAATCGTTTGGGACTTTGTCCGATATGCCAAGGATCATGCAATCCCCGTCGGTCCTGGTCGGGGCTCCTCCGCCGGATCACTCGTAGCCTACTGCCTTCAAATAACTGATGTGGATCCTTTACAGTATGACCTTATCTTCGAGCGTTTCCTTAACCCTGGCCGGGTGTCAATGCCGGATATTGACATAGATTTCTGCGTCCGCGGACGCGCCGACGTAATTAATCACGTGGCTGAACTCTATGGCCGCGACTCCGTCTGCCAGATCATCACATTCGGAACCCTGGCTTCGCGCGCGGCGATTAAGGATGTCGGGAGGGCGCTTGAAATGCCCTATTCAGAAGTCGATCGCATCGCGAAAATGATTCCTCCGCCGGTTCGGGGAAGAAACGTAACCCTCACGCAAGCTCTAGAGCAGGTGCCCGAGTTAAGGAAGGAAATCGAGACGAACCCCGCGGTAAGAGACTTAATGGAGATTGCGCAGCGGCTTGAAGGCTGCGCCCGGCACTCGTCAGTGCATGCCGCAGGCGTAGTTATTTCACCCTCCCCTCTGCAGGAACTCATTCCTATCGCTGTTTCAGGGAAAGAAGAAGTAACCACTCAATACCCCATGTCCGATCTCGAAAAGACGGGCATGCTTAAGATGGATTTTTTAGCGCTTAGCACCTTAACTATTATAAATGACTGCTTAAAGTCGATTAAGCAAATGCTTGGCGCGGAGATTAACTGGGCGGATATAGCGCTTAATGACGAAAAAACCATGGCAGTTTTTGCTGAAGGCCGAACGGATGCGGTGTTTCAGTTTGAGTCTTCGGGGATGCAGGAGATCTGCCGCAAGCTTAAACCCAAGGGCGTCGAGGACCTCTCGGCCTTGAATGCGCTTTATCGTCCTGGACCCCTCGACGGCGGGATGGTTGAGGAGTTTATCCAGCGCCATCGCGGGCTCAAGACGGTGCGCTATCTCGTGCCTGAGATGAAGGAAATCTTAAGCAATACTTTTGGAGTGCTCGTTTATCAAGAGCAGATTATGCAGCTCGCACAGAAGCTGGCGGGCTATACGCTTAGCGAAGCCGACCTCATGCGACGCGCGATGGGCAAGAAAAAGCGCGACGAGATGGCCCTGCATCAGGAGAAATTTGTTAACGGCGCTGTTGAGCGTGGGATCAAGAAAGAAAAGGCGGAGAAGATCTTTTCCCTGATGGACAAGTTTTCCGACTATGGCTTCCCTCGCAGCCACGCGGTGGCCTACGCATACGTCGCATTTCAGACGGCCTACCTCAAGGCGCATTATCCAGAACACTTTTACGCCGCAGTGCTCACCAGTGAAGCTCAGGACGCCGCCAAGGTCTTTAAGTATTCGAAGGAGCTTCGCACTCAGGGGATCAAGCTCTTGCCTCCTGATGTGAACGAGAGCTTTTTGGGATTCACTCCAACGAGCGGCGCCATCCGCTACGGACTAGCTGCGATCAAGGGACTCGGCCACTCGGCAGTAAACTCAATAATTGAGGCGCGCAAGGCGGGCCCCTTCAAGTCTTTCTTCGACTTCGCGGAGCGGCTCGGCCACGGTACGCTCAACAAGCGGACTCTCGAAGGACTAGTCGGCGCAGGCGCCTTCGATTCTTTGAAGTCTGACGCGCGCGAACTCTGTGAGTGGCGTGGCGCCCTTTCGAGCTCTATCGACGGAGCCTTATCCATGGCCCAACGGGCCAGGCGTGAACGACTGCTGGGGCAGAATGGTCTGTTTGGTTCAACTGAAGATGAGATCCAGGACCAGCCCATAGCGACCGGCGTAGCCTGGACCCGCACGCAGCTTTTGCTGGCTGAGAAAGCCGCGCTCGGCTTTTATGTCACCGACCATCCGCTCAGAGGCTATGTGGACCTGCTCCAAACTATGAAGGCCACAAAATCAGTCGACCTGCCCGGTCTTTCCAGCGGCGTTCGCATCAGCATCGGCGGGATTATTGGCGACCTGCAGCCCAGAACAACGAAGAAGGGCGACCGTTTTGCCCTCCTGCGCCTGGAAGACGAAGCCGGGGGCACAAAGTGCGTTCTATGGCCTGAAACCTACCGGAAGTATTCGGTGCTGGTCGTCAACGAACTCCCCGTTCTGGTTTCGGGCAAGCTTGAGCTTAGCGAAGATAATCCCCCATCTGTTATTGTCGATCAGGTGCAGAGTCTGGACGAGATGGCAAAATCGAAGGAATTGATTGTATTGGTAGTTCCAAAGCATGAGGACGCCGCTGGTTTGTTCGACAGTATCCTTCATGTGATGAACACCCACCCGGGCAACTGCGATGTAGTGCTCGAAACGCGCGTCGACCCTGACCTGGTTGTGCGGGTTAGGGTAAATTCATCATTACGCATCGAGCGCAGCGAGAAACTGACGAGTGCGTTAAAGGAACTCGGCTGTGAAATCAGGATTGAAAAGATGGGACAGGCATCCGCAGCTGGAGTGGCTTGAAACAGCAAGTAGCACTGGATTTAAAGCTTCGCGAAAATCGGATAAGAATTTCCAAAACACGTGTCAAAGAAAACTAAGCCGGAGAAAGAAAAGGGCGCTCCCGCCACCACGGCGACACCAGCCGAGCCCACTGATAAGAGTTCCAGGAGTGCGTTTGAGCGCGTTCAACTCGCCCGCCATCCCGATCGTCCATACACTTTGGATTATGTCGAGCGATTGTTCGACGAGTTTGTCGAACTTCACGGTGATCGCAGGTTCGCTGACGACCCAGCCATTATCTGTGGCTCCGCCCGCTTTCATGGTCTGCCAATCGTCGTTATTGGCCATCAGAAGGGCCGCGACACGAAGCAGCGCAAGTATCGGAATTTTGGCATGCCAAAACCTGAGGGTTACCGGAAGGCGCTGCGAGTCATGAAACTCGCTGAGAAGTTTGGCCGTCCGATATTTTCGTTGATTGACACCCCCGGCGCCTATCCCGGCATCGATGCCGAAGAGCGCGGACAAGCTGAAGCCATCGCTTACAATCTTCGCGAGATGACTCGTTTGAAAGTTCCTGTGATTGTCACCGTAATCGGCGAAGGTGGATCAGGCGGGGCGCTGGCAATTGGCGTAGGTGATCAGGTAATGATGTTGGAAAACACCATCTACTCGGTGATCTCGCCGGAAGGTTGCGCCGCAATTCTATGGAAGGATGCTAAACGCGCGGACCAGGCAGCGACCGGCTTGCGGCTGACCGCGCAGGACCTTTTTGCCGAAAACTTAGTCGACCAGATCATCAAGGAACCCCCGGGCGGCGCGCATTCTGACTACGATCAAGCGGCTCGTTTTCTTGACGCAGCTCTGACAGAACGATTAGCGGAAGCGGTGAGTTGCAGCCAGGAAGAACGGCTGGCCCGACGCTATCATAAGCTGCGCCAATTTGGCCGCTGGGGGACCGCATAACTTAGCTGTAACATTCTGGCGCGGGCATCACTCCCTCGTCCCAATCCGTTCAACATCCCAATGCGCCTCTCCATCTCAGCAGCGGGCATTGTTTCCGCCCAAGGCAGCCTTACTCATTCATTCAATAGCAGTCTGTGCGAACCCGAGACATGGCCCTGGCCCGTTAATGGTTGGACGTCGTCGCCCGTTTGTCGTGCCGCTGTTGGCATGAACTCCAGCCTCAGAGGGATTGCCCGCTGGAAGAGTCTTGCCCAAATCGCTCTCGCGGATTGTCTTGGAAACGAAATGCCAGACGCCGATGCGCCCATCTTCATCGGTTCCTGCAACGGTTCTGCTGATGGACCGGACAGCGAGAGCTGGCGCAGGTCGTTTAGTCCTGGCGGAATGCTTGAGGACACACCGTGGGCGGGCAAGCAGCTCCCGATCTTCAGCTCTTCATGCAGCTCGGGTTTCCACGCATTGTATGCAGCGGCCAAAGCGTTAGAGGCCGGAGCGAAAGAAGCTATTGTTTTGGGAGTCGATATTCTCTCGCAGATAAATCAGAGTAATTTTGAAAGCCTTCGAGTGCTGGCAGACTCGCCTATCACACCCTGGCAACAAAACTCGAGGGGCTTCATCCTTGGCGAGGCTGCGGTCGCGCTCAAGATCACTTCTGATAATGAGATCGGCGATTACCCATCACTTGCAGGACCTGTGTTAACCAACAGCCTGCATGAAACTGACGGACTGCGTAGGGTCGTGGATAGTTTTTCTTCCGCCGGGCCCGCGCTGGTGCTCGGACAGGGAACCGGACCAGGCGCTCGGGACCAAGCCGAGTTGGCCGCCTTCCACACCGTAATCGAATCGGGTGTGCCTATCTCCACCCCGCTGCTTCATTTTGGACATACCCTCGGCGCATCAGGACTGCTCTCAATAGCGCTGGCATTCATGGCTCATCGGGAGTCGCGTGTCCCGCTAGCTCTGTCAATGCCCGGCGAAGTTGCATCTGACGGGCGTCCACTTCTAAATGCGTCAAAGGCACTCAAGCCGAGCGACCGCATGCTGCTAACATCAGGGGCGCTTGATGGATCGTGCGCCGGCGCATTGATTGGAAACGTCGGCGAAAAGGATCGCGCCCAGACAACACAAAACGGTCAAGACACCTGGCAAGCGCCAAGGCCTTCCGGCCCATTGATGCACCCGACTTTGCGACGCATCGCGACTGACGCTCTCGCCCGGCGTCCCCAGCGCCCACCCGCCGTCCTGGTGGTTCGGTTGCAGGAGCCGCTCGCGCCGCCGGCCAGCGCGTGGTTTGGCGAACGGCTGCTTCCGAGCGCGGTGTTGGAAATAACACCCGGTTTTGTTTCACAACTTATTGCACGCAGTTGGGGGTTTACCGGTCCGGCGCTCTGCATGGTTAGCGAAACTGAAACAGATGCGAATGCGTGGGACCTAATTCCGGCTTGTGAAGCGTTGGGTCTTAGCGTCGCCCGAATTGACGTGAAGGGAACTGGAGACAATCGTGAAATTATCTGGAGCGTCTGAAGCCGATTCCACTCCGGCGGCTCGCGCAGACGAGTCAAAGGGATCAGGTCTTTTGGAAGGCATGCGCGTACTGGTCACCGGCGGTTCGAGCGGGATTGGCCAGGGCATATGCGCCGTGGCCGCGCGCGAAGGCGCCAGCGTCGCGTTTACCTGGAACGGAAATCAGGAAGGCGCAAAACTGACAGAGTCGCAGGTTCGCGCTCAGGGACGCGATTGCCTGGCTTTCCAGGCCGACCTGCGCGACCGACACGCCACCGGACGAGTAGTTGAAGAGATCGAAAAAACCTGGGGCGCTATCGACACGCTCGTTAACAACGCGGCCGTTAGCGAAGCTGTGCCGTTCATACTTCTGGATGATGACGATTTTGCGGAGTTGATGGAACTAAATCTCTTTGCTGCATTTCGCATGTGTCGCGCCGCTCTTCGTGGAATGATTCGTCAAAAGCACGGCCGCATCGTAAACATCAGCTCAATCACCGGTTCGCGCTCAATTGCCGGGCCGGTCCATTACGCCGCCAGCAAGGGCGCGTTGGAAGGGATGACTCGAAGCCTGGCCCACGAGGTCGGGCCCTACGGCATACTTGTTAATGCGATTGCCGCAGGAATTTTTGAAGGCGGGCTGCGCTCGACAATTCCGGAACATCATCAGAAGCGCTACCTGGATGCTTGCGCCCTTTCGCGTTTTGGCGTGCCCAGTGAATGTGGAGAAGCCGTGGCCTGGCTGGGATCAAAACGCAACACATACGTCAACGGCACCGTGATCTTCCTTGACGGAGGCACGCTTGCCTAATTTCAGGTTATTTACTGGGACCGCGGGCGTCCCGCCCGCAATGAGCGCGCAGCGCGAAACCGTTTGACCTCGAGGCATTGCGCGGTTGAGGCGCGTTGCGGGCGGGACGCCCGGGTCCCAGTCGAGAGCTGTTTTCTTCTCAAGAGACTATAGGGAACCCGCGCGCTCAGTTTTTGTTTGAATCTTTCAAAGAATGAAATAGAATCACGGGCCTCAGCTTGAAATTGTTAGACGCAAGTTGTTCCTCGCGTTCAGGCTTCAACCCATTTTCTCACCTGCTTCTCGTTATAGGACGACGAGCTGGTAAAGGAGCATAAGCCGTGCTGCCACTCAATTCCCTCTTCGAAACACCCGCTCCAAAACAGGATCGCGACGCAGCTTTCTTTTCCTACACGCGATCGATTTGTCCGAGATGTAAGAAAGTGATCGATGCCCACATCGTTCTGCGCGACGACCGCGTTTTTATGCAGAAAAAATGCACACAACACGGATTCTTTGAAGTCGAGATTTCGAGCGACGCCGAGTATTACGTTAAATCGCTTTCTTACACCAAGCCCGGAACCATGCCTTACCGGTTCGCCACCAAAGTCGAGCACGGTTGCCCGATGGACTGCGGCTTGTGTGAAGACCATTTGCAGCACACCTGCTCGCCAATTCTCGAAATCAACGATATCTGCGATTTGACCTGCCCGGTCTGCATCGTGCGCAATCAACAGCGATACTCGATGTCGCTGGACGAGTTTAAGAGCGCGGTGGATTTTCTGGTCGCAGCCGAAGGGGAATTGCCGATTATGCTGCTTTCCGGTGGAGAGCCCACGCTGCATCCACAGTTCTTCGAGTTTTGTGACTACGTTTTGCGCGGACCGCACGCCGGCAAGATAAAGCGTTTGCTTATCTCAACTCACGGCCGGCGACTCGCAAACAATCCTCAGTTTGCCGAGAAGTTCAAAGCCGGCGGCATGTACGCCTCGCTGCAATTCGATACTCTGCGCTCCGGCGTTTATCCAAAAACGCGCGGTGTTGAACTGATCGATATGAAGATGAAGTGCATCGAGGTCATCAAAGAACTCGATATTCCGACAGTCATCGTGCCTACAGTTTCCAAAGGAGATAACAGCGAGGAGCTGGGCGCGCTCGTCGAATTCGGTTTGGAACTCGAGCAATGCTCGAGCATCGTGATTCAGCCAATGGCCCACACGGGCGACGGCGGCGACGGTTATCACGGCACTCCCTCAGGGCATCGCCTGACCATGCCGGAAGTGCATCAGTTGATCGAACAGCAAACAGGCTGGTTCAAAAAAGATTACTTTCATCCGGTGCCTTGTTCGCATCCGAGCTGTTACACCGCCACCTATCTTTTCCGAATGAACGATGGCAAGTATGTGCCGCTGCCGGAGTTCGTCAACATTCGCCAGTATCTTGACGCGATGTCGAACCGGGCGATCATCCGCTCAGATGATCAACTGGAAAAGATGATCATGGATTCGATTACCAACCTCTGGTCGGCAACCAAGGTCGGCGAAGACTCAGACGTAATCCTGGCATCACTGAAAACTTTCCTGAAGGACACATTCAACTCGCGCAATCCACTTTCGGCTTCCGATATCGAACGTCGCACCGAGGCGCGCAGCAAAGCTCTCTTCATACACAACTTCATGGATCCCTGGGACCTCGATGTTGCGAGGCTCAAGAAATGTTGCACTCATTACGTGATGCCTGACGGACGCCTGATGCCCGGTTGCTCCTACAACAATCTCTACCGTCACAAGGACGACCGATTTTTCCCGGATGCTGAACCAGTGTCGCCGATGCCTGTGAAGGCTGACGCAGGTCCGGCCCTGGTGCAGATCACGGGAAGGGAAGCCCAGGCCTAAGGTGGAAACCTCGGCTGAAATTATCAGCGAGTTGCGGGAGTTGATCGTGAAGGCCGCGCCTGATCCAAACCAGGCGTTGAAGGTCCGCGACTGTGGCGAAGATGAAGCGCTCGACTCAATCATTCCTTTCTCATCCTTGATCCTTCTCGGAGTTGTAGTCGCCGTTGAAGACCGGTTCGCAATTCGCATCACGTTCGACTCGCTCACGCGCGCATGCGCCGGCGGTACAACTCTGGCCAAACTGGCCGGGATGATTCAAGCGATGAGGCCGGAAGATGCTAGTGGGAAAGTGTCGTCAGTCTAGCTCACCGGACCCAAACTAACTTTTCATGGCTTACTTCGTGGCATTTGCGGAGCACCGCGATCTGGCAACAATTCGGGCACGTTCTCCCGAAACCTGGCGGCGCGTCCGTCGTTATAACTTACCCGTCCAGCTCGCTCTCGCGGCGGCGCAAGATGTTATGACAGCCTCGACCGATCCGAAATCCGTGGTGGTGATATCTCTCGCTCCCTGCCAACCTGGTTCGGCGGAACTCTATCGCTGGGGTGATGTAGTCACTTCGAGAATGTTGAATGGCACACTTGGCGACTTAAGAATGAACCCTACGCAGACGCTCCATGCAGTCGACAACCTTGCGATGTCTGCTTTCGCAATTACGTTTGGCAATCACGCCGACTGTCTCGGACTCGGGGGCGCCGCAGGGCAGGCGTGGAGTGGACTTGAGGCGGTCATCGAACGAATTGAAGACGGCGCTGAGGAAGTGCTCCTAATGGCAGGGGATCAGGATCAGGCCAGCGAAGTCGCTGAAGGAGTGGGAATCGCTTTGTTGTTTTCGAAGCGTGCTCGGCCATTCGCGCCCTGCGAGCGTCCGGTGAGATTGGTCAGAATCGAAAGACACCCGATGGACCGATCTTCCGGGGTCATTCCTCACGCAGCAAACGGCTTGTCCGATCTTGTCTCAGCAGTTGCAAGTCACCAGTCCTCATCAATCGCTCATGAAGTTCCCCCTCAACACACGGATGGACACTCCAGCGTCACAGTCGTTTTGGAGACCTGCTCGTGACTAACCATCGAAATTTCGCGAGCCAGGTCCATGAGGCTGATCGCCGTCGCGTGGTCATCACCGGAATGGGCTCGCTTTCGGCGTTGGGTGCGACAACGCGCGAACTATGGGATGGACTGCTCGCTAATCGCGCCGGCATCCGTACGGTTTCGCGGCTGGTGGCGTCAGGCATTGTCGTGACCACTGGAGGCGAAGTCGAAGCCGTGCCTCACAATCAAATCGATCGTGATTTCGAGATTGCGGACCGTGCGATCCGTCATGCGCTGCGCGAGTCCGATCGCAACCCCGCCGAATGCGGATTTATCTGGTCGACGGGCCTCGATACTTTTCAGGCCGGACTCGACGACCCCGCAGCCTTTGTTCACCGGTCAGCGGGGCAGTGCTTCTCAGCGCTCGCGTCGCGCTTTGTCGAGCCCCAACGGATGATCGCTGCCGCCTGTGCGTCGGGAACACAGGCCGTCGGCGAAGCTTTTCGACTAATACGAAAGGGACGCATCGAAGCCTGTGTTGCCGGTGGCTCAAGTGTGATGCTTACGCCTTTCTACTTAATCGGCTTCGCGGGATTACAGGCGGTGGCGCCTGATAATGGTGGGCCACCTTCGGCCGCCTGCGCGCCGTTCGACCGGCGCCGCAAAGGCTTTGCCCTGGCCGATGGAGCCGGAGCGCTCGTGCTTGAGTCGCTTGCGAGTGCTCGCGATCGCGGCGCAAACATCTTTGCCGAAGTGTTGGGTTTTGGGATGAGCCAGGACGCTTTCGATCTCAACCGGCCCTGCGAAGACGGCGCGGGCGCCGAACTCTGTATGCGCCGGGCATTGAAAGATGCTGAACTCGATGCAACCGACATCGATGCCGTTAACGCGCACGCGACCGCGACCTACCTCGGGGATCTGGCGGAAGCAACCGCGCTGCGGCGACTGCTGGGAAGCAATTGGCAACGCGTTCACGTTTCCGGAGTGAAAGGCGCAATCGGACACGCGATGGCCGCTGCGGGAGCGATTGAGGCTATCGTTTCTGCCAGGACCGTTCAGACAGGAATAGTGCCGCCCACAGTCAATCTCATCGATCCTGATGAAGGCTGCGAATTAAACCACGTTATGGGAGACGCGAGAGACGTAAACGCGCGTACAGTACTTTCAGTTTCGTTTGGGATGGGCGGACAGAATGCCGCGCTTTTGCTGCGGCGATTTAGTAGTTGAGCACCAGCATGACTGTGCCTTCATCGCCCGACTGGGGCCAAAATGATCGCGTGACAGTAATCACCGGCGCCACCGGCTATTTAGGTCGCGCCCTGGCGCATGGGTTTGCCGCCGCCGGCTCCACGCTTGTGCTTACCGCCCGGAGTGAAACGACATTGGATCAACTCGTAGAGGAACTACCGAAGGCGAACCCGATTCATACTTTCGCCGCGGACATGACCGACAGCGAAGCCGGGGAGCGCATCGTGGGCCAGGCACTCGTCAAAACCGGCCGCATCGACACGCTCGTGATAAATGCCGGGACCCTGGCTGATGGACTTTTTGCGGGCCTTACCGATTATGAACTCTCGCAGGTTTATGAAGTTAATCTCTGGGGCGCTTTGCGTACTCTGAGAGCCGCACTGCGACCCATGATTCTTCACCGCTCGGGCAGTATTGTGATCATCTCTTCAACCGCAGCCACTCGACCGGGCGCGGGACAAGCGGCTTACGCATCATCCAAAGCGGCACTTGAAGCAATCGTTAGAGTTTCAGCTCGCGAAACCGCAGCCCGCGGAATCCGTGTTAACGCGATCGCTCCGGGATTGCTCTCGGGCGGACTCGCTACGCGGATTCTCGAAGAGCAGATGGATCACGCGAGGGCCGCGATTCCAATGGGGCGACCCGGACAAGCCGATGAGGTAGTGCCCGCTGTGCTTTTCCTGGCGTCGCCGATGAGCTCATATGTCACAGGACAAGTTTGGTGCGTAGACGGAGGTTACACAGCATGAGCACAAGCGCCACCGCCCCACGTGATACGAACGGCGTTCTTGAACAGGTTGCTGAACTCGTCAGACAAACACTTGCTCTCCCCGAGACAGAGCCGATCGAACCGGAGCAACTCCTGTTCTACGATCTCGGATTTACCTCGATGGATCTGTTGGACCTATTGTTTCGGATCGAGCAACACTTTCAAATCCGTATTCCCGAGGGAACGATCTATCAACTTGCGCGGGGCGACATGCCTGAAGGCGACTTTGCGCATGAAGGTGTGCTGAGTGAAGCGGGTCGTCGAAAACTCATGGAACTGCTCCATGATTCGCCGGCTGAGATTTTTCCCGCCCGCATTCATGCAAGCACCCTCCCGCGCTATTGCACAGTGGCAGCTTTCGTGCGCCTGGTTGAACATAAGCTGGCCAGCGGGTAGTGGTCAGTGGTCAGTGATCAGTGGGTCGGCGGTCGATAGTTAATCCGCTGCCCGGTAGACTTTAGTTCCGACCCGAATGCGCGACTGGTCACTGACCACTGGTCACTGACTGTTTCCGCCAATGTTCGAGTTTATCCAATCAATTTCGATCGATGTTGCCGCCGGACTGGCCCAGGGGAAGGCGCTGGTTCCTGCCGACCAACCCTTGCTGGCGGACCATTTTCCCGGTAGGCCTTTGTTGCCCGGTTCGTGGCTCATAGAACTAGCCGCACAGATTGCTGGCCCGCTTGCGGAGGAACTTGCTAAGCAGAAACTCAATCTCGATCGGTGGGCGCTGCTGGGGATGATCCGCGACGCCAAGTTTCTGCTACCCGTGTCGCTTCCTGTCACCATTAATCTCTTCGCCAAAGCCGAGCGTGTTGAGAGTTCCAGCATTAGCCTCGCTGTGAACGCCGAGGTTGCCGACCAGACGGTCATGCGTGCCCAGCTCGTGATGATGATGGTCGAAGCCGCCCCAGAATGGTCCGAAGCAATTCAGGCTCGTGAAACGAGGCTGGCGCGGTGGAAGGGGATGGCATGATGAGAGAAAACGCTCAATCGCCAACTACTGTGCGACTGTCGGCCACTGATGCTTTCTTCGTCGCCTACCAGCGCGCCTCCGGCGTCCTGATGCAACTCGGTGGTGAGGCTGACGTTGAAGGCAAAGTAACTCGTGATGATCTTGAATTGATGATCCGCAATCTGGTGAACCGTTGGCCACAGTTGGGCCAGAAGCTGCGAAAGGGTTTCGTTGGGTTGTATTGGGCAGGGGAGTGCCGATACAGAGAGATATTAACGATTGGAAACGGGCGGAATGATGAAGCTGCCCGCTGGCGCAACACTCCTCTGGATCCATTTCGAGAGCCGCCATTCCAGGTGCTTTGGGTACCTTGCATTGGCGGAGGGACGCTGGCTCTTCGCGCGCATCATTCGGTGATGGATGGCGAATCGTTTTTTACGGTGGGTACGGAGGCAGTGCGTTTTCTCGCCCGGATCCAGGCGGGCCAGTCTGATCAAAACAGTCCTGCATCCTACAAAGCGTCACCCAGGCCCGCCAAGGTGCTTCTCCGAAAGCGGCTGACGTTTAAGAAACTTCGCAGCGCATCGCTCTATGCGCGCTGGCTTGGTGCGGAGGCGCGAGCTGCTCGCAGCGCCCGGCTGGCGATGGACGCCTGCGCCCCCGGAGACACTTCGAGCCACGTGGAAACCATCAATCAAAACGATTTCGCTCAACTGAAACTGCGAGCCGTGGAGGCCGGCGTCACGCCAACGGCATGGTGCGCCGCCGCCTGGATACGAGCGATACACTCGTGGAACGTTTCTCGCGGCGCGCCTGGAAATCCGCTGGTATCTCTCGAGGTTCCGGTGAGTTTGCGGCGAGTTAAAAATGCCAATCTCGATACAGTCGGTAATTTCATTTCACCGCTCCTTGTCTTTTCAGACGCAACCAACCCAATTGAGCAGATCGCACAGAACATCAAAAAACAACTAACCGCTGCGATGCGGGCCCACGCGCATTTGAGCATGCCGCTGTTGAGCGCGCCGGCAAAGTTTCTCCCCTGGGCGTTGTTTCGCCGTGTTGCGGTCAACCCAAAGACCACCGGCTTCGCCACCAGCCACTTCACCTGGTTCGAGCCCGAGACCGATCTGCCGGCGGAAGTCAGGAAACTGTCTGACGGCAAGCTGCGACTCACCGGCGAGCGAATCTATACTCCGGTTTGCCTGCACATGGGCGCGGCGCTGGCTGTGGTAGTGTTTCCTGAACGAGTCCAGTTCTTCTTAACCTATCGAGAACACGCGTTATCATCCGACTCCGCCGGCGAGTTGATGAATCTGTTAATGGCGGAATTGGAATCGCGCGGCGCTTTGGAAAACTTCAAAACAGCAACGAGGTGAAAATGAAAGCTGCCCGTGTAAATGCTTTTGGAGAGGTAGACCAGCTTGAGATAGTCGATTTACCGGATCCGGTTGCCGGCAAGGGAGAAGTTGTTGTCAGGGTGAAGGCAGGCGGCCTGAACTATGCGGACGTGATGCAGCGGCTCGGCTTGTATCCGGGAGGACCGACTCCGACTTATATCGCTGGGATGGAAGGCGCGGGCGTGGTCGAATCCCACGGACCAGGGACGGTGAATGCGCCGCCGGTTGGTTCGCGGGTTGTGGCTCTCGGGCGCGGCGCTCATGCGGAACTTTTCAGCACGGACGCACGGGCCTGCATACCCTTGCCGGAGAATATGTCGTTTGTTGAGGGCGCTGCTTTTCCGGTCCAATACCTGACGGCATATCACACGCTGGTCACGCTGGCCCATGCCCAGGCAGGTGAAACGATCTTGATTCATGCGGCCGCTGGCGGCGTGGGAACGGCGGCAATTCAGATCGCCAAGTTGTTGGGTTTGCGCATCGTGGCCACAGCCTCAACGGCTGAAAAGCGTGCAAAGGTATTGGAGTTGGGCGCCGACGTCGCGGTGGGTTACGACGAATTTGAGGGTGCGTCACGCGAGTTGACTGGTGGGCGCGGACCTGACATTTGTCTTGAGTCGATTGGGGGCGACGTGTTTCGCCGCAGCCTGGCGATGATTCCGGCGTTGGGCCGTCTGGTAGTCTTTGGCGCCGCCAGCAGGGAAGCGCAACCGATTGACACATTGAAACTCTTTTTCCGTTCACAGTCAGTGATGGGCTTTCACTTGAACGGAATTATTGGGCGACCAGATCTGATGATCTCATCATTGTCGACTCTATTAACCTGGATCAGCATGGGGCAAATTAAAATCCAGGTGGGCCACACTTTTCCGCTTGCGGAAATTAGAAAGGCCCACGAGTTAATCGCGAGCCGTCAGAGTTATGGGAAGATTGTGTTGCAGGTACTCTAGTTCTCGGGAAAGTTACTGAGAACGTCGGTAAAGTCGATCAACTCGCAAGTAAGGTTACTTTGGTTCGAGGTAAAGCTACCTCAGCTCAAGGTAAAGCTACTTTAGTTCGGGGTAAAGTTACTCTAGTTCGAGGTAGAGTCATTTTAGCTGGAGGTAAAGTTCCTGAGGGCGCTCCGCCAGGAGCGAAATGTTTATAGAATGCCATCCCCCAATTGATCTTCGCTCCGTCAGGAGCGAAACACCGCCCATCAACCGCTAAAAAGGTGGGTTTCTATGGTTGAAATTCGGAAAGGGAACGAAATCAGCATCACGGATAAGAGAGGTATGAGTACGACCCATCCCTTAGTAACCGCCGGCCTCGTCCAGGAAGAAACGGGCAGCAAGGCTCTTGAAACAATGCAGAATGGCGTTGATCGCGCTAAGACTTCGGGCGAGCGCGATGCAATATACGCTGATGCCGCCGTCGGCCTGGCGAGTCAAGGCGACATCCAGGCAAAGGATGTGTCTGACAAAATAGATGAGAGCGGTCTTCGAGCCGAGGTGCGTCGATTCGTGGATTTTGAATCGGTGCGAATATCGCTTCGAAACAAGGAAGCGGCGGAAGCGACCCGGTTGGCAAAGTCCGGGCAGTTGACCCACAGCCAACGCGCCTGGGCTTACACAGAGGCTGCGCGGCTACTAACGAAGTCCGATCGCCCGCGTTCCCTCGAGCTGTTGGAGGATGCAGCAGTTGAGGCGCGACGCATTGATGCGAGCACGCCCGACCGGGGAATATTGCTAATCGGAGTGGCCACGCAGTTTCTTCTCGCCGATCGCAATCGCGCCTGGGAGCTGATGGACGAAGCAGTAAAAGCAGCCAACTCGACTGAAAAGTTTACCGGAGCGAGGGATGAGATCCCATTCATTCTGATGACGACTCGGCACAAGAAATTGTTTGCCTTCGGCGGCAAGGAGTACAGTGTTTCAAAAGCTTTCCGGTTGCTCTCAGAGGACGATTTTCATCGCTCAATAGATTTGGCAAAGAGCTTCAAAAACCGCGGACCTCGCGCCACTGCGACATTTGGCAATCGCCGACGCTGTACTCGACAAATAGGAGTCGCCCGTTAATCCACCGAGCCGTGGGAGACCCCTATCCCGCACTGAAATCCTCATGTCAAATAACCTCAGGTCCAACATCGAGCTGGGAACGCAAATCCTTATCGCAGTCGCGGTCGTTGTAGCCGCAGGGGTCCTCGTTAAACGGAACATCTTTCCGCATCAGCCAATTCCTGACACCCGGCCGCGAATTCAAGCAGGAGAAAAACTGAATGTTCCAAATATCGATTGGGCGCAGAATCAGAAGAGCCTGGTCCTCTTTCTGAAGAAGGACTGTTCTTTTTGCACCTCCAGCGCTCCCTTCTACCGCCAGTACTTGAAGAGGCGTCAAAACGAAACGTGAAGTCGCTAGCGGTCTTACCGGACTCAGATCAAGACGCGCGTGAATATATCTCGTATCTCAAACTTCCCATCGATATCACGCAAACCGGCTCTTCCCTGGAGCCGTACAAAATAATCGGCACTCCGACGGTCCTGTTTGTGGACCGCCAGGGAATCGTCAGAAACGTTTGGTTTGGTGCTGCTCGCGAGCGCGAAAAAGAAATGAAGGACACGCTGGTTGAATTGTTCAACTCGAAGGACTGATTGCCCCGGAAAACTTTTCAACGTTCAAAGAAAAAGAGTGCCCAGCTTGCGTCTTCATGGACCGCAAACTGGACACCTCTTTTACATACCCCACGTTAGAACGGAATGTCGTCGTCGGCGATCTCGGGCTGTTGGGCCTCACTGCCCCCGCCACTACTTCCGTGTGCCGTTGCCGCCCTCTCCATTGGCGGTTCTCCTTCGCCTCTGCCGCCACCAATAAACTGCATGTCAGTAGCGTGGACCTCGAGTGTATGCCGCGGCTTGCCATCGCGATCCGTCCACTCTTCGACTCGCAAACGTCCCTCGATATAAACCGGCCGCCCTTTGGTTAAATATTGCGCCGCAGTTTCCGCCTGGCGGTTCCACAACGTCACCTTGAACCAGGTCGTCTGGTCCTGCATCTCGCCGTTCTTGTCCTTGCGCCGTTCGTTTGTCGCCATGCTAAAGCTGCATACGGGCGTGCCCTGCGGCGTGTAACGCAACTCGGGATCGCGTCCAAGATTTCCGACAAGAATGACTTTATTGAATGACATGAGGGAACCTCTCTCGATGTATTTGGGTTTGCAAACTCGAAGGCAATCCTACGCGTCACTCTGGTGGTGGTCAAGCAGCGCGATTTGTTCAAAACAACTCCACATGAAGCAAAAACCATGGTATCGCGTTAAGCTGATATTTTCTGTTAGACTACCCGCGAATCGATCGTGTTGATGTTCGCATACCGACAGTTTGCGTTACGGAAAAAATGAAATCGACAGTTTACATCGAGACGTTTGGCTGCCAGATGAATGTGGCCGACACCGAACGTGCAGCAACGGGTTTGCGGAAAGCGGGCTATGAAATAACTGCGTCGGCAGAAACTGCGGATGTGGTTTTGCTGAACACTTGTTCCGTGCGGGAGCGCGCTGAGCGCAAGATCTTCAGAAGGATTGGTGAAGTACGCAAGCTGACTACGCCGGAGCGTAAGCGACCTATGATTGGAGTGATGGGCTGTGTCGCGCAGCTTGAAGGTCCGTCGATCTTTCGAAATTCTCCCGCGGTCGATTTGGTAATCGGCTCGCGCGCTACAGATCGTATCTCCTCACTGATTGAGCGCGTCAATGACGGTGAAAAGTCGGTTATCGATTTAGACGAACGGCAGGAAGGTGAAGTTTGGGATGTTTCACCGACAGAGAGACGATCGCCTTATGTGGCGTTTGTTCCGATCATTGAAGGATGCAATAAGTTTTGTTCGTTCTGCATTGTTCCTTATTCGCGCGGACGAGAGAAGAGCCGCACCGCTCAGGACATTGTCGCCGAAGTCCTCGGCCTTCGCGCGCTTGGCTATAAAGAGATTCATCTGATTGGCCAGAACGTGAACAGCTACCGGCCGAAGTCGCAAGCCGGCCTGGAGGCATATTCGGGTGCGACGCCCTTTTCGCGTTTGTTGCGCGCTGTCGCGGATACGAGAGTGGAACGAATCAAATTCATGACTTCGTTTCCCAGAGACTTTCATCCTGATATAGTGTCCGCGCTTGAAGAATTCCCAAATCTCTGCGATTGGGTCCATTTGCCGGTGCAGTCTGGGAGCGATCGAATTCTGAAGACCATGCGCCGCGGTCACAATGCCGCCGACTACCGGCGACGGGTTGAGGCGATTAAAAATTCCACCCGCCGACTCTCTCTTACGAGCGACATCATTGTCGGCTTTCCCGGCGAGTCGGATGAAGACTTTGCAGATACGATGAAACTGGTGCGCGACTGCGAATACGACGGGCTGTTCATTTTCAAATACTCGAAGCGGAAGGGCACTCCCGCCGAGAAGTTTGAAGATCCGGTTCCTGAAGACGTGAAGACGAAACGCTTTATGGAGCTTGAGTCTTTGCAGGAAGCAATCCAGAGCCGGATTTATCACGACTACGTGGGGCGCCGCGTAAGTGTGCTGGTGGAAAAGCAAAGCGCGAGATCAGCCGAAGACATGACGGGCCATTCAACCTGCCAGAAAGTGGTTAACTTCCGAAGCGGAGGAGGGACGGCCGGAGAGATCGTTGAGGTCCTGATTGCGCAGGCCAAGCCTTATAGTCTTTACGGGGAAGTCGCACGAGCGTAACACCTGTGAGCGAGCCATCCGGGGTGAGTTAAGGAAGTAGTTATGGAGATTGAAGTCAAAATCAGAGCGCTGATGATGGATCCGAATACCGGAACTCCGATAATCATTCTCAAGGACGTTGATAGCGACACGATGCTGCCAATCTGGGTAGGCGCGTACGAAGCTAACGCAATCGCGCTGGAAATTGAAAAGATTGCGCCGCCTCGTCCGATGACCCACGATTTGCTGCGCAACCTGATCATCCAGCTCGGCCTCCAGGTTGATCGAGTGGTAGTTACCAGCCTGCGCGACAATACTTTTTTCGCCGTGATTGAAATGAGGATGAGCGACGGAAATCGCATGGTCCTCGACTCCAGACCCTCCGATGCAATCGCACTCGCGCTGCGCGCCGATTGCCCGATCTATGTTGATGCCGACGTGATTAAGGCGTCGAGAAATAATGTCTCGCCCGATGACGAAGGCGGGGAAGAATCGGTGCAGGGCGAGGAAGATTGGCCGGACGTGATAGGCGAGGCCGGCGACCTTCCGATGTAAGAAGTGGCCCACTCGCTGCCCGGCCGCTGGTTCTGACAAGACAACGAATGATAATTGCGATCGCAAATCAAAAAGGCGGCGTCGGCAAGACCACTACCGCCATCAATTTGGCTGCAGCCTTTGCCCGGCACGGCAAACGCGTCCTCCTTCTGGATCTCGATCCGCAGGCCAATAGTTCAATCTCCTTTCTGGATCCTCTTTCGGTTGAGCGTTCAGCGTATGAACTGATGACCGACGGCACGGCGCCTCCGGAGCAAACCGTTTACCGCACTCCGGTCGAAAACCTGGACATAATTCCGGCGCGCATCAACATGGCAAAGCTGGAAGCGAAACTGATCGGTGATTTTGACGCCGCGTTTCGTCTCAAGGACCGGCTACAGCCTTTTCGCGAGACCTATGAAGTCATCATCATCGATACGCCGCCCACGCTTGGCTTGATCACCGTCAACGCGCTGGTTGCGGCAACTCATGTGCTGGTTCCGATCCAAACTTCATATTTCGCTCTCGAAGGCACCGATGATTTGCTGGAGACAATCGAAAAGGTTCGCGCGCGTCCGAATCCTGAATTGGCATTGCTGGGAGTTTTGGTAACCCTTCATGACAAACGCACCACGTTGGCTCGTGAAGTTTTTGATCAAATTAAGAACGTCTTCGGCGACAAGCTTTTCAATACAGTGATCACCAAGAGCGTCCGACTTGAAGAGTCGCCTGCCTACAAGGAAGCGATTTTTAGTTTTGCTCCCAATTCATCCGGGGCAATTGAATATGGAAATCTATGCGACGAGGTACTGAGCCGTGTCTAAGAGGGGATTACCAGCGGGACTTCAAATGCGCCACGACGCCCATTATGTCGAGGAGTTGTCACAGCATCGACCCGCACCAGTAGGGCGGATGATTCCGTTGGATAAGATCGATCCGAATCCTGAACAACCGCGCACGGAGTTTGGCGACTTGACGGAGCTGACCGCCTCGATTGCCGACAAAGGCGTGCTGGAACCCTTGCTGGTGAAACCATCGCCCGCGACTGGACGCTGGATGATCATCGCTGGTGAACGAAGATTCAGGGCTGCGACTGCGGCAGGCCTCAAAGAAGTGCCGTGCGTCGAGATGTCCGTGGACGACAACACCGTCGCTGAAATTGCGCTGATCGAAAACATGCAGCGTAAGGATCTGACAGTTTGGGAAGAAGCCGACGGACTAGTCGCCTTGTGTGAAAGATTTGGTTACACCCATGAAGATGTGGCGCGCAAGTTGGGCAAGAGTCGCAGCAGTGTGACCGAGGCTTTGTCCATCGCTGCAATCCCGAGTGATGTCCGGGAGATGTGTCGCGATGCCGGCATCTCAGCCAAGTCAGTGCTCCTGCAGATCGTGCGGCAACCGGATGACGAGAGTATGCGGCGGCTCGCCAAAGAGGTGACTTCGAAGGGTCTGACCCGAGAAGACGCGCGTGAAGTGAGACGTCAGGAGATGGGCCCGCGCATCGCCCCGGAGGCGAAACCCTACACTTACAAATTTGTGTCTCCGAAAAAAGAATTCAGTTTGGAACTTCGTTTCCGGCGGTCGCAGGTCGACGCTGCCGAAGTTGCCGAAGCTTTGAGATCGGTTGCTGACGGTCTCGAGAGTGATAATTCCGGAGCCGACTAAAACTCTCACATCGATGGCCCAACGCGGCGCGGATTCTACTCCTGAAAGTTGCCGTGCCTCCAGACTGTTTCGAACGCAAAGCCGGCAAGAAGGAGAAGGGCCCAGGCTTGAATTTTATTTGTTGACAGAAATCTTGAATAGTATTAGCTTGCTGGCGTTTCCGACTGGGCCACGCGGTGGCAGATTCTCTCGTAATCCTCATTGACCTCGCATTATCCCGTCAATGAGCTCGGAAACTCGCATTTTATCGGAATACTCCCATTTGACTGGCAGGCTGACCTCTGGCCTCTGCCTCATTAGTTAAGGATTACCCGTTGGCCCCTCCAACCCATAAGGCTAACCGGAACTTGAGATCTTTACCTCGGATTCCGTTCGACGCCTCGCCAGTAAGCTGTCCTGCAGTGGGCCAACTCTTGCTGCAACCCAGGCTACGTCCAAGTATTTTGCAATCGGACCAAACCTTTGATTTGAACGCCTCGCGTCCCATCTTAGGAGATTCCTCATGCTGGTTCTGGTTTCCCCCGTCCCCCCAATCCAGAAATTTATCTCGGCATTCATCTGTTACTCAATATTGCAATTTTCGCTTGCTCCCATGGCAACGGCCGGAACCAGGCTACCATCACGATCAGGGGTGTTTCGAGATGGAGGTCGGCCCAGGGGAGGATCGCCTGAAGGCGACTTCCCGAACCTCGATGAAGTGAAGCATCGACCGGCTGTGCGGCCTCGTGCCCCGCAGCCGGTTTCGTCAAGCCAGCGCTCGCGGCGCAAGCCGTTGGCGGCACGTAATGGCAGGAGAGTTGGAGACCCGCTGCCGGCTCCGACTCCGTTACCTTCGCCTGGACCACAACAGTCACCAACAGCGACACCCGGGCGTGCCGCGGTCAGCACTGGAGTGGGCGACAACCGAATGGCCCAACGAGTAACCGGCGTCGATGGAAAAGCCGCGGCTCCACCATCCACGCATGCAAGATTGATGGCGCCTACCGGCCCTCAGAAATGGGGCGGGCACAAAAACTTACTGGCCTGGAACTTCCCAACGGCGGCGACTGTCGGTTATTATCTATCGCCTCCCAGCGAGGTATCCTCCGCTCAATTACCCTCTTCTCGCCCTAGTTTCGGGACGGATGTTGAAGCGAATCCTGGCTTCCATTTTTTCTTAACGCCTATGCCTCAAGCGCAGAGTTCGAAAGTCGTCTTCGCCAGCAATCGGGACGGAAACGCAGAGATTTATTCAATGTTTGCTGATGGCACGGCGCTCACCCGGCTTACCTCAAATTTATTTAACGACGATCACCCGCGCTGGTCGCCGGATGGGACCAAGATTCTCTTTCAGAGTGACCGCGACAACCCAGGAACGGGCAGCTCCGATATTTACCTGATGAATCCTGATGGTACTGGAGTAACCCGCCTCACGAATGATCCTGCCGATGACAGTACGGCCGAATGGTCGCCGGACGGCGCCAAGATCGTTTTCCAAAGTTTTCGCAACGGGGTCCATTATCAGATTTATGTAATGAATGCTAACGGGAGCAATCAGGTAAACCTAAGCAACAGCAATGCGGCTGATTATCAACCCTCATGGTCCCCGAATGGAACGAAGATCGCCTTCGCCAGTGAGCGAGACCACGTGGGCCGTGCTGACGTTTATGTTATGAACGCGAACGGGTCTAACCTGCTCCGGCTGACGGTTGCCAGTGCACCCTTTCGAAATGAGCAACCGGCATGGTCCCGTGATGCGACCAGGTTGGCATTTGTAAGCAACCGCGACAGCGTGATCGAGTCCTGGCAGGAAACAGGCGATGAGGGGGAAATATTATTCAAGAGTAGTTTGCGTTCGAATAAAGAAGTCTACGCAATGAGCTCTGACGGCAGCAATCAGATACGCTTGACAAACACTCTTGAAAATGACGACTCGCCTTATTGGTCTCCCGACGGCACACAGATCATCTTTCGCAGTGACCGCGAATGTGAGACCTACGACCCTACTCAACAACTTTGGACCACGAATGCTGATGGGACTGGCCAAAGCCTGCTCGTTGCCGACCAGTCTGGAAATTCCAGTCCCAGTTGGAATGGCGGTGAGGCCAATCAGTCTCCTATAGCGAATGCAGGCGGACCTTACCTTGGACTCGTCGGGCAAAACACTCCTTTTAATTCTTCGGCATCTTTTGATCCAGACGGCACCATTAATAGTTATTCATGGGCTTTCGGCGATGGCGGCACAGGCTCCGGCGCTTCGCCCACTCACTCGTATCCTTCCGCCGGCACCTATTCTGTCTCGTTCACGGTTACTGACAATCTCGGAGCGCATTCAACAGCAAACACCACCGTCACCATAACCAATGCGGGCGCCGAGCAATATCTTCAAAACTTCAACCTATCGGCCCTGGCGCGGCCTTTCGACCCGGATGAATCCTCTTATTGGAATGACATCCTGCGCGCGGCTTTTGCTAACGGACCAGACTCAACCCTGCTGGCCCTGCGCGAAATGGGCATGACGCTATTTGAATCGTCTGACTACGCAGCGCGCGGGCGCAACAATCACTGGTATGTTTACGATCTTTATAAAGCTTTTTTGATGCGCGAGCCCGATGGACCAGGCTGGGCTTTCTGGGAAAGCCAGTGCAATAACTACGGTCGCGATAACGTGCGCCGAGCGTTCGATGAATCAGGAGAGTTTGCCGCGCTGGTGGCAACTCTGAATCCCGGCGGCCTGCCATCGGCCGCTGTCTCGTCTTTCGCTTCCGCCCGAGTCAATCCCTTCAACCAACCCGGCGGAGAGTTGAAGGCGAGGGATGCAGAATGGAGTTTGCCTCTATTGAGTTTGCCCGGACGTTCGGGCCTTGACCTCGGATTGAGTCTTACGTACTCGTCACTGATCTGGACCCGTTCGGGGCCTTACATTTATTTCGACGAAGACAATGGCTGGCCGAGTCCTGGCTTTCGTCTCGGCTTCCCGACTATTCAAGAGAAGTTTTTCGACGCGCAGGCTGGAGACAATGTCTACCTGCTGATTGCTGGTAGTCGCGTCTCACTCAGACAGGTGGGCACGTCGAATGTTTATCAAGCGGCAGATTCGTCTTACCTGCAACTCATTGATAACGGCGGCAATCTTTTACTCAGATCTACAGACGGGACGCAGTTGAGTTATTCGAAGGTGAATAACGAGTGGCACTGCACACAAATTAAAGATAGGAATGGTAACTACATCACCGTCAGCTACGACTGGCTGGGCCAGATTACCAGCATTGCCGACACCGTCGCGCGCACCATCACTTTCAACTACGACGGTAACGCAAACCTCACATCCATCACGCAAAGCTGGACCGTAAATGGTTCACCAACCACGCACACGTGGGCCACATTTGGATGGGCCACGCAAACTGTGCAGACCAGTTTCCCGGGGTTAATGGCGGTTGGCGCCCCGAATCTTTCCCAGATCTCGGTGCTTAGTCAGGTGGGACTCCACGATGGCTCGCGCTACAACTTCGAGTACGCGCCGGCGGGCCAGGTAAATCGCATTCGCCGGCACTCCTCCGACAACGCACTGCGTTCTTACACTGCTTACGATTACCAGACGGGCGTCGATGATTGCCCGCGCCTTTCCACGTCGCGCGTCTCAGCGGATAACTGGTCGGGCATCAATGGCGTGCCCTCCGAAGTTGTCACTCAATACAGCGATCCGGGTGATGGCTCGCATCAACTAATCGCGCCCGACGGCACAATCTTCAAGGAATTCTATGGCGCCGGTTGGCAACGTGGACTTGCCACCCAAAGCGAAATCTGGTCGGCAGGCATTCGGCAAAAGTGGACCACAACCAACTGGATCCAGGACAACACCGCAGTCAGCTTTCAAACTAATCCACGCGCTACGGAAATCAACGTCTACGATGCGGCCCAAAACCGCAGGCGCACTACAGTTGATTACCAGACGTTCACCCTTCCTTCCGGCCTAAGCTGTAACCTGCCGAGCGACGTCCGGGAGTATGCTGCTAACGCGAGCACCGTCTTAAGGCGTTCACACACTGACTACCGCATGGACCCGGTGGCAGACCAGGTTTACCTGTCTCGCCATTTCATCGGACTGGTAAAGGAACAAACGCTTCATGAGGTCAATGGCGGCAGCGAGACGCTCATGTCCAAAGTGTCTTTTGTTTATGATGAGGCGGGCTCGATACTCGGCGCCGATGCGCCCGTTAGTCATGATCAGACTTTTGACAGCAACTTTGTTCAGGGCCGTGCGAACCTCACTGGGGTCAAACGCCACGATGTCGAGAACCCGGCGCAGTTCATTGTTAACAGCAGCAAGTTCAACACCGCCGGCTCAATCGTTTCGACTACGGATCCTTTAAATCATACGGTCTCGTTCAGCTACAACGATTCGTTCTCAGCGAACGGAGTCAACCTCGATGCGCCGCGCTCATTCTCGACGCTCGCTTTTCCCACCACTATTACTGACGCCGATGGCCACAGTTCGCATCTGCGATACTCCTACGATTTTGGGGCGAGGACCCGCATTGAAGGGCCACCCCCGGCAAACCAGCCTCAGGGCGCTATTCAAATCTTTGCCTATGACGCTGCGGCGCGCATTGAACGGGTAACGACGGCGAACAATGGCGCGTACCAGCGCTACGTGTATGGGCCAAATTATCTGCAAACCTTCGCGACTGTTAACACTGTCGCCGACGAGGCTTATTCAATTCAGCTGTTTGACGGCGCGGGACAGGTTACCGGCCGGGCGAGCAATCATCCCGGCAGTACCGGCGGCTATAGCGCGCAGAACACGATTTACGATTCCGTGGGCCGCGCGGTGAAACAGTCGAACCCGACGGAGATTAATAGCGCCTGGACTCCCGCTGGCGACGATGCGGCCGGCTGGCTCTACACAGAGCAAACTTATAACTGGCAGGGACGACCGCGCGTAACCACCAACACCGACGGCACCACGAAAGAAGCGGAATACAGCGGCTGCGGTTGTGCGGGCGGGGAAGTCGTAACCCTCACTGACGAAGGGACCATCGACGGCGGCACGGCAAAGCGGCGGCAGAAAAAAATCTACGCTGATATTTTTGGACGCACAGTAAAACAGGAACTCCTCAACTGGCAGGGTGGCTCCGTCTACTCGACCACGCTAAATACTTATAACGCGCGAGACCAGATTACGCAGGTTCGTCAGTATCAGGGTTCCGATACGAGCAGCGTCTACCAGGACACCGTCTTGTCGTACGACGGCCACGGGAGGTTGAAGACGCGGCACACTCCCGAACAGGATGCGAATACCTCAACCACATTCAGCTACAACGCGGATGATACGGTCGTGAGTGTTATCGATGCGCGTGGCGCTTCGCAGACTATCAGCCATAATTCACGCGGCTTGGTAACCGGCATCAACTACTCTGCACCTGCTGGAATTGCGGCCTCATCATCCGTTTCCTTCCAATATGATCCTGCCGGGAATCGCATTTCGATGACCGATGGCCAGGGCAGTGTGAATTACCAGTACGACCAGCTTTCGCGACTTACGGCTGAGACGCGCACGTTCAGTGGTGTCGGCGCCTATCCACTTAACTACGCCTATAATCTTGCGAATCTTTTGACGAGCGTCAACGACCAGACGTTTAGCACAACCGCTGGTTATAACTACGATTCTGGCGGTCGAGTGAGTGGAGTTACCGGAGCGGGTTACACCAATGTGTCGCAGTTCACCCTGGACATGCAATATCGCGCCTGGGGCGGCTTGAAGGCAATGAGCTATGGGAATGGAAAGTCGCTTTCAATCGCCTACAATTCCCGGCTTAACCCATCGAGCTATTCAGTGCCGGGCGTGATGAGCAAATCCTATCAGTACTATGCGGATGGCCGCCTCGACTATGAGCAGGACCTCGTCGACGCGCGCTACGATCGCAAGAATAATTATGATCACGCAGCCCAGCTGACGGCCGCCTTCAGTGGCGCGGAAGCGCGCGGGCTGGGCGCCACCGATGAGCGACCATTTAACCAAACCTATCAGCACGATGCCTTCGGACATACCACCATGCGCACCGGTAAACTGTGGGCGCATGATTACTCCGAGACTTCACCGACCCCTTATGTCAACAATAGGCGGGCCGGTTGGAATTACGATGCGTCAGGCCACTGGCTCGATGACGGAGCAGTCAACGCCTTGCAACGAAAGTATGATGCCGCCGGCAGGCTCGCCAAAATCATTCACCCTGCCCACCCGAATAATCCGAAGCGTACCGACGATTACGATGGCGACAGTCAGCGGATTCGCAGTGGCTATGATCAGCCGGGATGCTCGCCCGAATCCAGCTGTTCTTTCGAGTATACCCACTACCTTCGCTCATCCGTTCTGGGAGGACAGATCATCAGCGAGATTGGCAGTAATGGTCAGAAGTCGATGGGTTATGTCTACAATCCCGGCGGCGGCATGATTGCGGTGCAGAAGTTGGCGAGCGCCAGCGACCCGGCGGCATACCTGTTATGGCGGCACAGCGATCCGGCCAATGCGAGTGTGCGGGCGAGCGACACGGCGGGTTACGCCTTTGGCGTGTATCCCAATAGCTATCACGCTGAACTTGATCCGCTGGGCGCCGACGCGGGCCTGGAAGATGCCGGTGAGACGCAGCTACTCACTGCTCCTGACGAATACAATCCCGCCTGGTTGCTGCATGGTGATCCCACTAACCTGAGCGGCGGCTGCAAGCTCGACGGTATGCCCATCGATTGTTCTGATCTCTCAAACAGGATGGACATGGGCACAGTTGCGGTAGAAAGTCGGGGTCTCAGCCTTGACACACCGACAGGTCGCCGGTCAGTTCAGCGAAAGATTGTTAGCTACGGCCTCGGTATTTTCCGCGTCGATCTGCCTTATCGCGCTGAGGACGGCGTTGGCTTCCGCGATGTTTTGTTTTCCTTCGCTCCGCAGAAAGCCAAAACACCCTATGTTGACGAGAAGGTGTTGAACGGGTGCACCGAGGATTACTTTGGAGTCTCGCTAATTAGTTTCAAATCTTCTGTCAGCGGCGGTGTTGGAGAATATACTGGCACCGGTCCTAGTTATCTGGGAGTGAATCCAAACGGAGCGGGCAACAATGACACCTTCACGATTAGAAACGACGCGGCCACCTACTCGCGGGCGGAGTTGACAAATTACGACAATCAATTCCGGAAATTGGCCGGTAAACCTCCCCACAGCAATCCTATTCTTGGGCTCACACAGCCAAGGGCTCCACTCAAGAACTATACCGGCAACGACATCAAAGATCCCATGCGCGTACTAATGACTCAGATTCACGAGTTAGGACATTCTTTGGATACCATTACCTCAGTCGGTTATGACGATCCGGGCAAACACAGCGGTACAGAAGACCTGGGGGGACAAATCCTCGCAGATTGCGTGAGGCAAAGAGGAGGCTTCAGGGAAAAATGAGCGACAGGAGATTCACAAGATGGCAGGGTTTCTTTCTGGACGGCTTACGCGGTTCGGGGAAGGTTGTGATTGTTTCGATGTCGCGATTTATTTTCATGACCTTTGTGTTTGTTAGTTTTGCGGTACTGGCGTTTGCGTTTGTATTTCAGCGTTCGGGCCGTGTTTCAGATTTGAGTCAGCCGGAGTCCACTGCAAGGAGTGACGCATTCACCCACTTGACATTCAGGCCAGTTGCGATCTTTGACGGCGATACGGAAGATGGTAATCGGATGGCTGAGACATTTTATAAGTGTTCTGACTGCTCAACTATTTCCAGCGTGGCCATATTCTTCAAATCAGGCGGCGATGCCACGCGACACGTAGAAGTGGAGTCAATGAAAGCCTCAGTTGTATTAGAACGCAGCGCTGTAACAAATGAAGCGGGGCAGCATGTTGGTGACCGAGTTGTCCTTCAATTCGACGCAAACCCTGAATCAAAAGCCCATGCCGAAGTGGTGTGGAACAAGGATAAGGATTTTCATTCACTCACAGGTCCTTCGTTGGAACACGTCTTAGAGTTTGAGAAGGCGTTCAAAGTTCGAAGTGGAAGAATCCTAAGTAGAATCGACGACGTTCAAAAAGTAAGCTTCGATACTTTAAAGATTTCCGACGGTCGAACCCAAGAAGGCTTAAGCTATTCTGAGAGGCAATTTCGCTCATCTGACTGCGAAACCGTCATAGTTCGCACCGAATACTTTTCTTCGCCGCTTGCTGCTCAAGCTAAATTTCATAAGAAGCTGAGTGAGTCTACCACTATCCTCGAGCGGGGCCTTAAATTTGATGAAACGGGCCACCAAGTGGGAGAAAGATCAGTGGCGATGTTTAAGCCAGAGGTTCAGTCCGAAAATATTGAAGACACCATTGTTGCTTGGACGGAAAACTCAGAATTGCACTCCATACAGGGTTCGTTCACACACGTCATTGAGTTCGAAAAAAGAAATTACCGGTCGACAGCGCCTCAAGGGACTGTTCTTCGAAAACGTCCAAGAAATTCAAACTAGTGCACGGTGCCGCAAATGAGGTCACGAACTCGTTAATCTTCTGTGGGTGTGGCTATTTTGCTTATTAGTAGTCTCAATCGTTAACTTCTTATACGCGGGAATACTGCGAACCGTGTTCTCACAAGGTCGCACGTTAACTGAGGTTAGCAAGATCTTCGACAATTTCCGGCGCACCATTGAAAGCGCTCCGTCAGTCAAAGCGATAGCCGGCACCAGAAACTCGGGCGAAGGTATGGGTGCAAGAGGAACTTTATATGCCCCGTTTCTCGCGGACGACGATTCAACCGCCGCTGGGCGATCCGCAGGATATATTTGGAGCCCGGCGCGCCGAAGATACGAAGAAATATTTACAAGTTTGACGCCTCGGCAGTTTCGAGCGCTTACGATATTACATGAGTTTGCGCATGCCTTAGGTCTAATACCAAAGGATGCCGATAACCGTACGCAGCGCGAGAAGAATGACCAAACGATCTACGAGAAATGCGGTAAGAATCTGGACCGCCTTCCTGACAAGTGAGCTTAAGGAGTTCACAATGAATTTCAAATGTGCGAGCTTGGTATCAGGAGCAATGTTGATTGTCTGTCTGATCGGCCTCAGTAGCTGTCAGTCGAATCCGGTTAAGTCCGGCGCTCTTGAGTGGCCTCCCTCATTCTCAACTGCGGTCGAAAAAGCACCAATCGTCAAGTTCTGCGAGTTGGTCAGCAAGCCAGATCAGTACAATGAGAAGATCGTGCGTACGCGGGGTAATTTCTGGGGCAACAAAGAAAACCAAGTGCTCTACGCATCCGAATGCCAGAGTTCAAAGGAAGATGCGTGGGTCGAGTTCGATCGCTCTTACGAATACAGTGAGGAAGCCTTGAAGAAGGATTTTGATCGTGTTCTTTGTCCGCGCGTTCCGTGTCCCGTTCAACAGGCAGTAGTAGAGTTCGTTGGGCGATTTGAGGGACCGAACGACCAGGGTTATGGTCACTTAGACAGTTATCGCTACAGATTCTCAGTTATGCGGGTAACAAAGGTCGAGCCGAGCAACTGAATAAAGCCCTGGGATTTAAGCACCGACACGGCTTACCGAGTTTGGCTGCATGAACCTTCGACCTTGCCAAAGGATGGGAAGCGGTGGCGATATTTCATGTGAACCCCGATAACTCAACACCGCATGACGGAGACACGAACTCCGCGGACGAGCGAAAGGTTCCCGGCTTTGTAGGCAACCCAGATGGCCGGGTCTACAAGGTGGGTAACTACAAACGGGGGATCATTAATCGTGACTTACCAGAGAACTGTCGCTAGAGCGGAGCCGCTGCCTCGGCAGTCGTCGCCAAGCGGCCGTACTAACAGTCGGGCATATCTTGGGATGCTATGCCTCGTTATGCTCACGCTGTTCTTAATTGCCGCGGTTGTCTGGTTCAGGCAACCTTCCCCAATTGTGCGGCACGGCACAACCCCTGTTGTCCCTCAAGGCTGCTTTCCCGGGATCGGGCAAAAGATTAAGACATTGAACCCCGGAGAAGGCGGCTACCTGCCCAAACACGCATTCTATCAAGACGAGAAAAGGGATCGCTTCGTCAGCAACTGGTACACGCGTTACCTCCACAAGATGAACGAGCCCTCGCTTCTGGTAGCCGCACATGATCAAAGCGCCTCATACCGATTTCTTTGGCTCCGCAGCTTTCATCCGACGGTGGCAGTTCGTGTCTGGAGTACAGGTGAGAGTCGCGTGCTTTCAGTGAAGGAGCTCGCACGAGAGGGCCAATCTCAATCAAGTGATTTGCTGCTGGACCGAATTCGCCCATTGAACGATGAGGAATGGGGAGCCATTGTGAAGCTGGTTGAGGAGTCGTGCTTTTGGAGTTCTCCTCCGACTGAAAATGAACCTGCTGCTATGGATGGTGCATGGTGGGTGCTCGAAGGCACTCAACAAAACTACTATCATGTTGCCACTCGCCAGTCCCCGGACAGTGGCGCGTATCGCGAGCTCGGTTTATACCTACTCCAGCTTGCGGGTTTACCGCTGGACGAATCCGCCGGTGAGGTCTATTGAGGTTGCCGGCGAATCACAGCGAATGGAGTCCTCAACTTTCCCGACAGTCCAGGTGAAATCGGTTTGATGTCGACCGCGCGCGGTAAGCCGGTCAGGTGAGAATTGATCTGACGCTGCGGAATTAACTGAAACATTTGAAGAGCTCGCTGGTATTTGGTTTGCCATAGAAGTAGTTTGATGACAAATTCTTAGTGTGCCATAAGAATTCCATTCTGGTCTCAATGCGCTTCCAACTCCAAGAAACCGCGGCCCACTCATTCTCCGGTGCCGAAGCGCGCAGCGAAGCTCCAACCAATGATCGTCCTTACCGCGAGACGTTTGCATATGATGCCCTCGGCCATTTAACTAATCGCAGTAGCAACAACTGGAGCGACTTCTTACTGTTCATGGAAAAACTGCGGAGGGTCTTGACTTTGTTCAATACTTTTACAAATCATCCGATTTTGAGTTGACTCTTGAGGAGGTCATATTTTTCAAATCACCTGTTGATGCCATGCGTCATGTGCAAGAACAGGCCAACCAGGCTTCAAGTTTGCTTGAACGTAACCATTTGACAAACGACAACGGAGAGCAGATTGGGGATCGACTAGTGCTTCAATTCGAGGAACGAGACGGACGTAAACCTCATGCTGTGGTCAACTACTTCGAGTAGAAATCTCTGGATGATCAAAACATTGCTTAAAACCATGTTCCTGCGGGAGATATGTACCGAGAAGTAGTTTGATGACAGATTCCGAACTGGGACATAAGGTTGAAAAGTGCACGCTGGCGAGGTCATGCAAAAGACCCTACCGTTTTGGCAACCGTCCGCAGTAGTCACCAACCTGAACCTCCAGCGCGTTGCTTCTGGTCGTCCGAAGAACCTAGCGCGCGCGGAACTGAAGACCACCTGTGAAATTAAGACTCATCATCTGCCTGATAACGCTTGCCTCCTTGCCGGTAGAGCATAGCTCTCAATCGTTGCGCAACAAGAGCGCAACCTCAGCTGGATCATTTGTCCTTGGTTCACCGCCCGCACCCTATCAGGCAATCCCTCAAGAACTTCGGGCCGACTTTAGCAGCCGGCTTAATCAGCTAACCAATTACCGGCGGGGTCGAGATTGGCGAGGGATTTACAGATTACTTTCCAGTGAGACCTTGAGGGGCAGGAGTAGCGAGCAGTTCATCAAAGACGCCAGCAGGTATCCAGGTATAGCTGGCACAGACCATGATCTGATCTCATTCACGCCATATTCCGTCACCTTTGAAGGACGTAAAGCCGATACTTGGATGGTTTCCGGGTGCGCCAGACTGAGTCGCGTCAGATTTCCGATCGATGCATTTATCGTCGCCTCAAGAGAGAATGATGGATGGCGATTTTCAGATATAGATACTTTAGTGCCCAGGGATTCGGGTTTCGTTCCTTGCAGAGTGCCTTAGTTCACCTCGAAGTCGCACCCTTCTTCTTTTCCGCCGCCGCTCGTTTCTGCAGACCCTTGGCCCATCGCTCCAGCGTCGGCTGAATTGGCTTGAATAGTTTTGCGCGAAAGCTGTACTTCTTCTCGTTCCAGGCCTTCAGTTGCTTCTCGGTGTAGGCCCTGACGGCGGGTTCCAACTGGGTCTTCTTAAGCGAGTGTTTCAGGGTGAAGTGGTAATGCTGGCCCACGAGCGAGAATATCGTGGCTGCCAGATTTCCCTTGAACGACATCCGCGGGATGATGCGCTTGTGAATCGGTTTATTCACCGGCAGCAAAACTCCAAGCGCGATTTCCAGCCAGGCGCCCTTCGGGCCTTGTCGAGGATGATATAGTCCCGGCAGCTCGGTGGCCTGCATCATCCCACGGAGACGCGGCTCCGAAATAAACTCAACCAACCTCACACGCTCAAGGCCGCGCGTGTGCTCACGTGGCAAACTGTCGAGCAATCCCTCGATTTGACTGACGGCATCCTTCGGTAGTTTTCGTTCAGTCTGGTTTTCTATTTTTATAGCCAACGCGCAAACACCTCTTCCTCACAGCGCAAAATAATTCACCTCAGGCGAACCTGCCACTCTAAAGTGCTGGCCAAACCGGGTCAAGCGGGGGGCTCTGGAGGGTAGAGTCCTGGTTCCAGGTTGTATTCTCAGCGGCCTCTGCGTCTCAGTGGTGAATCATCGACGCGGTACACTCAACGCTGAGGCGCAGAGAACGCAGAGGTGGCGCAGAGAATTTCAAAATTAGCACAGTAGCCCTCTGGAGATGCACAGATTTCGCAAGCGGCGAAATAGGAGTCCATTCCAGATCCGCGAGTTCCTTGATAGCTGAAGCTTCGAAATCTGCGGATGGTATTAGGAAATCAGCCAGAAAAGCCCGGCGCCGAGAATAGCAGCCACGGGTAAGGTAAGGACCCACGACAAGACTATTTGTGAAATGACCGACATGTTTGCCTGTCGGGTAATTAAGCCAATGCCGAATAGCGAGCCGCAGGAAACGTGTGTCGTAGAGACTGGCATCCCCAGGCGGCTGGCAAAGATTACGAGCGCTGCGGTCACCACGTTGGCAGTGAAACCCTGACCGTGCGTTAAGAGAGTTATTCTCTTGCTCATCGTAACTGCGACGCGACGGGCGCTGAGCAAACCGCCCACCGCCATTCCGAGCGCCACGCCCAGCATCCCCCATTTCACGTCGAGCGCTTTTACAACCAGAAGCAAGGCGACAATTTTTGGAGTGTCGTTCAGACCGCGAGCAAAGCTGACGCTGCCCGCGCTCAGGTAATGCCCGAAGTCAACCAACTTTTGGAAGCTGATACCCACCATGCTTCCCGAGTAGCGCTGGTGACAGTTTTCCTGTGTGGCAATAGCGACGTTTGGCAACGTGATCGCTGCACTGGCAAAGAGGGAAGCAGGCTCGCTGGCGCGAACGACGGTCGTAGTTTCGCCGACGCAGATGCACCACTCTTTGGTGATGCCGGAATAGAATCTGGCTGAGTGTGCGAGGAAATAGGCTGCACAGCCAAGGACGACCGCGATTAGCGGACCCAGCAAGAGCGGCAGAAAGAAGGATCCGCCTAATTGAGCGAAGTTTACCTGCGAGCCCGCGGCTACGAAGCCAGTGCCCACGAGCGCGCCAGTGATGGAATGAGTTGTAGAAATCGGGAAGCTTAGAAGGGTGGCCAGAATGACAGTGCCACCCGCGGCGAGTGACACGGCGAGTAGAAAATTTGGCGCCGCCACAATTGCATCGGGAACCAGTCCCTTGCCGGAAAAATTTTTAATGAGCTCAGCCGCCAGAAAGATGGAACAGACGGAACCGGCAAAGGTTGTTACCGTCGCCCACGCGAGGGCTCTTCGGTAACTCGCGACCCCACTGCCAAACAACGTGGCGACGCCTTTGAAGTTGTCGTTGGCGCCGTTGGCATAAGCCACGAACAAGGTTGCGATGATGATGAGCGTGAAGAGAAGCATGAGCGTCCTTTCTCCGGCACGGTCCAAGATGCGAGGAATGTCAAAGCTAACTGGACGAATCTAATTGCTACTACGTGATTGAATTACTACGACGTTGCGCGTGATCGTTGTCTGAGGGCGCGAAGGAACAGCAGCGCCTCGAAGGTAGCAAGCGCCATCGCACCGGCCAGACCAATAAATCCAAACTGGAAGAATGAGTCGGGCAAGATGCTTCCGGTATGGGCGCCAAGCTCGCTTTCATTCAAGCGCATTTCCCACCCGCTCAATACAAAGCTGGTCCATGCCGCGGTCAGTAACGAAATGCCGAGGAAGTGTACAGCCAGTTCCGTAGGCGGCACGACGCGAGGCGCCCGGCTTCCGGGTTCAAAGATCACATCAAGAAATGAGTTAAGGCCATCGAGCGCGAATAAGGCAAAGACCAGCCAAAACCAAAGACCCTCGGGGCGACCCAATAGTAAAATCCCGGTGGCTACCGGCACCAGATAGCCGCGCAGGATATGAGTAGTTTCTTCCTTTACGGACTCAGGACGCTCAAACAAGCGGAACTTCCACAGGTGAAAATAAATTACATCGAAAGCGCCGATGGGCGCAGCCACAAACAAAAGAATGAGGGAGATATCCACAACTTAAGACTTAGAACAGCGACTGGATTTGCGCCAGACTTTATTGGGCTCAATCGCGACTGTCAAGGAAAACTCTTAGTTTTTATAGCGCTAGGATAATAGTTGGAGCTAAGATAGGCGCCCCATTTCCGAATTGTCCTGACACACTCTTCGTGGCTGATAAATTTTCACAACTCGCTTCCAGTCTCGCGTCCGTTGCCAGTGGCTTCTATTCGCGTGGCTGGATGCTGGGCTCCAGCGGCAACCTGAGTGCAGTAGTCAGCCGCGAACCGTTGCGGCTGGCAATGAGTCCGAGCGGCTTCGATAAAGGCACACTGGTTCCGGAGCAGTTCCTGATGATCGATGAGCAGGCGCAAGTCCTCGCCGATCCGAATGCCAGGCCATCGGCCGAAAGCCTGTTGCACATACGGGTTGTAAAGGAGCGCGCAGCCGGAGCAGTTCTGCATACGCATTCAGTCTGGAGTACGATGTTGTCGGATCTCTATGCCGAGGCGGGCGGTTTCGCAATCCAGGGTTACGAAATGCTTAAGGGTTTGAATGGAGTGACTACCCACGATCATTCTGAATGGATACCGATCATCGAAAACTCGCAGGACATGCCCACGCTCGCCGGACGGGTGCACGATACATTGCGCCAACACCCGGAGGCCCATGGATTTTTATTGCAGCGCCACGGGCTTTATTCATGGGGCAAGGATATTGACCAGGCGAACCAGCACATCGAGATTCTCGAATTTCTATTTGAGGCGGTGGGCCGGACATTAACGGCGAGAGAGGGAAAAACAGCGACGGAGATTTGAAAATGGCTACACTAAGGCTTGTCGATGAGAATTTAACGTTAACCGATAGCGCGGAGATCGCGACGTGTCTGGCCGCGTGTGGAATCGACTACGAGCGTTGGCCGGATGACGGCCGGGCCTCTGCCGGCGCTTCCGCCGAAGAAGTGCTCAATGCTTACGCAACTGAAATTGAAGCATTGAAGTCTCGCGGCGGCTATGTAACGGCTGACGTGATAGATGTTACGCCGGAAACTCCCGGCCTCGAGGCAATGCTGGCAAAGTTTAATCGCGAACACTGGCACGACGAGGACGAAGTGAGATTCATCATTGCCGGCTCGGGAGTTTTCCATATTGTGGCGAACGAGGGACATGGCGAGGGAAGGGTATTCGCCATTGAGGTTGAGAGTGGAGATATGATTCGAGTGCCGCGTGGCACGCGCCACTGGTTTGAACTTTGCGCGGACCGCCGCATTCGCGCGATCCGTCTCTTTCAGGATGTCTCAGGTTGGACTCCACATTACACCGGCAGCGGGCGCGAGCTCGGTTTTGTACCGGACAGTGATCTGTCAACGAGCAGGGTGAGCAAACCACAATAATCTCAAAAGCTGAATCCCGGGATGACATCAAATCTCACGACCGCACGAATTCGCAGCGTCTTACTCGACATCGAAGGCACGACAACCCCGATTTCGTTTGTCCATGAGGTGTTGTTTTCCTTCGCGCGGGCCAGGTTGAAAGACTACTTGACCAGGAATTGGGAATCACCGGAATTGGCTGCCGACATAGCCGGACTGCACGATGAACATGCCGCCGATGTTGAGCGCAACTTAAAACCTCCGGCGCTAAGATTGCGGGGGGAAGAACAAATCGGCTCCGTCATCGCGTACGTAAACTGGTTAATGGATAAGGACCGCAAGTCCACGACGCTGAAGAATCTGCAAGGCAAGATCTGGAAACAAGGCTACCTGAGCGGAACACTTGCGGCAGAGACGTTCACCGACGTCGCGCCGGCATTGGAGCGATGGCGCAAAGCGGGTTTGAGTATCAGCATCTTTTCATCTGGAAGTGTGCTGGCGCAAAAATTGTTGTTCGCCCACACGCATGACGGCGACCTCACTAGTTTGATAGACAACTACTTTGACACCACCACCGGAGCGAAAGCCGAGCCTGAGAGTTACCTGCGAATTGCCAAATCGCTTCGGTTGCCCGCCCCGGAGATCCTTTTTATCTCGGACGTGGGAACCGAATTAGCGGCCGCGAAGATTGCCGGGATGCAAACACTACTATGCGTCAGGCCGGGCAACGCTCGAACTGAAGGCGACGAGGAATTTGAAGCAGTGCGTAGTTTTGACGGTCTATTTTCATAATCCAATGAAGAATAAATTCCAGCAAGTTTCACTCGCGAGGCTAAGAAGACGAACGGTGCTCACGGTCATCGGGTTGGCCGCCATCGCGCTTTCCGTAGTCATTGCTACAGAGTTTGCCGTGCCCGATGTTCTTGCTCAGGCTCAGCGGCGAGAATCTGAAACGGACGACGGTAAGTCTCAGGCACAAAGATATGAACAGGAAGGTGTTGCCGTTGAGTTCAGCATTGATCCTGTCACGCGCGTTAAGGCAGGCAGCAGTAAACTATTGGCAGGAACCGAAGCAACGGTCCGATTAAAGATCACCGACGCCAACACCAGCAAGCCACTCAGCAACTTGCGACCGGCGGCCTGGCTCGATGTGCGCAACGACGGAATGGTTACCGGAGCCCGAGCCTGTCGCGAGAAGGTCCAATCGTTTCTGCAATCGAGTTTTACCAGACGCCCGTCGATCGATCTCAACTCTTACTACATCCTGGCGCTTAACGATGAATCAAACATTTCAGTCATTGATCCCTTGTCAGGATTTGGAGGAACAAAACTAATTACACTTATACCCCTGCCCAGCCCGGGCCAGGACTGGGTAATCAGTGCCGACAAGAAACGACTCTATGTTTCAATCCCTGCGGTCAACCAGGTCGCCGTTATCGATGTTCCCACGTTCAAGGTCGTTGCAAATATCGAGGCGGGCGTCAATCCCTCACGCCTGGCCCTTCAGAATGATCAGAGATATTTATGGGTCGGGAATGACGCCGCCAATGGAAACCAAAGCGGCGTTACTGTGATCGACACTACGACGCAGAAAGTCGCCGCCCAAATCAAAACGGGGATGGGCCATCACGAGATCGTTCTCACCCCAGACGACCGTTCAGCCTTCATAACCAACAGGGACAGCGGCACGTTGTCAGTGGTTGATGGCCGGAGCCTGAAACAAATTAAGGAGATCAAGGTAGGCCTGCTTCCGATCTCACTGGCTTTTTCCGCGCTCAGCCAGGCTGTTTATGTTGCGAGCGAAACAGACGGGACGGTCCTTGCGATCAATAGCGTTAACCTTGAAACGCTGACGAAGCTCACTACCGCCCCGGGAACGCGGACAGTCCGCATCTCGCCTGACGGGCGCTATGGCTTCGCTGTTAATCAAACCAATAGTGCGGTTTTTGTTTTCGACCTTTCCACGCACCGTCTGGCCCACACCATCCCGGTTGGACCACGACCAGATCAAATTACTTTTACTCAGCAGTTTGCGTACGTGCGCGCCACCGGCAGCGAGTTTGTATCAATGATTAACCTGGCAGCGTTGGCTAAGGAGGCTGCCATAAGTCGATTTCCCGCCGGAGAGAAGCCGCCTCAGGCATCGCGCAACAATTCGCTGGCCGGATCTATGGTCCCAGCTCCGGAATCTGGGGCGGTCTTAGTCGCGAACGCCGCCGACAAGATGATCTATTACTACAGTGAAGGAATGGCTGCGCCGATGGGCAGTTTCCAGAACTATAAGCGTGAACCGCGCGCAATCCTTGTCCTCGACAACAGTCTGCGGGAGACAGCACCGGGCGTCTATTCGGCCAGTGTTCGACTTACCGCGGCGGGCACTTACGACGTAGCGGTTTTGCTGGACAGCCCCCGGCTGGTCAATTGTTTTGATATCACGATCGATGAAAATCCGGACCAACCGAAAACCCCGGCTGTTCCAATCAAGGTTGAAATGCTCCCCGCGCAGAACCCCGTTCTCGTTGGTAAGGAATACAAGATAAGGTTTAAGGTAACCGACGTTAAAACCAACCAGCCGAAACCCGATTTGCAGGACATGGGTGTGCTTGTTTTCCTGGCTCCAGGGATCTGGCAACATCGTGATTGGGCTAAACCGACTGGCAACGGCGAATATGAAGTGACCTTTGTGGCTCCACAACCCGGCGTATACTATGTTTTCTTCCAATGTCCTTCACTCGGCATTAAGTTTAACCAGATCCAATCTGCGACATTGACAGCATCGAAGGACGAATAGGAACTATCAAGAGTTAGAAACCCTCGGGGAACCGCGAAACTGGGAGATTCAAGATGAAACATCGAAGTTTGAAATCAGTCACCACAGCGCATCATTTCGTTTTAGCGCTTGTGGCGAGCGGGGTACTGTTGACCGCGCATCAAACCGTTGAGGCCCAGGCGACCGCCCCGAAGCAACCGAGCCAGGCCGCCGCCGCCCAACCAAACCCCGCCCAAACCTACTTCACCGACGTGTTGCTGGTTAATCAAAACGGCGAAAAGATGCGCTTCTACAGTGATCTCCTAAAGGACAAGGTGGTAATCATCAATTCGTTTTTTGCCACCTGCACGGGGAGTTGCCTGCCACTCAACCGCAACCTTGAGAAGGTCCAGTTAGCTCTGGGGGATCGCCTGGGCAAGGATGTTTACATTATTTCTATCAGCGTCGATCCAGCAGTAGACACGCCCGCCAGTCTGAAAAACTATGCGAAGAAACTTAACGCGCGGCCCGGTTGGTTTTTCTTAAGCGGGAACAAGCAGGATGTGGATTTTGCTCTTAAAAAGATCGGGCACTTCGTCGATCAAAAAGAATCCCACATCAATGTCTTCATCATCGGTAACGAGCGCACGGGACTTTGGAAGAAAGCCTTCGGTCTGGCGCCCAGCGATCAATTGCTCAAGGTGGTTCAGAGCGTCCTTGACGACCCGGGTAAGGTGGAGTGAGGCATTGAGTGCGGTGTATTCGGCCATGAATCTGAAAAGAAATCTGCTGCTCATCTTTGTATCAGCTCTGTTGTGTCTTGCCGGCGCTTCAGGCAATGGTTCAGTCCCGCAGGAGACACCCGTAACGGCAGAACGCCGAGGTCGCCAGATTTATTTTCAGGGTACCAGCCAATCAGGAAAACCGATTCTTGCTTACCTGGGCGACGACGCTCTCGAAGTTCCCGCCAGCACTCTTCCGTGTGCGAATTGCCATGGAGCGAATGGCCAGGGCAAACCCGAGGGCGGCGTTATTCCCTCGAACATTACCCTGGAGGCTTTGACCAAGCCTTATGGCCTTACTCACGCCTCAGGGCGAAAGCATCCCGCCTATACCAACCGCGGACTCGAGCTAGCGATCACGCGGGGCCTTGATCCGGGTGGAAATAAGTTGTTGCCGGTCATGCCGCGTTATTCCATGTCACGCGAAGATATGGCCGACCTGATTCTTTACATGGGCCGACTCGGAAAGGATATGGATCCCGGGATAGAAGAAAACAAGATTGTGATTGGGACGCTGGTGCCGGCCAGCGGCGCCCTGGCCGAGTTGGGTCAAACAATCAAGCTTGTGACTTCTGCCGTGTTTGCAGACGTGAACGCTGCTGGAGGAATTTACAACCGGAAGCTCGAACTGAGTGTTGCGGAAACTGGCGACTCGCCGGCCGCCACTCGCGCCAAACTGGACCGAACACTAACTGCCGCGCCTGTGTTTGCAATGACGGGAACTTTCATCGCCGGTTCTGAGAAGGAAGTACTTTCGCTTACCAGTCAAAAAGAGATACCGCAAATTGGTCCATTCACTCTATATCCGCGAGCGATGATAGAACCGCAGCCACGCGTCTTTTATTTGCTCGCGGGAGTTGACGATCAGGCGCGCGCGTTGGTTGAGTTTGCTTCCAGGAAGCCCGAGGTAAAGTCCGGCGGCATTTTTATCGTTCACCTTCAGAACGAAAACAACAAATCCGTGGTCGAGGGGATAGAGCAGCAAAACAAGCTCGCGAGCTTGCCTGCCGCTGAGACTTTCGGTTACCTCACCGGAAGTTTTGATGCTGAAGCAACCGTGAGGCAAGCAAAGCCGCCCAGGCGCGATGCGGTATTTCTGTTGGGTAGCACCGCGGACGCATTGTCATTCATGCGCGAGGCTGACCAGGCAGGTTGGCATCCCAACATTTTTTTGAGTGCCGTGACCTCGCAAGAGATTTTTAAAGCGCCGGCCGGATTCGATAAGCGCATCTTTATTCCATTTCCCAACACCCCCGCAGATCAGTCCACTCAGGGCCTTAACGAATTTCGCGCTTTCGCGGCAAGACATAAACTTCCCGCCACTCACATCGCTAGTCAGATCATGGCCTACAGCGCCGCGCGAATTCTGATCGATAGTCTTAAGACAGCGGGACGCGACCTTACGCGAGAGAGATTCCTACAGGCGGTCGAGAGCCTTTACGAACATAAGACCGGATTAATACCACCCATTTCCTATGGACCCAATCGCCGAATTGGTTCGTTGGGTGCGTATGTAGTGACTATTAACCTGAAAGAAAGTAAGTTCGAACCTGCAAGCGGGTTTATCGACGTGGCGCGTACAAAGTAGCCGCGAGCAACTCAAAGAGGACCGCAATGATTTCCAAAACTATTCTCACTACCTTATTGCTACTGGTTATTGGAGCTGGGCCTGCGTTCGACTCAGACGCACCTCCTTCGGCGCTCGCTCAAACGCCCGCGAAGCAACAGAAGGCCGCGAAGAAGATCAAGCGCTATGCTTGCCCCATGCATCCTGAAGTTAATTCCCCTCGAAAAGGGAAGTGTCCAAAGTGTGGCATGAGTCTCAGGCTCGTAGAGGAACCGCCACCTGGATCGGTGCCTTCACCATCGCCAATCGCCTCCGACTCTTCCACGATCGCAAGCGACCAATCATCGTCCATGTCATCGGTTCGCATTCCCGATGTAGAGGTTTTCGACCAAAACGGGAGGCGTTTGAAATTCAGAAGCGATCTCATCAAGGACAAGACAGTTGCGATCAACTTCATCTTCACCACCTGCACTGCGATATGTCCGCCGTTAACAGCGACTTTTCGAAGAGTTCAACAGGAGGCAATCGCCCAAAAGCTCCCCGTGCAGTTGATCTCTATCAGCGTCGATCCCACGACAGACACTCCCGAGAGACTGCGTGAGTTTGCTGCCAAGTTTAAAGCGGAACCGGGCTGGACGTTTGTTACGGGCGACAAAGCGGCGATTGATTCTATACTGCAAGCCTTAGGGACAGCCGTCGCGGTCAAGACAGATCACACACCAATGGTTTTGATCGGAAATGAGAGGAAGGACTACTGGACCAGAATGTATGGTCTATCTTCTCCAACAAGTCTGGTCAAATTGATTTCACAAGCGGCGAACAAATAGTAAGGCCTGGCCGCGGGGTTGTAGGGGAGTGCATTTTGTCCAAATGCACTATGATGAAACCAAGCTAGTTTTCGAAGATTTCCTGGTGCAAACTCTTCACCAATGCGCCGACCAACGACGCCTCGATCATCGTCAACAGATGAATTGGCGACATTTGTTGCCACTCGAGCTTCGGATCAAAGGACTTCAGGATCCGGGCCATCCTGTCCTCGCCTTTCGGCAGCACTCGCAATCTCTCGCCAACACAGCCGACAATTGCTCGCTGGTGTGAAATTTCAACCGCGCCGCAACGCTGCAGGTCTTTAACGATGGAGCTCACGGGGGCATCTTCGTCGCAGGCGAGCGACAACCCATCGGCCGTCCTCTCCACAATTTCCAGCCGGACACTATGCTTCTTCAGAATCGCTTCGATCGAACGTTGGAATCCATTTGCTACCAACTCGGGGGTCGAGCGGACGTCGATCCTCAGCAGATGGTTTCGGTGAGCGATAGCTTTGATGCTTTTCGCGGGCGCCGTTGACGTGTCAGTTGTTTGAGCGGCCACAAGTGTTCCGTCCGCTTCAGGTAAACGAGAGTTACGTATGCGAACCGGAATCTGCTGCGTTTTGATTGGTTCAAACATTCCCTGGTGCAACACCTTGGCGCCAAGCCGGGCCATTTCCTCCGCTTCGTCGTAAGAGAGATAGGGAATTGTGTGTGCTTGTTTGACCAGGGAAGGGTCGGCGGTGTGCACCCCATTCACGTCCGTCCAGATTTGAACTTCGCGCGCATTAAGTGCTGAGCTGACCAGCGTTGCGGTGTAATTGGAACTACCGCGTCCCATCGTGGTGGTTGCCCCATTTAACGTTGACCCTATAAACCCGCCCAACACCGGCAGTCTCTTTGCGGCCAGCAAGGGCTCCAATTCCCCTCGCGTTTGTTCGGTGGTTTCCCGGATCAGCGGATGGGCCTTCGCATAAACGTCGTCCGTCTTAATGCATCGTCGCGCATCGACAAATGAAGCAGGCGAACCAAGTTCATTCAGGACGAGGGTTAACAACTGGCCAGAAAGCATCTCGCCATAGGCAGTAATAGCATCTTGCTTTGCCGCATCACTGTTAACGGAAACGGATCCAGAATCGCGGCTCTCCAGCAGACTGGTAATTTCACTTCGTGCGCGCTCAATCAGCGCGCTCATTCGCGACGCGTGTGGTGGACCAAGAGCGCGAGCTATTGTCACATGCCGCTCAAAATGCACTTCGAGAGATCGTGCAGCTTTTGAGACTCCTTCTTGCCGGGCCAATTGCAGGGAAGTCATGAGGGCATCCGTCACACCGCTCATGGCTGAAACCACAGCGATCGGAGGCGACGTGACTTCGGATCGCAACAAGTGTGCGACCCGTTGGAAGCCCGCGAGGTCTTCGAGCGACGTCCCACCAAACTTCATCACTGTGACTGGAGCTGACAACTTTGTTCCCCTTAGCGGAAGAAACCTGGAGGCCATCGGCTATAAGCGAAACCGATTGCGAACCGGCCCTCTTGATGAACAATCGCGGACTAGGAACCTTTGGTGGCGTCTGAGATCAAACCAAAAAAGTGTGACTCGCGAGGTGGACCCGGCGACGTCAAGAGGGTCGCCCTCGCACCGGCTTAGCTTGCAAGGATTTTTGCTTGACAGAAGCAGGGTAGGAGAATTACCCTGCGCCTGTCAACAACTTCATCTAAGGGCGTTTCATTCTTTCTCACGCGGCTGTTGTATTTCAATTCAGGCAGCTGTAACTTTCTAAATCCTTGATTTTTCCGTCAAGGACAGGGCAGTTTTCCCCGAGTCTCATGCACTCCGACCTGCAAAGCCATAAGGAGAAGTGATCATGTCGCGAATATCTCTGCCGAAAATCCGCGTCCGTTTTCTGTTTTTTCTGGCATTAAGCTTGTCAATGGCTGGGATGGTCAGCGCGCAAACCTCGCTGACAACCGAAAAGAAAGTGGAAGTCTCACCGGCGACCACTGCGTTGGAACTGCCAAACTCGCCCAACGCTGCAACTCCCAAGCTCGAAGCGGCCTCCCGTCCGGAGGCGGTCTCAGATGAAGCGGTCACGAAACCAGTCGCGAACGCTTCGGCGAATGCTCAGCCGGCTAGCGCGGTGCAGCCCGGACCTCCCTGCAAACGGCAGATCAACGCGAACGTGGTCGCGATTCCACACCCGATAATGCTCAATCGTCTCGGTGCCGCCATTCCCGACGGTTTGATGTTCGCGCTCGCCAGCGACCTGGAAAAAGGCAAGCTGCAGCTGCGGGCAGGGAAGCGAGCTCGTCCCCTCGTTTTGCGGGCGAACGTGGGAGATTGCCTGAAGATCAAATTCACCAACGCAATCCCGAGAAATGACTTCCTCAATCCGAAACTAGTCGATACTGTGACGACCGGAACCACTTCTGAGGTCTCTCTGCACATACAGGGTATGGAATGGGTGAAAGGTACTCAGGATGATGGCTCGTTCGTCGGCGCAAATGACTCGAGCCTGGCGAGCGCTCCTCCTCCCCCTGCGCCAACCCCTAGTCCCATGCCGTCGCAGACGCAGGAATACAATCTGTATGCTAAAGCTGAAGGTACTTTTCTGCTGTACTCGGCAGGCGACACCAGTACTCAGGGCGATCAACTGACGCGCGGTCTTTTTGGCGCTCTCAACGTTCAGCCGGCCGAGGCCGAGTGGTATCGCAGCCAGGTCAGCGCCGATGACATGCTGCTCGCAACCTACAATGCCAATCGGCCCGACCAGGTGCCTCCGGGCAGTCTCATTTGCGTCGGATCAAATTGCACCTTCACTGTGAACGGCAATTCCGTCAAGGTGATCAAGACGCCAGATTTTGGTTCCGGACCTACTCTGACTAAAGGCGGTTATCTAAACACTCTCGACAACCATCCGCTAATCAAGTATGACTCTGTCTACCCGGCCACCCGGCTCGACGGAACGCCAATCCCGACGGCACTCATCGGCACCCCCGTCCTCAAAATGCTGGACGACCAGATGAATATCGTGCGTAGCGATCTGACAGCCATTATCACGGGACCGCAGGCGGGACGATTCCCTGGCGCCAATGGGAACCCGAACAAGCCGGATCCGCCTTGCAACGCCGAAAACAATCCGGCACTCAATCCGCCTCCAGGAATAAAAGTTGATCCGCTGTTTTGCCAAAATCCGGCTTCGCCTGACAGAAAGCAGCCGTATCGTGAACTGACAATCCTGTATCACGGTGGACTAACGCCGATCGCGGCCCAGGCTTTTCCGGTCTTCACCGATCCCGACATGTCAGTCATGCTCACCGCCGGACAGGACGCCTTCGCAATCAACTACGGCACGGGAGGCATTGGGGCGGAAGTTTATGCCAATCGAATCGGCGTAGGTCCGATGGGGCCATGCGTTGACTGCAAGTTTGAAGAGTTCTTCCTAAGTGCATGGTCTGTTGGTGACCCGGCAATGTTGGTGGACAAGCCCGCCAATTCAAACGATCTGGCGGAGAACCCGAAATTCCAGAGTCCCTGTAAAACCACCGTGGACTTCGGCACCAAGCCGGAATGCGGCGGCCAGAGGATTCCTCCTCTCGACCCTCCAAATCCTCCGGCTTTCCCGTACCTGATGAAGCCCAAGGTGAAGGCGACCGCGGCATTCTTTCCCGACGATCCATCAAACGTCTATCACAGCTATATCAACGACCACGTCAAGTTCAGGATCCTTCATGGCGGCAGAGACGTGACGCATGTGCACCACCAGCACGCGCACCAATGGCTGCAATCGCCTAACAGCGATGAATCAAGTTACCTGGACAGCCAGATGATTAGTCCGGGAGCCAGCTACACGCTGGAGATGGTCTATAACGGCAGTGGCAACCGAAATAAAGTAGTTGGTGATTCAATTTTCCATTGCCACTTTTATCCGCATTTCGCAGCCGGCATGTGGTCCATGTGGCGTACGCATGACGTGTTTGAGGCTGGGACTTTTGTGTATCCCGACGGCTTCAAGAAAGTCGGCAATCAGGTGGTTCCAGGTTCCCGTGCTTTGCCCGACGGCGAAATCGTCACCGGCTCGCCCAATCCAGCGTTAGTGCCTATGCCCACGTTGCCGATGGCGCCCCTACCAGCTTACGCACAGATTCAAAACGATGTGATGTACGAAGGCGTGCCCATCAAGTTTGGCGGCCAGATCGTCTTTGGCGGAAAGTGCCTGGCTAACCAGATTAATGGAATGGACGTCATCGGAGGGTGCACTGACGGGCAGATATTAAACGGTACCGTGCTCCACAGTCAGTACGATTTCAATCAAAATAAGCTCGTCGGCGTGTTTAAACCCTCAGTGGCCAATGCGCTTGAGAATCCCGGCTTTCCGTTCTTCATTCCCGGAGTGGCCGGAACGCGGGCGCCACATCCGCCGCTGGATTTCGCTCCCGACGGATTGGGCGGCTTCATGGACGGCGGACTGCCGCGCCATCTCGTAACAGGCGGCTCCATCAAGAATGAAAGTCACGATCAATTTGACTGGAGCAAGGATCTGGCCACCATCGACGCGGTAAAACTTGCCGAAGACGGAACTCCGATCGAGAAAGCCGCGATTTCATATTTCAGTAAGCGATGCTATCCGACCTTCTTCCCGGACGGATCGCCGGGCAGTTGTCCTTCTTCCAACAGCACTCCTCCGCAAACAACAATGGTGGATCCGCCGACGGGCTTCGTGCTTAACGGTTTGCCCCTGGGTCCCCAATCGGGTGCGCCGTTTGCTGATCCGGCGATCGATGACAACGGTAAACCCATCGGAACGAAACGGACTTACAAGGCCGCAGCCATCCAATTGGATGTGACCTTTAACAAGAGGGGCTGGCACTTCCCGCAGCAACGCATACTGACTCTGTGGAAGGATGTTCAGCCAACCTACGACTACACAAGTGGAAAACCCGGACGTCAGCCGGAGCCTTTGTTCTTCCGTGGCAATTCGGGAGACATCATCGAATACTGGCACACCAATCTGGTGCCAAACTATTACCTGGTCGACGATTTTCAGGTGCGCACGCCGACTGACATCCTCGGCCAACACATTCACCTGGTGAAGTTTGATGTGACCTCTTCCGACGGCGCGGGCAACGGCTTTAATTACGAAGATGGCACGTTTAGCCCCGACGAAGTGCAGGAGGTTATCGAGGGAATCAACCACAGCACGGCCGGCGGCTTTATGAACACACCGGGTCAGCTTCACCCAAAACTGCCTCCGAAAGACATCTACGACTGTGCCGCCAATCCGGGTTCTCCTCGATGTAAGCCTTGCCTGCCGGCGCCGACCGTTGACCAACCGCAGTGCATAAGCTGGATGGGAGCGCAAACGACAATTCAGCGTTGGTTCCTCGATCCGCAGGTAGACAATTCAAATGTAGATCGAACCTTGCGCACGGTCTTCACTCACGATCACTTCGGTCCGTCCACCCACCAACAGGCAGGTCTTTATGCAGGTCTGCTGGTCGAGCCTACCGGTTCAACATGGACGTCCAACGACGGACTTACAACCTTCGGCTCGCGCTCTGATGGAGGACCTACAAGTTGGCAGGCCCGAATCCTTACGAAGAACGCGGCGGATAGCTACCGTGAATTCATGTTGGAGTTTCAGGATCTACAGCTCGCTTACCAGCTAAACTCGCCGCTGGCAAATCCGCCGGCCCGAAAAACGAAGCCCGACCCGGATCCCAGAAAGGGTTGGACGAATCCGGCCTATGCCATCAACGCGCCTTCGGGAAGCTTGACTCAATCGAAGCCGTCCCTGGTCACCACTGGACTGCCAGCGGTACCGGCCGGCACGCAGTCGGTCAACTACCTGAACGAGCCGCTTGGATTTCGAGTGGGGAGCACTAACGCATTTCCGCCGCCCAGCAAATTCAGCGACCTGTCATATGCCTACGACAACTCCATACAGCCGACCGTGAATCCGCTCGATAAGCGCGATCCAATGACCCCATTGTTGCGCGCCTATCAGAACGACAATGTCCAGGTACGTTTGCTGGTTGGGGCACACGTCTTCCCGCACCAGTTTAATCTCGCGGGTCCTACGTGGTTTGCCGAGCCGTCCTGGAAAAACTCCGGCTATCGCAGCGCCCAGCCTATGGGTCTGTCCGAACACTTTGAATTGCTCTTCAAGGTTCCATCTTCATCGGCTCCAAATATCAACCGCAAATGTCCCGACGGACAGTCGCAAGGGAACTGCGCCGACTATCTCTACAGTCCAAGCATGGACGTCAGTGGCGTTTCCAATGGTCTGTGGGGTCTGTTCCGCGCATACGACCCGACGAATGTGGCGACCAAACTAAAACCGCTTCCAAACAATCCGATCGGCGCCGGCGCGGCAGTCGCCTATTCCACCTGTCCGGCAAATCTACCGGCCCCCGGTATAAAACGTACCTTCAACATCACGGCCGTCACCGCGCAGTTAGCATTGTTTGATCGCCCCGCTCCGGGTAAAGGGCAGATAGTCTTCAATGATCGCGGCATCGCTCCTAATCCGCCGAATCCGCCAAACCCAACTGATCCCAACAGCATTCTGGCGAACAAGTTTGGGATCATGTACGTGCGAACCGAAGACCTGAAGTCCAGCGATCCCGCCAATCCCGCCTACGGGAAGCTCAAGGATGATGCACCAGTCGAACCGCTAATTCTGCGAGCGAACGCCGGGGACTGCATCGAGGTAAACTTGACGAACGCCATCGCGGGAACTTCCGCGGTCTTCCAGCAAAACTATCGCATGGCTCCGCCGCTTAGCGGATCTCCATATCCAACCAAGGCTTCCCGTTTCGTGGGACTGCACCCGCAACTGCTGTCATACGATGCCGCCAGCAGCTACGGGATGAATGTGGGCTGGAATAGTCAGGGTCAGAAGGACCAGGTGGTTGGTTACAACAAGACCGTCAAGTATCAATGGTATGCAGGTAAGATTGATCGAACCAATACAGGGAAGCTGAGCTACACGCCCGTCGAGTTTGGTTCGCTCAATTTGTTCCCCTCCGATCCGGTGTTTCAACACATCAACGGGTTGTTTGGGTCTATGATCATCGAGCCGGCCGGATCCAAGTGGACCTGTGATTCTGGCAACCCGGACTGTGACCCAACCCAAAGCCCGGCCGCGAGCACGCGGGCCGCTGCAACTATTACAAAGCCTGACGGCTCGTCGTTTCGCGAATTCGCGCTGATGATTAGTGACGACATCATCGTCTCAAACAACAGCGCTTCGAAGAGCAACAGCGCGGTCAACTATCGAACTGAACCATGGGACTTCCGCTACAAGAACAACGCGACGCTGGATTTCTCGTGCATGCTGTCAAACCAACTGATTCAGCAGGCACAAAAAGATCCCGTCACGCCGATCTTCAGGGCTGACGTTGGCGACCAGGTGCGATTTCGCATGACGCATCCCTTCGGAACTGGAAATTCGCAGGTCTTTACGATCCATGGTCACGTCTGGCAGCGCAATCCATATTCAAACGATTCGCGAGTCATTGGTGATAACAATCTCTCGCAGTGGATGGGTTCGCGCGATAACCACGGCTCAACCGATCATTTCGATCTGGTGATAGATAAAGCAGGCGGAGAGGCCGGGCAGGCGGGAGACTACCTCTACAGCGTCTTCGTTCCTATCCAGGCGAGAGTCGGTCCCTGGGGCATCTTCCGTGTCGGAAACCTGCCTCCGGGAACGCAGCCGAACGCCCAATGCAAACCAGTGATTAAACCTGGCTATGTGCCGCCGCAGCCCAAGGATGACCTGCAGCGGTTCCAGAGGCCGGGAAGTGTTAAGCCTTAGCAGCGTTTGAGTAACAACCTGGGATGGTTCGAACCACACCGGGTTCACAACGAATGGTCGTCAAAGCACGGAATAATACAGGAGTTTAGGAACATTGCCCGCAATACTCGAACGCTTTGCGGGCGTGGTTCCGGCGATGCGGTGGCGACGTATTGAGTTTTGAAGGAGGAAGCTAATGGGAGGCAAAAAAGGCGGTAAGAAAGATGGGAAGGACGTGCCCAAGGATAAGAAGGGAAAGTACAAGAAAGACAAGAAAGACAAAACTGACAAGTACACGTCCGGCGGGGTCGTCAACGTTACGCTCACGCGATATGTAGCCAACGATTTGCTCAACGCCTTGATCTTCTCGCTGGGCGTAGTGACAAATGACAAGAAAAAGAAGAAGAAGAAAAAAGGGAAGAAGTCAGACGGCGGTGGCAAGAAGTATGACCCTTCCAAATACAAGAAACCCGGCAAACCCAAGCCAAAGCCAAAGGCAAAGCCGAAGTCCAAGGGCAAGGTACCGGTAAAAAAGAAGAAGGTGCGCTAACTAGCAGCGGTTTACCACTCCCGGCGGCGAGTATGGGTAGGGATCAAACGAAAACGCGGCTCCCCCGGGAGTGGGAGTCGCACGATTGCGCAATGTTCTTTAGCCTGAAGCTTCGCAGGCAATTCGATGTTAAAGAACGGCAATGATAATTGGCGCGCGTAAGGTCGCGCCTCCCCATCCAAAACCCGTCGTCGCAACTAAAATAGCCAGGCAGTGAATCTCCGATATGAAGAATCCAGGTAGGCCTTCGAGTGCTTCTTGCCAGGATCGCTTTCGCAAGCTCCTCACCGCCGGCTTTAGCGATATTCATCGGGCAGGCGATTTGTTTGATGAATTCCTCGGGCACCAAAGCCACAACCAAAGCTTTTGTCTGACGCTTCTTAAGGTCGCGAAGGAGTCTCGCAATCCCTGGGACCTCAGGCGGCTAGCCGTGCTAATGCTTGAGCATCAGATACTGAAACTCAAGAATAATGACTTCGCCGGTTTTGCCTTCATCCTCGCACGCCTGAATCTTGCTCGGGCGAACGTAGTTACCCCGAGAATTGTTAATTCAGTATTAAAGGAAGGCTATTCCTCGACTGACTTTCACGCATTCATTCCCGAGTTCCAGGCCAAACTTGCCAGGTTGAATCGGGTACACGCTTCAATCCGTGGCCGAAAAACTTCCGCCAGCGCAATAAGTGATTTCATCCAGGTCTCGAAGCGTAATTGTAAGCTGACCCTCGCACGCTATTTGTTCACGCCCGAGGAGGTCGTCGATGAGATTCTCAGACAAGTGGAGGTAACCGAAGGCGTCAGAGACCAGAGTACTTCCATGCCGCGGCTGTTGGACCAGGATGTAACCCGCACGTTCAGCCTCTTGCCGGATTACGAAGCGAACATTCTGAAGCGGCTCTGCGAATCCTCCGACGTTTACTGGGTGTCAGAAAAAACGTCTTCCGAAATCAACTCTCTGATCGAGTATCCGGCTACAACTGTTGTCCTGGTCATTAAACCGCCCGGCAGCGATATCGAGTTTGAGATCAAACGTGCGGGCCGGAAGGGCGCTAATTCACTCAACGTGGTCTATGCGCGCAATGGCTATACTGTGCCGCCTTCTCATCGCCTTGACGGTGGAAGTATGCAATGGCTCCTGCAATACGAAGCGAGTCACGCCTCCAAGCTGGCTTATATTTACCGTCTCGTGCATGACGAGGAAGCTCCGATGGCGAAGTACCCAGCCAGGAATACCGTTTATTCTGTTCCGGGCCGGCGTGGTGAAGTCCAAATAATTCCCTACTTCACGGACCCTGCGTTATTTGGTAAAAACTTTGGCCAGATGCGGGCGGCGATGAAGCGATGCGTCGCGGCGTTCAACGCAGAAGGCAACGACAACATTCCGGAGATTCCGGGAGACCTCGGACACACGGCGCAATTTATCGGTCAGGTAATGCCGGCACAAGCGATCCTGTGCGGCACTAGTTCATTCCGACTCGATAAACTTGGCGCGTACCTTTCAGCCAATGGTGACCAGAAGTACTTCAAAAGAGAACTCGGCATCCGGTATAAGAAGCAAGACGCAAAACAGTTTGCGGATGAACTACTTGAAGAAGTTCTTGGTGTCTATCAGCCTCCGCAGGTCCGGTACCAAACCTATGCCCAGTATCTGGGCGCCGCCTTCGATGTTCCGTCAAATCGCGCCAGGGCTGATCAAAATTACCTGGCGCTGGCAAACCAGATAGCGAAGTTTTGGGGCACCATGTTAGCCGTCGGAGGCGCCACCCGTGGCGAGTCGTTTGTCGGAAGAAATGTTGGCCTGAAGAGTTACTGGCACAATGGCGAGTGGAAAGTAAGGGTCATCTTCATGGACCATGATGCTATGGTCCTGTCCGGACCTGGCGACGGCCAGTTTTACGCCAAGGGCGCATTGCCAAACATGACTATCGATGAAAGGTATATCTGGGGGAGATCTAATCCGAAGAGATTTGCCAGAAGCGCTCTTGGGTATCTTCAGGGCCTTTACCATATTGAAAACGAAATGGACGCGCAGGGCCAGAGAATTATTCAGACGGCCCTGAAAGATGCTTATAAGAAAACTCAAAATCAGTTGTTAACAAATGAAAAACTGAGGCCCCTATTTAGCAGAGTCTTCATCGAACGTCTGCTCGTTTGGGATACGCTGGTTGACGGCTACTTTCAGATGAACGGCGATAGACCAGCCAATGCAAGGTGGAAGAGAGAGATGCGTAAGATGCTGGCCGGAAAAGGATACCGGCGCGATGCCTTCACTTCCTATACGGCAACAATCGAAAAGCATCACGAGTTTCTGGAGCGCTATTTGTTTCTCTTCGACGCCGTGGGTTGTGATAATGGGCTAGACCCACAACTGTACGGCTCAGGCGCATCGCTCGGCAGTGAAAAAAAACCAACTCCGTAATGCCCGCTTAACTGCAGAAATGGCGCAACGTGCCGAATACGCTTTCCAGGGAACAGATCCAGCAGTACGAACGCGATGGTATCGTGTTTCCAATCAGCGTGTTCTCGCCGGACGAGGTATCCGATTTCCGCGCTGGATTGGAATCGATTGCGAGTGACGGTACCGAAGTCGCTATCAAGCGGCTAGACAGTCTCCATCTTTTTTTTGATTGGGCTCATCGTCTGGTCACTAACGAGACTCTCTTGAACGCAGTTGAGGACGTTCTTGGCAGCGACATTTTGGTTTACGGGACTTTGGTCTTTTACAAACCGCCGCGAGATTCCAGCTACGCGTCATGGCACCAGGACAGCTTCTACTCCGGCCTGCATCTGTCGCCTTCAACCTCGGCGTGGGTCGCGCTAACTGCAAGCCATAAGGCCAACGGTTGTATGCGAGCTATACCTGGATCACACTCGCTGGGCCCTCTGGATCACGACATCGTCACAGACGATCCCAACCTGCTCAATCGACGAGGTGAACGAGTCGTAATGGCGGTAGATGAATCACGAGCGTTAGACGTAGAACTGGAGCCCGGCGAAATGTCGCTTCATCACAGTACAATTGTGCACGGGTCAAATCCAAACGCGTCAGAGGATCCGCGAATTGGCTTCATCATCCGGTTTGTCACGAGCAGTTTTACCAATAGAGACTGGCCATTGCTGCGGGTCCGGGGCAAGGGAGACTGCGGCCACTTAAGGATTGAGGAACCGTTTGCCCCCAGAGATCCCGAGGCTGCATTTTCCGCCTGGCGCCGACATAAACGCGCTTAGACTTCCCGAACGTCTTAGATTGCCCGAACAGTCGGGTCGGTTTTGAAATAAGGAGCATGCGCGCGTGTCATCGCCTTTACCGGATCAGCGAAGAATCGATGTCTCGCCAGCGCTGGCTGGTGACCTGCTGCGGAGTGCCGACACACTGCCGCTGTATGAGAACAAGGATTTTTACTCGACTGAGTTGCAGTCGCAGGTCATGGATACTGTTCGTGCTTCCTCTCCAGACAGTTTCGATGCACTGGTCGCCGGGATTAAGGAGCGGCTTGCACAGTGGCCTTACTTCGTTGTGGTGAGAGGGATTCGTTTCGATGAAGGGAACAGAGTGTTCGTGGCAATTAATCGGGCTTTTGGAGAGCTGGTAGCGCGCCCGTATGAAAAACCGCGCGCTCAGCTGGTCCATTATGTGCAGCCTGAAACTGACCGGACGTCGCCGCGTGGCGGTCGCGAAAGCGAAAGATTGCACACCGATACGGCTGACTGGGATTCACCTGTCGAGCTAATCTCGATGGTTTGTGTTCGCCCCGATCGAAACGCAGGAGGTCGATCAATCGTGATGGATGTTGACACGGTTCGCGACGAGGTCAACAGTCGCCTTGGAGCAGACACTCTAAGAGTTCTGGAAACCCGCCCCGTGCCATGGCAATTGGCGTCTTATTTCGGCGGCGGTGTTAAATGGCGGACAGTGCTGGACGGATCCAGCCTGCGTTGGCGGCGCTATACGATCGATCTCGCGCTGGAATTCGAAGGCGCTACGCTTCCGTCGGATGTGCTGAACATTCTGAATGCGTTTGAGGAAGTCATTACTGACAACGATCGAAGCATCGACTTTCTGATGCGCGAAGGCGATCTCCTTTTTTCTGACAACCACCGCACGATTCATGCGCGCACGCCGGTCTCAGATGATGCAGCTGCTGATCGTTTGATGATTCGAAGTTGGATTCGAACCTCTTGAAGGAGTTGCGAATGGAATTCGCTCAGATTCGAGATCGTGTCGAAGTAGATCCCAAAGCGCTTCTGACGATTGACCCTTCCAGTCTGATTGGGACATGGGTCAATTCAAATACAGAGACGAACGGCATCACGCGAATGATCGTGTCTCAAACTGACGACCAACTTTTGATACGGACCTATGCAATAGGTCCGGCCGGAGTCCTCGACTGGGGAAACGAGGAACTTGAGCTGTTTGCGGCTTCGGCGTCGTCGCGCGTGGCCTCCGGCTTCTCCTGTCGTTACGATTTCGGGTTTGGGGAAACGCGTCTTCAGGGCATGATTATGAAAGGCCTGTTGGTCCTGGCGCAGTTTCATAGTTTCAAGGACACGAGCAAGCGCGCAGGTTTCTTTGTTCGAGAATATTACGCGTTGGATCACGGGCTATTCTAGTGCAAACCGAACGAGCAGGGCATTCATCATGAGCGGTGCGATCGAGTTTAAGCAGCGGAGTCATCTCGACCCGGCGTTAACAGATCCGGCGACCAGGACTTTAAACGCCGCCAGGCTTTGCGGTCGTTGGGCAAATACTGACTCGGAAACGAGCGGAATCACCGAGATTGTGATCGAACAGCAACGCGATGAGTTTATCGTGAGCGCGTTGGCTGTTGGATCTGACGGACCGATTGCGTGGCCCGGCACCAGGGCGGAGGTGTTGGCTAATCTCGAAGAAGAGGCCGGTCAGCGAGCGATTGCGTTGGCGGTAAGATTCGATTTTGGTTTCATGACGGCGGAGACGTACCTTCGAGTTAACAAGGGGGTCCTGGTTATCGCCCTCTCCAACACCTTCAATGATCAGAGCGGCAGATCAAACTATGTGAATCGCGAATTTTTTTGCCGGAAGGATTGAGCGCGTGACCAGAATCTCGTTCCTACTTGACCGATAGGGAACTGAGACTTGATCGCAATCGGTGACTACAGATGGAATTAGGCAAGAAGACACCTCAAGCCAATCCTTCGTTTGATTGCGGCCTCGCAGTCAACCAGGCATGCGCTGCGAAGGCCGCTGGGTTTCATTCGAACAAGACGTCCCAGTTTACTTACTTCGCCATGCAGCTGGCCGACTCTAACTGGCGTGGAAAAGAGGTGTTGGATTTTGGAGGGAACATAGGCAAGATTCTCGAGGATCCCAATTCAACCATCGATCCGGAAGCCTACACGTGCATCGATGTCGTCCGAGACGCAGTCGAGACGGGTAAAAAGGTCTATCCCGAGTCGCATTGGGTTTTTTACAATCGCTATTGTTTCTTCTTCAATCCGCAGGGGATTCCCAAGCTGCCGCTGCCCGATTTGGCGCGCAAGTTTGACTATATTGTTGCCTACTCGGTTTTCACTAACACTACGCGTGGCGACATGCTTGAGTTAGTCGGCGACCTGGAAGGCATGTTAGCCGAGGGTGGCACATTGGCCTTTACCTTCATCGATCCCAACTATTGCTCCTGGCCCGGGCAGTATGAGTGGAGTAACTTTAAGTGGCGATTGGAACGTGAAATAGAATTAGAAAAGGGAAAAGGAAATATCCTCCATGTTGAACTCGAGGCTTTGCTAAGTCGGACACGTGACGCCAGTTGGTTCACCCTCGTGAATGGCGAAGACTTATACATAGAGCGCGACGATATTGGATATTATGAAGTAGAGCAGCAGCGGACTTGTCACGTCTTCTACTCGCAGGAATACATGAAGGAATTGTTTCCGCATGCTGCTGTCCTGCCTCCCGTTAACAATGAAATGCAACATTGCTGCGTCATCAGAAAGTAGAATTGGAGATGCTGTGGCGGGATAGCAACTAGAAGGGAATTGCTAAGGGGATAACGAGCGTGGATTTCACACCACTGACAACGGAGCAGCGACAGTCGTTCGAACAGGACGGCTTTCTGGTGGTGCGCAATGCGCTTGCATCTCAAACCCTTGAACAAATTACCGAAGCCGGCGATCGGTTAGCTGAAGGCTTTTTGAAGAAACCGAAACTCTCCGATCGGCCGGAATATAATCATCTGGATCTGCGGCCGGGCCTGCTACGTGAAAAGGCGCCATTCGCTTTGGTCGCCCATGCGGTCACAGTACCCCTCGTGGTCCAGTTGCTTAGCCCTAACATACATCTCCATTCAACCTCGCTTCTTTACAAACGACCTGAGAGCCAAACGGCCCCGAGTTTTAGACGTGGTTGGCATCGCGACATTCGCATCCCGCGTGATTTAGGACATGAAAACCTCCCGCGGGTTGGTATCAAGGTCTACTACTGTTTGACCGATTTTCACCAGTCGGATTGCGGTATGACTTTGATGGCCCGTGGGACTCACTTGCGCACCGAGCCTTTGGTTGTTCCGAAGGGCGAGGTGGATCCCATCGGCGTCGAAGTGTGCGACCTTAAGATGAACGCGGGAGATGCGCTGCTTTTCGAGAACCGCATCTTTCATACCGCAGCTCCCAATCGCAGCGATCGCATATCAAAGGTACTGGTCTATGGATATGCCTATCGTTGGATGAAGCCCGAAGTGTATCTGGAAGTTCCGGATAAGCGGTGTTTGGAGAAAGCAGATTCGGTCACTCGTCAATTGCTGGGCGCATACCGCGATATCGACACCCCGCCCTGGGCTTTGCAACGGTGGGCCAATCAACACCAGGTACATCACGCGCCGGTTCCCTGGACCGTGGATAGTTGATTGAAGACTGTGTCCGTCCCTGGGGATCTGCAATGGGTGCCGATTCCAAACTCACTCAATGGAGGCGTTCTCACGAATGTGGAATCTTGTCTCAACTCGGGTAACTCAGTTCCCCTACTTCGACCAACAGCTGGGACATCCCGACTGGACGGGTGGGCGTATCCTCGACTTTGGCGGCAATGTTGGAGGCTTTCTGGTAGGCGCAGGGGGCCGCATTAATCCGGATAACTATTGGTGCATCGACCTAAACCGAAACGCGATTGAGCGCGGCAGCGCGCAGTCTCCAAGGGCTCATTTCGTTCACTACAACCGCTACAGTTCACAATTCAACCCGGATGGTGTTCGCTATCACCCAATCCCGGATTGTGGAGTGAAGTTTGATGTCATCGTGGCTTTTTCTATTTTTACTCACACTCATGTGAATGAAGTCATCGAGCTCGTGGGGCAGCTTCGACAGATGCTGGCTCCTGGAGGCGTCGTAGCGTTTACCTTTTGCGATGCGCGCTATGATCGCTCGTTATCCGATCCGCGACTCCCTCCGGGCTCCGATGTTCGAAAAAATCTCGAGCTTCAGTGGATTAGGAATTCACCACGCGAGATGGATGAGATTGTGGACCGAGCAAAGCGCGCCAGCTGGTGTGTGTTGATCGACGAAGATCTCTACATCGAACCAGGCCCGGAACTCTCAGACCAGGTTCGACCTTCGCGGGCGGGCGAGTCGTATTGTTCTTACTTTACCGCAGAGTACATGAGCTCGGTGTTTCCGGACGCGAGGGTACTGCCTCCTATTAGTCCGGAATGGCAACACTGTTGCGTGCTCACCAAAGAATAGTTGCAGACGGGAATAGTTTGTTTGGGAACAAGCCTCTAGATCGATCTGGGTACGAAAGACGGAGTTCGAAGGATAGTTAATGAATCTGAGATTCCATTGGATGCTTCCCAAGGGGGGAGAGGTGAAGGCGCGCAATAGCCAGACAGCGCTTGAGGCTGCCCGCTACCGGATCCTGTCGGCTAGCGGTAAGACGGCAGCACCCAGGCCTGACCTCAAAGGCTGGGGACGCTTCGCCCGGCACGCAGAAACAGCAGGGATCGATTCGACTCTGATTTCATTCAGCCGTTACGAACCCGATCCCCTGGTCGTTGCCTGCGCACTCGGGCAGGCGACAAAGAGACTGAAGTTTATAGTCGCTTATCGCTCCGGTCTCATACAACCCACGACCTTTGTCCAACAGTTCAACACGCTGTCCGCACTGATCCAGGGACGCCTTTCTTTGAACATCGTCGCAGGCAGTTCTGCAGCAGAGCAACATGGGTACGGTGATTTCCTTGCACACGACGAGCGGTACGAACGCGCTGAAGAGTTTTTGGCAGTCTGCAATTCGTTTTGGCGAGACGACGGTGACGTTGATTTCGAAGGGAAACACTATCGCGTGGAGAAGGGAAAGTTGAACACTCCATTTCTCGCTCCGGATCGGACGGTCCCTGAAATTTATATCTCGGGCCACTCGGAGGCATCGGAGCGACTGGCGCGTACACAGGGCTCATGTTGGCTGCGCGTGGTTGATACGCCGGAGAAACTAAAACCCGTGGTGTCGGGCATACGGGCGTCTGGGATCGAAGTTTGTCTGAGACTGTGCCTGCTTTGCAGACCGACGCGCGAGGAAGCATATAGAGCTGCCCTGGAGTTGCTTCCCGAAGATAGAAGCGAGAGCACCATAACCTCAAAGGATGACTCGCAAATGTATGGCGAAGCACGAAGGCTTGGGGACGATCCGCAGTTTGATGGGCCGCTGTGGAAGGGCCTCGTGCCGCACTACGGACCTGTTTGGACAACGCTGGTGGGGTCGCCGAGAGATTTGGCGGACGCTTTTCTATCCTACAAGGAGGTAGGGGTTAGCCAATTTATCATTTCAGGCTGGCCGGAAGTGGACACGATTGATGTATTTGGCCAGGAGGTTCTCCCTCTTGTCAGGGAAGGTGAGCGCCAAAAGGAACTGTCAATGCAACTGACAGAGCCGCTTGCAATCGAAGCCAAACGGGAAGTTGCAAACTGAACATGACTCTCAGATTCCACTGGATGTTCCCGAAAGGCGGCGAAGTGGCCATGACTCGGCCACAGGATACGTCACGGGTGCTCACTACCAGGGCCACATCACCCGCAGCGCGTCCAGACATGGCGGGCTGGGGCAAATTTGCGCGCGCCGCAGAGGATGTCGGCATCGAATCAGTACTGCTGTCCTTCAGCTATTACGAGCCGGATACAATTTTCATCGCTTGCGCTGTTGGCAGCGTTACGACAAAACTCAAGTTCATCGTGGCTTACCGTGCCGGGCTAATGCAGCCAACCACGTTCGTCCATCAGATAAATACGATGTCAGCTCTCATCGGAGGACGTGTTGCCCTGAACATCGTCGCCGGAAGCTCCCCTGCAGAACAGCGCGGCTATGGAGACTTCCTGGCTCACGACGAACGTTATGCACGTGCCGATGAATACCTTGAGATCTGCAACTCTTTTTGGCGAAACAACGGTCCAGTGAATTTCAATGGCAAGTATTGTCGCGTCGAGCAAGGCAAGGTGTTCACACCGTTTCTCGCACCCGATCGTTCTGCGCCTGAGATTTATGTTTCCGGCCATTCCGAACAAGCCCAACAGCTCGCGGTGACAAGGGCGTCCTCCTGGCTGCGATTGATCGATACACCTGAGAGTTTGCGGCCCGCGGTGCAACGCTTTCGCGAACAGGGAGTTGAAGTCTCGCTCCGGCTTGGAATTATTTGCAGACCTACACGAGCGGAAGCGATCGACGCTGCGAAAGCGATGTTACCGGATGAAATAATTGCGCGCGAGGAGCGCGGCATCCTGTCAGGAAGCGATTCGCAAACGCTGCATCAGGCGCTTGCCGCGGCAGACAATGTTGGATGGTTGAACCAAAACCTTTGGGCAGGCCTCGTCCCATATTATGGATCGTCGGCCATTACTTTGCTGGGATCACCTGAGGAACTGGCCAGGGTATTTTTAGAGTACAAGCGAATTGGAGTTACGCAGTTTATTATTTCCGGCTGGCCAAAGCTCGACGAGATGCTCATCTTTGGCCGCCAGGTGTTACCGCTAATCAGGAAGTTGGAAGCACAATCCGACGGCTCAAACAACGGCCGATTCGATTAGCAAACTGACCTACGCGCACACCGCGCATAAAGAGGAGACACGTGACAGCACAAGCCCCCAGAGCCTTTAACCGTGAGATGTATCACGACCACCCGGAAAATGTTTTCTATGGCACAGACGACGGCGCGCAGGACGGATCCTTTACTGAGTTTGCTCGCATACGAGCTCATTATGAGTCAGTAGCTCCGCGGAGGCGTGAAGATATCCACATGATAAGTGTGGTCGGTGGATTGTATGGCCTCAATCTCATTCCACTTTGGCAGCCGAAACAGATCACGATTTTTGACATCAACCCTACTGCCATTACTTATTTTCAACTCATTCGCCGGGTCTGGACCACGAGTCGCGACGTAGGACATTTCCTCGATCGATTGACTAAGGGCGACTACCCCGCCGATACCGAGCGCGAAGAATTCGTGCGAGAAAACATTTGCCTCAAACAACGCGGCGAGCTGCCTCGCGAACGTGGCTCGACTAAACGTCCTTATGAACAGAGCTGGCAATACGCGTTGGAACATTTCGACTTGACCAAACAAATTCTGACTGAGGTCCCGCTCCAGATTCGCACCGAACCGATGGAGAGCGGCAGCTTTCGCGAGTGGATTCGAAACCAGGATAACCTCTGGATCTACGCTTCAAACATTACGGAGTTTCACTACTTCGATCTTGATTTCTTGAATCCCACAAACGTAGTGCTGCTGCAGATCATCTTTCCGGGCAACGAGCAGTTGCTTGATCTCGCGCCGATAAGTGGAGGTCCGGTCAAGGTAAACTTCGAGATACCGTTGCGAGCGGAGCGCATTACTGAGGCCGGAGCGTAGCAATTGACGCTGAATTAATAAACAGCGTGGCGGACTTCGAAAGGATCATAATCTGGCGAGTGTGACGATGTATTGTCCGAGGTGCGCTACACAGAATGAGTCTGGCCAGGGTTACTGCCGAAAATGCGGGCAACCACTCAGAAATGTGCAACTGGCGCTTGATGGTCGTCTTGATGAAATCGCCGGCAAATTTAAAAAAGCGGAAGACGTCCTGGGCTCGGGACTCATCACCTTCGCTGTCTTCTTAGCTCTTGGGTTGGTTTCATTTGCGTTGGGGGGCTTGGTTCCGGCCGCCTTTAACATCGTTCTGGGCGTACTGATTTGTTTGCCAATCGTGGTCACCGGGTTAGTACGGTTGGATCGACTCAGGCGCACCCTTGACACTTCAGAGCCGGGTGAGTTGCCGGCTGCGTCCTCTGTCGCAGCGTTGCGGCCTGCCGCTAAGACTGATCCATTGCAGTCCGATCTTATAATTCCCGTCTCAGTGACTGAACACACCACGCGCCGCCTCGGGAGCCGAGAGTAATGGTTCTACGAGCGCGTAAAAAGATAAAGTCCGTTCTTAACTTTGTGAACCTGTCGGACGTAGAAAGTTGATTCATGCCAATGCCAAACAAGATCAAGATCGCTACTAACGCGGCGCCGCCCTCCACGGGCACTCACTCGCAAGCTATCCGGACCGGTGAGCTTGTTTTCCTGACAGGACAGACAGGTCGCGATCCGGAAACTGGAAAACTTGAGGAGGGACTTGAGGCCCAGACCAAGCGGATGCTTTCGAATATCGACGCGGTTCTCAATGCGGCAGGTTGCTCACCTGCGGACATCGTTAAGGTCACGCTGTTGTTGGCGGACATCAAGGACTTCAAAGCTGTCGATGTAATTTATGCCGGGTGGCTCCCCGGGCGCGGAGTTACACCTCTGCCCGCCCGCACCGCGTTCGCTGCGTTAGGACTTCCGGCCGGAGCACTCGTGATGCTCGAAGTAGTCGCTGCATATCCTGCAGACTAAAACCACATCAGCCTCAGCCCTGGACCATTCCCTCCGAGATGCGCATCACGATTGTTATCGGCGGCCTGATGGGTGGAGGAGCGGAGCGTGTCTGCGTGAATCTGGCGAACGCGTGGGTAGAGCGTGGTCGATCAGTCACAATCCTAACTGTTGCGCAAAACTCCAGAATCCCTGCTTACAGGATCGATCCGCGCGTGGCCAGACGCGATGTGGGCTGGCCGCGGGGCGCACATGCCGGCGAACTCAACGCGTCTGTCGTTGCTTCGCTCAGCCGCCGGCTCGAGCTCGCCGGCTGCCTTGAGTTGATCGATGAGATTTCCCTGATCGCAATTTTGCGTTGCGCAATTCTAGCCACGACACCCGACCTCGTCGTATCCCATATCGACATGACAAATGTGCGCGTGCTTGCCGCCATGCACGAAGCGGCTGTGCCGGTTATCGCCTGCGAACACACTGACACGACGCAGGTTTCGCTTGGCCGTTGGCAGAATGCGCGGCGGGCGCTTTACCGGAGGGCCGCAGCCGTCGTTGCGCCGCACCCGGTTATCGCGGATTGGCTGGTGCGTTGCGGCGCGCCGGCAACCGCGATTCCCAACCCACTGCTGGCGCCACCACTAGCGGACATTGAACAAGACAGATCACGCCGGCAACTGGTATCCCTGACTCGGCTGTCGCCAGAGAAACGCCCAGCTCTACTCGTGCGCGCTTTTGCCAGCATTGCCGGCCAGTTTCCGGCATGGGATCTTGAGATTTACGGTGATGGACCGCTTCGTGCGCCGGTAGCGCAGCTCGCCGATGAGCTGGCCCCCGGACGTATTCGAGTTCACGGTTTCATCGACGATGCTTACGCGATCCTTCGAAGTGCCGATCTCTTCGTGTCATCATCTTGGGTGGAAGGCTTCGGCAATGGAATTTGGGAGTCACTAGCCTGCGGCGTTCCGGTGGTAGCAACTGATTGCGGCGCGCCGGTCCGTTCTCTTGTGCGTGATGGTGTTGATGGTTTGATCGTTCGCCCGAGGGGTATCTCGGCACTCGCCGCCGCACTGGGCGAGTTGATGGGAAACGACGCGCGCCGGATGTCGTTTGCGGCGCGTGCCCCTGAAGTACTCAACCGATTTCCGATGGAATCGTCACTCGATTTGTGGGAACAGCTAATTGAGAGTGTCTGTCAGCGAGCGTTCACGGCGCGCTGAACGCAGCATCACAAATACCGTCGCTTCAGTTGCTCGTAAAGACAGTCCTGCGAGTATTCCTGATCCTTGTCCTGACCGGTAGCCCTCCATCTTTCATTCCACAGATGAATTGCGTACGAGTCTTCAAGATCTATGTTCTCGTTCGGTAGCAGAACTCTATCCCACTCGGCAAAACCAAGCGGACAGAAGGTTTGGTGCGGCTTCACATTTTTCTCGAGGGAAAACTCACTCACCGCCTCGCCCATCAACCTCGGTCCTGTTTCCCCCCAGGACAACAGCTCGGGTTTCTTTGTTTGGCAAACGTCCCAGGCGTAGGCCATCACCCGGCTGCCGGTCGGCGCTTTGATAAGGCCGCTCGTAACAACTTCGCTTCCGCGGCAGATCTCAGTCGCAAATATGTGATCCTCCGGAAAATCAAACGGCTTTAGGCAGATGGTGTCGGTATCGACCCACCACCCTCCGCGTTCGAGGAGCAACTTATAACGAAAAAAATTGGCAAAGCCCGCATATGACTTTTGTTCCCGGTACTGAAATATCTTTGCCGAGGGCAGTATCTCGTTGGCATCTCTAACTACCGTTCCTGTCGGAATGTTTTTCAGAGCATCGTAGACATACAGGTGATATTCGTGCCCGTTCCCGAGAAATGAGGCAATCGACAACTGCTCCATCACGGAGAGTCCGGGTCCAATCCACAAACCCTGAATGACACGGTTCGTATCAAGGTGTGCCGGACCGAACTTGTCGTTGCTTGCTCCCATTGGCGGAGATCTCTTTCTCATATTCGATCACATAATCGGATGCCATTCTCAAGTAGTGATAGTCTCGCATGGCTTTCTCACGACAGCCCCGCGCCGAAATCTCACCGACTTTACGAATTGCAGCTACAAATTCGGTTTCGTCCCTGCAGACAAATCCCACGTCGGCCGAGATGATCTCGGGACAGGCTCCCCGGTCACTACAGATAACTGGAGTGCCCGACATCAAAGCCTCAACCATTCCCAACCCGAAGGCTTCGGCGACCTTCGTCGGAAACAAAAAAGCCTTTGCACCAGCCAGCAACTTCGCCTTTTCCGTTCCTTTAACGTCGCCGACGTATTCGGCATTAAACTCATGGCACATCGCTGCGACGCGATTAATGCTCTCATAGTCTTTGCCGGTCCCGGCTACAACCAGCTTAAAACCGAGCTGCCTGGATAACGAAAGCACCACGTCCAACCCTTTCTGCGTCCCCCAATCCACAGTAGACATGAAAAGAAAGTAAGGCTCTTTCACTTCTGAATAGATGTAGTCTGACGGATCTATTCCATTCAAAACATATCTGCTGCGGCCATGGAGTTCAGCCAAGGTTCTAGACACGAATATCCAATTGGCCATGGGTGGGCTTCGCTCGAGTCCACGCGCGTTCAGATCTAAATGACACGTTGTCACCCATGGCTTGCTCAGCGCCTGCAACTCAGGGCTTAGGCCCTCGTCGCGGAAAGTGATGGTGTGAATTATGTCCACCTCCTGCCGTGCTTCAGAAACCAACGTGACTCCAACCGGCAGGGAAGTGTCCGCTCCTTCCGGTAACAGGTAAAAGACTTCATGTCCCAGTTCGGCCAGGCCCTTCGCCAACAGGTCGTGAATAAAGAAAGCAGAACCGGATGGGAATTTCCGCGGACTACGCCCGGCGCCGAACTGACTAAAAGCCGGGTATCTGTGCTTTGAAGTAAGAAGAACGCGCATGATGAATGCAAACCTAAAACGCCGCTAACCGCCGAGGTTTTCTGTTCAAGAATATAGACGCCTAGCCGGATTGGGTGAGTCGTAAATCTTAAGCGAACGCCGCACGCGCTCCGCTGTAACTTCGGCAAGTTCGCCATCGTTGTCTGCCCATCCTCCAATCAGTCGCAGGCCTGTGCTGGTAAAAACACAAGCTGACTCGCAAATGCCGCTCTGCCGACGAACGTCATGGTTTCCCTGGTAGTCCCAGCGCAAGTCGTTATTAAGAATTCTATTCGTATGGTCCTCATTCAGATCGCAGACTTCGGAGAATGAGCTGGCGAAGTCAAACTCACGACACTTTAGAAGATTGCCGCGGATGTCTTCGCGGGTCAGAAAGATATCGCTATCAAGAAAGATGAAAAACTCTCTGCTAAGCTCAAAATGCGAAAAGCCGAGGCTGAACGCAGCGCTTCTTTGACAACCGCCGGAAGCGTCGAGAAATTCCTGCTGACAATCCACTGGAAGTTCACTGTGGTCCAAACTCGGCTTTTCGCCTTGTTCAACCACGAGCAGGGAAACAGTAGGTAATTTCGCGGCAAAATATTCAACGATGAATTTCAGGTTTCTACGCGCCGCTTCATTGTTACCGCGATGAAAAATAACGGCCGCCGTTTTCTCCAGAATTTCGTCGACTTCCTTTCCAAATAAAACCAGCGACTGGCTGAGCCACCACAGGTTGCTCCTTTCTTCTCTTACATCAGAAAAGTCTTCCTCCACCCACGCGAGGTGCGGCATGAAGCAGTAGCAATTGAACGTCTTTTGCAAGCTCCGTGTGTTTTGGTCCAGGAGAGTCAATGCGCGGCGATTGATGTCGATAAAGCCATCATAAATAGTGTGATTCAATGCGTAGGTATATGTAGAAAGCGAATGACTCACCCGGGTGACATTTGGCGATATCCTGGAGGGCGGCTCTCCGTGAATTCCGCCGAAGAGAATCATGTCCCAATCGTCCGGCACCTGATTGATGTACTCAGCAAATCTGGCGTTAAACTCCGGCGCCAGCACTGCATCGTCTTCAAAAATGAGAACGCTACTCTTCGCCTCAGCACGAGCCTGCTCAACGACCTTTAGGTGGCTGCGCAAGCAACCGTACGCACCGGGGAAGTCGCTCCAGGTTTCAGGAATATCGAGGCTCTTGCCGTCCAGCGCCGGGAATCTGACTACATCCTCAATGTTATGCTCGGCGAATCTGGCACGCATCCGTTCCCAACGATCAGACCTCCGATCCAGGTTGATGCAGACCTTGTCAGGGAAGAAATCGTTGACATTCATCGTCTGTGAGTCCGTTACTGAGACAAGAAAGCCGCCAGAAGTTCCTGTCGGTCCGGAATTGCGAAGACATAACCACCGAAACCTTGACGCCGCGCAGATGAAGGGGGCGACGCACGCTTCCCCGAATAGCAATATCCCTCAAGCCTACCAACAAGCGGAGGGCTAGTGAGAATCTCGAATTCCAGACTCAGCCCCTTCCGTTCGTTACCAACTAACCGGCCGCTTACCACGGATGAACTCCTCCAACCGTCGGTCGTATACCGGCAGCGCACTGCTTTGATCTCTCTTCGGGTGAGAGGCTTTAAACCAGGAGTCGGCACCAGGAAATACTTGCCACGCTTAGTCACCTGCAACCCAATGTGAAGTTTGCGGGTTTGCTTCTTGTCGTTCCAGGCTCGCACGGAATAATCCACGCCCGCGATCGTTCGCTTCTGCAACTCAACTCCACACTCGCCCAGGCGCTGAGCATCGCCCTGGACCAATAGAGCGTCGACAGAGCGAAGGGACGTCACAATGGCCCGATCGATCGCCTTGCTGATAATCTCGGCATCGCCGGTAGTTTTGTAGCCGGCGATAGCCTCGTTCATTTGCTCGTAGAGGCTGCAATAGTAAAGTGAGTCCAGTGGCTTATTCTCAAAAGCTGCCCTGGCGATGATCGACCTCTGCATTCTCGGCACACTGCCGTAGTGGTTCTTTGCATAGTCAACTGCCGCGGTCATCAGCTCTCGGTAAAGGCCGGCAAACTCTTTTACGAAAGCCGCAACGGTGGCCTTCTTTTTCGCCACATGCAATCGATTACCACGATAGACCGGCTTAAGAAAGGCAAGTATGGCGCGCGTATGATTGCCGGCAGTATTCCCAAAATAGCGAGCAGGGAAGCGAGCCAAAAGGTGAAAAACATCCAGCACGGATACGGTTTCAACCAGGGCCCTGGACACAGACACCGAACCCGGATTCCGCAGGCGAGACATGTTCACGATGACCTCAACGAAGCGTTCGGTTAACTCCGGATGTTCGAGCCCTAGCTGCTCGGCGACTTCCTTTTTCAATCCCGTCGCGCCAAGCAATCTTGTCTTGAGGTGCTCACGGTAAGCTCGGTCCATCTCATGCGGAATATTGAGCCACTTCATATTGAACTGGAGGCGGACTGCTGAAGGCGTGCGTCGCAGGAGCTTTTGGTACACAGGAAGCAACTGAAACGCGCGTTCCTTGTGCTCCTCACCAAAAAAAGAATGAGCATAGTCCAGTGTCCAAACGGGGGCCGTTCGCGGTTGAGATGACTGCGTTGGTAGGTCGAGCATTGCTCCACTCATCTCAATGTTCGAGGCGCTAATCGCTCCGTGTATCATCCGCCATCGAATTCCATCTGCACCGGTTCGGGCGTGATCATCGATTATCTGCAGCATGGTGGCGGCGACATCCGGAATTTCGTCGCCAGTCAACTCATTTGTGCGGACTACTAACTGACCCGTCGCCCTGGTCATGGCCACAAATTTAACCAGTAGTGGTTGGCTGGGTCGACCCGGCCTGTGCAGTAAATGGCCCGGTCGAAGTTGAGAGCCCGCACGAACGGCCACGGCGATATGCCGCTCACGACCAGATGGTTCGGTGACATATCTACCCTGGTCTATGATCGCGAGAATTCGACTCGACCCTTGTGTAAAAAGATTCTCGTTCACCTCTCCAAATACTGCCTCCGTTAAACAGTCTTCAAAATGAACGCCGCCGTGCGAGTGAACAAAATCATTTGGATTGTTGTGTCTGAAAAGCGGCGTGAATCCCACTCCCTTCACGTACAGATTGCCTTTGGCGAGGAACCCGGCTCGTCCGGCGCCGAGGCCGGGGCCAAGACCGTCACCGCCATATCTGTCCGCATACATGGAAATCGGGGCGTGACCTGATACGTCGCTCTCATGCGCCGCCGATCTTAACGAAAGTAGTGCCACGAGTTGATCGTAAAACTTTGGTGTTGGCTGATTTGACCGCGGCACTGAAAAACCCAATTGCTTCGCCAGCTCGAAGTTACACCAGATCACTTTTCCCGGGACGGTGACTGCGGCAAACTCCGCGAGTGAATCGTGACCCAGGACCTTCAATGCCTGTGAGGCGAGCAGACCCCGCTCACCCGTCTTGCGCGGCTCGACTCCAAGCCTTCGCTGCCTAATCGCTGTCCGTGTTTGTGCAAATAATCTCCACGCCGATTTGGTGGGCCATTTTTTTCCGGCGGCGGATTTTGTGGCAGACCGACTGGGGGCGTTCTTTGCTTTGGCGGTGCTTTTCGGCAACTGGGTCGGTAGTGATCGTCGCGTCAAGTGTTTCGGACCAGAGGATCAATCGGCGGGATCAGCTGATCAAGTCTCATTCGAATCAAGTCCTGAAGTCGGCGAGCGCAGTCAAGATAGGCGCCCATTCCTTTTCCATTTGGATCATCGATATCACCGGGCGCCTGTAAGCAGTGGATCTTCGACGCGGCCTCGGGAAACATTACCGTTAACGCTCTCTGTTGTTCCCCGGTCATGCAGAAAATAACCTCGGCTCTCTGGGCCAAACCATGGGTTAGATTTGCCGAGCGGTGCTCGATGGTTGCCAGCCCAATGGCCGACAAGGCCTGGTCCGCTTCAGCCGTTAACGGCTCACCTGGACGTGCATTCAAGCCGGCGCTGACTGCCTTGATACCGAAACTCTCGAGTGCTTCTAAAGGCACGCCCAACCGTTTGGCGATCGCATCATTGCAAATCGCCTGGGCCATTGGAGAGCGGCTTGTGTTTCCACTGCATACAAAAACGAACACGCGGCGCAACGTCCGGGATAGCGCCGGACTCACCAGGTGGCAAGCATGTGCCCGAATCATCATCCAAACTTCTGAAGTTACAGCTAATTTGGACGCCTCGACTGAGCGTGCGCTTAAGCGAACGCGAAACTCGCCACCGCCCTCGACACGCGCTTCCACATTCGCGCCAATACGTTCAAGCACTTTCACCTTCCCGCGAATCACATTACATTCACCGACAATCTCCGGCTGCGACGACGCGACGAGAATCTCGTCCGCACGTATCCCGATGCGTACCTCCGAATCCAGCCGAACCGCGGCCATCGGCGTTTCGATCTGGATCGACGTTCCGGTTATTTGGCACATCATCGTATGTTCGTGATCAGAGTGTGCAACCACCGTAGCGTCGAAGAGGTTCTCAAAATTCGACGGTGCCGCCAGTTGCTCGCGACGAAGCGCCGGTATCAATTCCCGTGGAACCCCCTCTGCCTCTATCCGTCCCTGGTCCAGGGCAATGACGCGATCTCCCAGGGCCAGTACTTCCTCATAATCGTGGGTGACATAGAGGATCGGAATCCGTCGCGCGTCATTCCACCGGCGCAAGTCCTCGATGATGCTGGCCTTGGTGCGCGGGTCTAGTGAGGACAGGGGCTCGTCGAGGAGCAAAACTGCAGGCTCGGTGACCAGGGAGCGCGCGAGGGCAACTCGCTGCTGTTCGCCTCCTGAAATCTCCCGGGGAAATCGCTTACAAAGATGCGCTATCTGAAACGCCTCCAGCACTTCGCGCATTCGGCGTTGGCGCTCGACATCGTCCAAACGGCGCAGACCATAGGCGACATTATCCTGAACAGAGAGGTGTGGAAAGAGCGCCAGATCCTGAAATACAAAACCCACGCAGCGTCGAGCTGACTCAACTTTGACTCTTTGCGTCGAATCAAACAGCAGCCGCTCGCCGATGGCAATCCGGCCTTCCTGGGGATCGCAAAGGCCCGCGATACAACGGAGAATTGTCGTCTTGCCGGCGCCGGAATGGCCCACAATTACGGTCACTCCTGACGTTACTTGAAACTCCACCTCGACGAGAAATTTAGACGATGAAGTCCCGCCGTGGTGCCTGCTCAGGCGAACCTCAAGCGGCCCTCGAGCAGCGGAGACGGATTGTGAGGGAGGTTCCCAGTTACGAACCCCCAACGTTCGCTTTGGTGAACTCATGTTTGCCTTCCGGGTATGTAATCACGGACACCGACGCCCTCACCGTAACCGGTGAGGTGATTGAGAAACATTGAAACGGCCACTGCGGCAGCGGCCAACAGAACCAAAACCAACGCCACAGGCAAGGCGCCAGTCAACCCATTTGATTCGAACTTTACCCATAAATAGACCGGCAGAGTGTGCGGATTGTAGGCCACGATCAACGTTGCACCGAATTCGCCAAGGGCTCGAATCCAGGCCAGCGTGATGCCCGCCGCGATGCCGGGCCACGCGAGCGGTAGTGAGATTCGGCGAAAAATATCCCATCGCGAATCGCCCAGGGTCGCCGCAGCCATTTCGAGTTTGGCATCGACGCCGGAAAAGCCCGCATACGCGGATACGATCACAAAAGGAGCCGACACAAACAGCTGCGCCAGAACAATTCCCACCAGATTGTTGGTCAGCGCGACGTCCCACGAATCGAGTGGCTTACCAATCATTCCGTTAGGTCCAAACGTCAGCAATAACAGAATTCCTCCGGCGAGACCCGGCACGACCATAGGCAAAAAGACGAGGCCCATCCAGAACCGCTGGAAGGGAAGTCGGCCGCGGGCGAGCAAGTACCCGAGTGGCACGCCCAGGAAAGTCATTATCACCACCGACATCGCAGAGGTCATGGCAGATGTGCGCAAGGCTTTACCCGCGCCGGGCTCACGCAAAGCAGCCATCCAGCTCGACCAGTCAGCGTAGATCAGCAAGTTAAGGATCGGCAGCAGGAGGCCCAACAGGAGCAGGCCTCCCAGCAAGCCAAAGATGAAGAATGTGGGTTTCAGCGATCGCGTCATGGCTCGTATTTTCCCGAGCTATAACTATCTAGCTCCGTCGGCACCTGCGTGACGTCTCCACCGACCAGATGTTCTACAGCTCCCAGTCCAAATTCCTCCAACAGTTTGTCTGACGACAGCAAAAATCGCACGAAGTCCTTAGCGCCGGCTTGATTACTCGCCAACTTCGGAATCGTTATGGTGAACAGAATCGGAGCGCCGTTGACCCGCTCACCGGTAGGAGTGGTAAACGAGGCTTGCGCGTAGAAGGACGCAAACTTGGGGTCGCCCAGGTTGATTTCAGGCGGAAAGCTAACGTACGGCAACTTATGAGCGACCACCTCATGCCGGTAGAAAATCCCGGCGTCAAATTGTCCCGATTGCACGCGAGCCAGCAGCACGATTTCTGGAAACACCTGATCCGGATTTATCGGATCACCCAGCAAACCCGCGAGCTCGGGTTGCTGGTAGTGCTTGGCAGCCAGGTCAAAAAGGAAAAGGGTTCGGTACCCCTTGGGATCGGTCCTCGGGTCACCTCGTCCAAACCGCAAGCCCGGCGTCTTGAGGACTTCATACCACGCGATCGTGCCCGCAGAAGCTTCCTGGAATTTTGCGGCGAATTTGCTTTCGGGATTGTAGGCAAGCACGAGTTGTGAGGACGCCAGGGTGAGGAACCATGTAACCATGTCTCCGTTTTCGCTCCCCATCAACACGTTGCGATTGACTGCAGGATCCGCGCTAATGAAGATGTCGGGGCTCCTGAGGCGATCGCGAATCATTCGGGCGGCACCCAACGACCCCTGCGCCTCACCGTGGTATTCAACTCCGGTCGCCTTGGAGAAGGCCGGTCCTAACCCATTTTCCATAATCGTTGCGAGCGAACCAGCATACAAGACAGATACCGCGCGATATTGAGAACGGTTAGCGCAGGAGAGCAGCAGCGCAACCAAAAAGAGAATTGAGAAGCAAATTCTTTTCACCGGCAGCTCCCGTCGGACACGTATGTATGTGTGCTTTACCATCTTCGGCGCTACGGTTTGTAAAAAGACGGATCGTGAGTCAGCCCCAAAAGTGATTTGCCAATCATTGCGAGGATATGGTCATCGTTGTCATGCCGGACATAAAACGAAAGATCACGATAGATGCGTTCCAGGATGCTGGGACGATTAAGCGACCGGGCGCCGCAAGCCCGAATGCAGTGCTTGACTGATTCCTCGGCCAGATGTTCCACCACGTGGCGCGCACGGCTACCGGCTATTTGGGCATCCAAATATCTGCCGGTTTCCCAGAGCCGGGCCACATGGCGTAACCACAAATGCGCGGTCTCAACGTTTACCGACATCTGCGCGATGTGGTGTTGCACGTATGGATCGTCGACTTTCTTTTGCGTGGTGACGTATTCAAACGCGTATTCGTAAGCCGCTTCGGCAGCTCCCAAAAATGTGGCGGCATAGTGCGGGATGAAGCAGGTCTGCCAGCCTTCCTTTATGTATTGGCCCGGATACCCAATGAGGTTTGAATCCGGAATAAACGTGCGACGGAAGTTAACGAGGTAGCTGACTGTGGCCCGCATGCCAATTGGATCCCACCAGGAACCGTCGATCTCGACATTAGGATCAGACAGATCACAAGCCATCATGAGCTGCGTTTCCAGAGAAGCCGACTCAGCGTGGCGCACACCGCCTGGACCAGCAGTGTTCACCAGCAGGATGGCCCACTGAGCGCCACCCGCGCTCGTCGAAAACACTTTGTTCCCATTCACCACATATCCGCCGTCCACTCGCTCGACCGTGGTGCCAAAGCGACTCGTCTCTCCGGGCTTTGGCGCTTGCGGCTCGCCGCTCCATGCCACCCACTTTTCACCGCGGTCGACCACGCCCTTGAACCAGCGCGCTCTTTGATCGTCATCAGCCATGCCATGAAGCAACACGAGGGAATTTGCGTGTCCTTCCCAGCAACGGGCCAGCGAAAGATCAGCCTTCGCGATTTCTTTTGTCATCATCCAAAGCGTGAAGACGTCGCCGGTGTATGGACCAAGGCCGAGCCCACCGTATTCTGTGGGAACTGAGGGCGCGATCAGTCCGGCCTGGAACAGGTCTTCAAAATCTTCAGCCGGGAAGGTTGCCGTGCGGTCATATTCAGCTGCGCGCGCGGCAAACTTCTCCCGGGCAAGCACACTCACCCGTTGGATCAGCTCCTGTTGTTTGTCGCCTAGTTCAAGCTGGTGGTAGACGTTGTTATTGAAGTGAACTGTTACCATCGTATTAAGTTTTTCAACCAGTCTTCCGTTGAGTCTTCGTCACTGCGCAACCATCAAAGGAACCTCAGCTGCGCTGCAGATTTCTGTTGCCTGACGGCCAAGAGCTTCAAGTGCCAGCTCGGGAGACATCTCTCGGCCGGTCATCATGCGAAACTGCTGCAGCACCTGGGTTAATAGAACGTCGCGGCCGTCGATCACCTGATGTGCGCGCGCTACCGTTTTGTCTACCAATGATGTGGGCCTTGATCGGTAAACCAAATCGATAACCAGCGCCTGCTCGGCTAGTCCCTCGATATTGAACGGAGTTTCATCGGTGTCGCGGCCCACTGGGGTTGCATTCACGACTATGTCGTAACCATCCGCATTAAATTCCGGTAAGGGAAGATATGGCAAGCGCAACAGGGCAGACGCGTGCTCGCCTCGTTCCGCACCGCGATTTACCAGCGTCACTCCCGCTCCGGATTGAGCCAAAGCAGCGGCAATTGCGCGGCCCGCGCCGCCACAACCGATAACTGCCGCTCGCTTATGGCGCAGTTGAATGTTCCGTTTTTGGTGGGCCATAAAAACGACGTGAGGATCGGTTGTGTCGGCCTTCCACGAGCCGTTGCTTCTGACCAGAATGTTCGCCGACTCTGCCCGCTGGGCCATTACACTCACGGCCCCAGCCTTGAGCAGCGCGGCTTCTTTGTGCGGCGAGGCCACCGTCATTCCCTGCAACGCGAAACCAAGTGAGCCGAGAACTCTGGACGTGACGGCCTCGCGCCAAAACTCCTCGAAGTCCTTAACCTGAAGCGGTATAAACAGAGCAGGGTAATGGGTTGAGCGGTAAGACGCATTGTGCAGCCGCGGCGACAGCGAGTGGAAAATCGGACTGCCTATGATCGCGTTCAATTGTCTGATTGGCGAGACAGCGGGAAGGCCATAGTCTTCAATAAGACTTCCGATCGCCGGCTCCTGTGGAGTCTGAGGATTACTTTTGACCAGGCCGTAAATTGCGGGGGCACCTAACTGGAGAGCCGCAAGGCGCGTCCAAAATCCCATAGGACCGTCCGCAAACGCGACTGTGTCATGGCGGCCGAGCGATTTCAGAATCGTTAGAGGCAAGAACTCGTCGGCCATGGTACTGGCCATCAGCTGAAGCTTGTAGAGGCCGGCCGGCACGGAAAACATTTGCGCCAAACGCGATTCGAGATCAGAGGTCTGGGAGACTGGCCCGTGCCACGAAATGGACCGGGCAGTGGCAGGAATGGCTCTTAAAAGGGAACTAGACAAATCGCGGCCCACCTCGAGCTCAACGCGGTCGTATCCCTGCGCAGCCCTCAAGAGCCTACGACGCCGTCCATCCAGGGAATCCGAGTAGGCCCCGCCTTCATCCTGACTTCGTAATGCGAAGGCCAGCTGCCCCTTGAACCGGTCCCGTAACCAATCTGGGGAAATGTCGGCAACTAAATCGCCGCGCACCTCGAGCCAGTCTACACACTTCGGCAGCGCCCTCAGTTCGGCGCCATCTCCTGAAGGAGGTCCCGTTAAGCTAGCGATTAACGACGCTTTAATCATCGACTACCTGTGAGATCGTGGACAAACCAGCACGACTGGATTATGCGAGTGTAAGAAATAGACTCGTGAGAATTCAGCCGGAATAAGTAGCGCGGTAACTATACTTCGCTAGTGAATAGAGTTCAACAATTTCTGCTGGATGGAGCTCGAATTAGAGGGAAGGTCTCATCAGCAGACAGGGAAAACCATCTAGCCAACCCGAGTTGCGCCTATTATCGCTGCGTCTGATAATACATATTATGCTGTTTGTGGCTTTGCCTCATAAGTCGGATTATGGAGTGATTTAAGTCCGGTTACGTAAAAGTCCTGACAGTTATTACCTAAAAGTCATGACAGCAAGGATTGGTCGCGTTGTCAGTGGAATTACGCAATGCGACCTAGGTGCGAGATGTTAGCAGCCGCTTATTAAGTGGGTTTTCGTGCTCTGAGCAGCTTTTCGAAGATTGACGCTTGGGCTTGCGCATCTTCAAGCGCGTTGTGCGTCTGAGGTGTGTCCGGCTGAAATTCGAGTGGAAGTTTACTAGATGTCGTTTCCGACCAACGGCAATCGCTGAACCCCATAAAGTATGACTTGATGTCGATTCCCGCAAAGCCAAACGGATTGCCTTCAGCGAATGTCTCGAGATACCAATTTACAAATTGCCAATCGAAACATGCGTTGAACCCAACAAACACGGGCTTGTGGCCTGCAGCTGCCGTTTCTACCCATCTTCTGAACGCCCTCATGGCTGTAGTCGGTGGCTCGCCTTCTTGCTCCAGGAGATCAAGGTCGAACCCAGACACCTTTAGAGCATCGGGTATGAATTCTTTCGACGTAGGCTTCAGTTCAACGTAGAACTTCTCCTCTGGGCTTCCCACGACGCAAGCGCCAAGCGAGAGCATCGCATATTTGCCGGGTATTGGACCCGCAGACTCGATATCCACCGAGAAGTACCGCTCAGGCTTCATTTCGCCTCCTTAGGCCGGACAAGAGTGGGCATGTTGATATTCCTTTCCCAGTGCGTGCGAAAGCGATCAATTCTAGCGCCATTATCCTCTGCGATCTTCCATTGAAATGCTTCAAGGGCGAACGCGTCGAACGAAATCTTGGTGTCGTCACGAGCCGCTACAATGACTCTTTGCTGGTTTCCTAGTGCGTAGCCGAGCTCCATAAAGCAATTCGGACGAAGCGCAGTAAGATCGACCAGGACGACCGAACTATGATGGAGTGAGTCAAAAATCGCTTGATTCATCCAAGCGAATTCGTTCCTGCCAATACCCATTTGAATGGGTTCGTAACCTAATTCCCTAACGAGAACATCAACCGTGTTTCGGAAGAAACTTTCGACCGATGCAAATTCAGGGAAACTATCGTTTAGTAGCCGAACATAGAAAACCCGAGGAGGCGTTAACGCATGCAACAGCTCTATTATCGCGGCAACGACTTCTCCTATCGGTCTCTCCCCGTTTCGAGTGCGCGTACGTTCAAGCAAATCTGAAGGAGATTCACCGTCCGCAACTCTGAAGAAATCGTTAGGTTGCGCAAGCGCTCTATCAAATAGACGAGACGCGCCACCCGATCCATCTCGCAGTGAGGCTCCGACTTGGACATCAAGTGGAATTACTGGTTTTCCTTTAGAGGAATACTCGATCGCGAGTTGTTCAACGCCTTGGCCCCCACTAACACCTATCATGATATCGCCCAATTGTGCGAGCCGCGCCCGGCGAACCGCACCAGCGCTCCAGCCTGGATCGAGAAACTCAAGACTCACCGCCGCATTTTCTCGGAGATCATCATAAATCGGGCGGAGCCTTGCTGGAATTTGGGTATCAGTCTTACTTGTCGCGAGTGTTGCAATGAGCCTACCGTTAGGCCCGCTAGGTTGCGCCTGTCGATCTTTGAGTGCGCGATTGGCAGCTTCGGCTACCGTCCAATCAAAAATAATCGAGGGGCCGTCAGTACGCTCTTTTAGCAGAGGTTCTTTTCCGAAGGGTATTACGAATGTGGAGCCTGCAGACGCCAAGGCTAGAGTGAGTTCAGATATCACCGCATGGACGTATGAGAGCTTCTTTTCATCAGATTCAGGATCAGCGCTCCCTACGATATGAATTCGACGGCCGCGTAAGTTCATTTTCGTTCTTAAACTCAATCTGTTAATTGATGCTTGGCTCGGGAAATCGCCTTCCAGAGCCCCAGGCTCAGTGTCTTCGAGAACCCGAGCCTAAGATCAACGCCCCTCACTCGTCTTCCATTGTCGGCGATGGTTCGATATCTGTAGCCGCCTCGAGAAAATCGCGCAGGACTAGCGGTCGGTTGGGGAAAGCTTTGGCTAGAGCAGCCGGATACAAACGTGTGCGCATGTCAGAGAAAGTCCAAGAACGCGCTGTGCCATTCTTTGACTGCGTTGCCTTAACCAAGGCCGTGAATGCTTCATCATCAAACGATAGCCCGGCGAGATCTCTTTCAAACAGTTGCCGGCGTTCATCCTCTGTAGGCCGTTTGAAGCATTCGACGATCGCGGCCCGTCTCATGAGCGCGGCATCGAGTGCGCCCAAACGATTCGTACAAAGAAAAACGAGTATTCGACCGTTATATGATCGGAGCTCATCAATGTGTTGGATCAAAGTATTCACCGCCACTTTGTCTTCATGGTGACTATGTTCTTGCGTTCGTTTCGCCGCAAGCGAATCGCCTTCATCGATGATCAACATAGCTCGTCGGTTCTTTCCAGCGGAGCGTACTACCTCGCTAAAGGCATCGTTCAGAAGAGTCCCCATTTCACCAACTTTTCCGCTGCCACGAACGCGCGTGCTTAACTTAAAAAGAATAGACTCGTCGGCCGTGTTGCCGGCTTCTGCAACGAGGTTGTTAGCAATGCCTTCCGCTGTGACCGTCTTACCCGTTCCTACGTCTCCATGAAAAACAACCAGTGGGTAATGCTCATTGATGAGTTCGCAGATCGGTATTACATTTTGATGATGGCTCTTACTCCACTTTGGCAATTCCGATAAGCGTAACAGCAGGCGCAGGCGATCCTGTACCTTAGCGTAACGCTCATCGAAGCCAAGCAATGTGCGACTTCTCTTTGTTATCGACTCGTCCGGCAAAACAATTTTTCGAGCGAATACTGATGGTTTTTGTGTATCTTGATTCACTTGCTGTAGTCCCTTCGGTCGAACGCGAAGCCGTTGCTCACGAACGATCTGCCTTGACTCGATTTGAGCGTAGAGTGACTGAGATCCTTATTTGTGGGTGCCCAAGAAATATTGAGGGCGTTCATTACGTTAGGCATTAGCCAAAAGGATTGTGTTGATCGGACGACAATGCTGAGGCGACTTCCTGACTTTCTCGGCCAAAGCACTCCACCTGGTCGACTTGTCGTGAGACCTCCCGATGTATCGACAATGTATCTCACGGCCTTTTCTTCTTCTCCATTTACTAACAACGTAATATCGACAAATTCGAGTAACTTTTTCTTTGCTAGGTATTCAATATCCTCGCCGTAATCTTCGGCGTCTGATCGAGTTAAAGCGCCCGAACTTTCGGCGATCATTCGCAAGTCAGTCGTAAATCGACGGACTACGTTTTCGATGTCAGCAACGCTGTAAGTTTCACTCGCGGTTTGGGTCGCACTACTCGACATTATTCAATCCTCCACCTTGAATCGTGGTCCAAAGATTTCCTTCCAGACTTCGCTATCATTTTCTGCTGACGCAAAATGAGCCGTTTCCCATGTCTCAGAAGCTTTTTTTACAATAGCCTGGCGTTCTGATTCTACAATCCGAGCTGCGACATTGTTGTGGTTGTTGACTGGATCGATGATCACGACGGGGTCCGCAAAAGTTCCAAGTGTGCCGGTGTTTTCAGAAAATGCTATTACCTCTTTAAGTTCAGATTGTGCGATGTAAAGAAAAAACGCCATCAAGCGCTGTTCGAGTTTTTTGCCCTTTCCGTCGCGATCAAGGAGGTAAGCCATAATCAACTCGACCGTGAAGGATTTGAGGGCTTTGATCTCGTCGGCATGGCGATTACGCCATTTCTTGCCTAAGCGAACGAGCGTCCGAAAGTCGCCATCAATATCCTTTCGGTCCTTAATGAATTTGATCTGACCGGGGGCGCACGTAAGGGTTTTAGAACCGTCAATGCTAAATTGCCACCCATAGCCCGGCTGGTCTGTCTTCGCGATTACGGGGACAACGTCTACGGTTAGGCCGCTACCAGTAAATACGACTGTTGCTGCTCGCTTCTGAATTGTAAATTGTTCGACGGTTTTTGAAGGATAGGCAGCAATCAAGAAGTCGTAAATCTGCTGACTCAAACCTTCATAAGTCTCCGCATCTACATCTTCACCTTCGAGGTAGAAAACGACATCAACGTCTATTGGATCCTCGTACGTCTTGCGAAGAATCGTATACTTTGCGAAAGATCCTGCCTTAATTACTTTCACGATTTTGAATGATGTGTGTTCTTTGATCTTCTTTCTGAGATGGTCTATCAGACGATCAACCTGTTGGTGATATTCCGAACGCTTATCCGTTGGGAGACGCAATACGTTCGAATCATAATAACGAAGCTCAGTATCGTTAAGCGGCATGACTCCTCCTCGCAACAATATCAAACTGCCCAAGGTGTAGTGACACGAGTGAGCAGAGTTTGCTCGAAAGTGTTTGTATTTTGCGGGATGGTAGGCGGGATACGACTTGAACTACTGTACCTCGCGCTGCGGCCCGTCCGTGTTAGACGTCAACGCCCTACGTATTCGACCGCAAAGTACGAAGTAAGTATAGAGCCAGATCCAAAACGGTTCAACGACTTGTGAGTCCCCGAATTTGGACCCACAGTTACGCTGGCATTTTTGGCTAACGCGTTACACGTTAAAATATCGAAACGTTACCTTTAGGCGACGATTAACCGCGAGGCGGAAATGGATCGCGATTGCCCGAACTATCACGTTCGCGAATCTGGCCATTTCGGCCATGAATTAAGAGTTCCCCACCCTGATTCCGTGCAATTTCTCGCCCGGCATCAATGGCTTCCCGCTGCGTATCGTGAACTGACGTAGCTCGCGAGTTTCCCTCGCCCACAACAGCCCAACCCTCGTCATGCGGCACGACGTGCTGATATCCTTGTCTCGGCATTTCCTTTTACTCCGTGCTAAGTGATCAATAGTTGCCCAGTGTCGCGCTTGCGACTATCTAAGCTGACAAACACAATAATGTTGAAATCTAATCCTAATAGCGTACAATACCCGCGACCAACGTTCTTTGTCAACACAAAAGGTAGAATGCAATCCTGAAACAGGAAGGTGCCTAAAACTTCAATGGATTTACTTGAGCACGTGGCGAGGCAAATAAGAGAGTTTCGCGAGAATTACAACAGCGGCGAAGGCCTCTCTCAAGAGACTTTGGCGTCAGAACTCGACGTGGCAGCTAATACGATTTCCCGATGGGAAACGGGGACCTATCGGCCAAGTTTAGAGGATCTTGAACGTCTGGCGCGGTTTTTTGGGGTGTCGATAATGCAGTTTTTGCCTCCGGAAACAGCGACATCAGACAATGACTCCCTTGCCGCCTTACTGCGGACGGCAAGACAGCTACACCCGTTGGATCTAGAAGAATTGAACAAATACGCCGAGTTTCGTCGAGCTCGAACTATCTATCAGGGGAAAAGTCGGCCGCGCCCTGGCCGGAAAAAAGAAACCAAGTGAACGTCAACGTCTATTACGAAGATCTCAAGAGACTTGCACGAGAAGTGCGAGCCCAAAACGGGCTGACGTCACCCAAGGTCTTACGCAGAGATCTTCGGCGAATCTATGCGAAGTACGGCATTGGGGTCGATCTTTGGCCTTACAAGCTCCGCAACCTGCGTGGTGCATTCTTTTATGATGATCTCGGACCGACAGTTATGCTTGCCAAGGGGCTTCCACCGGATCCGATGGTGTTCACCATGGCTCATGAACTGAAGCATTTTCTTAAAGATCGGGACCTACAAATCTCCTACTGCGATCAGTCGAATGAGAACATCCTTATCGAGCGTGGCGCAGAAATCTTCGCGTCGGAATTTCTCTTTCCAGATGCGGACCTCATTAGTTGTCTAGAAGCGCGAGGCATACTACGAGGTCAATGTACCGCATCGGACCTGGTGAGACTAAAATATGAGACCAAGACGACGTTGAGCTATGCAGGTCTGGCCATCAAAACTGAACAGCTCCAGTTCGCGTCGAATAGGTCACTGACAGGATTTAAGGGATGGAAGAAGCTTGAGGAAGAGCTATACGGGATTCCGTTCTATAAAAAGCGAGGCAAGCAGATAACGGCTAAGCGATCAAAAGCGAAAACAACAAAGACGCCTCGTCGTGTTGTAAAACCGTCGGAGAATGGATCTGGGTAAACTCGATTTCGGTATAGCCCCGTCGAGGTGAGCCCTTCTTTTTGCGTATCGTGTCGAAATAGAAGTCCTCGCCCAATCATCGATCCGATGTCGCCCGTGTGCATGACTTATCGCCTTCGCGTTCAAAGATGAGCAGGTTGTCTGTTGCTGCTAACTTTTGATTTCTCGTGCTTAATTTTCGAATTATCTCGTGAAGTGATGATCGATTAACTTTTAAGCGTCGGGCTGCATGGGTTATGTTCCCATTCATACAATTCTTTACCGACTCGATCACGTTGCCGCGGACCCGATAAGAGAAATCCTCAAGTCCTTCACCCTGCAAAAGAGTGCTACACGAATCGGGGAGAATAATCGTGTTCGCATCAAGGTCTTTGAAGCGACTTAACTCGGCGCGAACATGCGAGGCGCTAATCGTCTGACCGTTGGTGTAATAAGCGAGTCGCGCGAGAACGTTTTGCAACTGGCGGATATTTCCGGGCCAGTGATAGGAAGAGAGTTCGCTGAGGGCGCGTTCATCTATGTGCAACGGTTCGGAGAATTCCGCATTGGCCCGCTCGGACGCGAGCTGCCTCCCGACGAGTTCCCGGATGTCGTCCTGTCGTGCGCGTAAGGGAGGGATGTCAAGCTGGAACACGGCAACACGATAATAGAGGTCTTCACGGAAGGTACCCATTCTTACCATTCGTTGAAGGTTGCGGGACGAGGCTGCGATGATGCGTACATTACAATGAATCTCTTTTGTGCCTCCGAGCCGTCGGATGTTCTGTTGATCGATTGCCTTGAGAAGTTTGGCTTGGAGTTCAAGTTTGAGTTCCCCGATTTCGTCAAGAAACAGGGTTCCCTTCTCCGCGACTTCAAAGAGACCTTTCTTACGAATCATAGCGCCCGTGAAAGCGCCCTTCTCGTAGCCGAACAACTCGCTTTCAATAAGAGTGTCCGGCAGCGCCGCGCAGTTAATGTCGACCAGGCACGCACTCGCCCGCAGGCTACGTTGGTGAATAATCTGTGCGACTGTCGTCTTGCCAGTTCCGGATTCGCCAGTTATTAACACCGAATGATTTGAACGCGCCAGAAGTGAAATTTCCTCGTTGAGATTGAGCATTAGTGGGTTTGACCCGGTCAATCCTGTCTTGGATGTATGGTTGGGAAGTTCAGGGCCAACCGGCGAACCGAATAGCTCCATCTGTTTTGACGCAGTGTTGATATCTCTATGTTTCGAATCACTTGTGCGCATGGTTTTCCTCAACCTGAAGATAATTCCACCACTTGGCGGCTCCCGCTGTAACTAATGCTTGGACGGACGCGTTCCTTTGTTCACGTTAAACAGGTGCATTGCTTCGTCCTCCAACGATTGCCTGTCGTGGCCCAGCCTGGTCCGGGGCATAGTGTCTTATCAGAAACTATTCGGGCGGTGAAACGGTTATGCATCCACCAGTGGAGAATTTGGCTTTCAGCTGTAGGCCACTCGACGAGCCAGTAAGGCCTACGGACGCCCTCGACTAGAGCGGGACATAGTGAATACAAGCCTTTCCGGTTGAGCCCGTACGCTACAAGTAATGCCTCGTAGAACAGCGATGACCAGTTCAATGCAAGAATTCGTCGAACCGCAGATCGCGTCAGACTTTTGTTCGTCTCGACAACGGTGTCGACCGGGAGAATTCTCAGTCTTGTTTTCCGGTGAAATAGTCGAGTTGGGTCATTGATGTTCTGGCACCTCATCAGCCAGAGCAGGAACGCGTTTGCGGCGACGCACGTGCGACCGCGCCAGTAACTACCTGGTGCGACCCAACAGATATGCTCCTGCATTCGGCGAATACATCGCTTGTGTTTTCGAAGGACGCGTCGTACCAAATTCCTACTTATGGCTCTGAAATTAGTCTGTAATTCATTTTCGAAATCCGGTGCGAGTTGCCCATACTCGTCGAGGATAGGTTCGACTGACAGAGCGTCAGTTGTCGTCAACAGGCTATGATGATTCTCGCGATTGGGCAGTCGAGGAACAGTTGATTCTGAATTAAATGGGAGCGGATAGGACCAGTACCGTCGCATGCGCAGTAACTTCTTGTTCCGACACTTCGAAGGGCTGCGGAAGAATGAGCCGATCAACATGTAGTTTTCGATCCAATTTGCCGAAAGGCGTTCCTCTAGCCAACGTGTGAAGTCGAATAGTTCCCTGCTCTCCTGCGGGCGCCCATTTAATTGTCGGATGAAATTGTCGGTGAACGAGCTAAAACACTGGTCACAACGCTTATAGGGCCGTTGTCTAATGGACGTTAAAGTGTACCGTGGAGACATGACTCCGCACGCAGTACAGCGGGTAACGAGCGGACTCAAGTGCACAGGACAATGGGAAACAAAAAGGAACTGGTGAATCGCGGTGTGGAAGCCGGCCCTGATGCAAGGAACGCAGTATCTAAGTTGATTACTGGTGAGTGTTCCTATTTCGTCAGGACGAATGTAGGCGAGAGCCGTTGATTGGCCGAGCGCGATCGGATCTATGTGGAGAAAATGCTTTAGTTTTTCCTCGTCAACCTGTGCAAAACTATTCAAATCACGCCGAACGCTGCGTCTATTTCTGTGCCCTTCTTCAGATACTGGTCTCCGAACGAGGTTCCAAATATCTGGATAAGTTGCCGCATTCAAGTAGCTGAACTTTTTTAGCAAGGACCAGAGTGACTCAGAGGGTATGAGCCAATCCGGACGCCAGCAGAGGCTGTCATGATCTGCGCTCATACTGTTTCACACTCGACTACGTAGCGTTCAGCGTCCGCGTATCCGGATTTTCGGACTGCGTCCTTCCATTGGGCCAGGGTTAGTTCTGTCGGCAAGTGGTCTAAGGTTCCAAAGCGCGTTAATACGTATTCGACTGTTCTGCAGAAATACTGCATCGGAATCTCACGAGTGATTGGCAGTAGTAATTCCTCTCTCACTTCACGGAATGCTTGCCATGCAATGGATGCAGAACGCTCCAGTCTCAAGTCGGATTCAAATGCCGCGGGAAAGTAATATCGTGTAAAGGAAAACCCGCTGTCAGGAGGGTATTCTGAGTTGACGTCATAGTTTACCAGACATGCTCGCAGATCTTTTTCGCTGGTAATCGCCTGGAACTTAAGTCGGTGGACCATGAATCGTCCGATGATTTGAGTTTTTGACGTCTTTTGAAACGCTGAGAATTGATGAAGCAATTGCTGCTGCCCGACCAGTATGACAATCAGCACTAGACCATGGCGGTCCATCTCGTTGTGAACGTCGATTAGCCAGTTGTAATGTTGTTCATGAAGCCTTTGCGCCTCATCAACAAACAAGATAAGCCGGTCCTGCCCGCTGCGTTCGATCTTCTCCACCAAGAATTCGTTTAAGCGGTGTCGCTTTGCAGCAGCGGTTCCACTTCTCCAAAGCGAGTGGCCGGCGGCGCGAAGAAAGTCTTCGAAGAAGACTCCTTCACGAGGGTTCGTGTAGTTGAGGCTGGACATGGTGAGGATCGGTAAATTGGCTCCGAACTTCTCCGCTAACACCAGAGTGAGGTATTTGATCGCCCACGTTTTCCCAAAACGAGGTGGCCCATACACCATACCACCTGTAGCTCGGTTGCTGATCCATTGGCACAACGTTGTAAGAAAAATCGCTATCGATGGTGTCGAAAGTAAATAGTGAGTAGTCTCTATCGGATGCGCACCAGCTTCTACCTTTGGACGCAGTGATGTTTTTGTGCGCGTAGCCATAGCGGTTCAGAATGTAAACGTGCGCCCAAGTTCGCGATTGCGCTTCTCTGTCTCTTGTTCACCCGCAGGTGCTTTTTCATCCGCCGGGCGTGCCGTTGAATCAGTCGAAGTTTTGTTCACCGTGTTATGTAGATGAGCTTTAGCGAGAGCTCTTGATCTTGACTTACTTTTTTGTCCGGTTGCGAGGTAAGCGAGGTACACGGGAATTGGATCTTGGTTTTCAGTAAGGTACAGTAATCTCTGGTTGATCAAACTTAGAATAGCCTTTCGCATCTCAAGCGTATGAGGTGTGACGCCCCAAAAACTGTTGGCAGTAAGATCACCCAACTCCGCGCCGTCAGGGAAAAATGCGGTAACCGAACGCGGGTCTTCGGGATCCATTACCAGCGTGAGACGCTGACCTATCAGCTCGGGACTGCGGGCTAAGATTTCATTTCTATATCGGGCTCCTTCGCAATTGATGTATGGCCTTCGTCCCTCCTTAATGTTACCCCTCACTGTGCGTTTGAATTCGACGTTCAAAAGGCCGAGTTTATCTCGCTGATCCTCTGGTATCTTGTTCATTAAGCTGTCTTCATCAGCGGCAAATTGCGCCATAAGCTCTAAGGGCGCTTTGTACCCAATCCCGGAATGGGGTGTGGCGTTGTATCTGGCGATCACGAGGTCCATGAGTTCGTATAAGTGATCGAGAGTGATCTCGAATTTCTCCGCGGCGGCGTCTGGATTAGTCCGTCTGGGATCTTGTGGATGGCTACCCGTCGTCGAGGGCACGCGGTGCCCGGTCGCTTCCTCAAGCGTTTCAAATAAACGCTCAATGATTCCACGACGCTCCGGAGATTCCACCGGACCTGGATTAACGGCGCAACCGATAACTGATGTGATCTTGTTGAGCACGCGAGCCGCCAAGTTGGCCTTCGCGTTGTCATAACAGAAATCTTCAAACGTAACCCACTCAAGCTCAGGGATGACGCCGGATGGCAATCCCGCCCCTTTTGCGTATTCAAGGCCAGGGATTGTGAGAATTCGCGGCTTCCAAGGCGTTACTGCATTCTTTACGCAAAGCAGCACATCGGTACTGTCATATTCGAAATTGAGTGAGATGTGGTAGCCAAGAATTGCCCTGGTATAAACGTCGACGATGACAAGTAACCACAAGCGGTGAAGTAGGCGTTGAACAAATCCCCCATGGGTGTGTCGGATTAGGATCATGCATGACATGTCAAAGCGGTGGCCATCGAATTCGACTCGTTGATATGGTCGCGTCGCTTTGATGCTGGAAGGTCCGTGCCCGGTCTTGCGCCATCTTCTTGCGGCGTGTTTGCTGCCCCGCGCGCTTATGGCTTTCTGGGGGTCTACATCAATCAGGTGTTTGAGATATCGCCACAACGCAGTTCGTCCTGATGATACGGTGCAGAACGGATAGTCCGATGCGGTCAGACCCGCAAGTCGGCAGGCACTTAGAAACCACTTAAAAATTGCCATTAACGGGATACGCGGTTCTTCGATCTCTCGGTCGCCTTGTTGCTTATAAAAGAGTTTTTGAATTCCTTCAGCGATGTGGGGATACCTATCAAGGAGCTGAAAAAAGGCGCCGGCATCCCCGCTCCTTTTGTTGCGGGAATGCGATTTCACGGGTTTTGTTCTGACGTAGCTTTTCTGACGAGCGTGTTTAATAATTCCGCGCCAGCCATAAATTTGACCATCCGGATGCTGGCTAAGGCATCGCTTCAGCAAGCGGCTTAGCTCCTGACGCGATACGCGGAACTTTTTCGAAATGTTCTTAACTCGCTCACCCGAAAGATATGCACGAATTGCAGCCTGTAATCGGACAAAACGATCGCAATCCACCTTACTCCATTGGCCTGTGTTAACAGACGGCCACGTCCCGAGATCCCTTAACTCGGGGTCCAGGCAGTCGCGATCGAAGCGGAGGTTGGTGATGCTCAACTTAGTGTTACCTGCAGTGCGCTTGTAATAGCGTAACGGTCCAATGGCGCAGTAATCTGGCCGTCATGCAGCAATGTGAAAACGGCAGTTCGCACATGATGAACTTGCGCGGTGATAGCTCTTTGGAGATCACCAAGCGACATTGATCCGGAAGTTAGAAGTTGTAGGATTTTCGCGCGGATGTTGGTGAAGTCATGACGATGATATAAAGCCAGGCAGCGGAGAATGAATTTCCAGTTATTCAACGAGAGCGGGTCTTGGCGAATTCGAGTTTCGTCAAATACCTCGTGGGGCTTTGACTCCCGTTCGCACCACAAACGTTGAGCTGCGATTTGTCGTTGGACCTTAAATTCTTTGAGTTGGGCGAGATATTTGACCTCACGAAACTCTTCTCTGCCTGAGTCATACATCAGCCACATGTCGAACATAGTTGTTACGAAGCCGGAAGGAGTTTTTACGCGAACACGGAGAGGCTGTTCGCAGTAACGGACTACACTCGGATCCGCCTCAACGCGAACACAGTTGTCATGTTCGAGATCTGAGTAGGATGTAACAAGACGGCCTAGCTTGATGCTATAGAAGATCCAGCGGTTATTGCCAAACCTACTGGCGGGAAGGGTCCACACAGGGCTGTATGGGCACAGCACCTGATCGTTTGCTTTGACTCTCATTCGACATCTCCCTGACGGTTACGATGGGATTTTTGAGGTAGGGCAAGAGAGTCATGAATTTCTAGTCGAGGTTTCTAAAAAGAAAACCCCTCCACTAAATAAACGGAAAAAGACTGAAAGTGTGACAGGTGAAGTACAGACGGGAAGGCTCGGACTACTCCTAAGTGGCGGGAAGTGTTGAGCTTACGATCTAACTTAGGAGCGATTGTTCACCAGTGACCTTGAGGGTTGAGACAACGTCCGAGAGCCAGGTTGAAATGACCTGTTCGGCATATTTCGGATCGGAAATTCTTCCGGAGACGCGAGCGATTTGGTAAGAATTTTGGGTGAGAAACTTGAGGGCACTTATGTGAATCCGATAGGCGCTGAGAATGGTTGCTATTGATCGAGCTGATATTTTCCATGGAAGACAATCAATTGATTCCAGGTTTTCGAGGTTCTGAGGCTCTAATCCCAGGGCGTTCGCGACGTCGTCAATCATAACGCCCAAATCACTTCTGAATCGGCGGAGAAACGAGGGAAGCGTCGTGACTTCAACGTAGCTTGTAATCGGTCGGTTTCGAAGAAAGAAAAGTAATTCACTTGGACTCTCAAATACTGGTGCGATCTCTGCGGCATGGGTAGCTTCACTTTGACGCTCACGACGAATCTGCTCCAGCAGGTTGTTTATGTGGTCTTCGTAACTCATCTTTTTGGCTTTCTATCTCTTTCTTGAGTCGGCGGAGTATTCGAGAGAGACGTTGGCGAATAGCGACGCTTGTCGCTCCGAGCGTCTCTGCTATTGCAGGTGACTTAAGACCTAGGTCAAATCTTAGCCAGAGCAGCTCGCGATCGCTCTGTTTAAGCGTTTCCAAAGTCTGTTCAAGCAGTTCTGCATTTTCTTGATAGCCGCTCTTATTTTCATCATCGAAAGCGCTCGCGATCGAGAACATCAAAGTGTTTTCAATCACTTCGATGGGTACTGTCTTCCAGCGGCGCTTCTTACGCTCCCGATCACGCGCGCGATTTTTGGCTACACTTAGCAGCCAGGCTGAGAATTGGCACGCTGTGGGCTTGTACTCAGAACACCTTGTCGAGGCGAGGTGGAGCCAACAGTCTTGCCACAGATCTTCAGCGTGGTCGAATTCGCCCGAGCGGAGAAAGGGAATTACATTTTTAGCCCCTTCCTTCCAAAGTAGCTCAAAGGCTTTTGCATTGCCCGACCGAAGCCGCTTGAAAAACCGTTTATCGTCGATGATTGCCTCAAACATCTGGATCTCTCCAACTTGATGGGCGCCAGAATTGAGGCTTGCGCAACCGTCCGCTTTTTTATACACTAGTGACGGTTCGCGCCTCATAGGGCGCACGTAAATTTGGTTTGGCGGCTGCAACTTTTCGGGTCAGCGCCGCAGAGTTTCTAAAGCTTAATGGGTTGGCGATTTGGCGATCGCCGACCCTTTTAGTTTTTAGGGGCCCCGAATGTGGTTGCTAGCACGAGGTCGCGAGTCCCTTATCCTGGAGACAGCAATGTTAATTGTTCTATTTTTCATCACAAAAGAAAAAGACCCGCCTCCAAGACACACCATTCCCTATTGAAAGAATAGTTGGTCTTGGAAGCGAGTCTTAGAAAGCTGCGGGTTTGTAGCTGCTAGTTCACTTCACTCAAAAATCATTTCCTCTAATCGCTAGGGCTCGCATCCTCTAAGGATTGATTGCAGAAAGCCTTCGCCTATGTCTCGATCTCGAATCAGGTCGCTAATACGCCGCGACTTGCGCCCGATGCGCTGATGGTCAGCGCACTGTAGGAGTCTATAGCAAAAGGCGTGGTGCGGACAAGGATGACTTTGGATTGAGCTTTGGTCTCAGGGAAGTATTGAGCTCAAGCGCGAGGCTTGGTTTAAGAGTCAAGAAGTCTCATCGAGACTTCTGAATCTTTCGCATGAAGCTAACGGGTTCGAAACCTATCGCCTCTGCAATATCCAGAAATTCAATCAGGTCCACCCTTCTCTCTCCGTTCTCATACTTTGACACGAACGACTGATGACGGCCTAACCGTGCAGCAACTTCTTCCTGAGTGATGCCGGCGTTCTTGCGCACTTGAACCAACAATTGTAAGAAACGCGCATAGTTCTTCGTATGGACGGATTTGGTCAAAGTTTCACCTGGAGTCGATTCCCTGATGAAACTCCTAAACCTCTTTTAGGATTATCCCAAAACAGGATATACTGGGCGCGAAGGCCCATTCTGAGCCTAACGTCTGACTGTAAGCCGAGATCGAAGAGGCTTGACCGAATGACGCCGGTAGATCACAACAAGACGCTCGTGCTCCTCTACTCGCTGCTCTCTGCTGTGTTCGCCATACCCCTGGTCGCCTCTCCATGGATCATTGCCAAGAACATGAGACGACCCGAACAACTTCCCCTTTCAGCAGCAATTTTCTGTATTGTCATTTTCTTGTTCGTGTTGTTCTTGTCGACGGCTCTCACCCTGCATAGAAGACGGGCTTTAGGCAGGAAACTAGCTCTAGCTTCGGCGGTGTTGACGTTGCCTTTATGCTGGCCACTGGGGGTTTATACTTGGTGGTTTATGCATACTGAGGGTGGGAAAAAGATGTATCGAACAGCCGCCGACTAGGATCGGTCGATCGAATTGAGTGAATTGGTTTGGTTTTACACTAGCCCCCAATTTACGACTCGCCAAACACTATTGGTTTGTCACGTATGACTGGATTTCCGCGATCTTAGGTTACTTGACCAGATGTATACGCAGGCATACACTTAGTATGCGATGCAAAAACACCAGCTTTCTCCCAATGAAACTCAGGCTCTTCGCTTCATCCGTAACTCTCTAATACATTCTAAATCTCCATCGATCAGAGATATCCAGAAGGATCTTGGGTACGGCTCACCGCGCTCGGCGGCGTTAATTGTTGAAAAGTTAATTAGGGCTGGTTGTATTGAGCGCAAGGACGATGGCCGTTTACGACTGCTCAGGGAATTGTCGGAAACCAATAGCTCCGCTCGTACGGTTCTGGTTCCGCTTGTCGGTACTGCCGCCTGCGGCATGCCGCTGCTTGCGGATGAGAATATCGAAACAATGATTGCCGTCTCGACCGAGCTGGCTAAACCCGGACATCGATATTTTTTGTTAAGAGCCAAAGGCGACTCGATGGACCAAGCAGGGATTGCCAACGGAGACTTAGTGTTAGTGAGGCAACAGTCGACCGCCGATAGCGGAAAGGTCGTCGTGGCTTTGATCGATGACGAAGCAACTTTAAAGGAATTCCATCGATCGCAGAATACGGTCGTTCTGAAACCTCGGTCGAGTTCGAATCGTCACCGTCCGATCATTCTGACAAAGGAGTTCCAGATCCAAGGCGTCGTCCTCACTACGATCTCTGGCCTGGACTAAATAATGGCGACAGATGAGGTAAATTTATGGTTGCAGTTGAAATGAGAAAGACGACAGCGCCGTTGACTGACGCAATTATTGTCGCCGCATCGCAACTAGTTGACGATGCCCAATGTGCTCGCAGGGATCCGAGTCATTCCGATCTTGAGTTTCACATCAAGCGCGCAGGTCTAGCCGTTGGCGATCCAATTAGCCATGGGCAGACGGTAGGAAAAGCCAAGCGAGTGAAAGCCACTCTCAATTGGGCTCTTGAAAATGACAACGAAGCGGGAGGGGATCTTGTGAGCTCGTTGGTCTCGCTTGTCCGAGGGCATGGTGGATTTCGTGAGACTTCAACGAATTACGTGGGGAGTGAGGCCATCACGAATCTTGCTTCTGCCCTGAGCGAGGAGGGGTTTGAATTATCTGTAGATGGCCATTTGCGCCCTAAAATTCTGGAGAACCTCGCCGGGATCGCTCTCACGGACGCATTAATGGCTTATGTTCGAAGAGCTAAACGCGGCGTGCAGGATGCGGCACTCCTTGCTGGGACAGGAAAAGATCTATTGGAAGCTGTAGCCGCGCACATTCTCGAGCAGAGATACGGGGACTATTCAACTACCTCGAACTTTCCTACGTTGCTCGGCAGGGTCTTTATCGATTTGGGTTTGGCAACTCCACAGGAGACCGTTCAACCTGGGGAATCCCCCAATAAGCGCATCGAACGAGCGATGTACGAACTTGCCTGCGGAATTAACCAACTGAGAAACAAACAAGGTAGCGGCCACGGTCGGCCATGGCTGGCTACAGTGACTGACGCAGAAGCAAAGATGGCCGTTGAGTCGATGGGGATAATCGCGGAGCGCTTGCTGCTTATTCACCAGTCACACGAATAGAGCGGCATCGTTACAGCAGTAGAAGCCGAACCTAGACAAACCATGTGGCCTGATAACGAAACCACCCGAGACTTCGTAAACTTTACGGGAATCGCTGACACAGTGGCTGAGATTATCGTGCAAGCGCGCGGTCGTCCCATCTCGATAGGTGTGTCAGGCGCTTGGGGAATCGGCAAGTCCTCAATGATCAAGCTTACGCGTGAATCGTTGGCACGCAGGCAAAGAGCTGAAGGTGAACGGGAGTTTGTTTTTGTCGAATTCAACGCTTGGTTGTACCAAGGTTATGACGACGCACGTGCGGCACTAATGGACGTGATCGCTTCCGTACTCGAGGAAGAGGCGAAGAAGCGTGGCAAGGCAGTTGATAAAGCCAAGGCGCTGGTGAAACGAGTTAACTGGCTGCGCGTAGCTAAGTTGGCGGCGGGGTCCGCCTTTGCGCTTTCGATGGGATTGCCACCGGTCGGCCTTATCGGCGAGCTTTGGGGACTAGGGAAAAAGGCGATTGATGGTGGAGTGGATGACAAACTCATTGGAGAGGCTCAGTCGAAGGTAGGCGAGGCAGCCACGGCGGCCACTGGCTTACTGAATCCGAAGGAAGAAACCTCGCCGCCGAAGGAAATTCAAGCTCTACGAGAAACGTTCGAAGAAACCCTAGATGAACTCGGTGTAACCCTCGTTGTACTAATCGACGACTTGGATCGCTGCCTGCCGCCTACAACGATTTCTACTCTCGAAGCGATTCGACTTTTTCTTTTCCTCCGCAATACGGCGTTTGTAATCGCTGCTGACAACGAAATGATCAAGCACGCGGTGCGACGGCATTTCGAAGGTGTAGATGATGATCTTCTCGTAACGAACTACTTCGATAAACTGATACAAGTGCCGATTAGGGTGCCACCACTGGGCACGCAGGAAGTGCGAGCGTACATGATGCTGTTGTTTGTCGACAACAGCGATCTCAGCGACGAAGTGAAGGAGAAAATCCGTGCTGGTGTTTGCGCTCAGCTCAGGCAAACCTGGCAGGGCAAGCGTGTCGATCGCGCTTTTGTTCAGACGTTGCATGAGAGCTTCCCTGCTGATCTGATTGGAAACTTCGACGCTGCCGACAGGCTTGCACCGTTGATGACAAGTGCCTCCGGCATAGCCGGCAACCCTCGCTTAATCAAACGCTTTCTAAATGCGCTCGCTATTCGAATGGCGATATCGAACGCCCAGGGTGTCGGCGTGGACGAAAAAGTTCTTGCCAAGATGCTGCTTTTCGAGCGGCTAGGAGATCCTGCGGCTTATGCCGAATTGATCAAGGCTGTGAGTGGAAACGAGGAGGGTAAACCTCTCTTCTTGGGCGAATTCGAAGAGGCCGCAAACGCTGGCAATTCATCCGCTCTAAAACCACCTTGGGATAACCCCTTCGTTCAGGAATGGCTCACTCTCCCTCCGAGACTCGCCGACTTAGACTTGCGTGGAGTTCTCTACGTTAGCCGTGAACACGCGCCATTAATTACTCCAGAGGATCGGCTTTCCTCGGAGGCCGCTGAATTGCTCACTGCTCTGCTTCAGCATCCAGAGATGGCCGCGGGTCTCAAAGACAGACTCGCGCTTGTTCCGCGGACGGAGATCACCGTGATAATGGATCGGCTTCTTGATCGCGCGCGTCAAGAGCAAGAATGGGGTGTGCCACCGATCCTTGAAGCTTGCCTTGTCGTGTCAGAAGCGGATCCTCCACAGGGGGCGCGCTTAGCGGCGTTTCTGCGTGAGCGACCAGCGCCCCAGATTCAACCCAACATCGTGCCGAAAATCGGCGATCAATCATGGGCTGATGGTGTGTTGGATGCTTGGGAACGAGCGTCCGTATCACGGACCGTCAAGACAGCCATTAAACGCAGGAGGGAAAATGGGAACGTCGCAGTCTAGCGGAGGCCCTCCTTCAGGCGTACCAATGGTGCCTCCCTGGGTTCCTAGTCCAACGGACGGCGACGCACCTGCAGACGGTCCACCGCCGGCTGACGGTCAACCTCCAGACCAAGGGAAAAGACCTCAGACACCCATCGCTCCAATACCAATCGCTCCGGCCCGAAGGTTCGGTTCAACTCGCGGTAGTCTTGGAAATTTCGCGCGCACGGGGGATGTCGCCAGCCTGCGACGAGGTCTCGGACACTACGTACGCACGGGATATGGTGGGTCAGGTACAGCGGTACGACGTTCCGGAGGAACCGCGTCCACTGCGGGTGCTTTGTATGGAGCCCTGTCCGGAATTGCGTCTGGTGCACCGGTAGCAGCTGGAAGCCCCCTCGATCCGGCGCTTCTAGCTGGGCGGTCCGTCCGAGATGTCGTGAACGCCGTCGTTGAAGCGGTCCGACCGATCGACGGGACACAAGATGCTGAGGCAGGACGTGCAGCGATTAGGGATGCGCTCTCAGAACTGTTGACTCGTTTTCCTGAGGCCGACTTGCTTAACCTCAGCGATGAACAGCGTGCGTTCGCAATCGAGCGGTACGTCGCAATTGATGTGTATCGACGCTTCGATCTTGACGTCGGAAAGACAATTCGTGAGAAGGCGCCGAGCGCTACTACTGCCCTTTCGCGACTGAAGCAGGTACGGGATTATGTGAAAGAAACCGTAGCCGCTTCATTTAGGAGGCTTCGCGACGCTGGTAGGGTGATCACGGCTGGTCGAGTTGGAGCATTAGTTAGAGAGGCGTTGAAGGAGACGTTTGAGGTATTCGAGGGTTACTCCGAATGAGACTGATATGCGCACCGAAAGACTGTAGTGTCCCGGCAGATCCAAGTGCCCTACGTGTTGTGCTTTATGGCCAGCCTGAACGCGCGGAAGACGGCAGCGCCGGCGAAGCGTTAATACATGAGATCCGGCGAAAGAAGCTATTACCGGCTGCACGAGCGTGGGATTTGTTGTCGCTGGCGCTCTCCGTAGTCACGGCCGATTTCGCAGTTCATCGCGACCGAAGCCCAGATGGTTGGACTCGGGAGTTTGAGCTGGATGTTGCCGTTACTGACTCCGCTTTTTGGAACACTCAATCGAAGCTCGTTGAAGCTGCCCTTGATTTTCTCACTACTGATCGCTGGCGCGTGCGATTCATAGAGGGCGGTATGGTACCGAACGCGCCGCGTGGGGAGATGTCATTCGCTGAAGACTGCGTGGTTCTATTGTCGGGAGGGTTGGATAGCCTTGTAGGTGCAATCGATTTAGTAGTATCTGGGAAGAGACCATTCGCTGTGAGTCAAACGGTTCGAGGTGATGCGCAAAAGCAAGAGCAGTTTGCGCAACGCGTGGGCGGCGGGCTTAGACACCTACAACTCAACCACAATGCCCAAGCGCCAAGTCCAGAGAAGCCGCCAACTCAACGTGCTCGCTCTCTAACATTTCTTGCTTATGGAGTTCTTGTCGCGACCGCACTAAAAACATATCAGGAAGGCAATCCGGTGACCCTATATGTCTGCGAGAACGGCTTCATATCGATCAACCCTCCACTTACAGGAGCTCGGTTAGGCAGCCTAACCACTCGCACAACACACCCTACTTTCCTCGGACTTATCCAACAACTTATTGAAGCTGCTGGAATGCACGTGAAGGTCGAAAACCCGTACCAATATATGACCAAAGGTGAAATGCTAAGTGCGTGTGGTGACCAAGCTTTCCTAACCGCTGAAGCAGCTTCGTCCACTAGTTGTGGTCGCTACCAAAGATATGGTTATAGGCACTGTGGACGATGTGTACCATGCCAGGTCCGGCGAGGTGCCTTTCTTGCTTGGAACATTGCGGATACGACCGAGTACGTCTATCAAGATATTGGAAGAGACGATAATGAGCATGCTGGATCTGATGATGTGCGCTCCGCCGCCATGGCGATCGCAGAAGTAAGATCGGAGGGCCTCGATGACTGGCTAGGAACGACACTTAGTTCATCAGCTCTAGGAGACATCCAACCGTTGAGAGCGGTCGTTGAGCGGGGACTCGCAGAGATCGAGGCGCTCCATCTAAAGTATGGTGTTAAGTGATCGACGTTCATTGTCATTTGGATCTCTATCCCGATCCGAAACTCGTAGTGAAGCAGTGCGAGGAGCGAGAGTTGTATGTGTTGTCGATAACAACCACCCCCTCGGCTTGGATCGGCACATTGGCTTTGGCCGCAGGCTCTAAGCGGATTCAGACGGCGCTAGGATTGCATCCGCAACTTGTTCACGAGCGAAAAAGCGAGTTAGCGCTGTTTGAGCGATTGTTGCCTGAAACACGCTACGTCGGCGAGATCGGTCTTGACGGTGGCCCTGAGTACAAAGCGCATTGGAGGGATCAGGTTGATGTTTTCTCACGAATCCTGGAGCTCTGTCGTTCATTAGGAGGTCGCGTGATGTCGATCCACAGCCGCAGAGCAGCGACAGCTGTACTGGACCACCTTGAGAAAACACCTGGTGCGGGCAAAGCAATTTTGCATTGGTTCTCAGGATCAGCGAAAGAACTGACGCGGGCAGTCGAGCTTGGGTGTTGGTTCAGCGTGGGCCCGGCGATGCTCAACGGCGAAAAGGGTCGTAACCTGGCTTCACAAATGCCGCGCGAGAGAGTTCTGACTGAGACAGACGGGCCTTTTGCGAGGATGGAAGGTCGGGCGGCCTATCCATGGGACGTTTACATTGCTGTGGAGCAGCTAAGTGATATTTGGACTATCTCTAGAGCGGATACCGAGCGTTCGTTGCGCGAAAACCTACGGCACTTAGTGTCATAGTCGAGTTGATTTCTACTGCCGATTTCGCACAGGGCCTGGAGTTTTCGGAGGGATAAGAGGCGGCCAAAAGGTGCTTTCGAAAGCTATTAAATGTGTTGCGGTATGGCCCGCGGCTGATCTTACAGACAAGCGGAAAAATACAGCGCCGCGAGAGATGAGGTGAGGCCGAGCGTGGAACACCGCCAGCAGAAGTTTCAGAACAATCGCCGAGAATTTTCATCAGCCGACCAGATTACGCGAGAAGGTCATGAGGAGGTTAAGTCCGGAGTACACGCCCAACGCTTTCTCTCTGTCTCCGGGATCCTCACGTCATATTTCCGACCTGGCAGGCATCTGTGTACCGCCTGCGTTTACGGGAAATGATGAAGCATAGACTTGCTGCTTGGGAACAGGTGGTTGGCGCTCAAGTAGTAGCTTAAATAAGAGCGAGATCGCTAACCAACCAGATGGCGGGAGGTGAATTCATCGTCTGAGTTGATGGTGGTCTCGTCATGAAGTTAAGTTGACAATATCGACTTAACCGACTGATATTGTCTGTGATAGTCTCGCTTTTCCGTATGAACACTAATCACCGTGACAACACTGGTATTGGAGATGCCCTGGAGATCTTAACCCACACCAGTCAAGAAGTTCGTCAGGGGGCGGTGGCAAGGGCTGCTGACACGCCCGAATCGTTTGGTCCCGCTTTTTTTGAGGCGATTTACAAGCAGATCGATGACCCAACCTGCAAATGGTACGCTATTCGATCCCTTGGGGATTTAGAGGCAAAAGAATATCTCGGAGTGCTCATTGACGTGCTCAAGAGTCCAGATGTGGAGGTTGGAAAATCCTCGCTACATCTGATCGCCGCCCATAGCATTGGGCAAATCGGCAGTGAGGCCATCGAGAGCCTGCTATTGCTGCTTGACAGTGCCCACGGTTCTACTGCGATAGGCGTAGTTGATGCTTTGGGAGAAGTTCGCGCCACCGAGGCTGTTCCTGCATTAAAACGCTCACTAGAATCAGCAGACCGAAAATTAGCGCTCTGGTCCGCGCTATCGCTCGCCAAGATTGGACGGCCCTCCATCCCCGCCCTCCATGGGTCGCTGTCTCACGCCGATATCTCCCTGACGGCGATAATCGTTGATGCCTTAGCGATCATCAATGAACCTGAGATTATGCCTGGGTTGGCGCAAGCTGCTTCCATCTTCGATTCGACGGTCAAGCGCTATATTCTCGACGGTCCACGACACCGCGTCCATGGACTGATCTCACTCGCGCGCAATACAGCTAACCGAGAAGGGTCAATTGGAGAGGCTTCTCGCCAGTTTCTGCATTCCTTTCGCCACGAGATTCAATGCATTGAAGATCGAAAAGCATAAGCGCCAAAGCACGCACGTTGCCCTTGCAGTGGTTGGGATGTCCGGTGCCGGCAAGTCCGCCATCAGTGAATACCTGCGATCTAAGGGTTGGGAATATGTGCGGTTTGGGCAGGTGACAATCGACGAGGTAGAACGACAAGGAATGCCAGTAAATGAGAAATCCGAAAGAAAGATCCGTGAAGAGTTGCGAGAGCGAGGTGGAATGGCGATCTATGCCAAACATTTATGGCCTCGTATCCAAGCGGCCTTGCGTGGAGGTCCGGTCGTAATCGACGGGCTCTATAGCTGGTCGGAGTATCTCTTTCTGAAGAAACGCCTTAAGACTAAACTTATCGTTGTAGCAGTCGTTACAGCGAGAGGCACTCGTTACAAGCGATTAGCGACCCGGAGCATTCGGCCCCTCTCGCAAAAGGAGGCTGAACGGCGTGACATCGGTGAAATCGAAAAGTTAGAGAAAGCCGGGCCTATCGCGATGGCTGATTTTACTATCGTTAACGAAGGCTCTCGGAAGCAGCTCAAAGCTAAATTGGAAAGCTTGCTAAATCTTGTTCAGCCAGACGTACGTTTCAAAAACACATAGTCCAATGATGAGGCTCGCACTCGATGAAATCGCGATTGAAAGAGACTGACTTAAATCCTTCTCTGCGGCCAATTGTTATGTGGGCGTTGACTTACCGCTGTAATCTCCGTTGTCGTTACTGCTATCTCTTTACTAGCGAGAATGAGGAATCACTCGGGCGTTCAGATGCAACTCCAGACGTGGTTGAAAGCATAGCGGAAAATCTTACGAACCAGGACGACTGGCGGCCAGAGATTGTTTGGTTGACGGGTGGGGAACCCACTCTGCACGCCCAGTTAAGTTGGCTAATACACAAGTTTGAATCAGCGGGAGTGATGACGGTAATTACGACACATGGTGTCATTGAATCTGTTACGGCTCTCAGTCTGGCCCACTCCCGGCCGCGCGGTATTATGGTCTCTCTCGACTTAGCCGATCCTCAACGAAACAACGCCCTCCGTGGCGGAGGAAACAGGGTTTTAGAGACGATCGATCTATTGGTGCGCGAGAAAGACCCCTATACGACACTTGGTGTGGCGGTTGTGATCACCAAGCAAAATAGACTTCATCTCAAGGAATTTGCCCACTTTCTTGAAAAGCGTGGCGTAGAATATCTCTCTCTGAACCCGCTTCACAACCACAGCCGAAAAACAGTCGACTTGACAACGTTCTCTGGGGGAGACGTCGACGATGGAATCGATAGCGAGTTGGCCGACATCTCCGAAAGCAGCTCTCTTTTGCTTCCCAGTACGCGCTATTTGCAATTGCTTAATGCTCATCTGAAGCAGCAAGAAGCGCCGAGGCAGACGTGCCCTGCGACATATGAATACGCATTCATTGCCCCATGGGGACAAGTATACCCATGCAGTTCCGAATTTTGGCACCGGGATAATCGGATGGCCGGTGCTCCGTTCGCAGCTAACGTCGATTTTGCAAAGACCTTACCTGATCTCAGGAAGCGGTTAGGAAGTGGTCGGTTTTCTACCGGCTCGGACTGCTATTCCACGAGGTGCATGGGTTGTTGGAAGTTATATTATGACAGCGTGTTCACTCGAAGGTAGCTTTCCGATCGATCTCAAATTAACCCTTTTTTCTATCGATAACCGGATCAGCAACTAGCCACAGCTGTTCTGGCGGTCTAAATTGAGCACCTGATCCCAGAGGATCCCAAAAATGGCCAACCTTGAGTATGCAGTCGTTGTGTTTGCGGATTTACGTGGCTTCACGGCGTGGAGTTCGATGGCCGCGGTAGCCCACCACCTACAGCCCTTCATGGCCGACTTCTATTCGGTGTTTGAGAAATCCCTTGCAGTGGACGGGTTTACATTCCTGAAACCTAATGGCGATGGAGTAATGTTTGTCCAGAGCACTGGTTTAGATTACTCGAAGCTGGATATAGTCTTAGATAAATTTGTGCTGGAGACTCTGCCATCAATTGAATACGAGTTCGAACACCTCGCTCAGCGTTATCAACGGATAATGAGGTGTGTTGTTCCGCTTCAGTTGGGATTTGGAATAAATGCAGGCGTGGTATACCGGCTCAACTTCAAGTTAAGCGGCGGGGGCGAGTTGATCGATTTTGCCTCAGGAACGATGAACTGTGCCGCGCGGCTGTGTGATATTGCGAGGCCTGCCGGTGTCGTCATCGCGGCACAAGCGTTTCCGGACTGGTGCCCTCCGTCAGGACAAGGTTTTGAATTGATGGAAGTTCCAGTCCGAAATGTCTCGGAGTCGTTTCCAGTTTGGATGTCTAAATCGGTCGCAAATCTATTCCCTCGCGAGGGGCGTCTGGTGACGCTAGAGTTCCATGTTGGTACTGTATGTTACGATCCGTTGCAAAAGATACTTCTGCTTGGGTTGAGGAGAGATGATCGAGAACTATATCCCGGATTATGGGAAACGGGCGGCGGACAACTACTGCGAGAGGAAGGGATCGAAGATGCCGCAATCCGATTCGCGCGAGCTGAGTTTGGAATGGAGTCACAGGTCGTCAGGGAGGCTTCAATGGTTCCGTTCCGGATAGAAACACCGAGACGAACAATACCTGGCATAAAGGTACTCTGCCAAGTCGATTCTGATAAGTACTCCGCGTATCGAAACGAACAACAACATAAGGAAACCCGTGCGGTTGCTCTCCAAGATCTATTGTCAGAGGCCTCTTGGCCGGAAGCTATGTTGATTCCTGGCACGAAGGGAATCGTGCAACAGTTAGTGTCGCAGTATCACAAACTCCATCGCAAGGGTTGAGGGCAAACCTGCCCAGAGTTCATAATCCAAATGTTATTTGGCAATCGCAAGGACGTTAGCTCTTGAGAATATCCACGTCCCGGATGGCTCTAATTAATATTGTACGGACCTTGCCTTATGCTGACGTGTACTTGGTAGGTGGTCCGTCCGGCGCGGGTAAAACCACCTTTGCACGAATTTTGGCAAGGGAGAAGCGAGGACTCCTTCTTCCCCTTGACAGTTATTTTGTAGATGAAAAAGACGTGCACACTTCATTTTCATTACAATTTGGACGCGGGTCTCAATGGGACCACCCTTCATCGGTTGACCGCGACCTGGCCGCACAGAACATCACTGAGCTTTTGGACGGGCGCTGTGCACGAATGCCGATATTTAGCTTTACCAAGAACAAACGCGTCGGCCATCGACAACATGAGCTATTGCAACACAAGAGCATCATAGTCGAGGGAGTACACGCACTCAAATTGCAGTCCAGTATTCATGAAATATCTCGAACTGTTTTCGGGATATTCATTACTGCCGCAGTAGACGTGCGGCGGAGCCGGATCCGCCGAAGGGATGCACAGAATCGCAATCGACCATTGAGAGATTTTGAGAGACGGTTCTATTTTATGAGAATCGCGGAAACACGTTGGATTCTTCCGCAACGTCGCCTTGCGGATTTGATCTTGGATACTACCCACGGAGAATTCGGAGTCGTAGACAAATGATGGATGCGAAGTGGTCAAGTTCAAGCCTCCTGTGAGGTCTAAAACCGTCCAACGTTTCTATCCTTGAACTCGCTTACCGTCAATTGGCAGTGAATGCAGAGGAAAACAACCGCTACGAACAAGCCGCTGATCTTCGATACCTCGCGATGGAAGTGGCGCGGTCGATGAGGTGGCGAAGGGTTGATTGGTTACGACTCAGCTGGTGGTATTGGTTGCTCAGTGGTTATGGCGAAAGGGTACGTCGGGCTTTCGGAGTTTTATTAGGAGTTTGGTTACTGTTTGCACTTATTTACTGGAAAGCCGCTGACGAATCGTGGTGCAACCGAAACAGCCCGCTGCCGTGCTTTCGACTAAGTCTGAAGCAACGATAGCAAGGTCCATCAAACTTTCCGCTAGCGACGCTTTGCTCTACAGTGCCGGCGTGATGGCTCTTCAGAAACCAGAAGCTGCGCCCGCAAATAATCGCGCCAAGTTGCTTGTATTAATGGAGACGATTTTCGGGCCCGTGCAAGCCGCCCTTCTCGCTCTAGCTATTCGGCGGAAATTCATGCGGTAACCCGCAACCAGTTGGGCGTCAAGACCGATCCCCATGATGCCGCAAAAAGCAATTTTATTGCTAAGACATTGCATGGCTACGGTAAAAAGTTTCGTAGTACTAGAGATGCGAGCGTTGCAACCACGAATGGCCGCCTAAAGGTGAGGATTAGCCTAAGTGTTGTCCGAACTGCGAGAGTCCTTATTGGCATCGACCTCGACAGAACCAAAAACACTGGCGTTAACAACTTTTAGGCTTGGTCTTGGCCTCCTTTCTCCCAGATCTTCTGCTGACAATTGTGTCGTATAACCATCATCTGACGATGTTGGCACAGAGGCAATTACTAACCCCACAAGAAGCGAGTCGATCAATGCGGGTGTAAGGTTCAAATCTTTGGCAATCGTTCCTCGGGTTATGCCCTCCGCTTTGAGAGCTGAGAAAACTTTGGTGAAAATCTGCGAGCCATCACGTCTAATACCATCCGCTTCACCGCTTCTATAACCGTCTTCGCTCAGCTGCACACATAGCGAGCGATATTGCCAGTCGCTTATTACCTTGAGTTTATGAAGTCGGAAAACGAGAGCGATTGCAGACACACCCCAACGTTTCTTTAATCGGTGAATTGTCCGCATCGTTATCGTTCGCGGCGGTGGAATGTGGGCCAGTAGATCGCCTTCCGGCATGAGAAACGCACTGGCAAAACGATTCGCTTCAGTTTCTATCTCTCGCGTTCTTGAACTCCGTGGAGCACCATGCGTGTGAAGAGTTAAGTGTCCAAGCTCATGGGCGCAGTCGAATCGCGTGTGCTCTGCTGACTTCTTTGTATTCAGGAACACAAACGGGACTTTACCGTGCCACAATGAGAAGGCATCAACTGCACGGCTATCCACCGGAAGAGAAAACACTCTAGCACCGCGCGACTCCAGACAATGAACAACATTTGATATAGGCCGCTGACCAAGTCCCCAGTGTTCCCGAAGAGCCTGGGCCGCGCCTTCCGCCTCAAAGTCACGTAACGACGGAATTGACGCCACTGGTAGATGAAATTTTTTGTCAATCCAATCGCTCAGCAACATGGCGAAGCGTCCATTTGCTAATGCCGAGTCTCGTTCCGACGAAGTAAGAGTCGTAAGAGAGCGAAAGCTCGCAGCATTAGAATTGAATTCTTCAAGGTCTGGCCCAAAGAAGAATTCAATGGGAAGCTTCAGAATAGACGCCAGAATGGTTAGGTGTTCTTCCGACGGAACCACACTGCCGGTCTCGGACTCATAGTAACCAAGGCTCCTGACGCTTATGCCAGATTCTGCCGCAAGACTCGTTTTGGACAGACCAAGTCTCTTTCGGGCCAATGCCAGCCGCGAGGGATTAAACTCCATTTGAGATCACCCGATTAAGAAAGAGTTTTACGAGCGCCGCACTACTTCAACATCGAACTCTTGAGCACCGCTGTCATCGTCAGAATCGTCATGCCCTTCATTCAAAGGCGGAGCCTCAAATGGGGGCAGAATAATTCGATGCTTCCAGCCGTCGACATGTCCGTTGGCAAACCTACGAGGTAATGATAATTCCGAATACACGATGTCGGCTTCACGGTGCATGAGAAAGATCCAAAGAAGTCGTTTCTGAGCCTCCTGCAAACGCGCCGTCTTCTTCTTTGCGTCATTTGCCATATCCTCAAACAGCCATGTATTTACGTTGATTGCCCGTTTATACATGTCGCCTTTTGGGTTTTTGACGTTAGGCTCATAGGGCGGGTTGTATTTTCCAGTTTCACGGTCTCCCGTAGCGACCGAGATCGCAAAAGTCGCATCTGGACTGATTACTACCTCAAAATTCCAGGCGTTACCCGTGCTCCAGCCTTGTTTGGTAAGAATCTCTCTTAACCTTCGGAGTGTTCTAGCCCATGCGGTTGTTCCATGAAACGTTCGGGGATCGAATCCGCTACAGGCGGCCCGATTAGCTTCTCCATAAGAGAGAGACATTTCAAAGAACTCCGGCTTCAGCTTTATCAACGACAACTCGTGTCGAATTCCAATGGGAGCCCTTGTCACTTTAGCAGTAGAATTCATAAACTGTCCTTTAAACCGCTGTCAGAATTACCGCCCGCGCTCGAATTGCCGGAAATTATGTCTCAGTTGAGACGAAAAAACAAGCAATATTATCACTGTGGAGGAATGACGAGTAATGAGTGAAATAGGTCTGGACATCAATATAAGACTTTCCCTCAATGAGGGTGACGTGACTGAATTTGATCGCTTCCGATTAGATTTGCATAAATCACTGAAAGAGGCGGGATATGGCTCATGTGGCGAGCACGAGCTAACAGCCACAGGATTTTTTACTTTCGATTGCGATCTCACGAACTTACACGATGGTCTAAGCCTCTTACGCGAAGTGTGTAAAGCCATGAAGCCCAGACCAGAGCTTGATGTAACGCTTGTGGGAACTGACAAGTGGCCTATCGAAGTATTTCCCAACAACGCCTTGCCGGAATTTCTCGAAGGGTTGGAACCCAAAAAGCCTAAATAGAATTTCGTTCACGATTTTTTGTATAAGTAAGACTTTTCGAGCAAAGCTCCTTGGCCTCATGAATGGCGTGGTGTATGAGTTCTCTCAGTTATCTTAAAGCTGAAAATCGAAGGCTTCAGGACGAATATAAAAAACTCAAATCGTTGCCACTTTCAGCGGAAGTAGACCAAGAACGGGCAACTGCGGCCATTCGTCTCAGGCATCACGAGATAAAAATGCTCATTTATAAGGCCGCAATGTGGGGAGTGGAACCACCGAAAGAGCGTGACTGGTATCTTGCGGAGACAAATTCTGAGCTTAAGATAGTCACGCCAGGTTTGAACGATTTCGCTGTTGCCATGATCCAGCATCGAATTAGGAACGCGAGGCTTGAGTATTGGAAGGGATGGGCACAAATGCTAATCCCCATCCTCTCGCTCTTAGTTGCAATCCTAGCTTTACTTATCAAGCGGTAGGTGATTACGAAATGACAATGAGCGACAGGTTAGATCAACTTGCGGAGCAGGGCGAAGGTGAAATTAGTCTTGGTCCAGAGGAAGGCCAGAACTTAGAGGCATTTCAAGCGACCGTTTCCTTCCTGCGCGACTATGAAGGACAAGGCCACCTGACAATCGTAAGGACGCATCAGGAATCAAGAACCGGACGGCGCTATATAGATAGGGTGCGAGTCCGGTTAACGGACAGCGGCATTCAATGGCGCAAAGATTTGCGTAAGGAAAGGACTTGAAGGTAAGGATGATATTGCCGGTGGAGTTATGATGGGTGTCCTCATTATTTTGGTCTCTGCCATCATCGCCACAGCCGCTGCATTGTTTGAGCGGAACTTACAAAAAACAAGCGGCTAACGGGGTCAGTGAGGCTAATGGGGTCAGGCTTGCGATTTTGCGATTCTCAAGCAGGTCGACACGGTCGCACTCTTATTTGATTGAATCGCAAAATAGCAGGCCTGACCCCAGAGTTGTTAAGAAGCGAACTGCGAGCAAAATCGGTAGAATCTACTTATGGAATTCTATTCAAAGACGATTTCGGAGGGATGGGAATTGAGTATTGAGTACCTCTTGCAGAATGGAAGCCAGATAGACTCTCAGAGGGGCATGCGAACACTCGAAATAACAAATGCGGTCTTTCATATTTCGAATCCGCTATTAGAGCCGATGGTTTCTGCGAAGTACAACTACAGCACAGATTTCGTCAGTAAGTTTGTGAAAGACTTGGAAGATGATTATGTAGGCGTGTCAATTGGGGAACGCATCTATGGTTACGGAGAGGACCGGATAAACCAAGTTGAGAGGATCATCGAAGAACTTAAAAGGGATTACTTTAGTAGAAGAGCTATTATCAGTTTGTGGTCTCCAAGAGAGGATTCCATAAGTTCGCATCCGCCGTGTCCCGTTCTATTGCAGTTTTATATACGGGACGGTGCGCTTAATATGACGAGTGTCCTGCGGAGCAGCGACGCCTGGATGGCAGCAATTCCCGACATGATCGCTTTGACAGCGCTTCTGCAAAAAGCGAGTGAACGACTGGCTGTAAACATAGGAAGCTATACCCAGATGTCGGTGAGTTACCACTTGTATGAGAAAGACCTCATCGTGGCACGAGAACTGTTCAATCAATCATGATGTTCCTGGAAAAACCACCTCTCAACCAGTCTTTCTACTCTGGAAATTACACTCTTCAAATCTCTGACTGGGAGTATGTTCTCAGGAGCGCGATAACGCACAGCAAAACAGTGTGGCTGAGGGCAAGCATGGAATTCGCTCCGAATATTCCCGATGAGACACGAAAGCATTTGGAAAAGGTTAGAGACGAACTAATCGCTGCGGAGGTAGTTAAGACGTGGGAACTGGAGCGCACTGAGGCCGATAGCGCATTGATAACGAGAGTTGTCACAACGGAAGAACAAAAAGAGCTGCACCATATAATAATTAGCGAATTAAATAGTGTCCCGCGGTTTGAGTTCGGCCCCACATCTATAGACCGTGGTGCCAAGAATGTCGACTTAGAACGGGATCTATGGAATTTGGGGCTGGCGAATTACTGTGGCATCTCAAGCATAATATTCAATTCCTCAAGCTCACAATTCCCGACATCCCTGTCCTCCATGGGTGCGCACAAATTCAACTTGGGTTCCGAATTCGCAAGAAAGGTTTTTGAACGGTTCCAAATTGATGGTCTCTGGAGATTGGAGCCGGAGGAGATTTTGGAATTTCAAAACTCATCCAAATTTTACCAAAAGCAGATGGACGATCTATTCACAACCCGCATAACCTGGGACGAAACCTATATTGACCAATGCGTTGACGCTCTTGCTGCTTCCTATGAAGCAGTAATGTTGCGAATGGTGGAGAAGGGCACTTTTAGGGGCTTTGCGGTTGGCTCGGCAGGGGATTTGATAGTTAATGCGGCTGGGTATTTCGTTCCAGTTCTTTCGTTCTTATCTGTTAGCCACAAGTTCTATGATTGGGTTAAACATAGGAACACCGTAGGCTTTGTATTACACATGTACGAGTTGAAAAAGTTGACCAAGGGATAAGGTGATTTGATTATGGATTCAAAGGACAGGATTATTGTTGCCCTCGATGTCTTCACCTTAGGCGAGGCTGAGGGCCTGGTATCAAGACTGAAAGACAAGGTGCGAGCGTTTAAAGTTGGCTTACAGCTTTTGACTGCATGCGGCAGTACCAACGTACTGGCGTTGATGAACAACCATAACGTCGACGTATTCTACGATGCAAAGTTCAATGATATTCCGAATACGGTTGGGCAAGCTTCTAAGGCGATATCCGGTCAAGGGGTGTGGATGTACAACATTCATGCCAGCGCAGGCGCTGCAGCTATTAGGCTAGCTGCCGCAAATAAGGGAGCTTCGAAATTGATTGCGGTTACTGTCCTCACATCTTTGAATGACGAAACGAGCAACTTCGTGTTCGGGAACTCTGCCGGCAAGAAATCACTGCAGCTCGCCGAGCTGGGTGCAAAAAATGGCATAGACGGACTCGTTTGCTCCCCGCATGAAATTCAAGCTTTACGAGACAACGATTCAACACGGAACCTTATCCTAATAGTGCCAGGAGTCCGACCAACGTGGGCTGATAAAAACGATCAATCGAGATTCATGGAACCCGGTAAGGCAGTTGCGCTTGGCGCGGACTATTTAGTAGTAGGGCGACCCATAACGGCCCCTCCGTCGGAAATTGGATCTGCGGAAAAAGCTGTGGAACGCATTCGCTCCGAAATTGATATAGCTTCTAGTAAATGACAGGTGGACGGCAAAACAATGAAATTAATCGACAAACTGGCGTGGGTAGAAATCAAGGACCGGAAAATATTAAGCACGAAATCAAAAGGAAAAGAAACGTATTATATTCCTGGCGGTAAGCGAAAGGAGAATGAATCTGACCATGACGCTCTTATTAGGGAGATCTCGGAAGAGCTGACGATTGACTTGGACCCTTCGACGCTACAGTTGTTTGGTGTTTTCGAGGCCCAAGCACACGGAAAGGCGGAAGGAGTAATAGTTCGCATGACGTGTTACACCGGCTCATACAAGGGTAACCTCGCAGCCCATTCCGAGATTGAAGAGGTTGTGTGGTTTACCTATAAAGACAGAGAACGAAGTTCCCCGGTTGACAACCTCATTTTTGACTATTGCAAGAATGAGAACCTAATTGATTGAGGGTCTGTGAATTGCGATGCAGGCGAATGTTTTTCTATCACCTTTTCGCATTGGTAAGGGATCGAGGTGAGGTCCTCGCTGTTTCAGATCATAAATGGTAGATAAAAATCATTCAGTGGATCAGAGGCGCATTCCCCCTGTCCCTACCTCAGTAGCCGTTGCTGAGAGCGCTCTTTTACGAATCTTAAATCGGCATTACTACGTTCAACAACAACTCTTTGAACAGATCAGTGCCCATGACATGGCAAAGCACGAACTATGCCATTTAACAAAAGCGGTTGCCAAGGTTCAATCATTTTTCGATTCGAAGTCTGCTGAAGACCTTAAGATCATTAAGTCTGAAGTTATTCCGGACATGGTAATTTATGCCTTAGAATGTTCGATTAAGTACCATATTGATTGGTGGACTCCGCTCGTTGACGGAGATGTAATCCCGAACAGCCATATTTTGCGCTTTCTCGCGAATAAGCATCACCTGAGCATAGACTCTGAATACGAGCTGTTGGACAAAGTAAGAAGTATTCTCATAAAAGCGGTTTCTAGGCTCGGACATTTTTGCGATAAGGGTGACCACTCTCAGGATTCACGAGTGGATCTAGAGAATGAGGTTGTGATTCCTTTCCTGAAGGCGGCTTTTTATTTGGCTTCCTACTATGAAATTAATCTCGACGAATCCTTTGCGACGAGATTGGTATTTGTTGAAAGTAACTATGTTGGGCAACCTGCCTTGAAAAGCCGCCATGAGGACACCTGACTTCTTGGTCAAGTATCAACTGGTTCACAATGTACGACACCAGACAGAAGTGATCGGTCGACCTGGTTAAAATCCGCCTATGTTCTACTGCCGATTTGGCACAGGGCCTGGAGTTTTACCATCCCGTTGCCGATGGAAACATCCGCATCATGTTAGGCAAGATCCGTGAGACACCGATTCCGTACGAGGTGCCGACACCGCACACCTCACGCAAGGTGTGAGCGCAACGCGCGCTTCGGGCGGCAGAGATGGATGACAGCACGTAAAAATCAGGCGCAGCCGATCATCCTCGAGGCTGTCCTCTTCATTGGATCTTCCGCGGAACTCAATTGCGCTTCGAGATATCGCAGAGCTCGTCTTGAGATGCATCAAATCTTGCCCGTCGACGCATAGTATCAATGGCTTTTGAATCGGGCTGTCGAAATCAACCATGGTCGCGGGTTGCCGGGTACTCTACTCGTCGGCCACAGGCTCAACGCAGCAGCAAAGGCTTCGTGCATCGCCTCCTCGGCAAGATCAAAATCACCGAGCAAGCGGATCAGAGTTGCCAGGATGCGTCCCGAATCCACGCGATAAAGGGAGTAGAGCAATTCGCGTATCTGCGCGGTAGGTTGGTTCGTCACGCCATTCCCACTACAGGACGATCTCCGCAGACTGTGTTCAGTCCGTTCTGGGCGAAAACTATACTCTCGGTCTGAACACCAATGTCAGGAGATTTAGGTAACGTGTGCGCAGTGTCAGGAGAATTACCTAACGAGCTTAATCTGAAACGCACAGGCCGCTCCTAATATTTGCAACAGCTTAAGCGTCAGTAGTCGTATTCTTTCTTCCCGTAAGAACTATGTCGGTTTAGACCACGCCAGTCGTTTGGTTTAATCCCGATCAATTGTACATTGCCGTATGGTCCCATCGTTGATTCATCAGCGATCCAGATTTCGCAGAAGCCAGTCTCCGCCATTTCGTCCATCAATTGTTCGTCCAAGTGCTCCATTAACTCCTCACCGTCGCCCCCGACTAACTGAAGAACAAGAATCGTAGAATCTGGAAAGGTCCAATTGGCCGCTGAGCGCTTTGCCTCTTTAGCGTAAACGGCAGCTTGAATCATTTGCGCAGCGTCGTCGCCATAGAAGTGGGTGTCCTCTCCTAGCATTGCTTTTGCGCGGCGAATCGCGGGATTTTGCATCACCTTAACGAGTTCTAAACCGTATCGCTGTCCCTCTCTCTCGCAAGCAAAGTCTACGCTCTCCTACCGCCACGAGAGCCATATCTATTCCCGTGACATGAGTGTACTCATACAGAAATTGCTCTGCTTCCTCTCGCTCGACCATCTTCTTACCATCATCATTACCTATCAAAACCATTTTCCTAGCCTCCTACGATCTCAAGCTGCCAGTTCGAGACCAGAGATTTCGAACAGCACTAGTCGCGGACGACGGGGTTGTATATGACCGATGAGATAGTTTTGAAAAAACTATCGAGCTTTGTACCCCAATGAGGAATTAGAACGACATTTTGCCTGCTGTGAGCTCGTGCTAAGTCCATTGTCAATTGCTTTGCTCATTGTTTTCTCCTCTACAGTTTCGGTTAGAAGTACCAGAAGCATTTTTGCGAATTCTTCCAGTTCCTGCTCGACACCGTACTCAAGATCGGCGATTATCGAATCAAAGTTTTCACCCGATCCAAGTCTTGACCTTAAGTCAGAAACCAAGGCGCTACAATCCACAGTTATCAAAGAATCAGACTCACCTTAGAGCTCACAACAGGACAGGCGACCCAATTCAAAGGTAACCTGGACTGAGCGGAGCGATAATAATACCGACGTATTCCTAAAACAACGCTTCCACCGCCGAGCTGCTGCGTCACTTTCCGACCGAGTCTGACCTCCTGTTCATTCCGTCAGGAGATTTAAGTAATGTGAGCGCCTTGTCAGGAGAATTACGTAACGCCGGCGAACCTGAAACGGACAACACCGGTCCAATGTTTGCAGTGGGTTGAGGGGTGTTTTGTGTCAGGACTTTTATGTAACCGGACTTTGATCCAAAAAGCATATTGACCGATTTCTATTCTGCGGGTAGGAACTGGCTAAGTCTCTCTTGCGAATAACCGCCATGAGTCAGGAACCATGTCTGTGCAACCTTGAGCGATGCCTTTCTTGAAGCAGCGATTCTCCCAAAGGATCGAGTCGCCTATACCGTTGCGAGCTTCCTTGTGGCGGGTGGCGATTTCGGCAACGGTCGCAAGGTAAACACGCGGACACTCGCCAAGCGCCACACCCGCGAACTGCACAAAGCAATAGACGATGTCTTGTCTTTGGTGTGTAGCAACCCAAGCATCTACAAGCCTCGTGATAACTGCGGCCACGCTTGTAGCTCTGCATCAGGCCCCAAGCCTGCATCTTGGCTTCCCTTGACAGAAACGTGAATAGCCCGGCCGGCCGCGTGTGATCATCAGATCATAGAGCGGTTGGTTTGCGCCATACTGGAACCAGGACATCGCATCCGGCTTGAGCGAATAGACCAGCGGCGAACGGCCTCGGCTGCAACTCCCACATGATACTGACGCATTGATTTAGTTGGTGGCATCGGAACCCCTTCTAAACGATTCTGCTCAAGAGTCCTACGGCTTCCGTGCCTTATCCCAGATTTGTTTTGCTGACTCTCCGAGTTTTGGAACGAGGGCTTTTCCTTCTGGGTTAACATGAGAGTCAACGATCAGGGCGTCTATAAATTGTTGGTTATCTTTGGCTGAGAATGTTGCATTCGGAATCTTGGCTATTACATTTCCCGCTTCGTCAGTCCAAGCTAGTTGAAAGCACTTGGACGTTCCCTCAGTACGCTTAACGGTACAGATGTATTGCATGGCCCGAATGTAGTAGAGCTGGTCGGGATAGATGGCAAAGTTCTTGGCAAGATATTGAGCGGTATTTAACGAGGAACGGCCAGCGGGTGTTTGTTGGTCGTACTTAACCACGTAACTGAATAACAAATGATCGGCAGTCTCATTGTACGCAATCTCATAAATCCAATAACTTCTACCGTCTAACGTGTGGTCTAGTGTCAGCGTGTCCCGCATCAGTGCGGTGAAGCCATTACCCGCATCCTTAAAAACGGGCTGCTGTTTTTGTTGCTTAGCCACGGTTGGTTTAGCCGTGGGCTTTTTAGTCTTTCGGGTCTGTCCGTAGGAGATCGTTGTTAAGAGTGAAAGCGCAATCAGCGCAAATATTTTCAAGCGCAAGTGATTCCCCCTTTAGGTTATCTCACCAGAGGATCGAGTAGTTCACCGCCAACGGTCTCTATGGACAGCGGCGTTTCGGAGTCGTATCGACCAACTAAAAATACCTTGTCGTCTTTGAGCCTAAAACGGAACTCGCCAGATTCTTTTTCTTTAAGGTTCGGATATGGCTCTAGGTAGGTGAAATCGAATGGACGGTGTCCTGACATCTAATTCAATCTTGACGCGAAGTTCAGGTGCAGCGACTTCTATTTCGTTGCCAACGCCAGAGATTACAAAAAACTCTCTTTCCTTCTTTCGGTTGAAGTCGCGGGTTTCGGTTTTTATGAAATCGATTAGTGTCGCCCACTGCTTTTCAGCGGCGGCTACGGTCTTATGATGGCGCACTAACTCTAGTTCTTCGTCCAGCCTTTCCTTACTGGAAGTGTCTTGGAAATTCTTTAATGCTTGGTCAGCCCATTCACCCATGATTGATTCTCCTTTGTGAGATTTTGGCCTAGAGGATACGCTTAGGCGGAGCTTGAAATCAAAAGGCATTCAGACCACCCTTCCCAGTATTAGGCCGCTACCTCAGTTGAAAAGTCTGCGTCAATTCCCAATTCATGAACCGACTGAATGACTACGCAGAGATTATGACAGAGCACCTTGCAGAGTGCTTCGTTGATCTGTGCGGTCATAGTCTTGCTGCGAAATCTCTGACCAAACTTAGACTTGATCATGTGGAAAGTCGTTTCCACGTTGGATCGCTTGTGGTTAGTGGGTCAGGAATTCTTCGCGGTTGTCGTTGTAGAAATCCAGCATCCGAGTCCAGAGCGTTGACTTCGGCCCGTAGCTGGTTTGCGATTTAGAATTTGTCTTGAACGGGATATAAAGGATCGCGTTGTGGCGCAATGTCGTTAGCAGGTTCTCTCCGCTCAAGTAGGCTTTGTCGGCTGAAACTTCTTTCAAGTTGAAACCGTTGCCAGCGGTCGTTTCCAGAAGCGGTTTGAAGTAACCCGTGATCGTTTGAATAGCCGTCGCTGATTTCAACTGACGTTACGATATTGGTCTTTACGCCGCACATTAAATGAACCTTGATCCACATGCGGCGATCTTCTTCCTTGCCGTACTTCACATCCAGCCAGCGCATGAATTGCCCAGTGCTGAATCCCGATGAGTCAACGGCAAAGTCTGACTCGATACCCTTGAGCGGCAACGCGCTAGTAGCAATCAGGTCGTAGAGGTAGGGTGTGAGTGCTTCCGATTCCAGATAGCGAAACACTGAATTGTAAGACGGCATCTTTGAGAGAAACCCGCGCCGTTTTGCTTCCTGCAAATCGCTCTGAAATCGTCGGCCCGAAACAGTAGAGTAAACCTTGAACGTGCTGGCAAAGATAATGTCAGCGAGCGACAGACGCGGCCTACCGCGTTGCTGTAGAGGCTCAGGAATGGCTCGGCACAGTTCATAGAGCAAAGCCTGTAGATGCGACTTTTCTGTAGTCTGCGCGGCGTTGTACGCGGGCCAGTTCTGCGAGTAAGTCTTTCGAGTGACCTTGACCGTCTCAGTGATCACGGTCTGACCATCCGGCGTCTGCTCACGCTGGACGGTGTACTCCACAGCAAAGATATGCTTGCACCGATCATTGGTGAATTCGTGATCCCGGCAGGTGCAACTCGGCTTATCTGAGTCCAGAGCGACAGAGTATTTATCTGCCAGACCGCTCTGCGACGGCACAAGCCAAATGTTGCTCTTACCCTTGCGGGTCAGCTTAGTTTTTGCGGCTATTTCGAGGCCCTTGATCTCGCGTGGTTCCATTGTGTCCTTGCCTTTAATTGGCGACTGGCTCACAATGAATTTACGGAGAATCAGCGTGAGCAATCGCGTTTGGTTTTCAATAGTGCCCTGTCGGTTGTTCAAGCAATCGGCAGGGTTTTTAGTGTCTTTGGGCATCTGATTATGCCGCTCTTGACTGAGCGGTTTATATTACTATAGGTACATAGTGCAGTCAAGTAAATAATGCCTTGACGGTGTATTACTTAAGGTATATATTCGGCGCATGGCAAAAACTAAAATTACTATCTATAAGTACCAGTGCGAGCGTTGCGAGCATGAGTGGATACCCCGCGAAACTAAGACTGAGCCTCGGGTCTGTCCGAAGTGCAAGAGTCCTTATTGGAATAAACCCCGGCGCTCTGAGAAGGCGGCATAGCTCCATTGACTGTCAAAACGAAAATAGTAGAAGCAACAGCGTCAGAGCTAACAAAGAAAGCAATTGCGCTACTACTACCCCTACTGTCAACGCTTGTCTTGGCGTTAGTTCCTCCATTGCGCGACCGTATATTGCCGGTACTACCCAAACCGCTGTTAGCGGTGCTATTAGGGCTAACGCTATCGCTAAATCTCGCACTGGGTTTTTACATCCTTTATCTATCGAACGGACGAAAACTTAAACCGCGTTTTGGAGTCGTGTGGAATCGAAGCCTCACGCCTTTTTGTCCTGTCCATAAAGAGATTGCCCTTGCGAACTGGGGCAATCTGGGTACGCACGAGCCGCAGGGTTATATTTGCCCAGAAGGCCCGCATGTAATCCCGCTGCAAGATGACGAAGGAAACTATTTGAAACCTGCTGATGCGAGGAAACTCTTGGTTGAAACTGACGCGAATTCTTGTCAGGTAACCGACACCTATCAGCCCGATAGTGTTGGTGTCAAAGCTCTCAGTTTTCTGGCTCAGGCTCGTTCCGATGTCGAGCATGACCATCTTACTAACCATCTCAGGCTGCATCCTGGACGCGTCAGCCTTTACCTGTCGGAGCTTGAGAATCGGGGCTATCTTTACTCTCAGTTCGTTGGGATCGCTGGCGCGCCGATAACGTACCACCTCACTAATAAGGGAAGAACCTTCTTGGCTATCAAGAACCTCATCTAATGTGAATGATCCGTCGAACCAACTAAATTTATTTCCTACCAGCGAACCGGAAATTAAAGGCCAGCTTGCGGCCTTTGCGGTCGTCCTGCGCGGCCTGATTGAAGCTCTCATAGCAAATGGCTCCTTGACTCGCGAGCAAGCGCAAACGCTCTTGCGCCACTCCGATCTAAAAACTGCCTTTGCGATTTGGGATGAACTACAGGGCGAGATGCCGGACGCCGATCTGCGGAGAATGGAAGAACAGGCGAGGCGGTTTCTTGACGGACTACGACGCGAGATTTCGTGATCGTAATCGGTTCGGTCAGATTGCTTTTTGAGGCAAAAGAGACCTTTACCCCACTTATGAGGCAAAGCTGCTGTTTGTGGCTTTGATCCATTAATCAGATTATGCGTCGATTTATGACGCCTATGGCAACCGTTTGTCGACGTAGGGTTACCTAAATCTCAGTACATCCATTACGTAAAAGTGTTTTCGTGGGATGGATCGAACTATTACGTAATGAATTCCTCGAGCCTCGCCTCGCTCAAGGGAGTTTTCGTGGGTAAGCAATAGGGCATGACTTTTCCGGCTGGGAGTCCCTGGGCTTTCAGTAAAGCTTATTTACAATCAATTGGTGCGCGCCTCCCAGCGCGGCGGCAGGAAAATGCTGTAGGCGCAGCTCCTTCACACGTGGTTGACGATGAGGATAAGATGTGGGCGTCCGACATATTTCGCGAATGGGTCACCGGTAGAGGGCCCTCAGCCCGAATATTTGGACCACGAGCAATTACTACCCGGCAGATGATGTCATCACCTGACGTTGCTCAACATAGGCTCAATTTTATTGCGAAAGGGGGCGGGACCTATGGTCCGGCAGTTGTGCAATTCGGACGTGGGGGTAAGGACGGTCCGTTCACCGCTGGCTCAAACGCGACCCGCCAAGTTGTTGGCTTCTTCTATATTACAATAAAAGAAGGGGTCGACGGTTCTGTTTTGTTTCACCTTACCAATACGACGGGACTACATTCCTTCCTGTACCACGCCCCCGGTGTGGACGACGTAAAACGAACGGAGTTCAAGCCCTTATCAAATAAGACCCAGGAATATTGGTGGCTTGAATGGGGATTGATAAAACGTTGAAGTCTTCCGGATTCGTTACTTGGCTTCATACGAAGGTCCCACCAGACCAGTGGGAACGGATATGGTGGCTAGCTCCGTGCCTGGCCCTCTTAATCCTTCCGTTAGGAGGTCCATTCCTAACGGTCCTTGGAAAGCTCGGCTGGGTTGGTGCACCACGCGCTACCCAAGCTCTGATTTTATTCTCAATCCTTGGCGGCCCAATAATTGGTAGCGTTGTATTGTGGAACGTCGGGGACGCTGGTTTGGCTGTCTCTGCGCGGAGGCGTGCCAAGTGGTTCGCTTGGCTCGCTATGGTTGGACCGTTACTGACTTTTCTTGTAGTGTCGTGGCTCGCAAATATTTATCTAGGACTCTAAGATCGCGAGTAATGCGACGCCTAGTTGAAGTTTCGCCCAAGCTCGGAGAATATTCTCACCTGTTTAAGGTCTTCAAAGTGGTAAGCAGTTTTATATATAGAACTGACGCATTTGCCGTCTCTTGTTAGAAATAGACAAGTGTTGGCGGGCGATCATGCGGTGCATCACTGAGCGATAGGAAACTTGTGAAGTTGAGTATCCATGATGACTCTAAGCCAATGGGTAAAATCATCCGGCCGCTTGCCAAGTTCCCTTCCCAGTGTCGCGAAATTCGCTCGTTTCCAAGCCATGGCTTCCTCAAGGTTGAGAGTCGGATCAAGGTCAGAGTGTCCGATCAATAGGTGGTCGAACTCGTGTTCGACTAGCCCGTCTCCAACATCGGCTCGATAGATAAAGCTCCCAAAGGTTTCAAGTCGACAGTCCAGACCCATTTCGGCCTTCAGCCTTCGCTGTGCGGCGACCATGACCTGCTCATGTGGACGCGGATGCCCACAACAAGTGTTCGACCACAATCCTGGAGAGTGGTACTTGCTGAGCGCGCGGCGCTGTAGCAGCAATTCTCCATGTGAGTTGAAGATGAATATTGAGAAAGCGCGATGTAATAATCCGTCTTGATGGACCTTGATCTTCTCACCCACGCCTACCATCTCATCTGTTTCATTTACGAGGATTAGCTGAACTTCCATGGATTATGGTTTGGTCAAATGAGCTACTGCGCTGAGTGACAACGTGAGTGTCCACTCCGTACGGCGTTTCGCGTCGAATCGCGACATAGCATCGACCTCTTCCTCGTTCTAATCAGGTAGTGATAACTAGGAATTATCGTGCTAATCCTCCGCACTATTCTGAGACTCACCCGGCTAGATTCCTCTATGCTCGCCTTTTTCGCGGTCTTCCTTCCTTTAATGGTGAGAACAGGAAACTTGGCTCAGAGCTTAGGAAGAGCAATCCCCCTGCTGTTTATCTTTATGTGCACATTCATCGCCAATGACTTGGACGATGTCGAAAAAGACCGAGTGAACCATCCGGACCGACCACTGCCGGCCGGTTACATCACTCCCGCATTCGCCGCGATTCTGTATTTCACGTGTTTAGGGCTGGCCCTATTCTCGACGCGGCACTATGTGGCGCCAGGCAGTGCCTTTTTGTATTACGCCCTCTTTGTACTCTTTATCAGTTATGGCTATGTCGTTGAATGGCTTCCGGGTCTCAAGGCACCCTATGTCGCAGCTGTGACGACAATCCCAGTTCTGATCGTGGCTACTCTATACCCCAACGAGGCGAGACTTTACGTAGCCGCCGCATCCATTTTCTTTCTCGTTATAGGTCGAGAAATATGTATGGACATACGAGACAGACTTGGCGACGCCATTTCTTTTATGCATCGGTTTAGACCGACCCGACTGGCCGTCGTTGGCTTCTTTTTGCAGTTGGTAGGTTTGCTCTTGCTTGCAAGTCAGATACGTGGGCGAGGGGATACTGTTGCTCTGCTAGCGATGACGCTTGTGCTCGCGCTGTCTGGTGTGTACTGGTTTAAGTCTTCAAGATACCGGCTGGCTATAATAGTAATGAAACTTCAGTGGTTTGTGGGCCTCTACTTTCTCACCTGAACGAGTAGGCAAACAATCACTTAAGGAAGGGCTGCAGGATCATAATCAAGATTGTAATTCCAATCGGTAAATCAGTTAGGGCGAGTTGTAAGCTATAGCGCAGTTGTTCGCGCGACATCTTCTCGAACTCAATCAAGTGAGAGCGCTTTTCATAGGCGGTCAACGCTTCATTCCGCATCGCTTTTCTCAGCCGTGCTTTTTCGACGTCAATAGACTGGTCGTAGATTTTTGTCAAAACAACCCTTGGATAGAAATTGATAATCAATAGTACAGGTGTACAAATGAGCGGGAGGAAAAGAAGAAAGATTCTAATACTTTGTCCGACTATACTGCCAAACAAAAAGGGCCCGTCGTAGTAACCCATCATGTGAAGGTAAAGAAAAATAATGGTTAGCGTCGAGGCCACGTGAATATACGGGTTAATGGCATCAAGCTCCCGTTTGCGGAAAAGGTTGCGTTTGACAGGAATGGCGCGCAAGGAATGGAGCATACAGGCCGTATACATGAGCTTCCGCCCGACATACACAGCGAGCCCATATTCGGCGCAAACCGCAATTAGCATCAGGACTTGACCAGTTTTCGATCCCGGAAACTGACTGTAGTGAAAAATCACGAATGCCACGACAATCATTTGGGCGGAGAAGATTAACGAGACTCTTAAGCTCGAAAAGCGACGCTTATAGTAGTAATAGTTAACGGTTAACTGCTCTTTAAAGACTTTTTCAATGGTGACCGGTATCACGTCCTGCGTGAAAAAAACGAGCAACGCTGTACCGAGAATGAGGCCCAGCGAGAGTACGGTCTTGAACAAAGTAGTGTAGCTCTCGAAGAAGAATTGGGCATCGGCCTTGCTGTCGAGGTACCAAACTAGAGCAGCACCCAGTAAGCCGTAGAGGACGCTTAATGTCAGCCCAAGGAAGAACAAGAGGAGCGGCGGATATGGCGATTTCTCTTGCACGATAATTCCTAGTTATCTCACCCAGATGCCGAACAACTCGGGAGGCCCGGTCCAGCGGATCGAATCGAAGGCGATCTGGGGATCAGACAGTTCTAGTTCATTTCAATTGACGTATTCGTTGCTCCGGCCCAAGGTGTTTTACTCGTGAGTAGGACCGGACTCCATCAAGCAAGCCGCTTGAAAACTAATAATACTAGCTATAAACTCGGCGGCGATTATATCACCTCTCACGCGACTCAAATAGTTTTTCTATTTTCGCGCGACAACATCCTAGCTCTGCGCTGTCCGGACTAGTCTGCCGCCTAGGAGTGTTGCGCTATGCGCCTGGATCAGGCTTGTGCGGAGTTCATCGGTGGCTATTTCTCCACGCATGAGAGACGAAAAAAGACGAAAGCCGCCTATCAGTTGGATCTTTCACAGTTTGGAAGGTTCGCAGGAACGGGATCCGATCTTCTGTCATTGGATGGCACACTCGTTGAGCGGTGGGCGGCCCACCTACGTCAGGAGGACTACTCCCCTGCTTCGATCCGACGAAAGATGGTAGCGCTCAGGGTCTTTACTTCGTACTGGGTACGAAGGGGAGTCTTATCGGAGTCGCCTTTCTGGAGGGTAAAGCTTAGCTATGGGCACATCGAACAACTTCCGCGAAGCTTGACTGAACGCGAGATGAGAGCGCTTCTAACGCGTGCTTGGCGTAACTATGCTGCAATTGAACCAGTGGTTTCACTTTGCGAAGATCTACGTTCTCAAGCTCGATTGCCGCTTAGTTATCGGGCACATAGAAATTTGGCTATCGTTGATCTCCTCTTTGCCACGGGGATGCGGGTTGGCGAGATTTCAGCATTAGACATTCAAGATTTCTTTATGAAGGAAGCGACCTTTAGAGTGCAGGGAAAAGGCGGGAGGGATCGCCTTGCCGTCATAGTCGATAATGCGACTATACGAATTCAACGCTCTCACGTCGAAGCGCGCTTGCGAATCAAGACGAAAAGTCCGGCGCTGTTCGTAAACGTGGACGGCGGGAGGCTCTCGACGCAAGGAATTACGAAGGTGATTGCTGGACTTCGTCGAGAAGCGCGTATTCGACGGCACATTACGCCGCACATGCTGAGGCACACGGTAGCAACATTGCTCTTGAGTAATGGTGCGGATATTAGAATCGTGCAAGAGTTCTTAGGGCACAAATCAATTCTTACTACACAGCGTTACACCCACATAACTAAAGACCATATGACGCGAGTACTACGCAAACGTCATCCATCGATCAAGCTAAACGCCAAGCTGGTCAAGCTAACCGCTTAGATCTAGTTCCGCGCCTGTCCTGAAATATCGGCAGTTGGCTCGACGTAAGATTATCGATCCGATTTCTTCCGAAACGGAGGTCAAGTTAATTGTGCAGGCCCTTTGAATTATTGTGCGACTCGGGAATTTGGCTGCAAAGCCTGTACTTGGGTACTTGGGAGCTTTGCCTCAAAAAGGCCGATTCAAGTCCGGTTACGTAAAAGTCCTGACAGTTGTTACCTAAAAGTCATAATGGCATTCGTTGGAAGAAGATGTTGAGAAGGTCTTAAATGATGGTTCGGCTTATCATTTGTTCCATGAGTTCCGCTCGCGAAAAGCGTTCTTTCCCTTTAGGTAGACTTCAGAGTTTGTATCGTCAATGACTCGCTTGGAGCCGTATATCCGCAACGGTTAACCAGTGGATCGTGTCATGAGATTTACGTACCCGGACTTTTAACTGCACGATCAATGGGTGCACACCGCAGGTTTTCGTCTGTCTGTCGTTTCCACGTTTCAACGCTTGGGGGCATCCGAAACCATGCCTAGAGTTCTTGACAGAAACCTTGCAGGATCGTAGCATGCGCCGTCGCCAAGATTTACTCATCGAATCGTCACCAACAAACCAAAGTTCGCTGGTCGCTGTTGAATCCCAGCCCCCGCCCTCAGAGGAGAATCCGATGAAGAAAGTAAGGTCAGTCCTTTCCCGCTACCGACTCATGCTAAATGTGCTGGCTCTCGTATTCGTGCTGAGCACGTTCGCCGCGCCTGTCCCCGGCCAAGGCTCAGGCCCAGGATGGGATTGTGATCCCCCCGGCTGCTGGAATTGGAACCAGGAGCAGGGATGCAGCAATTGTCAGAAGTGTTGTGTTCATCCACAGAACGGGTATTTTTGCATAGCAGTTCCATTTAATGAGTGCAACGCCGTTTAATGCCAACTCGAATCATTTATGGTGGTAGAGGCATCTTGCTGGAGTTGATCTGCGTATCACTCCTATGTTTATGGGTGCCCCTACCTCCGACCTCGGCGCAGAATCCGTCAGTCGAAACAATTCAAGCTAAGGCGAAAGAACAAAGCACCATCAACCAGCCGAACCCGGTGGAAGACGAGCGCCGCGCCTTTGCGATTTCGCTCGTTATTTCGACTGCGGATGAAGCGCGCAGTGATTTCGATCTGGCGTTGAGGCCGCGTGTACTTGCGCGCAGCGCCGACGTCTTATGGAACGCCGACAACGCAACAGCTCGAGCGCTGTTCCGCCGCGCCTGGGAGGCAGCGGAAAAGGGTGACGCGGAAGAAGTAACTATAAAGACGAAAGATAATCCGCCCCCGATCGTAATTGCCCTCAAGCGGGCGAGTGGACACGACTTGCGTTACGAGGTCATGAATCTGGCCGCACGACGCGACCCAGCACTTAGTGAAGAGTTCTTCGCAAAACTGACTAAAGACACTGAGCGTGAGACCGAAGACGCCAAAGGCGGGCGATCCAACGACGGTTGGTCAATCTCCGACGCAGTCACCAAGAGACTACTGGTTGCGTGGAAGTTGCTGGATGACGGGCAGGTTCAGCGGGCAATGGAATTTGCCGCGCCGGTGCTCGATCAAGTGAGTAGACATTCGATCGGCTTTCTTTCCGCTCTCCGCGCGAAGAATCCTGAGGCTGCGGACCAACGATTTGCGTTGCTCCTGGCTCGGGCCCAATTCGATCCGTCCGCCGATGCGAACACCGTCTCGGGTTTGTCTTCCTATGCTTTCACTCCTGGCTTTTATGTGACGTTCAATGCTGATGGCGGCGGCAGATTTACAGGACTGGAATCTTATAATTTTAATCTTCCCAATCTATCTCCGGCGCTGGTTAAGAGGTTCTTTGAAGTAAGCGGCGCCATTCTGCTAAGGCCATCGCCACCCCGCGACCAGGACTTCACCTCTTCGGGCGTCCAAGGGAAGCGAAGGGTTATGGTGCGACTGCTTCCACTCTTCGATCGGCACGCGCCTGAAACAGCGGCTGCGCTGCGGGCGCACTTCTCTGCCCTGGGGGGCCCCCCAAAAGCTTCGACCAGTTCCTTATTAACCGCCGGCCTCGTCCAGGAAGAAACGGGCAGCAAGGCTCTTGAAACAATGCAGAATCGCGTTGATCGCGCTAAGACTTCGCGCGAGCGCGATGCAATATACGCTGATACCGCTGTCGGCCTGGCGAGTCAAGGCGACATCCAGGCAAAGGATGTGGCGGACAAAATAGATGAGAGCGGTCTTCGAGCCGAGGTGCGTCGATTCGTGGATTTTGAATCTGTTCGAATATGGCTTCGAAACAAGGAAGCGGCGGAAGCGGCCCGGTTGGCAAAGTCCGGGCAGTTGACCCACAGCCAACGCGCTTGGGCTTACACGGAGGCTGCGCGGCTACTAACGAAGTCCGATCGCCCGCGTTCCTTAGAATTATTGGAAGAGGCCGCGATTGAGGCGCGACGCATTGATGCGAGCACGCCCGACCGGGGGATATTGCTAATCGGAGTGGCCACGCAGTTTCTTCTCGCCGATCGAAATCGCGCCTGGGAGCTGATGGACGAAGCAGTAAAAGCAGCCAACTCGACTGAAAAGTTTACCGGAGCCAGGGATGAGATCCCATTCATTCTGATGACGACTCGGCACAATAAATTGTTTGCCTTCGGCGGGAAGGAGTACAGTGTTTCAAAAGCTTTCCGGTTGCTGTCCGAGGACGATTTTCATCGCTCAATAGATTTGGCAAAGAGCTTCAAAAACCGCGGACCTCGCGCCACTGCGACTCTGGCCATCGCCGACGCTGTACTCGACAAATAGTAGTCGCCCGTTAATCCACCGAGATGTGGGAGACCCCTAATCCCCACTGAAATCCTCATGTCAAATAATCTCAGGTCCCACATCGAGCTGGGAACGCAAATCCTTATCGCGGTCGCGGTCGTTGTAGCCGCGGGAGTCCTCGTTAAACGAAACATCTTTCCGCATCAGCCAAGTCCTGACAACCGGCCGCGAATTCAAGCGGGAGAAAGACTGAATGTTCCTAATATCGATTGGGCACAGAATCAGAAGAGCCTGGTCCTCTTTCTGAAGAAGGACTGTTCTTTTTGCACCTCGAGCGCTCCCTTCTACCGCCAGTTGCTTGAAGAGGCGTCAAAACGAAACGTAAAGTCACTGGCGATCTTACCGGATTCGGATCAGGACTCGCGCGACTATATCTCGTATCTCAAACTTCCCATCGGCATCGCCCAAACCGGCGCTTCCCTGGAGCCATACAAAATAATCGGCACTCCGACAGTCCTGTTTGTGGACCGCCAGGGAATCGTCAGAAATGTTTGGTTTGGTGCTGCTCGCGAGCGCGAAAAAGAAATGAAGAATACGCTGGTTGAATTGTTCGACGCGAAGAACTGATTGCCGCGAAAACTCGACTTCGCTTAAGGCAATGAAGATAGCGAAAACGCGCACCCGCCAAAAAAAGCAGTGCAAACCAGCGACTGTGAACCACGAGGCCGCTGCTCAAAGTCTCTAGTTATAACCTGAGCCTCCCAACTGAACACCAGTCCAAATCTCTGCGCCTCCACGAACTCCGTCAATACCGGACATATATTGGTGCAGGTTGTGAAGATGAAATTAATCGCAACCCATCAGCCGCACGTCTATCGGTCGCGCGATTACCAGTAAGAACTAGGCAATCGAGATCCGCCACAGTGAAACTATACTTCCGGTCTGAACACCAAGTCAGGAGATTTAGGTAACGTGTGCGCACTGTCAGGAGAATTACGTAACGAGCTTGACGTGAAACGGACAGAGGCGCTCCTAATGTTTTCAACAGTTAACGAGAGAATCGTGTCAGCAGATTTATGTAACCGGACTTCAGTCGCTTTTGCCCCAAAAAGCAATATGACCGACTAGGAAATGTCTTGACGAAGCTTATCCAGAAACCGGGTTGCCTGTTGCTCCATGCGCCGGAGTTCGCTGTCCGGCATCTCGCCTCAGAGTCCGTCCCAGATCGCAGAGGCGCTTTTCAGATCGGAGTGACGCAGCAAGGTTTTGGCCTGCTCCTGAGTTAAGGAACCGTTTGCTATGAGAGTTTCAATCAGACCGCGCAGGACGACCGCAAAGGCGACAAGCTGGCCCTTAATTTCGGGTTCACTACTCGGAAACAAGTCCAGTTGGTCTGACAATTCGCCCACCTGCTCTCAAGCCTTTCAAACACAGGAAATGACCACGCTAAATACCCCTATTTCATTGTATTTACAGCTACTTACGAGTATAATTCAGGTGCTCAAAAAGAGTAAAAACCCTGCCGATTGTTGGCTTTTCAAGCTCCCCCTTTTCAGAGGTAGGCTTCCAACAACCGACAGGGCCTTTGAAAATCAAACGCGATTGCTCGCATCTGTTTCCGGTAAAAGCATTGTGAGCCATCGCCTAACGAAAGGCAAGCACACAATGGAACCACGCGAGATCAAGGGTCTCGAAATAGCCGCAAAAACGAAGCTGACCCGCAAGGGTAAGAGCAACATTTGGCTTGTACCGTCGCAGAGCGGTGTGGCAGATAAATACTCTGTCGCTCTGGACTCAGACAAGCCGAGTTGCACTTGCCGGGATCACGAATTCACCAATGATAGGTGTAAGCATATTTTTGCTGTCGAGTACACCGTCCAGCGCGAGCAGTCGCCGGACGGCCAGACCGTGATCACTGAGACGGTCAAAGTTACTCGGAAGACTTACACGCAGAATTGGCCCGCGTACAACGCCGCACAGACTCAAGAGAAGTCACACCTACAGGCTTTGCTCTACGAACTGTGCCGGAGCATTCCTGAGCCTTTGCAGCAACGCGGTAGGCCGCGTCTGTCGCTTGCTGACATCATCTTTGCCAGCACGTTCAAGGTTTACTCCAGAGTCTCGGGCCGACGCTTTCAGAGCGATTTGCAGGAAGCCAAACGACGCGGCTTTCTATCAAAGATGCCATCTTACAATTCGGTGTTCCGTTACTTGGAAGCTGAGGCACTCACGCCTTACCTCTACGATCTGATTGCTACTAGCGCCTTGCCGCTCAAATCAGTTGAGACAGATTTTGCCGTTGATTCATCCGGTTTCAGCACCGGCCAATTCATGCGCTGGTTAGATGTGAAGTACCGCAAGGAAGAAGATCGCCGCATGTGGATCAAAGTCCATCTCATGTGCGGGGTCAAGACCAACATCGTCACGTCGGTTGAAATCAGCGACGGCTACTCAAACGATCACGGCTACTTCCAACCGCTTCTGGAAACGACCGTTGGCAACGGTTTCAACTTGAAAGAAGTTTCAGCCGACAAGGCCTACTTGAGCGGTGAGAATTTTCTGACGACCTTGCGCCACGGCGCGATCCCTTACATTCCGTTCAAGATGTTAAGTCGTTCAAGCGATCCGTCAAAATCCTGAGCCGACTTAGCAGCCTTTCCTCATTTTTCAGCCGCAGAATATCACAGAGCAAATCGAATTCGGTCAATATGCTTTTTGGGGCAGACACCGTTATTAAGGCAAAGCCGTATTTGGTACTTGGGTACTTGGTGACTTTGCCTCAATAACCGCGCTTGCCTCATAAATAATGTGGTTTCCTAACACTGATCACTCTTTCCCTCGTGCTTTTCCTTACGGATACCCTCATCGCGAAGTAGCCTTTCGCCGTCGCCGCTGCTCGCTCTCCTTTGTCATTTCGCCCAAATCCATAACCGGCCGTAGCTCAACCGGTCCAAGTCCATACTTAAATCCTTGAAGCTGTGAGACAAGCTGAACGGCATGATTGGGGGTCTCGCGCCTCAAGGATCTGAATGCCGCCGAGCTGTTCCTTGGTTTCCGCATAAGGGCCGTCAGTCGTCGCGACTTTTCCGTTTTTCCAGTCCAGGGTCAACGCGGTCTTCGGAGGCTGCAGAGGTACTTCAGCAGCAAGATGTCCGTTGGAGCAGATGGTCATTGTGCTCAAAGCATTCGTCGAGCACTGCGTGTCACTCGTCCTCGGTCATCCCTTCGAATGTTCCTGGCTTGATGTATCCCAAACAGATGTATTTCATAGATCTTCTCATCCTTGGTGGTAGCCGGCGGCACAGCGGTCGCAGTTTTCTCTGTCACTGTTTCAAGTAACGAAGCGCAACGCACCCTGATTTAAAACTTTTTGACTCAACAAGTTTTAATTGCAATCTCTCCGGCAGGCTAACGCCCTCCAACAGCCGTCTCCCCTCCCCCACAACGATTGGCCCAACAACAAAACGATATTCATCAACCAGACCAAGTTCAATGAGTTGTGAAGGAACACTTACGCCACCCACTAAAATATTTTTGCCCTGTTCTTGTTTCAATCTAAGGACTTCGTCGTGAAGGTTCGTACGGACAATTCTCGTATTCTTATCTTCAGGGCTCTCTAAGGATCGTGAAAAAACGATTCTGTCGATCGAGTCAAATGTTCGCGCAAATTCGTTCGAGGCTTTTGTCATCGATTGGTTTTTTGCGACTTCAGGCCAAAAAGGAACCATCAATTGGTAGGTGACACGCCCGAAGACGAGCAGGTCAACCTCACGCAGGAGGTCCGTAAAATATTCATGTGTCTCATCATCAGCAACTTGCTTGGTGTGGTCGACGCAGCCATCCAGGGTAATGTTGATTGCGAAGATTACATTTCTCATTTGAGTGTCCTGCCTCCGTCAACCTACCAGTGCTTACGAGACTTTAAGGGCTTGTAGCGGGTAGCCCGGCCGTTGAACCTGCCCATGATCTCGGTGCAAACTGAGTCTCAGTCCGCGGAGCGGACGTCAGCGTAAAGCCTGGGGTGCAAGCCCCAGGTCAAGTACCGAAATGTCAATCGAACCCGCGAAGCGGGTGATACCCGTAGCGCTTAACATCCGCCCAGATGATTCGGCTGCCGCCCGCTTCGCGGGCTTTGATCATTTTTCCTGACGGATCCCGGGGCTTACGCCCCAGGCTTTACGCTGTCGTCCGCTCCGCGGACTCTCCGTCGTTCGAGAGACCGAAATTCGACAGCGACTCCAAGTCGTTATTGCGCGAATGATCCGGTCTGGACCGCTCCTGCGCGTTCGTAATTCACGAGAATGACGCCACTCGATCCGACAGTGCTTTCCGTCACCTTGAACGCGGCCGGGATCGTGCCCCCGGCAAACAAACGTTTCCCCTCGCCCAAAGTTATCGGATAGATCATCAACCAGAAATTATCGACCAGATCATGGTTCATCAACGTCTGGAGCAGATTACCGCTTCCCCAAATGTGCAGATCCGGGCCCGGCCCTTGCTTGAGTTCGGCGACTTTTTTTGCAACATCCCCGTTTAAAAACACCGAGGGTTGCCATTCGGAAGAAGTCATGGTGTTCGAGGCGACGTATTTAGTGGCCGTGTTGACGTTGGGCCAAATGTCGCCATGTTGCGGCCAAAACGCCGCCCAAATATCGAAAGTTTTACGCCCCAGTAACAGGTCGATCCGCATATCCAACACCTTTTTGACGGCCGCGCTGATCGCGTCGTCGTCAAAGGGCGCGGACCATCCACCATACTTAAAGCCGTCGCTGGTATCTTCGTCCGGCCCGCCCGGGGCTTGGATGACACCATCAAGTGAAATATGTTCAAGCACAATAACTTTTCTAATGTCTGTGTTCCTACGAGTCCGTTCTGATTTCGAGAATCCAATTTCGTAGTGCAACCGCTGCATTCGTTTCGCTCCGGAGGAGCATGATGTTTATAGCCAGGAGCATACATCAGAGGTTCTCGCTCCGTAGGAGCGAAACAGGACCCCAGAAACTTGTCGCGCGGAGAAAAGCGATTGCGCTCCTCCGGAGCTTTTCGATTAGAAGGCGGAGCGCCAAGCTATAAACATCTCACCCTACGGGGTAAAGCGACAAACGCGCTGGCCCGTTCATTCCATAGTCAAGACGGTGCCTATTCCGAAGTGATTGACGACGACCTTACCAAGCCCAGCTACTCCGGATCAATTTGGCAAACACGGGTCGGTCTTTTCTGAGATCCAGTCGCTGTTCAAAACGAATTTGGGGGCGCTTTGCCTTCATGCTCAGCGCCCCCGCTTCCCTATTGATTAATACCTGCTTCTCAGTTATGCCCCTGCCGACTTTGATTTCTCATCCGCGATCTCGCGATTAACAAGCTTTGAGAAGCGGCTCTCCTTACCGTCTTTCGTTTCCTCCTGGTAAAGAAACGCCAGTTTGTTCTCCTCGAACGCCGTGAAGAACTCTTCCCAAGTGATGCGTTCTAACGTGTCCTCGCCTGAGAAACCAGGATAGTCGATCCTCAAGAGGCCTGCACCTTCTTCAGTTTCCGTACCTTTTACTCGAGCGGGATAGCCCCCACGTTCTTCAACCCAATTCTTAATCTCCGTCTGGTTCGTTGTGGTGTTTGATGTTGATTCTGATGGCATCTTGGCTTCCTCCCTTATCAATGGCTTTCAGATGTAATCATCCGGTACAACCGTTCGAATTCCACGTACTCCTTCGACATCGGAACTTCCTCGTTTAATGCGATTCCTGAGCCGAAACGTTTGTTTCCTGCCTTAAGCGCAACCGCAGTGCCGCATCAGCTGGAACGACGGATCCATATTTCTGATTCGGCGATTAGAGCTTTCAGCGGTGTAGCCTTCCTTGACACTCTGGAAGGCTGACTGTTACATTACGCGGTCTTTTTGCAACAATTCAGTCCTGTCTATTACAAAGGAGCCTACTTGAGCACCGAATCAGGTTTTTTATTTACCTCAGAGTCTGTCACCGAGGGCCATCCCGACAAAATAGCCGACCAAATATCAGACGCAGTACTTGATGCCGCCTTAAGCGAGGATCCAACTGCGCGCGTCGCCTGCGAGACTTTGGTCACTACCGGTCTGGTGGTCATGGCTGGTGAAATCACCACCAAAGCCCAGATTGATTACGGCAGAGTAGCCCGCGAGACGATTCGCGAGATCGGTTACACCCGCGGAAAGTTTGGCTTTGACTGTGACACGTGCAGCGTGTTGTCCGCCATTGATCGGCAATCGCCTGACATCGCTATGGGCGTAGACACCGGCGGCGCCGGCGACCAGGGGTTGATGTTCGGATTTGCCTGCACTGAAACGCCCGAATTGATGCCATTGCCGATTCAGTTGGCCCATTTGCTCTCGCGCAGGCTTTCGGCAGTCCGAAAATCGGGCGACCTCCCCTACCTTCGTCCCGACGGGAAATCACAAGTGACAATCGAATATCGCGATGGCCGCCCTTTTCGCGCTAGCGCCATCGTGATCTCGTCTCAGCACGCCGATGATGTTACTAACGAAAAGCTCCGCGCTGAGATCGAAGAGCAAGTGATTCGTCAGACCGTGTCGAGTGAGTTGCTCGACAACGACACAAAGATTCACATCAATCCTACCGGGCGGTTTGTTACCGGTGGCCCCCAGGGTGATGCAGGTCTAACCGGACGCAAGATTATTGTCGACACCTATGGAGGCTACGCGCCTCATGGAGGTGGAGCATTTTCAGGTAAAGACCCTACGAAGGTTGATCGCTCAGCTGCTTACATGGCCCGCTACGTGGCCAAAAATATCGTGGCGGCAGGTCTGTCCGATCGATGCCTGGTCCAACTTGCTTATGCCATCGGCGTAGCCGAACCCGTTTCAGTAATGGTTGACACCAAGGGAACGGGACGGATCAGCGAAAACGCGCTGGCGAATCTTGTTCGAGAACACTTCGACTTAACGCCAGCCGGGATCATGAAGCAACTCGATCTTCGCCGTCCGATGTATAGGGCGACCGCTGCTTATGGCCACTTTGGACGCGAAGACGAAGGCTTTACCTGGGAAAAAGCTGACAAGGCTGAGTCGCTTCGTAGCGCTGCAGGAGTTTAGTACCTCGTTTGAGTACACCGCAGTTAACTCTTAAATTTATATTCATAAAAAGGATGAAGTCGTAATGAGTGCAACACCCTCGCTCGAGTTTGACGTTAAAGACATTGGCTTGGCCCAGCAAGGCAAGCAGCGAATTGAATGGGCCGAGCGCGAGATGCCGGTCCTGCGGCTGATTCGCGAACGCTTCCGCGCGGAGAAGCCACTGATGGGTGTGAAGCTCGTTGCTTGCGCACACATCACAACTGAAACCGCAAACCTTGCGCGCGCCTTACAAGCCGGCGGCGCTGAGTCAGTTTTGATTGCCTCCAATCCCCTTTCCACACAGGATGACGTTGCGGCTTCGCTCGTAGCCGATTACGGAATTCCCGTTTATGCGATCAAAGGTGAGTCAACCGAGACGTATAACCGGCACGTTCGCACGGCTCTCGATTTTCATCCCGAAATTATTATCGATGACGGCTCAGACGTCGTGGCTACTCTGCTCAAGGAGCGAGCCGACCAGGTCAAAGAGTTAATCGGATCCACTGAGGAAACGACCACCGGGATCCAGCGCCTCAAAGCAATGGAAACCGCCGGCGTTCTCAGTTTTCCGACTATTGCCGTGAACGACGCGCAAACCAAACATTTCTTTGACAACCGCTACGGCACGGGTCAATCCACCCTGGATGGCATCATCCGCGCTACCAACATTCTGCTCGCGGGCAGAAACATTGTCGTCGTCGGCTACGGCTGGTGCGGCAAGGGTGTCGCATTGCGCGCGCGCGGCATGGGCGCGAATGTGATTGTCACCGAAGTTGACGCTATCAAGGCTGTTGAAGCAGTGATGGATGGTTTCCGAGTCATGCCGATCGCGGAGGCGTCGTCAATCGGTGACATCTTCATTACCGTAACCGGTAATCGTCACGTCATCGATCGCGAACATTTTGAACGGATGAAGGATGGCGCGCTCGTCTGCAATAGCGGCCACTTCGATCTCGAACTCAATCTCGTTGCCTTGCGCGAACTGTCGGCGGATGTGATGCGGGTCAGACCATTCGTTGATGAGTATGCGCTTAAGACGAATGGCAATCGCGTGATGGTCTTAGGTGAAGGCCGGCTGATCAATCTTGCGGCCGCCGAGGGTCATCCGGCGAGCGTGATGGATATGAGTTTCGCTAATCAGGCACTCTCGGTTGAGTATTTGGTTAAGAAGAAGGGCGAACTAAAACCAGGGGTTCACCTGCTGCCTAAGGAAGTCGATACCGAAATTGCAAGCCTTAAACTGAGGGCACTTGGGCTGGCAATCGATACGCTTACCGCCGAACAGATCGAATATATCGGCAGTTGGGAAACTGGCACCTAGTCAATTCGAACACGTGAAAACGCAAAAGGCAGGAAGTCGCGAGGCTTCCTGCCTTTTCGTTTATGAGTCGCCATCGCTGCTGAAGTTTGTGATTAGGTGCGGACTCTCGTCAGGAAGTAAGTTCCTAATGCCGCAAATATCACCGGTGGGGACCACGCCGCGACTTCAGGCGGCAGCATTCCATGATTACCAAGTTGCTGGAAGCCACCGCCGATCCCCCAATACGCGACACTCACACCGACCGCCACGCACAGCGCAACAATGGCGCCGCGTCTGCCAAACGCCAGGGCTAAAGGCATTCCGATAAACGCCATCACCAGAACGCTGAACGGATTTACATATTTGCGCTGCAGCGCCACCGCTAACGCTGAAACATCCGTACCGCGTTGTTTCGCGGCTTTGAGATAACTACTTAAAGACGTGACGCTCAACTGAGACGGCTTATCGACCGTGGGCCGGAAAACCTGTGGCGATTCAATTCCTGTCAATGGCAACTCCGGAAGTGTTTCCCGCTGGACCGTCATGCCTCCTTCCCCCACGAGATTTATACTCTCTGCTTCCCTCACGGTCATTGTGTTGGGCGTGGTCCATGTGCCCGTCTTGCCGTTAATCACGCGTTTCAAATGTACGCCATCCCCGTCTAACTCGTAGATGGTTGGTTCTATCAACGAGCCCGGCTGCTCATCAAACTCATACGAGTAAAGACGGCGGTCCTCAATTGAAGCCAACCACTGGCGGCCGCTGCCGGTCATGGCTCGAGGTTGACCACCTCTTATTCGCGTTCTCAAGGCTTCCTGCTTAACGTTTGCCGATGGCATCACGTGTTCCTGAACCAGCCACGTGCCGGCACCGACCGCGACTGCGAACAACAGCCCCGGCATCATGAGCCGATAGACACTCTGTCCTGAGGCCCACCATGCGATGGCTTCGCTTCTGCGTGCAAGCAAGGCGTAAGTAATCAGCACCGTAACCAGCATCGTCGCGGGAAAAAGTTCGACCGCAACCAGCGGAAGCAAATAGAGCAGATACCTGGCAACGACACCGGCCGGCACTCTATTCGCTCCGATGAAACGCCAGAGTTCGAAGAGCGTGAAAATAACGAAGATGGAAACCAGTGACACGAAGGCCACAAAGAAACTCGCCGATAGCGTTTGGAATAGGCTTGTGTCCAGCAAACTGGGAAAACCCGAGCGACCCGCGCCGAGCGTGTGCTCCGGCGCAGATACCGTGGGTTTCGATTCTGATTGTTTCGGACGGAGAAATCTCCTGGCCAGATCCAGGCGCGGAATACTGTCGAAACTCAGCAACAGAAAGCTCAGCAGGAGCATTACTGCCGTCGCCATCCATTGCCCGACAATTGCAGACACGGTGCCGGTGCGCGCCAGCGACTCGCCCAGAAGGGAAACAAGGTAGTAGATCACCACTACGGCGAGCGATAGCAGTATGCCGATACCTCGGCCGCCGCGTCTCACTCGCATTCCCAATAGACCGCCGAATAACGAGAAAACGAAAGGCGCAGCCGAAAGTGCCAGCTTGCGTTGCAACGTTCTTTCCGCTTCCCTTCTCTCGGACAAATCTTCAGACTTAGCTTGTTGCCGTAAGTCGCTCCAATCCAGCTCTTCCACTTGCACTTCTTTCTTGCTCAAACTCTCGAGCAAGCCCGCTCGCCCGGTATCGATCGCCAGCCGGAGTTGGTCTAATCTTTCAACCACGTACGAACGCTCCGCTGCTTTCGACGATGGCATTTTCATCGCCACCGCATCGTTCAACACCAGTTCAGATTTTTCTGCCGATGAATCGATGCGCCCTCCACGCGCGGTCACAATCCTGGTGGAACCATCTTTCTCTTCATGAGCATAGATAAAAACGCGGCCCCAAGTGCCGAGATTCTTGTCGCCGTCGCGGACGTAGATTACATATCCCGGGATTTCGGTATTGAACGTGCGCGGTTCGACTGGCGACTCGAGTTTTCGCAAGGCGCCCCGCACGACTGCTTGCCGAAGATCGCGAGCGGCCTGGGGTGCCTCTTTCAAATGGAGAAACGCAGTGGCGCCGCTGGCGAGCAAGCCCATGGCGAGAACGGGCCACAGCAGCGTCCAGGTGCCCACTCCTGCAGCTCGCATCGCGATGATTTCGCTGTCACTGCCCATGCGAGCAAATCCGATTACAATTCCGGCGAGTACGGCGACGGGCAGTGTCAGTATCAACACGCTGGGTAAAAGCGCTGCGGCGATTTCACCAGCCAAATTCAGCGGCAGATCTGCATAGAGGGCCAGTTCAGCGAAGCGGCCCGTTTGCTGGGTAAAGAGAATAGCTGTTAACAGAACGAGCGAAAGCATCGCGTAAGGGAGCGCGCTCTTGACTACGTAGGTCGGTATAAGTTTTCCGGTAGTCAACATCGAAACTACACTTCAAGTTTTTCGGACTACTGCAGCGTTGGCCTCAACCGCGGCTGCTTCTCAAGTACTCGGCCAATTAGTTGATGTGTTAGTTCAGCCATCTCTCGATGAATGATTGCTGGAACCTCATGTGATGCTTGAACAAACGAATGTGGCGGCAGTTTCTGCGTCGCACGAAGTTGGGCCTGAAGTCTTCTTGACAATGATTTGCCAATTCCTCGACTACAGTCACGACAGCGAAAGACCGAATCGATTCCGACATGGGCCAACTCCGTATCGCTAAACTCGCGGTGGCATTCGCCGCAGTGTCTAACGTCCGGCAAGTAACCTTCGAGTTTTAAGAGCCAGACTTCGAAGTACCTTAGGATCGCTTGCAGATCCGGTTGCGACTCGGAAACTGCGGCCAGGCAAGCCTTCACCATCCGATAAAGTTTTTCATTAGCTTCGTAAGGCGGCGAGAATTCGATTACCAGATCGCCCATGTAGGCCAGGCCGGCCAGTGTGTCGGGATTCGAAGACAACCGGAAATACGATTCCAGAATGTCTACCTGTCCTAACGAAACGAGATCCTGATTTTCCTTGTGATAATACGTAATTTTGGCGAGAGTGAAAGGTTCCAGGGCTGCGCCAAATCTGCTCTTGAGTTTTCTGCAGCCCTTGGCGACTCCACGAATCAGCCCTGCCTGCCTAGTGAAACAAACAACAATCTTATCTGCTTCGGCAAAGTTGTAGGTCCTTAAGATGAGCGCCTCAGTCTCCTGCAAAGCCATTCGCTTACCCCGCGCTGCATGGGCCACGCCGCCAAGTCTCACCTAGAAAGGAAGAAAGTAAAGGATCCAACCCAGGACCAACCCAATCACCAGGAACTCAGCAAATACTTTAAGTCCATAGAGCAGGCGGTCTCGAGGCGAGTCTTTAGCCACGACACCGAAAACAACTGCGGCCGCGAGAGCAAAAACCGTCATCACTAAGAAATGTCTCACGACTTCCTCCCAGCAGCGATATCAAACGCATCCAGCATCGCCAGGTAATTGAGCAGTCCTGCCACAATGAGAAACGTCCAGCCAAACTCGAACGTGGGAAGCGCCGCCAGCCGGACATCTTCTGCGAAGCCAAAGCCCATAAACCAGGGCACTATATAAAGGAGACCAGCCCCTAGATTTCCAATCATCGGAGGAATTCGCAGGAGCGAACCGTCGTATTGAAAAAGGTGTCCGCCCATAATGAATCCAAGGATAAAACACGCCCAAACTGCGCCGCCCAGCAGCAAAGCTCTTCCCCATTTCCCCTGAAGCACGTGCCCTAAGCCAGGAACCAGCCATCCTGCCGTTCCCATCAACCAGGCTTTTGCCGGTGCTGTTTCGTGTTCTGTTCCGGTTTCAACCTTACTCAAGTCAACCTCCTATATACACCATTCAATTTTTCGCATCCTGATAAGTATTCAAGTTTAACGTTAGCTACAGTGCCGCTTCACCCATCGGCCGCTTAACACTTGACGTTAACGGTCGGCATCACGACTTCTCAGGATTCACTTCAACAAACTAATACAGAAGATAGCTTGAGCGAACCTGGCGAAACTCCTCCAGCCCGTCGCTCCAATCATCTGCGAGCGACTCAATCGGGGCTCCACCCTCAATAGCTCGCCTGATACTTGAAGTCCCTGATATCACGTCAAAAGGATTACGATCGTAGACGTATTCGTAAGGTGGTTCCTTCCACCGGAATTCATCGTGGTAAAGATCATAAGCAGCCTTGACCATGTGCAATCCGGCCGTGACCGGCTCAAAAGCTTCCCTATTCGTCACGTGTATCTGCACGCCACCACAACTAACCCCACCATGCTTTTGGAAAGTCGGCCGAAAGATGCAGCTTCGAAAATAAACGCCCGCCAAGCCCAGGTCGTTAAGCTTTCGGGCGTACTCATCTGCGTTAACAAAAGGCGCACCCACCAGCTCAAAGGGCCGTGTGGTTCCCCGCCCCTCGGAGAGCTGAGTTCCTTCAAAGTGGACTGTCCCGGGAAAAACGGTTGCGGAATCAAGCGTTGGGATATTGGGTGAAGGCATTACCCAGGGGGTATCTGTCTGATCGAGCCAATGCGTACGCTCCCAACCATCCATGGCAACCACTTCGAGATCACAATTAATCCCGAAGTGGTCATTGAAGAGTTTGGCTAACTCCCCCAGCGTCATCCCGTGGCGAGTAGGAATCGCATACTGGCCAACAAAGGACGCGTGTTCAGTCTCCAAAACATTCCCCGCCACATCAGTTCCGTTGATTGGATTGGGGCGATCGCAAACGATCACTCGCTTTCCAAAACGTTTTGCCGCGATCATGGAATTCGCCATCGTGTAGGCAAAGGTATAGATACGACAGCCAACGTCCTGCATATCAAAAACCAGCACATCCACATCCTGCAGCATTGCTTCGGTCGGCTCGCGAGTCTCGCTATAGAGAGAATGGATTGGCAATCCGGTCTCAGTATCCGCGGTATGGTCAGTCTCGATCATGTTGTCCTGAACATCCCCGCGTATGCCATGCTGTGGTCCAAACAGCGCGCGCAGATTAACGTCCGGGTGACCGTGCAGAATGTCTGCCGCGTGGCGGAAACCGTGATCTACCGAGGCCTGATTGCAGATTAACCCCACCCTCTCGCCTTTGAAGAGGCCGCCTTGTCCTTCAAGTAACTTCTCAAGTCCAAGCTTGATTTTGCTTCGAGTCATACTGTTTTACTAACCAATCCAACGATAGACTTAATGTTTCTTCTCAGCTCTAGCCGCACAGGACTGCGCCACCGTTAACATTTAATATCTCGCCCGTGATGTGTCTGGCCCAGTCACTGCATAGAAAAGCAATGGGTGCCGCAATCTCTTCGGGTGTGGCTATGCGACCCAAGGGAATCTGGCGAGCAGCAGCAGCGCGGTGTTCGCTATCTCTCAAAGCGTCGCTCGTCATCTCAGTGGCGACCCACCCCGGCGCCACCGCGTTTACGTTTATTCCCCACTCCCCCAACTCCTCCGCGAGTGACTTGGTGAAAGCTATCTGCCCGCCCTTCGAGGCGGCATAATTTGAATAGTTTGCCTCACCTCGCTGCCCGGCTGTTGATGTGACAATCACAATCTTTCCGAATTTCTGTTGCTTCATCACCGGAATCGCAGCTCGACATACGGCCCAGGTTCCCTTGAGGTTTATGTCGGTCGTCCTGTCCCACAACTCTTCAGTCATCACATCAACAGGCGAACCCTCCCAAATTCCAGCGTTGCAAATCAGAAGATCAACGCGCTTGAAGCGTTTCACGGCGAAATCGATCAGGAGTTGAGCTGTAGCCACTTCGGCGATATCACCACCAAAAGACAACGCCACGGCCCCCTTCTCGCGGGCCGCATTCACGCTAGACTCCGCTGCGGCAGCGTCTTTCCGATAATTCACGACCACGTCCGCACCTAGTTCGGCAAAAAGCTCCACGACTGCTCGCCCAATTCCCCTCGAGCCTCCAGTTACAACTGCGACCCGCCCTCGCAAACGCACGTCTTCAAGTTTCACTTTAAATATCTCGGCTCAGGTAAGCTGCCGTTTTATTCAACAACTACTGCTGCTTCTTTGTAAGCCTCCGACTCAGCATGTGATCTGCCTTGTTTTCTGGCGGCGGTGATGAACCAGTCAAACAACTCCTGTGAAAAACGATCGTCCTTCCATCCTATTTCCGGGTGCCATTGAACGCCGAGGACAAAGCGCTCAGGCCGCGAATCCTCGACGGCTTCGATTAAGCCGTCGGCAGCCCAGGCCGTGGAAATTAGTTCCCTTCCCACCCTTTCGATTGCTTGATGGTGGTGACTGTTCACGAGCGCCTTGTCGCTCCCCGCCAGGTTGGCCACCAGGCTTGAAGACGCGAGCGTAAGTCCATGTGATGGCCGATCTCGCGGCGCGCCCTGCTCATGCTTGATAGCGTCTGGCACCTGAGCGCCGATATCCTGAATTAGAGAGCCGCCACGCGAAACATTGAGCACTTGCATCCCAAAGCATATCGCAAGTAACGGCAGTCGTCGTTTTTCGACTTCCGTCAGTACCAATAAATCCGTTTCGTCTTTGATTGGCTGCACTGTGCCGAGGCGCGGATGCGGTTCGGATCCATACCTCAACGGATCGACGTCTGAATCGCTGCCGGGCAGGAGAATTCCATCCAGATTATCGACTACTGCCGAGATGTAATCAGGATCCGGAATGAGACTGATATGTACCGGCGTCCCACCCGCGGCTTCAACCGCTTCGCTGTAATCGCGTCCGAGGTAGAAGCGATTCGTTTGGATTTCCAGTCGCATCGTGATGCCGATGCGCGGGCGATAATTGCGCCCATCGTTATTATCACTATTCGTTCTGCCGCTCATCTGTGAACCATCATATCCTAAACCAGAAAATTCCGAGCAATGACAGAAGCTCGCCTTGACTTGCCTTCCGGCGAATTCCTATAGTGACCGTTGCTAAAAATGCCACGAGAAAATTCAATCATACGCAGCACGACTGTGCTACTCGTTCGCAAGGACGATCACGTAGCCATGGCTGGCGACGGCCAGGTAACACTGGGCGAGACGATCATGAAGGCGAACGCAAAAAAGGTTCGGCGCCTTTATAACGATACCATTCTGGCAGGCTTTGCCGGCGCTACCGCTGATGCGTTTTCGCTCCTGACCAGGTTCGAAAGCAAACTGGAGCAGTATCACGGGAACCTCGAACGAGCCGCCATCGAACTCAGCAAGGAATGGCGAACCGATAAGATCCTGCGGCACCTTGAAGCGCTGCTCGTCGTCGCCGATACGAAGAGTTCATTTCTCCTGTCAGGCAATGGGGATGTGATTGCCCCGGACGATGGAGTGCTCGCAATTGGTTCAGGCGGATCTTACGCCTTAGCGGCAGCACGGGCCCTGCAAAAACATACCGCTCTGTCAGCGCGCGAGATCGCGGTCGAAGCGTTAAGCATTGCCGGTGAAATCTGCATTTACTCAAATCAAAATATTGTAGTCGAGGAAATCTAAACGAAAGCGGCGCATGGTCCGTACTCCCGGCGGCGCACGTCCGAGTAATTTGAAATGGTGATTTATCTGGAAGGCGAGATTGGTGAAGAAGCCCGCTTGGACGATATGACTCCGCGTCAGATCGTTGCCGAGTTGGACAAGCACGTCGTCGGACAGCGCAACGCCAAAAGAGCGGTTGCGATTGCGTTGCGGAATCGTATTCGACGTCAGAAACTCGATCCCGAGATGGCGGTCGATGTGATGCCGAAGAACATGATCATGATCGGTTCAACCGGCGTCGGCAAAACTGAAATTGCTCGCCGGCTCGCGCGCATCTCAAACTCCCCTTTTCTGAAAGTGGAAGCATCGAAATTTACTGAAGTTGGCTATGTGGGCCGCGACGTTGAAAGCATGATCCGCGATCTCACGGAAATCTCAGTAGACATGACGAGGCAGGAAAAGATTGACGAAATCGCTGAAAAAGCTGAACTAAACGTCGAAGAACAGATACTCGATATTCTGCTGCCCCCGCCGCGCGCTGCAAATGTTTACGATTTTGATCCCGCGGCCGCCGAGGCAACCGGAACAAATGCGGCTGGTGATTCCACCACTGATTCTTCCGCCAATCGCACCGAGCAATTTCAACGCACGCGCGAGAAACTGCGCAGCCAACTTCGCAACGGCAAACTTGACTCGCGCCTGGTTGAGATAGAGATTCGTGAAAAGAACTTTCCTGTCATCGAACTCGCCGGCCCACAGGGCGTCGAGGAAATGGGCATCAACATGAAAGACATGTTGGGCAACATGTTCCAGGGGCGGACCAAGCGCCGGAAGATGCAGGTGGATGAAGCCATCGAATACCTCATGCAGGAGGAAGAAGAGCGGCTCATCGACATGGACCAGGTAGCCCGCGCAGCGATTGAGCGCGTCGAATCATCCGGAATCATTTTTCTCGACGAGATCGACAAGATCGCCGGCCGCGAGTCAGGGCATGGGCCAGACGTCTCCCGCGAAGGCGTGCAGCGCGATATCCTGCCCATCGTCGAAGGCACCACGGTAAACTCCCGTTATGGAATGGTGCGCACTGACCACATTCTGTTTATCGCCGCCGGCGCGTTTCATGTCTCCAAGCCTTCCGATTTGATTCCGGAGTTGCAGGGACGTTTTCCGATTCGGGTCGAGCTGGAATCTCTTACGGTTGAGGATTTCAAACGTATTCTGACTGAACCAAAGAATGCGCTGATTAAGCAGTATCGGGCGATGATGGCCACTGAGGACGTGATAGTCGACTTTACTGACGACGCGATTGATTCGATTGCAAATTTTGCGGCACAGGTAAATGAGCACACTGAAAACATCGGCGCGCGCAGGCTGCAGACGATCATGGAAAAGCTGCTCGAGGAAATCAGCTTTGAGGGACCCGACCTGGAACCCAAGAACCAGCTCATCGATGCTGCCTATGTTGAATCCATGCTCGCCGACACTGTGAAAGATCAGGACCTCAGCCGCTACATCCTATGAGAAACAGTGGGCAGAAGGCAGTGGGCAGTAAGCAGTTTGAGCTTGACTACGCCCCGCGCGAACATCGTCGTCCGCTGCTCGGCCGATGGCGTTCGACTTTCCTGATTTTCTGCCTACTGCCCACTGCCTTCTGCCTACTGAATTGCGGTAAACGGCGTCCCCCCTTGCCGCCGATCGAGCGCGTACCCCAACGAACGGAAGCACTATCGGGCGCGCAACGCGGCAATCAGGTAATTTTGAGTTGGCCGGCGCCACAGCGAAACGCAAAAGACGAAAGCGTGCAAAGCATCCGTCGCATTGACGTCTATCGCCTGGCGGAAAATCCTCGTGCGCCTTTGAGCCTCACTGAAGAAGATTTTGCCTCGCGTTCAACTTTGATTGGATCAGTAACCTACGATCAGATTAAGAGTGCAACTGACAATCTCACGTACGTTGACACACTTGAACTGGCGGGCGAGCCCACTCGTTTGCGTTACGCTGTGCGTTACGTAAATGCATCGGGTCAACGAGCCTCTTTCTCAAACTTTCTGGTAGTGGAACCGGCCGCGCGCGTGGCCCAGCCGCCCACAATAATTTCGACCGGAAACGAAGTGTCCGAGGAAGCAATCACTATTTCCTGGCAGGCGCCCGCGGCTAACATTGACGGTTCCACTCCAGTCAACGTGCTCGGCTACAACGTGTATCGCATCGACGAATCTGATGATCCATCCCACGAGCAAAGCCAGACGCCGATAAATGCTTCAGTGGTGGCTGGAACTCAGTTCGCCGACAAGAATTTCAAATTTGGGGACACGTATCGTTATATTGTGCGCTCCGTTTCGCTGGGCACCGAAGGCGCGCAGGTTGAAAGTCTGAATTCAAACATCGTTACCGTTTCGCCGCGCGACGTATTTCGCCCATCCGCGCCCACGTCGATCACCATCGCCGCGGCGCCAGGCCGGTTGTCATTGTTTTTCCCTGCGAACCCCGAAATGGATGTGGCCGGTTACAATATTTATCGCTCAAACGATCCTGATCTTCCCAAAGACAAATGGAGCAAGCTGAACTCAGATCTGCTGACGCGAACAACTTTTCAAGATGAGAAAGTCGAGGCCGGCAAGAAGTATTACTACTACCTGGTCGCCGTTGATCAGGTAGGCAACGTCAGTCAGCCCTCGGAAGTGGTTTCCGAAACCGTACCTTAAGGCTGGAAGCGCAGGATGGAGGTCAGTACCACCTGAGGTAGCGGGTGGTCCAGCTTATGATGTCAGGGTCCTGGTTGCTCAGAATACCCACCCGCTACCGCAGGTGGTTCTGACCCCTTGGCTCCGCCAACATCCATAAAACGAAAAGTCACACATGCGTATCTGCCGGTTTACAACCTTTCACAGATCGTCGCCACGTTTCGGCCTGTTAGAAGGTGACTCTGTTTTCCCCCTCGCCGAAGGTGAAACCATCGAGTCGTTTTCGTCGCCTCGTACCGCGAACCCGATCCCGCTTGCAGACGTAACTCTGCTCCCGCCGGTCGCGCCGTCAAAAATCGTTTGCGTGGGACGGAATTACAAAGAGCACGCGGCGGAACTGGGCAACAAGATGCCGGACGAACCTTTGCTGTTTCTGAAAGCGCCTTCATCGGTGATTGGAAATGGAGATGTCATCGAACTTCCGCCGGCGTCGCAACAAGTGGAACATGAAGGCGAACTGGGAGTTGTGATTGGCCGCCGCGCCCGTAAGCTTGCGGAAACAGATGATCCGCTGAGTTATGTTCGGGGCTACACCTGCGTCAACGATGTCACCGCGCGCGACCTGCAACGAAAAGACGTTCAATTCACGCGTGGTAAGTCGTTTGACACGTTCTGCCCGGTTGGGCCTTTCATCGTTCGAGATCTCGATCCACTCAACCTGAGCGTTGAGACCCGAGTCAACGGAACAGTGAAACAGCATGGCCGCACATCGGACATGGCTTTCTCAGTTCCCTTCCTGATCAGATACATTGCCAACGTGATGACGCTCGAGCCGGGAGACCTGATTGCAACGGGAACCCCAGCCGGAGTTTCACGAATGAAGGACGGAGATATTGTCGAAGTTGAGATCGAAGGAATCGGCGTGCTCAGGAATCCGATCCGAGACGCACTAACCTGAGTGATTCTCTATGGTCGGGGGACGATTAATACAGAACCCCGACCCGTCGGGGTAACGACCGGGTCAATCACAAAAGCAATATTCATTGGAGCAACCCTTATGAAATTTTTTCTTGATACAGCAAACCTAAATGAGATTCGCGATGCCGCAAAGTTTGGCATTGCTGATGGAGTAACTACCAACCCTTCGCTGATTGCCAAAGAAGGCGATGTGGATTTCAAGGAGCACATCGCGGCCATTTGCGAAATCGTTTCGGGTCCAGTGTCAGCGGAAGTCACCAGTCAGGACACTGAAGGCATGCTGCGCGAGGGACGCGAGTATGCCGCCATTGCAAAGAATGTGGTGGTGAAGTGCCCGCTCACGCGCGAGGGATTGAAAGCCACGCGAGAACTTTCGGATGACGGAATAAAAGTGAACGTCACGCTTTGTTTCTCCGCCGGCCAGGCGATCATGGCCGCCAAAGCGGGAGCATCATTCATCAGTCCGTTTATCGGCCGCCTCGACGATATCGGCGAAGATGGATTGGTGCTGCTGCAGAGCATCATCGATATCTATAGAAACTACGAGTGGAAAACTGAAGTGCTGGCCGCCAGCATTCGGCACCCGATCCACGTGATCGAGGCAGCGCGCATGGGTGCAGACATCGCGACGATGCCATTCAAAGTAATCGATCAACTGTTCAATCATCCCCTGACAGACAAAGGTCAGGCGCAGTTCCTGGCTGACTGGCACAAGAGCGGCCGAAAATAATCCTTTGCGTGGCTTTGCGTGTCCTTAGCGTCCTTTGCGGTGAAACGACCGGGAAACCGCAAAGCCCGCCAAGTTTAGACGCAAAGAGTCGCGAAGGGTGACGGTGAAAACAAGCGATAAACCAATCGTCGTGCGCGCGTGCAAGTACGACGGCCGCGAGCATCGTCGCTGGACTGCTCAGTTAGTAAGACAAGAAGGCTCGCTGTTAGTTCTCGACGCAAAGTTTCCTGACGAAGTGGTCCATGACTTACTGGGCACAATCGCCGCCGGCACGCGTAGCCTCGAATATTACTGGCTCGATCGCTGGTACAACATCTTTCGCTTCGCCGAGCCAAACGACGACTTGCGAAACTATTATTGCAACATCAACCGGCCACCCACGTTTGATGGCGAAACTCTGAGTTATGTGGATTTGGACCTCGATATTCTGGTCGCGCCCGACCTCTCATACCGTATACTCGACGTCGAAGATTTTGAGCGAAACGCCGAAGAATATTCTTACCCGGCGGAGTTGCAAGTTAGCGCTCGGCAGGCAGTGGGTGAAGTTGTGAGCTTAATCGAAACCAGGCAGTTCCCTTTTGATCGTGGTTAGTGCAATGAACCTTCTATCCATAATCTCTGTGAGAATTAGGAACTCCGATCATTTCAATTGCCTATGACAAAACAGCAACCCAAACAATCTAAATCAAAACTCGAGGTCCTGAAGGAGCGTTCGCTCAAGGCCCAGGCCGGCGGCGGCGCTGCGCGGATCGAGAAACAGCACGCGGCTAAGAAGATGACGGCCCGCGAGCGCGTCGAGTTTCTGCTCGATGAAGACAGCTTTGAAGAGTTTGACAAGTTTGTCGTACACCGCTCGAAAGATTTCGGTTTGGACCAGCAACTCTATCCCGGCGACGGCGTGGTTACCGGCTACGGGCAGATTGACGGCCGGCGAGTCCTCGTCTTCGCCCAGGACTTTACCGTCTTCGGTGGTTCCCTTTCGGAAACGCATGCAGAAAAAATCTGCAAGGTAATGGATCTGGCGATGAAAGTTGGCGTGCCGATCATCGGTATCAACGATTCCGGCGGCGCTCGCATTCAGGAAGGCGTTGTCAGTCTCGGCGGCTATGCCGATATTTTTCTGCGCAACACACTCGCGTCCGGCGTCGTGCCGCAGATCAGTTGCATCATGGGCCCCTGCGCGGGCGGCGCGGTCTACAGTCCGGCCATCACGGATTTCAACATCATGGTTAAGGACACGTCGTACATGTTCATAACCGGCCCCGATGTAATCAAGACTGTCACCCACGCCTACGTTACCAAAGAAGAACTGGGCGGCGCGATTACGCACAATCGAGTTTCGGGCGTGGCCCACTTCGCCGCCGACTCGGACGAGCACGCGCTGCGGATGGTGCGCGAGCTGCTCTCCTTTATTCCTTCAAACAATCTCGAAGATGCGCCGCGAACGCGCTCCACCGATTCACCGGATCGCACTGAGCCGAAGCTGAACACCATCATCCCGGAAGCTTCCAATCAGCCTTACGACATTCGCGACGTCATCAATCCGATCGTGGATGACGGCTACTTTTTCGAAGTACAACAACTGCATGCGCCAAATATCTGCATCGGCTTCGCGCGTCTCGATGGACGTTCTGTCGGCATCGTTGCAAACCAGCCAGCATTTCTGGCCGGCGTGCTCGATATCGACGCCTCGGTGAAGGCCGCGCGCTTCGTGCGCTTCTGCGACTGTTTCAATATTCCCCTCATCACCTTTGAAGACGTGCCCGGTTTTCTTCCCGGCATTTCCCAGGAACACGGCGGCATTATTCGTCACGGCGCGAAACTTCTTTATGCTTTTGCCGAGGCTACTGTGCCGAAAGTGACGGTGATCACTCGCAAGGCCTACGGCGGCGCTTATTGCGTGATGGCGTCAAAACACATTCGCACAGACATCAACTTCGCCTGGCCGTCGGCGGAAATTGCGGTGATGGGAGCTGAAGGCGCAGTCGGCATCTTATATCGGCGCGAAATTAGTGAGGCAAAAGATCATGACGAAGCGCGACGCGCTCGCGTTGTTGAACTTGAAGACAAGTTTGCGAATCCTTACGTCGCCGCCGAACGCGGTTTCATCGACGAAGTGATCGAGCCTGCACTCACAAGACCGAAACTCATCCGCGCGCTCGCGCTCCTGGAAAACAAGCGCGACACGAATCCACCGAAGAAGCACGGCAACATTCCTCTCTGATCCTATTCGCTGTAAGTTAGACGTGGAAAATATTGACAAACGATCCCGTCGTCACTAGATTCCCTGCGATTTATCCTTATACCAAAGGCGGCTTGCCGCCAGAAGGAGACCCTATGAACATCACCCTCCGCCGCGCGGGCCTCGCCGGCTCTCTACTTGTGATCCTTGTTCTGCTGCTTATCCCGATCTCCCAATACGCTGCCACTTCCCCCCCTCCGGGCGTGCTTGAGGCCTGCATCAATCCCGGTAACGGTGGGATGCGGCTTGTGGCTTCCAGCCAAGCTTGTCACAACAACGAAACACGGATTAGCTGGAACGTTACCGGCCCACCGGGACCAGTGGGTCCGACGGGAGCGACCGGTCCGGCAGGAGCTACCGGCTCCCCCGGCTCCCCCGGCGCCACCGGCGCTACCGGAGCAACTGGACCCGCGGGACCGGCGGGACCCCCAGGCCCATCCTCCTCTGCTGGACCACCGTATGTGTGGATCTGCACGCCGGGCCATCTTCCGAGCGGCGGCACCGGTGCCCAGGCCTGGATGTATGTCTTTAATGGCGGAGCTGTGGCAGCCAATATCGCAGTGAATTTCCTGGACAGTACCGGAGGTAATCTCGCCGGAATTACAGTCCCGGGCTCTGCACCGGCATCGACTTACCCCGGCGAAGCTGGCGCGACAACTGTATCTTTGGCAGCGGCTAACACCAGAACCCTTAAATGGATGGGCCCCCTAACTTTCCCAGATGAATTGACTAACGTAGTTCACTCAATCCGCGTGACGTCGGATCAACCGGTTGCCGTCGGAACAAACATGAGTTTCAGCGGCTACCATCCGGTGCCCTGCAGCCTCCTGGCGAAGTAGCATCATCACCCACTGGAAGAAAAAGGCCCTGACCGTCAGGGCCTTTTCTCTTGACGCAAGTCAGCTTTTCTTTGCCTGGGCACTAGCCCGTCCGTCAGTGAGGCTCACGTCTCTTCCGGTGCACTAGCCCGACCGTCAGGGAGGGCTCACTCCTTAATCGAGCGTGAACTCATGATCCTGTCCCAGCACTACATATTCAACCGCTCGTTCCACGTCTCGCTCCTTCCAGAGGTAGATCGTACTTCCGTGACGCGCCCACGGTTTCACTTCGGACGGCAACAATCCCGTTCTCCTCAGTGCTCTCGTCGCGTACGACTTGAAAGCATCTAATATGGGTTCCGGATCGCTTAACGCGGAGACGACTGAGTGAACATGGTTCGTTCTGGGATTGATAGCACGCAAGGCATATCTCCGATGCTCACAGACCTCTCGCACTGCTTGCTCTACCACCGCACGCTGTTTGGTGTCGAGTTTTATGGGTGAGTGCTTGAGTTGTTGACGCTCAGCTGTCTCCAACCGAGGCCGCGGGGGTATGGTGGATACGCCTGAGATCAAGCGAGAATTGCGACGATACGATCCGCGTGGATCACCGTGGAGCCAGGTGCCGTAACATCTGAAGGTGATTAAGTAAGCGAGTGGAAACTCATTGTCGTCGAAATCTCTCATCGAGCTTAAATACTGAGCCCTCTCTCACGGTCGGGCTAATGCCCCGCATATGTCACCGACTTATCCGCGCTCCCGGTCATGGAGGATTGAAAGATACGCGGTCCAGGGACCAACAGTCTGCTCATAGACTTTGGACATCGTGCGTGCAATTTGGGCCACGTGGTCCAAATCATGCACAACCCACGTTGCCAGCAGCTGTTCGAGTGTCACCTCACCCAGTTCCGGATGAAGTCCCTTCCGGCCCAGATCCTCACGCGTCAATTTCATTTCAAGGAGCTCGGCGATGTTATCGCGACGGAGATTAACAAACTCCGCAAGCAATTCGCTCAGGCTCTTGCCTTTGCTCTCCGTGAACTGCGCCATCCGATCAAATTTTTCAAACGGCCGCGTCTCACCCGCGAGGATGTGCCGCGCGCGCGGAATCCAATCCGTGCGCTCGCCGTGGATCAGATGGCCAATGACATCGTAAGGCGACCACGTCTCGGCGCCTTCCGTCGCGCTGGTCCACGTGTCAGGTAATTCCTCGAGCAACGCAGCGAGATTAGCTGGCGTGCGCGCCAGAACTGCTACTGCGTCATTGAGATTGAATTCTATGTCGCTCATAAGTCACTCTAAGCCCGCCGCCATTAACATTCGATTCGAGATTACCTACCGACGTTGCGAGCGTAGTAACCGCCGCGATAGAGCAACTGGACTTTGTTTTTGCGTAGCTCGGGATTGATTATCTCGATGCGAATTTGGCGATAGGCGCCATCACGGTTGAGGTTGGTAGGCGAATATCCGATTAGATATTGCGAGCGAAGTTCCTGATCGATTTGGGTGAACGCCGAGGTGAGCTCAGCAGTGCTTAGCGGAAAGAACGCGCGGCCTCCCGTTCGATCAGATACTTTTTTCAGCGCGCCAGAATCGAGTTTACCCAAATCGAAATCGCGGTCGCGAATGCCAATGGAGTAAATCACGACGTCTGATTTGACCGCCAGATCAATAACGTCCTGTCGCTTGATGGTGCTGCTGGTGTCGTCACCATCCGATAACAAAACGATCGCGCGGCGCGTGTTTGCCGGACCTGTGGATAAAATATCGTCAACGGCCATCCACATCGCATCCCAGATACCCGTGTACCCACTCGGATCCTGTTCTTTCGGCAGAGGGTCTTCGCCAGCCGCCAGGCGACGTACATTCTCCGGCGAAAGCTCGATGCGAATTCGCTCGATTCCCTCCTTAAGCCGGTTTTGATCTCCCGTGAGTTGTTGCTCAATCTTCGGTTCCCCAGTGAACGAAATAATGGCCGCGCGATCACCACTGGCGCCGTTTGCCGGAAGCGATCTGATAACGGATTCGACAAATGTTCGCGCGGCTTTTTTTTCATCAGCCAGCACTCCACGTTGCGATTCGCTGGTGTCGATCATGATCGCGAGGGTGAGCGGGCGATTGGTCTCGCGTTCGAAGAGACTGATCGCCTGCGCCACGTTGTTCTCGAAGATTCTCACGTCTTCAGCTTTGAGCGACGTAAGGAAGTGGCGATCTTTATCGACCGCCGTGAAGACTGTGTTCACCAAATTGGTGTCCACGCGGATGACGTCCGTGTCGTCGGGCGCTGTGCTGCCGGCTGGGCGTTGTGACGGCGTCTGCCCATTGATGACAAAACTTCCGAGCGCCAAAAGACCGGCAATGACGAGCGCGAAAGTTTTATGCTTGTTCTGTGTGGACATTCGTCTACTTCGTGCCACTGGTCGGTGTCTGCTTCCGCTCGGTGCGTTCTCATGGCTGGTTAGCCTGAAGCCTTAATAATAGCTTCGAAGAATACAGAACCGGGAGCGGTAGCGACCGGGTGAAACACTCACGCTGCGCTGGTCCTGCTAAAAAGTTTTGGCTCATATCACAGGGTTGCGTTGAGTCGAGCACCCGGTCGCTACCGCTCCCGGTTCTGTATTTCTTCGAGCAGCGATAAAAAGCATTCTGGTTAGAATAGAGTCCTACGTTTATCTACACCGGGGCTTCAACGGGACTTAAGCGGGGGGCTCAAACTCTATTAGCCGTCTCCGCGGGTCGAATGTGATCTTGAAAGGACGAAGCGCGTCACGCCCCAGTATGACCGGTGCATTCGCTTCAACGCCAAACAGAATATCGGTTGGCACTCCGCGCAACTCCAATTGACCAATGCTTACTGTTGTCGGAGCCACACGGCGTGAACTGATAGAACCGCCGCCGATGTCGCGGGCGACGACAGCATTTTGTCGATCGGAGCCGCCAACTATCACCGCGTCGCGACCGCTTACCGCCAGACCAAATCCCGAACCAGTGTCGACCAGCGCTGTTCGACCATCTTGCAGTTTCACATAAGGCCGGCTGCTGCCGGCTCTGCGAACCCAGGAAACTATCGCGCCGCCCGCGGGCGGTTCGCGTCCCTGCAGCGAGCCTTCAAACGCCTGAATCATCTCATTAGGAAAATCAATCGTATACCCATTCGGCGCGTAAGCTACGTTCGGATCGAGAATCCCGTCGAGCGCTGCAGGAAGTGGGACGACCAAAGCAACCTGTTTCGAAGGCAGTATGTTGCTGCTGTTGCCGAGGGCCATTTGTTGGATCAACGCTGCGCGATTGGTTGATCCTCTTGCACCGGTCAAACCGCCTAGTAGGGTTGGCTTCGTGTTATTTACCGGTAAGCGCGCTTCGCGAACAACCCGTTCAGAAATCAGGTTGAGTCCCGCACCAGTGTCGATCGCGAAAACATAAGGACCTGCGCCATTGATCCATGTCTGAACTAGAAGACCGAGTCCCCGGTCCAGGTGGAACCGCGCAGCTGTCGAGGTTGATCGCCCGGGCTGTCTGGCGCTCACGCTATTGGCCCGGTTAATCGAGTAGTGAGAAATGATGGGAGAAACGATGGGAGAAACAATGGGGGCGGCTCCCAAACTGAGAACTGCCCCCATCATGATTGCCAAAGCGCTGAATGCGATGGAGAGTTTTCCTCCCATGCCTTCACTCTCCCCTGGACTAGAAGGACTAGAAGGTTAGTAACGCTTGTTGCGGTTACGCAGTTTGTATGTGTACAGAGCAGAGCCGCCGGCGCCGCTCAGTGCGCCAATAGCCGCACCCTTCTTGCCACCAATCAAGCCGCCAACAACCGCGCCGCCGCCCGTGCCCATGGCTACCGTGAGTTTATCGCGATGTTTCTGCCAGAAGCTGCGGCCCTTAGGCTGCTGGTTGTAATCGTAGTAGACCCTGCGTGCGCTCGATGAGTTACGCGCGGTGCGGCCCGTATTGCGATAGACAACGCGCTGCCGCGTTGCAGCCGCCGCCGGCGCAAACCTACTGCCTGAAGCGCCACTCTGAGCTGCGGCGAAGCCGTCAGCAAAACCTGTCTTATAAGCGCCCTGCTCTGACGCAGTGTCGAATTCCGACGGCACGAATTCATCTTTATTCACGCCAGCAGTGGCCTGGTATTGAGCGCCGTTTTGAGTATCGGCTGAGTTTAGATTTCGCGGCGTATCCAATTTCGCGGTCTGTGTTTCCGCGTTAGTAGTGGAATTCCGGGACATTACGAATGCACCCACTGAACCACCAATCAAAGCAGCAACCAAAGCTACCGGGAGTAATCTGTTTGTCATAATCATCGCTTCAAGTCTCCTTCTAGCCTAAACATAATCGCCTTAGCACTGGAAAGACTCAGCAATGAGCGTTCCTCTGGCGGATAACAGCGAGCATGCTGTTACGAAAGGCCGAGTACTCCCGCGAAACCTGCAGTTTTTTGGCGAGCTATGGGAAATTGAAAGGTTGCTGCAATTGAAATCCAATATAAGGATGATCGGTTGAACGCTTCACTACCCTATATCGAACTGTGCGCTATGCGATATCCAACGCCTGGAAAAGTATTTTGGGTTCCAGGTATGAAAGTGGGAGACAAAAGAAAAGCCAGGGACTTCCCTGGCTTTCTCTCAACGCAAAGTTTGCTTTTGCTCAGGCCGCTTTTGGCATTTGGGCGGGTTTGTTTTCGCGCAGCAACTCGAGCGCCTTCTTCAACTGGATGTCCTCGGCTGGCGGCTTCACCGGAGCTGCTTCCGGAACAATTTCCGGCTTGTCTGCGGGCTGACCAGGCTTAGCTACCGGATCAGTATCGTTGCCGGTAAGTTCCTCAGGATCAATCGCCTCAGCGAGCTCCGGACGTTTGACCTCGACCGAAGGCGTCACACCCGAGCGCGCACGGTCTTCACCCAGGAATGGTTTGCCGCTAGCCGATGCCCACTTCACGGTGGTTAAGAGCAGTCCATCGCCACCCCGCAAGGTATAGAGTTGCTGCTCCGCGCCGGCGCCGAAGCTCTTTTCGCCAACCACTTGCCCGCGACCCCGCTCCATCAATGCAGACGCGACAACTTCGGCGGCGCCTGCCGTCCCTGTATCGATCAGTGCCACCACCGGTCCGGAAAAAATCGCAGCTTTCTGATCGGCTGTGAAAGTCTTCAGAATTTTGCCTTCGCGTCCCGAGGTCTCCGCCAGTAGTCCATCTTTAATAAAGAGATTGGCGACAGTCACCGCCTCATTGATTGAGCCGCCGGCAGTTCCGCGCAAATCGACTACTATTTTCTGCACTCCCTGCTTAACCAGTTCCTGAACACGCCCGCGCACATCCCCGCTGTCCCCATCCGCGAAACTGTTGATTCGCAGTACCCCAATGCGTCCTGGCTCCATTCGGGTTTCCGCGGCAGCTGCGCGAGAAGTGCTTCGCTTAACCGTCAGAGTCAGCGGCCGCGCGTTGGCGCGAAGGATGCGCAATTTGACTTCCGAGCCGGCAACGCCATTCAGCAACTGTTTCGCATCGTAAAGCGAAATGTCGCGCGTGGCTTTGCCGTCGATGTACTCGATGATGTCGCCGGCACGCACACCTGCGAGGTCAGCAGGCGAGCCTCTCATAGGCGCGATCACGTAGAGATAGGAGGCAACCTGCGAAAGCTCAGCCCCGACGCCAACCAAACTGCTCTTTCCATTTTCATTGAACTCACGAACCTGCTCTGGCGTGAGGTAGGTGGAATAAGGATCCAGTCCATAAGCCAATCCGCGTAGGGCTCCGGCACGAACTTTATCCATGTTCGGCACATCTACATAATCGTCCTGGATGTGTTGGAGAACGCTCTCGAAGATGCGGAGTTGGGCATTAGGATCGTTCGCCGGCTGCTGAGCACGGGTTGAAATCCAGCCGCCCACCACTGTGTAAATCGCGAGCGTCGCCGACATTAGGATCAAAATAAATTTTGTGCGGAAAGACATTTATTACCTCTTGAGTAGTACCAGTGTAATGCTGATTCCTGTTTGCTGATCGACTAACGCCTGGGTGCGCTTTTCTTTAGTCGGTCGTATCATACAGGCGGCTAGTAAACGGTGCAACTTAACTTTATCTCGTTTTTGCTAGTAATTACGGCCTCTTGTCGCGAAAATCAGACTGCGACCCCGAAGCAGGAAAGGGGTGGCGCCCTTTATGAATTTAACCAACACATCCCTGTTCTTTTCCCCGCCCGTGGTCGCCCTTGATCTGGGCGAGAAGCGCGTCGGCGTCGCAATCTCTGACACGCTGCTGATTTCCATAACGCGTCTCAGCGTTTTGCCGCGAAGTAACTGGAAGCAATTGCTTCGGGATGTTGAAGATCTGGTCCGGCACTATGACGCGCAAACAGTGGTGATTGGTTTACCGTTGAAGTTGAACGGTTCAGAGGGGGATGCCGCACTTACAGTCAGGCGACTAGCGCAAAATTTCGCACGGTCTTTGGAGATTCCGGTTTACCTTCAGGACGAGCGATTGACCTCTGTCGCCGCCGAGGAGAATCTCCGACTCCAGGGCTTCAACCGTGAGCAGGTTTCCAACCAGCTTGATAGTGAGGCCGCGGCGCTGATTTTGAGCGACTTTCTTGGGTCGGAGCAAACCAGAATCCGAGTGTCCCCTTCTTAAGGTTATTCTTTAACATCTCCGAATTCATACATGAAAAAACGTATTTTCGCAGTTATTGCCCTCGTCATTCTGATCTCCGTTGGCGCCACTTCTATTTGGGCCTATCGAGAGCTACGAACGCCGGTTCGTCACTCAATGAGCGGAAAGTATCTTGAGATTCCAAGAGGGTCGTCTCCCTCTGCCGTAGTTAACAAACTACATGAGGCAGGGATAATTAAACACCGCTGGCCGTTAGCCGTTTATCTCAAACTGACTTCAAGTGGCAGCAGACTTAAGGCTGGCGAATACGACTTTCCTTCACCGATTTCTCCCCTGGGTGTTTTCGCTAAGCTTCGCGAGGGCGAGCAGCGCCTGCTCCGCTTGACCATTGTTGAAGGTTGGACGCGCTGGGACATCGCCAATGCGATGTACAAAATCCCTGAGTTGCGCCTGGCGGATGCCACTGCGGCGCTGCCTCTAATGGAAAACGTGTCGCTAATCAGCGATTTGGATCCCAGGGCGACGAACCTGGAAGGCTACCTCTTCCCAGATACGTATGAATTCCCTCGCGATGCCAAACCGGCGGACGTCATCGCATATATGGTCAAGCGTTTTCGGAAGGAGTGGAAACCGGAATGGAGCCTGCGCGCAGCCGCCCTGGGCCGTTCTCCGAGAGAAGTTGTGACTATCGCGTCGCTGATCGAAACTGAAGCCAAGCTCAGTAGCGAGCGGCCAATCATCTCCTCTGTCATTTACAACCGGCTGCAAAAGGATATGGCTTTGGCGGTGGACTCGAGCGTTATTTATGCATCCAAGCTCGCAGGAAAATGGCGCAACGATGGCAAAGTGTATAAGAGCGATGTGGATCGTCGTTCGCCTTACAACACACGCTTGACCTCAGGCTTGCCGCCTGGGCCGATAGCTTCTCCAGGGAAGAGTTCGCTCGAGGCCGCGATCAATCCGGCCACAACGGATTACCTTTATTACGTTCGTGAGCCATCGCGTAATGATGGGGCGCACAATTTCTATAGCGATGAAAGCGGTTTCGGGAATGGCGTAAGGGCATTGCGACTTTGGGAGCAACAACGCGATGCGGCAGCGAAACAGTAACCCCGGCTTCTTCCTTGAAATTGAAGTGTCGTTCATCTATGCTCAAGGTTAGTTTTCCCCCTCGCGATTTATTCGTCTTCAAAGGGTGCTTCTTATGATCAAGTTTACAAGTGCTTTGCTAATCGTCGGCTTGAGTTTTCTTTCGGCATTCGCACAAGGCAAAGGAGTCGACAAACCAAGTGAACGGGTGCGCGACACGGGCACGGCTGGAAGTAACGGCGTTAACATAAACACCGGCACTGGCCGCGGCATTGATTTTGGCGCGGGCCGAACAGTAGTTCCTCCTCCGCTGCCAAACCCATATCGCATTACCGCACGTCGTGATGCAATCCTTAAGACCATTGCCGACGTGATGAGGGATCGGAAGCTAATTGTCGACGAAGCTGCGTCAAGGCCTGAGGAAGGCATAATCATTAGTCAGCCATACACCTTCATCAGGGGTGCAGTTGTTTCACAAGGCGAACTCAGACGATACGCCGTCGTTAATAGTTCAACTGACCGCGGTTGGACGCGAGGCAGATATACGTTAATTGTCGAGGTGCAACCGATCGACGGAACCAGCGCGAATGTTTCAGTAAACGCCAAGATTGAAGGCCGCACGGACGGTGCCACCGGAGCAGAGTGGACCACTCTGACCACTCTGGGCGTGGCTGAGGAAGAGTTTCTCTCAGCGCTGATTACCAGCATCACTGGTGCGCCCCCACCCGGTCGAGTCGAATAAGGACGCGATTACGCTGCGCAGTTAAAGTGATACCTCAATTAAATCCAGCGGCTTTCCATCAATGGTAATCAATTCAAATGCGGAAGAGGCGTTCGCGGAGTCGAAGCGTTCGCCGGCAATAAAGATACTTGGAGCGATAATGGCGCTGGCGTTAACCGGTGCGGTTTTCGCCGGCTACACTTACTTAAGAAACAAGCACGCCAGAGAAGCCGCTGCCACGCTGGCCTCACAGTCAGGGGAGGCGGAACCTAAAGGCCCGCCACAGGCTTTAATCATCATCGACGACGCAATGATGCGATCGGGGAAGACCGTCCTCGGTGGGACGGTCAAGAACATTACTACCCAGAAACTAGGCCCACTATCCATCGAATTGGAGCTGAAGCGTCGAAAGGATGGTGGCATCGACAAGAAACTCGTGGCCCTTCAGCCGTCAGAGCTTGAGCCGCAACAGGAGGCTCAGTACTCACTGGAATTACCAACCCAGGAATACGGCTCGGCGCGCGTAAGCGCACTCAAAGCAGCCGGCGTCTCACAACCGTTACCTTACACCACCGCCCAAGGTCGAAAGAGGCCACTTGAGCGAACCGAGTCCAAGACCATTACTGTCGACAAGCGGCCGCCTGGCAAGCGGGACGAGTTTTTAAACTCGCCTGACAATCCAGCTCGCATTCCCTAAGCAGATTCCCCTAAAGTATTTTCTCAAGTCGAGGGGTTGGCGCCGCTCCGCCGAGAAACTGGGCTAAGGTGTTCGTTGAGAGGTCGGCGCGACGATATCTCAGGTGATCTCTGAACCGTACATCAGATCTATCCGCTGAGACAGAATTTCGCTGCACCTCAGTTGGGCAAGCTGACGCTCAACCCGAACAAGCGGGAGGTGCAACCCTGCTCTACTTCCTATCGTCCTATGACCGCTTATTTAAAAGTCTCGATTGCCCGGTTTGTCTAACTATGTCAAGATTTGAACCGTGCCAGTTCATATGCGTTTGAAGAATCCCACCTTGTCAGTAGTTCGCGCCGCCCTGTTAGTTGGCGGCCTATTTCTACTTTTTGCTCCTCCCGCTTCAGCGCAAACCTTGATGACTACGGGCGAACCTAAACGAGACGAAAAACTGGAGCCGATGGTGGAGGAGATGCGCATCAAGCGCTTGATCACTCACGCGCAAAAGGAACACAAAGAAAATCTCGGCCGAGCTCAACAGCTTTCGTCTCTGGGCGCAGAACTCAGCACAGTCTTCAAACAGAAGAACCATCTTGATCGTGCTGATCTTAAGAAACTGGATAAGCTTGAAAAACTCACTAAGTCGATTCGCAGCGCGGCCGGCGGTTCAGACGACGCCTGTGAGCTGGAAAAGCTCCCGAGTGATTTGCCGGCGGTTATCTCGAAAATGGCGGAGCTGGCTGCTGAATTGAAACAAGAAGTAGAGAAAACCCCGCGACGTGTAGTTTCGACTGTTGTGATAGATCAAGCTAATGTTTTACTTGAACTGATACGTCGAGTTCGAGACCTATCCGCCCGAACATAAATCGTGGTTCCAGGATCCAAAATACACAAAAGAGGCTTTCGAAGGCTTCTACTGATCGCATCCATCGCCACCAGTCTGATGTTTGCTTCCCCATCGCGGGCGCAACAGGACGACGATGTAATCCGGGTCAGCACAGAGCTGGTAATTCTCAATATCACAGTCACCAACAACGCCGGGCAATATGTACCGGGTCTTCGCCTATCAGATTTCAAAATTACTGAAGATGGACGAGATGTGGCCCTGAGCGATATCGAAAGTTTCAGTGCTCACGAATCGCCTTTCGCTTCCGTTGTTCTTTTGGACACGTCGGGAAGCATGGAGATTAGGCTATCCCTCGCGCGCTCAGCCGCCATTCGTTTCCTCGATAACTTGCGACCAGAAGATGTCGCGGCCGTTTATAAGTTTGACTCGAAAGTGGAGCAGGTCCAGGAGTTTTCGGGAGGACGCGATCTGGCACCCATGGCTTTTGGCTTGCGCGCCCGCGGGCTCACTTCCCTGCACGACGCAATCCTTGAAGCGTCCAGGGTGCTTGCCGACCGCCCGGAAAAGCGCAAGGCGATCATCGTCTTGTCGGATGGACTGGATACTCAAAGCAAAGCTTCGGCAGATAAGGCTCTGGAGAGCGCCATGGCAATTGGCGCGACGATCTATGCCGTGGACATGTCAGCCCTCGAAGGACGGTCGTCGGTCGCCAATCGCCAAAGCGCCATGACGCTCAAGAATTTTGCAGAGAAATCCGGGGGGCGTTTCGTCGAAACTCCGGGCGGACCGGCATTGCGTGAGGCCTTTGCGAATATCGCCGAGGAGTTGGGCCATCAATATACAGTCGCCTTTCGGCCAGTGAATCGAGCCCGCGATGGCAAATGGCGTAAGCTGGATGTAAAAATCACGCGTGAGGATCTAACAGTGAGAACGAGAAAAGCTTACCGAGCACCAAAGGGATAGAGGTCAGAGGTCAGGATTCAAGACTCGCACTTCTGACCTCTGACCTCTGATCCTCAGTATCTTGTCGTTTTGTTGATCGCTTTCTCGCGATGCCTCTCCAACGCAAGCTCAATTAAGCGGTCGAGCATCTTCGTATAACTCAAACCTGAGGCTGTCCACATCTTAGGGTAACCCGAAACTTCCGTGAGGCCGGGCATCGTGTTCAATTCGTTCACGATCAGTTCCCCGGAATCCCGTCTCAGGAAAAAATCCACGCGCGCGAGGCCCGCACCGTCCACCGACTGGAAAGCCTTGATAGCCATGCGCTGAATCGTTGTGGTCATGCGCTTCGAAAGAGGCGCAGGAACTACAAATTCGACGTGTCCCGTCGTTGTATATTTTTCCGTGTAATCCAGAAAGCCCGCCGAATTATCGTGTATGACATATTCCCCCGGAAGACTTGCCTCCGGCTCGTCGTTTCCCAGAACCGCACATTCGATTTCCCGGGCGTCCACTGATTCCTCGACAATTATTTTCCGGTCGTATTGAGCAGCAAGGTTGACCGCTTGCTCAAACGAGGCCTTATCGTCGGCTCTGGACACGCCAACTGACGAGCCAAGATTCGCTGGTTTCACAAAGCATGGAAACCCGATATCGCGTTTCACAGTTCGAGTAACACGTGAAGCGTCGCGCTGCCACTGCGAACGTAGGAACCACACATAGCGACACATCGGAAGTTCAGCCACCTGAAACAAGTGTTTCATCGCTACCTTGTCCATGCCGCAGGAGGAAGCAAGTACGCCGCAGCCGACATATGGAATTCCCGCCATCTCAAGTAATCCTTGAAGTGTGCCATCTTCGCCAAATGGCCCATGGAGAACTGGAAAAACGACATCGAGAGGACGCGATGCGGGCGAGCCTTCATCAGAACGCAGTGACAACAGACCTGTATGCGAGGGATCGCCAAGGATGGCGACTTGGGTTGATTGTTCAGAAAACGTGCTGGAGGGAAAAAGACGCTGCGCCGCGTCCGGCAAAAGGCGCGCGGCGTCTGGTGGCGAGAGCCACTTCCCTTCCTGGGAAATAGCTATGGGAATTACGTCATACTTCTTGCGATCAATAGCCTCGATTAAGGAACCTGCTGACCGAACTGAAACTTCGTGCTCGCCGGAGCGTCCGCCAAAAATGACGCCGACGCGGAGCTTTTTCGCCAATTGAGTTACCCCGATTAATTAAAGAATTGTTTTGCCAAGGCCGGAAAGGATTAACTCAACTCCCAGTTCGGCTGTCTTGTTGTTCACGTCCAGCGCGGTGTTGATTTCAACCACTTCCAGCGACCGCATCCCCCCAGCTTCGGCGATCTTTTCCATAGCCAGGTGGGCCTCACGATAGGTTAGTCCGCCGCGCACAAGCGTGCCGGAGCCGGGCGCGTCTCCCGGATCCAGGGCGTCAACATCGAATGTCACCGCGTAGCCCCCGCTCGCCCGCGAAGCAATTGCTATTGCTTCATCCATGCAGGCGCTCATGCCACGTTCATCAATCTCGCGCATGCTGATAAAGCGAATTCCCAACTTACGGACGAGGTCGCGTTCGGTAGGATCAATGTCGCGCGCCCCGACATGAACGCAAAACTGCGGCTCTACCTTTGGAGTGAAACCAGCAACGTCTTGTAACGCCAGGGCGCCATGCCCTAAAAGGACGGCCAGGGGCATGCCATGGATGTTGCCCGACGGCGTGGTCTCGGGAGTGTTCATGTCAGCATGGGCGTCAAACCAGATTAAGCCTGGTGTTTCACCTCGTTGCCGGCAATAAGACGAAAACCCTGCAATCGAACCGATCGCGATCGAGTGATCACCGCCCAGGACGAGTGGTAACTCCTCACCCTTTAGTATCTCATCAACTCTTCTTGAAAGTTCTTCGCATGCAGCCTTGATCTCATTGAGGTACTTGAGCTTATCACCCGGCTCAGGTAACGCCTGAGAACGCTCGAGATGCAAGTCCCCAAGGTCGCGCACTTGATAACCAAGTTGTGCAATTCTCTGATTCAGACGTGCGACACGCAGAGCTGCTGGCCCCATATCAACACCGGCCATGCTGGCGCCATAGCCAAGAGGCACACCTAAAATCGCAATGGGCCGCCGGTTAGTCTGGCCGCCCGTGGAATTCCTGACGTCTGAGTCTGCCACTGCCGTAGTCATATGAAATTCGAACTTTCTCTTAACCGCCGAGATTGATTTTGAAGCCACCAGCCCCGCCGCCCTGCGACGGGAAGAACGGCTTCAACAATCCGGCCATGGCCGCAAGGTTGCGCGTCTGAATCAACAGCTCTCCCGGTCCGGTAAACTCGGCCACGATGCCTTCGCCGCTCATCATGCTGCGGAAGAAACCCGACGCGGCTTTGCGCAAGGTATATTGCGTCGTCCCTTCCCAGGCCACCAGGTGGCCAGTGTCTACGACATAACGCTCGCCCGGCCGTAACGTCTTGCGATGGATCGCGCCAAAAGATGAAACCAGCAAAAGACCGCGACCCTGTACCAGCATAACAAACAAGCCTTCACCGCCGAAAAACGATTTTGCGCCGCCCCATTTCGTGTCGACAGTCAACCCTGCGTCGCCGGCCAGATAGGAACTCGATTGAACATAAAACGACTGGTTGCCGAGTTCAATCGCGGCGATGTCCCCTGGCGCACCCGGCGCGAATGTGACCTCGCCGGGGCCGCCGCGAGCCGTGAACGTCGAGACAAATGCTGACTCACCACCCGCCGCACGTTTGATCGCACCGAACACGCCGCCCTTCATTTGCGATTGAAGTTCCATATTGGCCGACATCGAAACCATTGCGCCGGCTTCGGCCTGAATTGACTGTTCTGCCTGAAGGTGAATCACCGCGAGCGAGAAGGCCGGTTGATGCAAAACTTCATACCGGTAGCCTGTTCCCTGACCGCGCGAATCCTCATCGATATGAATGCCGTGACCGGGTGAACCGGACTGAGCTGGCGCGGCCGGCGGCGGCGCGGGAGTCGGCGCTTGAGCGGCCTGGAGTCTGTGACCGCACGACCCGCAAAAGACCGCTCCCTGAAGTAACCCCGCCCCGCATTTTGGACAGTTCATAAACTCACCTCCGCAGATTTTTTACAGATAATGGCCACGGCATCTTCCGGCGTTTCGGCAAAATCCAACGCAGAAATGTCATCGTCACTAACGGCCAGATATTTTTTCCATTCGCGCACAATCGGCGGCCAGCAGTCGCCCAGCAAGACTAGCGGCCGTGGGCCAATGACGCGCGTCTGCATCTTGTTCCAGACCAGTGACAACTCGGTCACCGTTCCCATGCCGCCGCGAATCGCAATGAACCCAACCGATCTGGTAATCAGGCGTTGCAGTCGTTCGTAAAAATGCGGAGTTGCCACTTTGTCCGTGAGATAACGGTTGGGTTCTGCCTTGAATTGATTCATCACGATGCCGAGCACTCTGCCTCCACGCTCGTGAGCGCCTCGACTCGCAGCTTCCATCACGCCCAAATAACCCCCAGTACAGATTGTGAATCCGGCTTCCGCGAGTAACTGGCCCACTCGTCGTGCTTGCACATATTCGCCGTCCGTTTCAGAACATTTGGCGCCACCGAAGATCGTTACAATCTTTTCTCCGGCGCTCGGCAGCACCTCATCGCTCTCGCTCATCGCGAAACCTCGCCGGTAATCATCAGCGATCCGGCTTTTCGATAATCGATGTAGTCCTCGCGGCTATTGAAAGATCCGCCCTGGTAATCTTCGGCAATCGGTCTCGGGTCATACAGTCGCCGCGAGCTCACATTGGTAAAGCCTGCGCTCGCAAACATAGAACAATAGTCCGCCTCGCTCAACAAATGCACCGGCACCTTCAGCTGATTAACCCACTGATGGGAAGGTTTGTTCTCTTCGAAGAGATCGAGAACAGTTATGAATCGTCCGCCAGCGCGCAGCACCCGCCTGATTTCATTCAAAGCGCTGGGGATGTCAGCGTAGTAATAAAGTGACTCCATCGAAAAGGCGTGCGTAAATTCGCCCGTCTCGAATGGAAGCTTTTCCGCGCTTGCCACCTGAAACTCTGCATTGGAAACCGGGGCCGAACTCTCACGCGCCACTCGTATCATTTCGTCGGAGATGTCGATTCCCACTACGCGGCCCTTGCGAGCTTTCTCCGCCATCAACCTGGTCGCCCACCCGGATCCGCAACCGATGTCAATTACGGTGGACGAAGGCTGAATGCGCATCAGCTCGATCGCCTGCTCACCGACAGGACGATGTCCCTTTTCCATGCTCGGGCCGCGACCCGCCGTGGCCCAATCGTTAAACTCGAGGCGCAAGCGCTCGGCTGAGTCGCTCTCTACTGATGTGGCTTCTTTAGTCATTAGTGTCAGTTAACTGTCCGCAGATTACGCCGATCGATTTCACGGTCGCAGCCGGTTCATCAAACGCGGGAACGGAATAGTTTCTCTGACATGCTCGATGCCACACATCCATGCCGTGCAACGTTCGATGCCCATGCCGAAGCCCGCGTGCGGCACGCTGCCATAGCGGCGCAGGTCCAGATACCACTCAAAAGCTTCCTTCGGTAGCTGGTGCAACGCAATTTGTTCCTCAAGGAAATCAAGCGAAGTGGCCCGTTCCCCGCCGCCAATGACTTCGCCATATCCCTCGGGCGCCAGCACATCAACTCCCAGAGCGAGCTCGTTTCGTTCGGTATCCCGCGCCATGTAAAAGGCCTTCACCTCGGCGGGGTAATGATGGACCATCAGTGGCTTATCATAGTTTCCGGACAGATAGGTTTCATCCGGCGCGCCAAAATCTCCGCCCCACTCGAAGCGCGTTTCCAGTGCTCCTTCATCATGTCCCTTGTGTAACAGCTTCACCGCATCGTCGTAGTGCATACGCGGAAAAGGCGCCACGATCCCTTCAAGTTTATTCCTGTCTCGTTCCAGAATTTTCAGCTCTTCCGCGCGACTATCGAGCACTCGGGCCGCGATGTAGGAAAGCATCCTTTCCGAAAGAATCATGACATCGTCGAGCGTGGCATAAGCCATTTCAGGCTCAACCATCCAAAACTCGGTCAGGTGGCGGCGCGTCTTCGATTTTTCCGCCCGAAACGTGGGACCAAAGCAGTAGGCTTTGCCAAACGCAGCGGCAGTAGCTTCGTTGTAGAGTTGTCCGGATTGCGTCAGGTATGCCTTTTCGCCGTCGAAATAGTCCACCTCGAAAAGAGTCGAGGTGCCTTCACAGGCAGCCGGAGTGAAGATCGGCGAATCCGCAAGCGTAAATCCGTCATTGTCCAGGAAATCTCGCACGGCCTTAACCACGGTGTGCCTCACCTTGAGAATGGCGTGTTGGCGCCGCGACCTCAGCCAAAGGTGGCGATGGTCCATCAAAAATTCGGTGCCGTGTTCTTTTGGAGTGATCGGATAATCACGAACTTCGTCGAACACTTCGGCGGTGCGCAGGTCGACTTCAAAGCCGCCCGGCGCTCGTTCATCTGCACGCACGGTGCCGGTAATCGCTAGTGCCGATTCCTGGCCCAAACTCTTGAGCGCCTCCCAGACCTCCGGGGCAATCGCGTTTTTCAGAGCCACACATTGCACCACGCCGGTTCCATCGCGAAGTTGCGGGAACAGAATTTTTCCGCTCGAACGTAAATTGTAGAGCCACCCCTTGATGGTGACTTCCTCGCCAACGTGGTTTACGAGTTGATCGATTTGTGCGCGTGGCACGACTGCGGTGTCCGGTGATGTTGATTCAATAGGCATTTATTATGTCAGTTAATCCTTAATCTATGTTTCGACACGTTCTCTAAGCATGCGACGCAATACCGGAAACCTGTCCAGCCAGTCTGCGGCCTGTAACACGATTAGCAAAGTAGGTTGAATAAATTTTTGGTACGCTTCTCCCCTTCCGTAAACCGCGGTTTGGCACGAAAACGTACCAATCGCTTTTAGACCACGCTGTATGGTCATCAGCCGAAATTCCGTTGCAATCTCATCAGGATCCAGTGCTTCCAAACCCAGGAGCCGGCGCTCTTCCAACAGAAACAAACGATAGGCCCGCAACTCGGCCAGCGAGGGCGGTTCCGACCTGCGATCCAGGAGGAACGAAACGAGATCGTAGGTAACTGGCCCCATCCGGGCGTCCTGATGGTCTACGATACGAAGTAGATTGTCTTGATCGACCATCAAATTGGCTGCATGAAAGTCGCGGTGACAGAGCACGCGAGGACGTGCCGCAAGCTCAGCGGAAACGTCGTTTAGTTCGGCCTTGAGCTCCGCAGCCTCCGAATGTCGCAGAGACTCCTTTCGCAGACTGCTAAAAAAGTGTTCGACGAAGAAGTCCAATTCCCACGAAAGCTTGGGCTCATCAAAGGCCAGCCGACTGGCGATCGACTGGCGATCGAACGCCAGTCGAGTGGCATTTTGAATCTGGGCGATTAGATTGACTGCCCGCTCCTTGTAATGCTCGCATTCGTCGCGTGGCGCCGCCTCATAGACGCGAAACAGTTGCTGGTCTCCAAGGTCCTCCTGAACAATCACACCCATTTGGCCGTCCACGCTGTAAATTTCAGGTACGGGAATTCCGTTCTCCAGGAAGAGCCGGGTGACATCCAAATAAGGATGGAAATCGGCGTCAAAGGGTTCAGGATACACAGCGGCGACTGCGCGTCCAGACTTGCCTGTTTTCCACGGGATCCGGAAATAGTTTCGAGTGGAGGCGTCAGGCGTGAGTGGAACTATGGGACTGCTTTTGCGGGTTTGGTCTTCGAGAAATTTGTGGAGCCGCTCCGAGGCGGAGAGTTCAAAAGCGCTGGTAGTCATCACCTGTTTAGTTGAACTCATCAGGAGCAGAAGCGTGCGGCCTATCCTCTGGGGCGTGATGCGTAGATGAAACCGCCAAAATGGAACCTTAACGTGAACCCGAATTGTATCATTGCGTCAAAGGCACGACAAAATTATCGCCTCTGACTGCACCCAGCAGAGCCTTGGCGGGCGGCGTCTTTCCGGTCACTAAAGAGGCGCGAACAACGACGGCATTTTCCACAGTCGCGCCCGCAGGAATTCGAACGCCGTCCGCCAACACAGCCCGGTTTACACGGGCGCCAACTTCGACGGTGACGTCGTCCCAAAGTATCGCGTTGTTAACCTCAGCTTCAGGGGAAACTTTGCATCGAGCGCCTGCGCTGACGGTGTCGTTTCTTTCCGAGAGCAACTGGAGACTGATATCAAGATACCGTTGAAGAGTGGAAAGTTCACGCCAACTTTCGTTTTTTCCGTCGGCAACGTGAACGGCGATGCGCTCGCCATTGGCCATCGCTTGAGGATAGACGTCAGTTGTCGTGTGCGAAAACACGCCCCGCGGAATGTAATCAAATATTCCCGGCTCCAGGATTTGAATTCCAGTAAACATCAACGGCGCTTCCCCGCTCTCCCCGCTCTCTTTGCCGGGCTCTTCTCTGCTTGCCATCGCTCCGAACCCTTGAAGCAATCCATCGGCAGTGTGGACGACTGTAAAACGCTCGCGGCCCGGGTTTGGCATTAGCACGAGGGTGGCCAGGGCTTTTCGCTGCCGGTGTGTTTCAAGGGCGGCGTTAAGGTCGATGTTGGTAATGATCTTCCCATTAACAACGACAAACGTGTCCCCATGGAGCAGGTCGCGGGCATTGTCAATTGCACCGCTCGTTCCCAGAATCTCCGGCTCTTCGACGTAATGTAGGTTGGCCCCAAACTGATGACCTTCGCCCAGCGCTTTACGCACAGACTCAGGCTGATGGTGGAGGTTCACTACGATTTCACCGCAGCCGTAGCGCGCCAAATACTCAGCCACGTAGCCGACAAGAGGCTTGCCCAAAATTGGAATGGCTGGCTTGGTCCGATCTTCGGTAAGCGGCCAGAGACGTGTGCCGTAACCGGCGGAAAGGATCATTGCACGCATGCGACTATTCTATTCGGGCGATAGATCAATCACCAACGCGACGCAGTAGAACTACAGAGTAGGAAGAGATTTCCATTTCTCATTTGTCATTTCTCATTGACCATTGCAGACGCCGGCCAGCAGGCCTATGAAAATGAATGACAAATGGCGAAATGAGAAATCAGAAATGGAAAATGGAAAATATGCTTTGCTTATGATGGCTCCGCGTCGCCGTCGGCTAGGACGCCTTCGACGCGTCGCGGATCATGAGGTCAAAAGTTCCTGGCGCAGTTTTGCGGAAACGTGAGTTACGGTTAAGCGAAACGGCAACGCTGATCGTGGGGTTCTGTCCGGTAAACCTAAACCCGCCCTCAAGCAGACGGTTGTAAATCTCATTAACGTGGAGCGCTCCGCCCTCTTCGCGCAGTAGCATCGTCACTGCTTGCGGGATAGTTCGATCCATGAAGCGATCGCTCACAGCTTCGACGTTTGACCGAATGGCCGGAATCTCCTGCCGTCGCTCTTCAGTCGAAAACTGCCGTGGAGGTTGCGGAGAAGCCTGACGCATAGCCGCCTCAAGTTCCGCGTCCGAGGGGAGCCCCGCGGAGAGGCCACTGACTGACAAATTACTGGAGTTCAAAACTGAAGACAGCATGCGGTAGATTGCAGCTTCGGTTTGGGTAGCGAGCGTGTCCATCTCCGCTAGTTCCGCCCTCACTGCATCTGCCTCTGCCTCAAGCTCGCGCAGGCGGGCGCCAAGGTGCATGCGGGCGGCGCGAGACTGCCGCAGGCTTTGTTCAAGGCGCGAGAGTAGGTTGTCGCTGGGGCGGTCCATCATGCTGGGAATCTTAATGGGATTCGGGGATTTGCACAATCCCTTTGGAGAACGCGGGGCGGTATAGCCTATCGATCGCGGTCCAGAACGTAGGTGGGAATTGAACGCAACGACTCGCAATGCTCAGAAATTGGGAGATCACTCAGCGAGTCGCGCGCAGCCGCGGCGTAACTATCTGCCTTTACTCGCGCGCGATCGAGAGCACCCACTCGTTCCACGCTCTCCATAAGCTCGCGCCGAGAAACGCTTTCGTAGCTTCCTTCAGCCATCACTCTCTGCACCATGGCCGTCGACGCAGGGTCATTCTCCATCAGGTAAATCAATGGCAGCGTCACTTTTCCGCCAAGCAGATCTACGCCTGCTCCCTTCCCCAACGTGCCGTCGGACGAGGTGAAGTCCAGCAGATCGTCGGTGAGCTGGAAAGCAGTTCCAAGATTCATTCCATAATCCGCGAGCGCTTTCTGTTCGCTTGCCGTAGCACCGCCCAGAATGGCTCCGACTTCACAACAAGCGCTGAAAAGGTAGGCAGTCTTCCGCTCAATGATATCCAGATACTGTTGTTCGTGAATGTCGGTCCGGGCCAAAGTGGTTAGCTGCAACAGCTCACCCTCTGTCATTTTGCGGGTCACGCGCGTCAGGATATCGAGAATCGAGAGCGATCGTTCCGCCAGACTGGTTTCGAAGGCAGACATGTAAAGCCAGTCGCCCATTAGCACGGCGGTCTTGTTGCCAAAAAGTGCATTAACGGTCGGCCGGCTGCGACGGGTGTCTGCGCTATCGATTATGTCGTCGTGAACCAGCGTTGCGGTGTGGAGAAACTCCATCACCGCGGCCATGCGAATCGAATTGTAATTCGACCCGTCGCCACCCACCGCATAATTCGAAAGAATTGTTAACGCAGGCCGCACACGTTTTCCACCGGAGGCGCGCAGGTAGTCTCCAAGATACTCGATCACCTGAACGTTTGAACGCGCTTGCCGCGCAAACTCTTCTTCGACGAGTTTTAGTTCAGGCGAGATCAACCCAAAGATGCGGAAAGCCGTAACTTTTGCATCTTCGAGCACAGCGCCTTGTTCGGTTGCCTGCATGCTAATTGGTTCGGTAGTTGGAAAACTGCATGTGGATTCCGAAATCCTTGCCCTTGAGCTTCGCAATAATATCCTGAAGCGTGTCGCGGTCCTTGCCGGAAACGCGCACCACGTCTCCCTGAATTGAAGCCTGCACTTTTGCTTTAGAGTCTTTGATAAATTTTACGACTTCCTTGGCCTTGTCCTGGGGTATCCCCTGCTGGATCTTGACGCGCTGCCTGACAGTGCCGCCGGCTGCCGGATCCACTTCTCCGTAACTTAGAGCTTTCAATGGAACGCCTCGACGCACGAGTTTCTGCTGGAAAATCTCATTCATGTTTCGCAGCTTGGTTTCGTCTTCAGCGGTCAGAACCAGTTCCTCGGCTTCCAGGGCAACGGTTGCCGCGCTGCCCTTGAAATCGAACCTTTGCCGGACTTCCTTGATCGTTTGATTGATCGCGTTCGTCATCTCCGCGCGATCAACTTCCGAGACGATGTCAAACGAATTCTGCTGGGCCATTGGCTTCTCAGTGTCCTACTCAGACGGTTTTGTGGTGCTGGACGTGTCTGAGGATAACATCAATGCAACAGCATGTGAAAGTTATCGCTTGACCGCTCCGAGCGAAAATCAGATCGCAGAAATAGTAAATGCCCGAGAATGTTTTCATTGGCCGCTACCTGAAAACTGTCTTATAGTAAAACTGCTTTTTTATTTCCCTGGGGAATCGCTCGACGACAGCAGCCGCATTACTGTCTCAAACTTAACAAATGCCATCGGAGTCCCTTCAGTCGCTAACTCTCGAACAACAAATAGGACAACTCTTCTACATCGGTCTCACCGGTCCCGAACTCGATGCCGACGCGCGCGCGCTGATTGAAGAGGTTCAGCCGGGCGGGATCATTATTTTCGGGCGCAACGTCGAAAGCCCTCAACAATTGCGAGCGCTGACAGACGGCATACGGGAGATGTCACCGATGAATCCGCTCATCGGTGTGGATCAGGAAGGCGGGCTGGTTGATCGCCTGCGAAAGATATTCACCCCGATGCCGTCGGCCCGCACCATTCGGCAACACGGCGATCTGGCCGCCGCGCGAGCGCTGGGACGGATCAGCGGCGAGACCCTGCGAATGCTCGGATTCAACATGAATTTCGCGCCCGTGATGTCGATCATGACTGACGAGCGCGATCTACTTTCAAATGGACTCTACTCGCGGTCTTTTGGCCGTTCGCCCGGCGAAGTACTCGGGTATACAACTGTGTACCTGCGCGGTTTGCAGGAGACCGGGATGGTCGGTTGCCTCAAGCACTTTCCGGGAATTGGAGCCGGCGAGGTGGATTCTCACGAAGAGATGCCCATGGTCAGCCTTTCGCACGATGCGTTGATAGCGCAAGACCTCGCGCCTTACATCGAGCTGTTCCAACGCAAAGACGATCGCGTTCGTTGTGTGATGGTGAGCCATGGGGGCTTTCCTAATATCGATATCACACATGGGGTGACGGGTGGGTTGCTGGAGCCGGCTTCGTTGAGTCAAAACATCGTAACAAAACTGCTGCGTCACGAACTTGGTTACCAGCATCTGGTTGTAACAGACGATCTAGAGATGGGCGCGATCGCCAAGCATTGTGAAATTGAAGCTGCCGTGGTGCGCGCGTTTCTTGCCGGCGAAGATATGTTTCTGATCTGCGCGCGGCCCGACATTATCCGCCGCGGCTATCGAGCCATGCTTGAGGTGGCGCGTGCCGGCAAGCTGCCGAAGGAGCGAATGCGCGGGACTTTGAAACGCATCGCTTCAACTAAGGCGATCGTTAAACCGCCTACTGATTTTGACCCGGAAAAATTTCAGCGACTCGCCGACGAAACCACCCGGCTCAACGAGAAGCTCAACTATAAGTACGGAGATCAATCTAATGCGCTCTAAGAAGTTTGCCGGGCTCCTGGCAATATTGTTGGTTTTGGCGTTTCTACCTTCCGGGTGCCGTAAGCGCAATACCTCCTTCGTGATCGCGCTGGGCGACAACATCCTCACTATCGATCCAGTCGGCTCGCCTTCAGTGGATGCCGCCAGCGAGCGAGTGCGCACGCTGATGTTCAATTCGCTAGTCAGGAAGAACGAAAAGTTTGATTACGTGGGCGAGTTGGCGTCTAACCTGCAGCAGTCTGCTGATGGAAAGCTTTTTACGTTCACACTGCACGATGGCGTAAAGTTTCACGACGGGCGGGCCTTAAGTTCCGCGGACGCGAAATATACTCTCGATCTTGTTTTCTCCAGCTCCTTCGCCAAATCCGCCAGCTTCTACGAGGGCACGGGGGCTAACCGGCGCAGCTACATTCAAAGCGTTGAAGCACCTGACGCGAAGACGCTTATCGTAACGCTGGTAAAGCCATGGACTGGATTGCTCAGCAACCTGGTTCCGGTCGCGATTATTCCGAAAGATAGCTACGAGACGCAAAAAGATCATCCGCTGGGTTCAGGGCCCTTTAAGTTTATTAGCTATGACAGTTCACAACAGGTGCTGGACTTGCAGGCAAATTCCGAATACTGGCAGGGCGCTCCAAACATTCCTCTTCTGCGAGTAAGAGTGATCTCCGACACCAATGCTTTACAAGCCGAACTGCGTTCGGGACGTGTAGACATTTCCCCACTGCCAACGAGCCTTTCACCCGATGCGGTGAAACTTCTCAAAGAAGATCCGAATCTACAAGTGTTGCAGTTTACCGGGTCGAATGTTTATGTGCTCACTCTCAACTGCACTCAAGCGCCACTCACCGATGCCCGCGTGCGACAAGCGTTAGCTCACGCAATCGATCGCGAAGGCATGATCCGCGATCTCCTGTTGGGTCTCGGCAAGATTGCGCATTCCGTGTTGCCGGAGGAATCGTGGGCCTACACCCCGGGGCATACCTATGCCTTCGATCCTGCGATGGCGAAGAGATTACTGGACGAAGCGGGTTTGAAGGATCCTGATGGCGATGGACCGCAAATGCGATTTGCCAAACCGCTGGTGTACAAAGTCTCCGGCAGCAACGCGTCGGGTAAAGCTTATGCAGGCGTGATTCAGAATTACCTGAAGAATGTTGGCGTGCCCATGACTATTGAAACAGCTGAACTAAACACTTTGTTCGCCGAAGTACGACGTGGAAACTATCAGATTTTCTATGGGCAGTGGGTAGGTGGCAATCAGGACCCGATCTTTTACAAAGACCTTTTCGCCACGTCTGAAATTCCGACCGAAACTCGCGCCTCTCGCAATCGCAGCCGCTATAGCAACAAGGATTTGGATCTATTGATTGACGAAGCAGTAAATACTTTCGATCGTGAAAAGGCCACGCAGCTTTACACGCAGATTCAGGAGATAGTAAGTCGGGAAATTCCCGTCATCCCGCTGTGGTATCAGGCAAACGTTGTGATCGCACGCAAGGGCGTCGGAAACATCAAGGTTGACGCGAGCGGCGACTGGGGATTCGTACGCAGCCTGACGGTTAACTAAGTCGGACAGGCGTTCCTGCCTATCCTTTCGATCCTCAAAACAGAACCAGGGTCGCTAACTCCTCGCGCGTAACCGCGCCTTCCCGAACTATGCGCGCTTCCGACCCGCTCAGATCCAAAACAGTGGAAGCTTGAGTTGCGTTCACTTCCCCGCCATCGATAATCAAATCGAGTCCGACAGGAAAATAGTTAAGCACGTCTTTCGCAGTCCGGGCGGGCGGTTTTCCTGAAAGATTTGCGCTTGTCGCTGTGAGTCCACCCCCGCACGCACTCACCAAAGCGCGGACACTTTCGTTATCCGGCAAACGAACTCCGATAGTTCCAGTGCCTGAAGTCAACTCCGAAGGCAACTCGGGACGAGCGATGCCCACGAGAGTTAATGGCCCAGGCCAAAACCGTTCGGATATCTTTTTGAAAATTTCTGATTGGTAGGCGATGAAGCGTTCAGCTTCGGCAAGGTCGGATATCAACAGGAGAATTGGACTGCTCTCCTCCCTGCCCTTTAATTCGCGAATTCGGCGGACAGCGGCGGCGTTGAGAGGATCGGCGCCGAGGCCATAAAACGTATCGGTGCGGAAAGCGATAATCCCGCCGCGCGCGATAGTCTTAGCAGCGTCGGCGTGCCGGGTGGTCATTTTGGATTAACTCGCCAGAACAAATATCCACGAAATCACCCGAACTAACACTAAGTCTCTTGGTGTATTAGTGTGATTTCGTGGATCTTATTGCGAAATCTCTGCGGGACACGGCGGCGCGGCCCACCCAGATCAGCCAAGTTTTACCGCATAGCCCAGGCCATCGCCGACCGGCAACACCTCGGACCTCAATTTGGGATTGGCCACGAATAGCTTGTTGAATTCTCGCAGAGCGTTAGTCGAACCTTCCTGATCCGGCGAGCGGATTTCTCCGGCCACCTGTCCACCCCAAAGCAAATTATCAACGATGATCACGCCGCTTGTGCGCAAACGCGGCAACGCCAGTTCGAGATAACCGAGATACTCCTCTTTGAGCGCATCAATGAACACCAGATCAAAAGTCTCACGCAGCCGCGGAATTACTTCCAATCCTTTCCCGCGTTCGATGCGTACTTTTGAGCTCAAGCCAGCGCGTTCGATATACCCTTGCGACGCCTTGATCATTTCTTCGTCCGGTTCAATCGATAACACGCGCCCACCTTCATCCATTCCCCGCGCCAGATGGATCACTGAATAACCAATTGCCATCCCCACCTCGAGCACCCGGCGCGCTTTGATCGCCCGCGCGGTGATCTCAAGAAACAGGGCCACCTCACGATCTGCGATCGGAACGCGATGCTCGGCGGCGTATTGTTCCATCTCCCGCAAAAGTGGATCAGACTGTGGGATTAAGCGATCCAGGTATTCCGCCTGGTCGCGCTGAATGATCGCGTCGATGCGTGCCTTCATGTGTTCTCCAGAGTGTGGTCAGTGTGATGGGAGTCTATTGACCGAAGTTGGAGAACGCAAGTAACGCAGAACCGGTGAAGGTTCGCTTGGCGGGAATGGAATCGAGCCCGGCCCTAAAAGGCTCCGCCAGGAGTCCAATGTTTATAGCAGTCGATGTGTTGAATAACCTTCGACTCGTCAGAGCGAGCTGCTCGCTTTAACGAGTCGAATTCTTTGCGAAAGAGACTTGGCCTATAAACATTTCGTGCCCAGGGCACGAGGAGTTCGCAAGCCGGTCGCTGCCTGGGGGTTTGACTCGATGCTTGTCACTCCTCAGCGCTATCCGCTGAGTCAGCGCCAACTGAAACATAACGACGTCCCAATCCGAGTTGACGAAGCTTGTGCTGCAGCGACTGGCGGTGCATTCCCAAAATCTCGGCGGCCTTGGTGACGTTGCCGCCGGTGTGCTCAAGACAGCGCGAAATGTAGCGCCGTTCAAACTCTTTTCTGTCCTCGCGAAACTCGGCGGTAAAAGGCACGCTCAACCCGTTCGTTGAATCCGTTTCCACCGGTTTTAGTTTTTCCGTTCCCGGCGTGATCTCATCCGGCAGATCCTGAGAACGCAGCTCTTCACCTTCTGCCATGATTGCCGCGCGCTCGATCGTGTTTTTCAATTCCCGAACATTGCCGGGCCAATCGTAATCCACCAGGCGACGTAGGGCGCTCTGCCCCACTTGCCGCAGCGGCAGTCCATAACGTTCCGCGGCCGCGCGAGTAAACGTCTCTGCCAGCAATGGAATGTCTTCGCGCCGTTCACGTAGCGGAGGAATATCGATCGTTACAACTCTCAGCCGGTAAAACAGATCGGCACGGAAATTACCTGCGGCTATTTCCTGTTCGAGGGGACGATGCGTGGCGCTTACGATGCGAACGTCCACCGGAATCGATTCGTTTCCGCCGAGACGTTCAATTTTTCGCTCCTCGAGGGCGCGCAGCAGTTTTGCCTGCACGTTAGAGCTCATGTCCCCGATTTCATCCAGAAACAATGTGCCGCCATTGGCTTGCTCAAACTTTCCCAGACGCTTCCCTGCGGCGCCGGTGAAGGCCCCCTTCTCATGCCCGAACAACTCGGATTCAATTAACTCGGAAGGAAGCGCTGCGCAGTTTACTGCGACGAATGCGCCGGTGCTGCGCACACTGTTTCGCTCGTGCAGCTCGCGCGCCACTAATTCCTTGCCGGTGCCTGATTCTCCACGGACCAGCACAGTTGCATCTGTCTCAGCCACCTTTTCGATCATGCCTCGGACGCGCTGCATTTCGGCGGAGTTACCAATGAAAGCGCCTCTTTGTGATCGTTCTACTTCGATTCGTCTCCGCAGAGACAGATTTTCGCGCCGGAGTTGGACAGTTTCCGCGGCGTTCTTGATCACCAGTCGCAAGTCGTCGAGTTCAAAAGGTTTGGAGAGGTAATCGTAGGCGCCGGACTTCACGGCCTCAACGGCCATTCGTTCCGAACCGTGTGCGGTAATAATAATGACCAGTGGGCCTTCCGCGCCGGCGCTCTTTAGCTCGCGGAGAAAATCGAGGCCGCTCATCCCCGGCAGGTTGACGTCCAGCAGCATGAGATCCGGCTGAAACTGCTTGAGCAGGGCCCTGGCTTCCTCCGCGGAACCCGCCTCCGAGACGTTGTAACCAAACGTAGTCAGCGCTCGCCGCATGCCGTAGCGTGCCGCTTCTTCATCATCCACAATTAACAGTCGCAACTTTTCTTGTTTCACCTTCCGGTTAGTTTATGACCTTAGCGCTGTATTCCGCTAGCGCATGGCGTGCCACAAGAAAAGCAGGGCCAGACGGCAGTTGCAGGCAGCAGTTAATCAGGATTCTGCTCCTACTGTCGGATACTGCCGTCTGCCCCTCTGGTCTGAGTACCGTTATTTGTTTGCGCGTTTCGCCGACATCACCAGGATAATCGCATCGCCTGATGGGCCGACATTGAGCGTCCCGACGACCACGGGCTCACCCTCGCGGATACTTATGTCGGTATTAAGCCCGGTCTGTTCATAGTTGATGATGGGCGCAGCGGGCCCATTCGACGCGATTGCCGTCCCGGTAACAATCGGAATGCGAGCCCCGAAAACAAATCCGTCCATCCGCACAAGCTGACGCCCGCCGCTGTCGGTAACGAACTTCAGATGATTGACCTTAAACTCGTTGAAACTCGGGGTGTTTGGTGAGGCCGCCGCCGATCCCGGCAGTGGTCCCCCAACCCACTTCAAGCTCAGGCGTCCTTCATTCTTAACGCGGTTAACGAGGGTACTGATGAGTTTGTAATTCTTAAAGGGCAGCGACGCGCGGAGTTGTTTGACAACCGAATCCAACGCGGCCGGAAGTTTCGTGTCGTCGACTTCCTGGTTGGTTGCCACCAGCAGGTAGAGTTGGGTATCGAGATTTGTTTCATCAACGACCTTCGCTTCCTGCGAAGGACCAGAAGCGGCGCCTTGAGCCAGGGCCTGTTGTCCACCGATTGAGAAGGTAACGAAAATTGAAAACAGAATAGTTGCCAGAGCTTTGCGAGCAGTCATTTGAATCTCCTTCAGAAGTAGTTGCATTGAACGAGGAGAGCTAGCGCGTTGTACGAAATCTCAGGCTTCGCATTTCGAAGCGCGCGCAATTACGGTGGGCCAACACTCGGTAACTCACACGCGGACGTCAGAGAAAAGTTCCATTGCGTCGCTCAGCTAAGAAGACGCGCTACAACGTTTCCGCATCCATCGGCACGCGCAACTCAAAAGTTGCACCGCTGCCATTTCTCTGTTCTGCCAGCCGCGCTGTCCCGCCAGCCTCCTGCATACGCTTGCGAACAATCGCGAGTCCCAGACCTGTTCCTCGCTGGCGGGTTGTAAAAAACGGCTCCCAAATGCGCTGCGCTAATTCTCTCGACACGCCTGGTCCACTGTCCTGAACCGTGATCACCAGCGTCTCCCGCTCAATCCTGTTAGCAATCACTATTTCGCCGCCAGCAGGAGTTGCTTGCAAAGCATTAAGCAGTAGATTTGATAAAGCTACCCTCACAGCCGAAACTGCGGCGCCTCCAAGTTCCTTTTGGGTTTCAAGCCGCAAGGTGAGGGTGATACCGTCTTTTTCTGCCACCACTGTGAAGAGTCGGATTACCGACTCGATGAGCTGATCTGCCGGCAGAGGCAACTCGGCTGGCGCCTCGCGTCGTGCAAAACTCAAAAGTTGGGTGACGCTCTGGCCCAACCTATCTGTTTCGCCGACGATCAAACTCAGGTCGCGCGCATATTCACGGCTCACCTGTTCATCTTCAGCCATCACCTGGGCTATCGACTTGATTGCGGAAAGGGGATTCTTTATTTCGTGGGCCACAGTAGCGGCCATCTGTCCAAGCGTCGCCAACCTTTCACGCTCGGCCAGCGACCGCTCGAGCCTTACGTTAGCTTCCACCAGGCGGCAGTCTTCGATCGCGATCGCCACCTGGTCAGCCAGAATCTTTAGGATAGAGCGCGTATCGTCAGTCAAGAGAACGGCAGAAGCGTCTACGAGGAGTACGCCGGAAATTCGTTCGTCCCTTCTCAGCGGGTAGGCGATGGAGTAGCCATGGGCGTCAAGCAACGGGCCATCTTCAATTGCCGCCCAACCGTTTTGACGGGCGAGGTTCAGCAGTTCCCTAACCCACGGTTCCGTCGCTTCCTGCCTAACCGATAACGTCGTTCCACCCGGGGCTACGTAATTCGTCGTCTCCTCGGCAGTCTCCGCTTGATCGCTAAGAACAATTCTGGCGCGGCGCAGGCCAAGAGCCGTGGTTGTTTCGCGTTCGACAAACTCGAGTAATTCCGGCAACTCTTTGTATTGACCGGCAAGGGCGCTGATGCGGGAGACTATCTGACGGTAGAGAGCGGCTTCGCGTTCGAACAGTTTATGGAAGCGTTTTTCCAGCCAGCTACGTAGTGGCGCGGCCGCGAGAGCCAACGCCAAAATGAGCAACGCTTCAACCACCCCCGCGCGTACGCCAAACCGCGCCGTCATCCAGTCTCCGATCGTCCGAATGCCGTAAAGGTAGATCGTTAGCACAACCGCGGCGAAGGAGGCGACTATCAAACTCTCCTCGATGATCAATTCGAGATAGCGATAACGATAGATGTAGTAGGCCAGCAGAGCCGATGGGAGCAGTGAGCCGAGGTTGGCCACCGTTTTTAGATAAAGTCCCCACTCCGTTCCTTCGCCAAGTCCGAGCGCCAGCGCTGCCAGAATTACCAGCCCCACGGCGATAAACGAAGCGGCCAGCGTCCGCATGATTCGTTGTTCGCTGAGGTTGGTCGTCTTTCTCGCGATCAATAGTTCGGTGATCGCGATAAACCCCAGGACGTAAGTAATCCAGACCGCCATCGGGAGCACAAAAAACGAAACACGTTGGAGCATCGGCGCATACTGGCCTGTCCATATTTTGTAAATGGCGATTGGCAGGAATAGCGTTGGTCCGTAGGAGAAGTAGAGTCGCAGTTTCTCAAAGCGCGTGAGATCGCGGTTTGAGGCGTTAGCCCAGAGGTGCAGATGGACATGCAGCAGGAACGAGTAAGCGAAGGTGATGCTGATTACCGCAACAGTATCGGCGGCGCGCAGCAAGGTAGTTCCCCGGATCCCAAGTCCGAACAAACCATGAAGAGTTATGAGGAGGTTACTACTGTGCCACCCGCACATGCTCAGCGCGAGGACAAAAAGGACTCGCTCGATGGGACTGAGTTTGCGACGGCGGGAAAGGAGTTGCACTCCCATCCAGAGGGGCAATACCGCGCCGATCGAGTAGCCTACTATCTGGAGAACTTCGAGTGGGGACATGGAAGATCAGTGGTCGGTTGTCAGTGGCCAGTCGGCAGTCTTCCGTCTTCAGTCTTCAGGCGGGTGGCAGATCGGCGGATCTTTCTGACCACTGCCCACTGGCCACTGACCACTGCTCACTGGCTCGACGCGCTGCGCGATGGAACGGTCAGCGTGATCTCCGTGCGACGATTTCGCGCCCGCCCTCCAACCGTGGTGTTAGTGGCGAGAGGATTGGCGGCGCCCATGCCATTTGCCTGAATGCGCGACGGGTCGACTCCAGCTGCTTGAAATCGATCTGATAACTGGCGCGCGCGGTCCTGGGTGAGTTGTTGCAACGAAACCTCGTCGCCCCTGGCGTCGGTATAAACTTCGATCAGAACCTGATAGTCCGGATTACTGGCCAGGAGGGCCGCCAATGGCTCGAGCCTGGCCGCCGCGGCGGAAACCAGATCCGCGCCTCGCGGCGCACGCCAGATTGATTCCGGCAGAAGCAGCTGCAAGCCTCGGGGCGTTTCCTTTATCGTTCCATACTTCCCTAATGTCTGCTTGAGGCTTGCTTCCGCGGCACGTCGTTGTTGGTCTCGTCGCTCAGCTTCCAGGCGAGCGTCCTCCGAGCGTTTAGCTCCCTCGAGCCGGGCCAGATTGATCTTGGCTGTTTCGCCTTCGGAACGCACCTGTTGGAGCTCATCGCGCAGGCGTGAAACTTCAATTCGTTGTTCTCGCACTTGTTCGTTGGCCGTGGCCGCGTCTCGTTCGGCTAACTCTCGGGCCCGCTGTTCGCGCTCGAGGTCACCGCGCAGGCGGTCAATTTCCTGCTGGGCTGATTCGGCTGTCCTCTCCGCGGAGCGCAGCGCTTCGTCTCGCCGTTGAGTATCCTCGCGTCGCAATCTCGCCGCGCGACGCGCTGCTGCCATCTCCTCTGCTCTCGCGCCTGACGACGTGGCCTTTCGCGCCAGCACATCAACTTCCGCGGTTGGTTGACCAAACCTCAGGGCCTTCTCAGCGGCCAGAAGATCATCTTCCGCGGTTTGCAGTTCCTGTGGCGCGTCCTGCTTGCCGCCGGCAAATCTGGCCAGGTTAACCGCCTGCCGCGCGCCCATGAGTGAAACCGGAATCTCTTTGAAATCAGTCGAAGCAATTTCCGGCACCCGCGGGTCACGGAAGTAGTCGCTTGAGTTTCCAATGTACTGCACGTTCACCGTTTCGACCTGGCTCCCTCGCGGGCGCTGAGGTGCGATGTTTTCCAACACCACCATGCGGCTCGGCACTTTCATCAGGAAGTGGGGCTCGGCCGTGATGATTAAGGCAAATGTTTGCAGCGGAGTTGTGACGTCGAGCTTCGAAGCGATAAACGCACTGCCGCCTCGCTTGATCTCACCTAGATTGTCAACGCGTCCATCCGGCGATATGGCCCAGAGAACGAACGTCGTATAGATTCCACCGAGTTCGTTTGCCCTCGGCAAGTTATCGATAGCGAGCTCGACGCGCGTGCCGCGACGGCCAGCACGTTTAACCTTTGCTTCTCCCTTGAGACGTGGCAGCAGCGTGGTGCCACGAAACTTCACTTCGACGGTCTCTTCCAACGGGTAGGTGACTGCAATTGTGCGCCGAGCAGTATCGCCCTGGCTGAAAGCGGGAGCTACCGAGATGGTAGCGAACGTTAGTACCAGCAGACTTGAAAGGGTCGTCACACGTGCCAACTGAGAGCGAAAGCGCATAATTTCAAAACTCCTCATTACTTTGAATTAAAGCCCGGATTCCATGATTAAGGCTGTTCTCTTGATGCCCGGGGGAGGATCATTGTTGCCATTGTGGCACGGGAAGCCCAGCTCTGAAAAACGGAATCAATTTGCAAAAAACACTTCACGAACCGTCGTTTCCGTGTCGGGCATGGTAACGAGTATTACGGTATGCGGTGATGTAAACCACCAAAATCGAAATTCCCAACAGCAGTAGGATGTGAACATAACCACCTTTGCCCAGCACGAATTTGAGCACAAACCAGGCTGCCAGAACCAAGCCGCTCACTCCCAACTGCAACATCAGTCAACGTCTCCTGTTTGATTACCGCGACGTCTTTTGGTTATCTTGCGAAACCTAACGAGTCAATGGTCCGCGAATTATGCTGTTCCGAGCGGTGTAGGACGTCACCACTCCACCCGGCACAAAAAATCTCAAAGGTCGCGAAAACTCTCCCAGTCGATTGTCAGCCGGCGCGATGCGCCAGAAGTAATAACCGGGCGCGAGTTCGCGAACAGAAAATCGATCGCCGAGTACGCGGCGATCAAAATGAACGTCCCGAAACGTTTCGTCGCCACCAATTTGAAGCCGATACCACGTAACGCCACGCTGCCTGGGCCATTGAATCGAAGTTGGGAAAACCAGCGTCTGTCCCGGCACTTGGGCTTTGGCAGTGTGAAGCGAGCCAGCGACTGGTCCCAGGAAGCAGACCAGGGCAAGCAATAGGCGCAAAACTTTAGATGGGAAACTGTGGGAGGGATTGGTTGCGACTGGAAGCAAAGAATGCATCGAGAATTTACTACGGAACCTCGTTTAGTTTATATCCAACGCCGCGCACGGTAAGCACATAGCGCGGCTCCTTTGGATCGGTTTCCAATTTCTTCCGCAGTCGATTGATGTGCGGATCGATATTTCTCTGATAGCCTTCATATTCAGTGCTCCAAACTCGATCGAGCAGATCGTTTCGCGACCATGCGCGGCCAGGTTCGGAGGCCAGCAACTCAAGAATTTGAAACTCGAGCGGCGTGAGATCAACGCGCGACCCGTGTCTAACCACTTCATGGCGGCGCTTGTCGATCACCAGGTCGCCAACTTCGATACGCTCGCTGTCGGTAGCTGCGGGCACGCCACTGGTTCGTTTTAGCAACGCTTCGACGCGATACTCCAATTCGCGCGGGCTAAACGGCTTGGTTAAATAATCGTCGCCGCCCGCCTGGAATCCTGCCACTTTTGAATCGAGCGCATCGTCAGCAGTCAGGAACAGCGCCGGGGTCTGCACGCTCCGGTCCCGAATCCTTTTGAGCAGTTCGAAGCCGCTCATGCCAGGCATTGAAACATCGAAAATGAAACAATCAAACCTTCCAGTTATCGCAGGTTCGAGTGCCTCGGGTCCGCTCTCGCGTTCTTCAACCTGAAAGCCGAGCCGTCGAAAATATTCCGCCAGCAGATGACGCATATCAGCGTCATCATCCACGATCAAAAGGCGTTTCCCGGCGTACTTGCTGTCTGCTTCGTTTGGTTGTCCCAAGTTTTGTTGGTCCTGTCGGGGGATTTGTAAACTGAAGGAGGAATTATAGCTTAGTTCTCTTGATGGGCCTAAGAAATCCTGAAATCGGGTAGTGGTGCAGCTTGCTTTGCGCACTTGGCGAAACCCTTTGCGTACTTTGCGGCAAGTCCGGAAGAGCAAGCAGAACCGCAAAGGTCGCAAAGCCAGACGCAAAGTCTCGCGAAGCATGAAGTTGATTGCGTCAAACTGAATCGTAGCTGATCTGAGCGGTCCTGACGGTCGGGCTAATGCAGCCTTGCTAGTTGGCAGCTTTGCTCTTCAGCGATGCGATATCAATGACAAAGCGGTAGCGAACGTCGCCCTTCACCGTGCGTTCATAGGCGCTGGCGATATCATCGATTGGAATCAGCTCGATGTCGGAAACAATGTTTTTCTCGGCACAGTAGTCGAGCATTTCCTGCGTTTCCGGAATCCCTCCAATCGCAGAGCCGGTCAGATTCCGCTGGCGCATTACCAGCAACGGCGCTGAAATTTCGGCAGGTTCACCGGGAATTCCCACGAGCACTAACGCGCCGTTATATTTCAACAACTCGAGATAGGCATTCAGATCATGCGGCGCAGAAACTGTATCCAGAATGAAGTCGAATTTCCCGGCAAGCGGCTCAAGCGCCGACGGATCCCTGGTCACCACAAAATGATGAGCACCAAGCTTACGCGCATCTGCTTCTTTGTTGGGTGACGTGCTAAACACGGTTACGTCGGCTCCCATAGCCACTGCAAACTTCACGCCCATGTGGCCCAGTCCGCCCAATCCAACAATCCCGACTTTGCTGCCTGCCTTCACACCAAAACGCCGCAACGGCGAATACGTCGTGATGCCCGCACACAACAGCGGCGCAACCGCGGCAAGACTCTGATCTCCCGCAATCTTCAGGGCAAACGATTCGTCCACGACGATGTTTGTGGAATAGCCCCCAAAGGTTGGAGTAGTTTCATCCATCTCCGTGCCGTTGTACGTCAATGCTGTGTGAACTTCGCAAAATTGTTCGAGCCCCTGCTTGCAGTTAACGCAAGCGCGACAGGAGTCGACCATGCAACCAACGCCGGCGAGGTCGCCTTCCTTAAAGTTTGTCACACCCGACCCGACCTGGACCACACGGCCCACAATCTCATGTCCCGGGACCATCGGATAGATCGAACCACCCCAATCGTCATTTACCTGATGAATATCGGAATGACAGACTCCGCAAAACTGGATGTCGATCAAAATGTCAGACTCACCAACGTTTCGCCGCTCAAACGAAAATGGCTCGAGCGAGTCGCCCTTTTCTGGTGCTGCATACCCAAAACTCTTCGTCATTTGTGTTTTCCCTTCGTCCTGTCCTTCGTTGTTCACATCGTCTACTCTAAAACGCAAAGAGCTTTCCTGCAAAAGAACGCTTTGCCCAAAGACGCACCGGCGAGTTTTGGGGTCGACTGTTTAGAATGTAAGGCCCGAGTATTGATTAGTGTTGGTTCGTGTGATTTTCGTGGATCGTGGTTCGGAACAATGCGATCCACGAAATCACACTAAGTTACACGAAGTCGCCGCACAAACCCGTCGCCTTGACGCCTTCGCGCGCGGATAAGTATAGTTGCCCTTTGGTTTTACAGCCGTTTTTGATCCTTCCCGAGTCTAAGGAATCCGAGACCCTCGTTCAATTGATTCCAGGGTGATTCACATCGGCTGAACTCGCCAGTAGCTGGCACAACTATTCCCAAATAACTAATGCGCGATCTCCGAAGACTGCTTGGCTATCTAAGGCCTCACAAAGGAATTTTTGCAGTTGCCACCTTCGCGATGCTGATCGTAGGTCTTCTCGAAATCGCCATCGGCGGTCTCATCGTCCCCATTTTCGATCAGGCGTTTGCGCAGGGAGACGGTCAGCGCACTCCCACCATCTTCGGCCTGCAAAACATCATTCCTGCTTCCGGCTTAGGCGCTTGGAAAACAATTTCGGTGCTTCTGCTTGCCTTCACTGTGGCAAAAGGCATCGCGGAATACTTTTCCACATTTCTGATGGCCAGGATCGGACAGTCGGCCGTGCTGAAACTCCGTCAGGACCTTTACAGTCATCTGCTGAACCAGTCGGCAAGTTTTTTTGAAAGACACCGCACAAACTATCTCGTGTCTCGCCTGGTTTCCAGCGCAGCGGCAATTGAGACGGCGGTCACAAGCACCTTGCGCGACATGTTGCGCGAGAGCTTCACCTTGATCGCATTTCTGGCCGCGTCATTTTATTACAGCTGGCGATTGACCCTGGGCTCCCTTTTGATCGCGCCTATTGTCGCTGTGTTAACTGCGCGCTTCGGCACCAGGCTCCGCAATCTCTCTCGCGAAAGCTTCGAAGGGAATAAGGAACTAACTGACACCGCTCAGGAAGCACTATCCAGCCAAACAATTGTCAAAGCTTATCGCGCCGAGGAACGTGAATTAGCTCGCTTCACAACCGTCGCGCGGCGCATTGTCGGCGCGAATCTTCGCACTGCCCGCATTTCCGGTTTCGCGCCGCCGACGATTGAATTGATCGGGGTGGTTTTCGTGGTGGTGCTGCTGTTCTTCGGCCAGCGCGAAATCATGTCGGGCAGCATGAACGCAGCGCAGTTTCTCACGTTCCTGTTCTTCCTTTTTCGCAGTTACGATCCAATGCGCAAGCTCTCACGCCTGCAAAACGCGATGGAGCAAGCGCTCGCGGCAGCTCATCACGTTTGGGAAGTGATGGATGAACACGCCGAGCTTCCGCAAAAGAAAGATGCGGTGGAGCTCAAGCCGCTGGCGCGCGCCATTGAATTGCGCAACGTCTCATTTGGCTATGCAAACGAAGAGCGATCGGTTCTGCGGGAAGTCAGTCTGAAGATTCCTGCCGGTGAAATGGTGGCACTCGTCGGTGAGTCAGGCGGCGGGAAATCCACTTTGACCAAACTTCTGCCGCGCTTTCATGATCCTGTTACCGGCGGAGTTTATTGGGACGACACCGATCTCCGCGACGCCACCCTTTCGAGCCTGAGGCAGCAATTGGCGTTGGTCACGCAAGAGACCGTGCTTTTCAACGACACGGTGCGACATAACATAGCTTATGGAAAACCCGACGCGACGCAGGCTGAGATCGAAGAAGCTGCCCGAATTGCTTTTGCCCACGATTTCATCATGGAGTTACCTGAGAAGTATGAAACGATTGTGGGCGAACGCGGAATTTTTCTTTCAGGCGGGCAGCGCCAGCGTCTGGCAATTGCGCGTTCCCTTCTCGTCGATGCGCCCGTCTTGATTTTGGATGAGGCGACGTCAGCGCTCGATGCGGAATCGGAACGGTTTGTGCAAAAAGCAATTGCCAACCTCGTACGCAATCGAACGACCGTGGTCATTGCCCACCGGCTGTCGACGATTCGCAGGGCCAATGTCATTGTAGTGATGGAGGCGGGGAGAATCATCGAAGTGGGCAGCCATGCTGAACTGCTCGCCCGAGGCGGCAAGTATCGAACACTCTATGAGCTTCAGTTTGCCGATGAAGAAGAAGAGCTGACGATTAGTCAGTAGTCATTGGTCAGCGGTCAGTTGGCGTTATTCCACTGGACCACCAGCGACCAACAACCAACAACTGACCACTGACCAATGACCACTAATAAAAACCTATGAAATCAATGACAGGATATGGACGCGGGTCGGCCGAGGGCGACACTTTTGCAGTTTCGGTCGACTTGAAGACGGTCAACAACCGCTTTCTGGACGTTCACCTTCGACTCACCGGCGAACTGTCATCCCTCGAACCCGTAATCAAGCGACAGATCAGCTCGCGACTTGCCCGCGGCCGCGTCGACGTCACGATAAATTTTGAGAAGACATCCCAAACGGCGTACGAGTTGAATCGACCCCTGATCGCCGGCTACGTCAATGCGCTACGCGAAATGCAGGATGAGTTCAGCATCGCCGGAGAACTCGACATCAATGCCCTGGCCCGCCTGCCGGGCGCGTTGCAACCTTCACGCGAGGGTCTCAATGACGAAGTGGTCGCCGGCATCGAGGGCGCGCTCAGCACGGCTCTTGATGAACTTGAACGAATGCGCGCGCAGGAAGGCGAAACGCTTCGTGCGGAAATGGCCGGCCGTCTCGACAAGATTGAAGCCCTGGTGCCGCTGATCGAGGGTGCAGCCGCCGGGCTGGTCGACGCATATCGCCTGCGTCTGCAGAAACGAATTGGCGAGCTGCTCGACCGCAACGGCCAACTGGTCGAAATCGATCCGGCCAGGCTGGCCCAGGAGGTGGCATATCTTTCCGATCGCAGCGACGTGAGCGAGGAAATGGTGCGTCTCAGGAGCCATCTCAGCCAGTTTCGCGATGCGTTAAACTCAAACGGTGAGACCGGCAAGATGTTGGATTTCCTGCTTCAGGAACTCAATCGCGAAGCTAATACGACCTTGTCAAAATCAACGGATCTGTCCATCAAGGAAGCAGCCCTGGGAATCAAAGCTGAAGTAGAAAAGATTCGCGAACAGGTACAAAATGTCGAGTGAGATAAATAACCTCGAAACTGAAATCCACTCCGCCGTTCCGACGGAAGGACGCGGCATTCTTTTCGTCGTTAGTGCTCCATCGGGCGGAGGCAAGGGCACGCTCATTCAGCGCGTGTTGAATAATGTCCCAAATCTTAGCTATTCTGTTTCCTTCACAACTCGTACACCCCGAAGCGGCGAAGTAAATGGGCGCGAGTATTTCTTCGTCTCGAAGGAACAATTCGAACAGATGGTCGCGGCGGGTGAGTTCCTGGAGTGGGCCCACGTTCATTCCCATTCTTACGGCACTAGTCGCGAGCAGGTGGCTCGAGAGATTTCCGGAGGGCGCGACATCATTCTGGAAGTTGACGTGCAGGGCGCTGCCAGCGTGCGGGATTTGATTTCCGATTCTGTAAGCGTTTTTATCCTGCCTCCCTCGTTTGAGGTGTTGAGGCAGAGGCTGCTGGCCAGGGGCACCGATTCACTGGAAGAACTCGACGTGCGGTTGCGCAATGCGCCGCGGGAACTTGAGCATTACTCGGCGTTTCAATATTTGATTATTAACGACGATGCAGATCGGGCAGCGGGTGATCTTCTGGCAATCATTCAGGCGGAACGAGCAAGGCTCTCCCGGCAGGAGTCGCAGATTAAGAAGATTGTAAACGCATTTACTGCGAGCGAAATTGATTCTAATTCAAATTAGTTTGAGCGGAGGAAACAGTGACAGCAATTGCAAAAGACGTTGAGGAAATAACTGAAGAGACACCGGCGCCTGAGATCGATTCTAAATACCGCCTGATCATCCTGGCGGCAAAACGCAGCAAACAGCTTCAGCGCGGAGCGCGACCACGCATCGATATCGACGCGCTCAAACACAAGAACACTCGGATCGCATTGGAAGAGGTCATGCGCGGCCGGGTAAACTTCACTGTCACCAAAAAGGACGACGAAGAGGAGTGATTAGCTGATCGATCAATCAGAACCAGCCTCACATGCCTTTGTAGTCGGGTCCACCCCCGCCCTCAGGAGTTACCCAGTTAATGATCTGATAAGGATCCATGATGTCGCACGTCTTGCAGTGCACGCAGTTTGAAAAGTTGATCTGCAACTTCCGCTTGCCCGTCGTTCCATCGTCTACCATTTCATAAACCGCCGCCGGACAGAACCGCTGGCAGGGGTTTCCATACTCCTCTGCGCAACGTGTGACGCAAATATTTGTGTCGAGTACATGTAGATGGCTTGGTTGATCTTCGCTATGACCGACTGCTGCATGGTAAACGTCAGTCAGCTTATTGAAAGCAACTTTCCCGTCAAACTTCAGCGCGCCATACCTTTGCTCGATCTCATCCCCGCGATAACCATAAGCGGATAGTTTGCGCATCGCCTCGTGACCGGCCTCGGCCCTGGCGCGATCGAAGAGGCCCCAGGATCTGCCGCCCGTTATAAACTGAAAGCCCGTATTGATCATTCCCAGCCAACGGCCATGTTTGAAACCCGCGTGAAAATTCCTCACCTTCCGCAGCTCGGGAATAATCCAGCTCTCGTTTACGAGTTGTTCGTAACGCTGCAGCTGATTTCGTGAATAGTCGCCGGCCACGAGCGCCTCGAAGATTGCCTCAGCCGCCAGCATTCCGCTTTTGATGGCTGAATGAATTCCCTTGAGCCGTTGCGAATTGAGAAAGCCTGCGCAGTCGCCTACCAGTAAAACACCGTCGGCGTAGATTCGGGGCATCGCAAAATATCCGCCTGCCGCGATCGTCTTCGCTCCGTAACGAATCATCCTGGCGCCATCGAGCAGACGCGTAACGTAAGGATGTTGTTTGAATCGCTGGAATTCTGCGTGCGGGTCAAGCAGCGGATCGGTATAGTCCAGCCCGGTGACATAACCGATATTGAGAATGCGATTCTGCATCCCATAGATCCAGCCGCCGCCGTAAGTTTTCGAGTCTGACGGGTACCCGAGAGTATGCGTCACCCGGCCAGCCGGATAACGATCGTCCGGTAGTTCCCAAAGCTCTTTTACGCCGATGCTGTAAACCTGAGGCTCCCGTCCTTCGTCGAGGCCCAGCCGTTGCACGAGTTGCTTCGTCAGCGATCCGCGCGGCCCTTCGCCTAGGACAGTTACCTTGGCTCGCAAATCAACGCCAGGTTCAAAATTCGCTTTCTGCTTCCCTTCCTTGTCGATTCCTTTGTCGCCGGTCCGCACCCCAACCACTCGGTCTGCTTCATCGTAAAGCAAATCTGCCCCTGGAAACTCCGGGAAAATGTTAACGCCGGCTTCTTCACACTTCTCTCCCAGCCAGGCGGTGAGCCGATTCAATGAAACGATGTAATAGCCATGATTCTTAAGCGGTGGCGGTGTAATCGGCGATTTCAGTGCGCGGTTTTTGGTGAGATAAAGGAAATAGTCCTCGTTTACCGGCGACTCCAGCGGCGCGCCCTGTTCGATGAAATCTGGCATCAATTCCCTGAGCGCCTTCGGATCCATCACCGCACCGGAAAGAATATGGGCTCCGATCGAAGCGCCCTTTTCGATTACTCCAATCTCAATCTCTTCCAGCGCCTGGCCCGCGCTCCCACCGCTGGCCACCGCCTCGTTGTGCTGCTTGATTAAACGCGCCAGGTGCAAGGCCCCGCTGAGGTTTGCCGGACCAGCTCCAACAAACACTACGTCCATTTCCAAAGTTTCACGTTCCATCCGATTCAGTCCTATGCGAGCAGAAAAATGAATGACGATTCAGTTTGGCAGTATATCAAAGGCGAACTCAACCGAGAACTGGAAGGAGCGATGAATTTTGAGACACCTGTCTGCTGCTGCAAAGCGAAGTTTGTCGAACACTTTGGAATCGAGCTGAGGTAAACTCTCCGCCACTTCATGTCAAATTTTTCGAAACAACGATTCAGATTGATCCTCGCCGGCGTAATTGGATTCGGCTTGCTGCTGGTGTTTTGGTTTCAGGCCGGCGGCTCCCGCAGGCCGCGCGAAACTGCCCATTCCGCAAACGGTATCGCGCGCTTACCTCCGACAATTCTCTGGGCCTGGGTGAGGCCTGAGAAGCTTGATTTTATCGATCGCGAAAAAGTTGGCGTTGCGTTTCTGGCGAAAACGATTTACTTACGTGGCGACCAAACCATAAGCCGCCCGCGGCTCCAGCCATTGGCAACACCCCTCGACGCGCCGGTAATCGCCGTGGCTCGAATTGAGGCCGACCGAACTAAACCCGCCAATCTTTCTGAACAACAGCTTCACGATGCCGCCAGGGAGATAAGCGAACTCGGCCACCTGCCCAACGTGGTCATGGTGCAAGTCGACTTTGACGCGACGACGAGTGAACGCAGCTTCTATCGTTCGCTATTGGTCAAACTACGTGCGTCGCTCCCCGCTTCGACTCTGCTTTCGATTACGGCCCTGGCCTCGTGGTGCGAAGGCGACAACTGGTTGGACGATCTTCCAATCGATGAAGCTGTGCCCATGTTATTTCGCATGGGAGTGGAACGTAACCAGTTTCTCTCTCTGCTCGGCGCGGGTGAGAGATTTAAAGCTAAGCGCTGCCAGGAGAGCGTTGGAATCTCAACCGACGAACCAATCGACAAACTACCAAAGGCGCGGCGGGTCTATGTTTTCAATCCTGAAAGTTGGTCGCCCGCAAAAGTGAAACAAGTGATGGAGGCTAACGCGAAATAATGATGCCGGTGAATAGAAGATTCTGCCGTCCGGCCCTGGTGCTGACTGTGCTGTTCGTCGTTTTGATCCAGCCCCCGGCTTCTTTCGCTTGCGGCCCGTTTACCCTGGGCTCGGTTTTCACATTCAAGGCTCACCCGGAGTATCCGCTGGAGAAGTTTGCGGAGGGTGAGATCGGCATCGTGCAGCCATCATACGCGCGGTCGTATTTATACGTCGCTTATCGATATCTTGGCGGCGGAACTTTTAGTCCGGCCGACCAGAAGGCGCTGGTTGACCTCTGGAAAGACCGGCTCGAATACAGATCAGCGCCCGGCGATCAAGACTGGATAAAAGAATGGCAGACTGCACGACAAAAAGTGCTCTCCGGCAAGTCTCCCGAAATTGACGTTTACCGGAATCGCGAAAAGCCAAACCAGTTCGAATCGTTTCTAAACTGCCAGCAGGACGCTTTCCAAACTGCGGCAGCGACGCTCGCCGAGCGGGCCAGGAAAGCAGGCGCGGAAAGTCCTGAGCTGAAACAGTGGGCTGAGGCACAGGACCTCGTCTTTGCCAATTGCTCCGAAGGCCAGCACATTCCCTTACCCTTGTCAGCCGATGCCAACGAGTTACTTCGCGCCGACCGCGCGTATCAAATCGCTGCTGCGAATTTTTATGCCGGCAATTTCGACTTAGCGAAAACACAATTCGCTGCTATCGCTCTCGATGCAAAGTCTCCCTGGCGCGTTCTTGGTCCTTACATGGTGGCCCGCACTTTGATTCGCAAGGCGAGTCTTGGGCCGGAAGAAACCAGGAAGGTCGCGTTAGTCGAAGCTGAAGATAATCTAAGCAAAATACTAAAGAAGCCGGAGCTTGAGTCTAATCATGCCGCGGCCCGCCGGCTGATGAACATCGTGAGTCTTCGTCTGCATCCTGAAGAAAGATTGCATGAGTTGGGACGTTTGCTCGCCGGCAACCCTGGGCTTGCTAACCTGAAGCAGGATTTATGGGACTACACTGTGCTGCTGGATCAATTTGTCGGCGACGATGAAGCTCATCACCAACAGGAGGCCGCGAGGACGATAAACCTGCAAGCCGACGACCTCACTGATTGGATAACAACCATCCAGTCAGAAAAACCAGAGGCGCTCGATCACGCCGTGCAACGCTGGCAGGCGATGTCTTCCGGTCCCTGGCTTGTCGCTGCTCTCGCAAAAGTGAAATCAACCCATGGCGAAGCAGCCCGGTTGCAAGCCGCCGCCGCTCAGCTTCCCCCGACGTCTCCAGCATTCGCAACCGCATCCTTTCACTTAATGCGTTTGAATATTGAAGCCGGCCGCTTCGCTGAGGCGCGGACGTATCTTGATGGGTTATTTCGGAAAAACGAGGGACGACTCAATCGCTCAACTCTCAATCTCTTACATCATCAGCGTCTGATGGTTTCGGATAGTCTCGAAGATTTTCTCACCCACGCGCAACGAATCCCGGCCGGTTTTAGTTGGGACGATGGCAACCGCGAAATCCCGGTCGACGATGACGAGTTTGGTGAGGGGGAGAAACCACCTCGCGACAGAAAGTTATTTGACTCGGATGCAGGTAGCATCCTGAATCTCAGAATGCCGCTCGCGCTTCTAAGTCAGATTCCAAACAGCACTCGGCTTCCCGAAAATCTCAGACGCGATGTGACTCAGGCGGTCTGGCTGCGAGCGATCCTCCTTGATAATCCAAAAACTGCAACGTCGCTAACACCTACTTTGAAAACGCTCGTCCCGGCAATGACGCCGGTCCTGAATGAATACCTCAGCGCTCGGGGTCCAGCAGCGAAGAAGTTTGCCGGTGTCTATGCCTGGTTGAAGTATCCGGGGCTTGAACCTTTCGTCGACGATGGCGTTGGCCGGGGCATGTCTCTAGGCGAGCAGGATTCATACCGCGATAACTGGTGGTGCGGCGCCGCATTTCTTGACCGAAACAGCTCCGCCGTCGAAACGGCCGGCGCCAAATCCGATCTTGATTCGCACCTGCCGCCTTTTTTGACTCCCGCTCAACTTGCTGTAGCCCAGAAGGAGTATGCCGAGCTTGCCGCAATGGGCGCCTCGCCAAACTATTTATCGCGTCAAGTGATTGAATGGGCCACGAAGAATCCGACCGACCCTCGCGTGCCTGAAGCACTCCACCTTGCGGTGAAGACGAGCCGGTACGGATGCGCAGACAAGGAAACCGGCGGGTGGTCCAAGGCCGCCCATGACCTCCTTCACCGCCGCTATCCGAATAATGAGTGGACGAAGAAAACTCCCTACTGGTTCAAGAATTGACGGCATGCATTCTCAGCATTAACTCTTCGTCTCTTGCGGTAAAGCCGGAACGACGTAGCGCAGCTTTGCACAAGAAGTGATTAAAAACCCCCTCTCGCTTTGGGAGAGGGTTAGGGGAGAGGGCCTAGACGCGCCTAAACCCCCACCCCAACCCTCTCCCAGTGGGGGAGGGAGCACCAAGGCAAGAGACGCCAGGGTCGTTGATGGCGGCCACTCTTCTCGCCTTCGCGAGTTTCGCGCATAACTTGTAGAATGCAGAAAATCCAAAGTTGAAAGTTAAGCAGTGACACAACCAGCACATACCAACCGGCTGATCAACGAAACCAGCCCTTATCTCTTGCAACACGCGCACAACCCGGTGGATTGGTATCCGTGGGGCCCTGAGGCGTTTGAGATAGCCCGCCGCGAAAACAAGCCGGTGCTTTTGAGCGTCGGATATTCGGCGTGTCACTGGTGCCATGTGATGGAACACGAATCGTTTGAAGATGAGGCCATTGCCAAGGTCATGAACGACAATTTCGTGAACATCAAAGTTGACCGCGAAGAACGACCGGATGTGGACCATATCTACATGACGGCTGTGCAACTGATGACTCAACGCGGCGGCTGGCCGATGACTGTTTTCCTAACGCCCGACGCTGTTCCGTTTTACGCCGGCACCTACTTCCCGCCTGAAGATCGTTACAACATGCCCGGATTTCCGCGAGTGCTAATCAGCATGGCCGCCGCGTTTCACGAACGAGCTGACGATATTGCGGAGACAGCCAGTTCGATTCTCGAGGGATTGCAGCGCTCGGGTGAAGTGGTGGAATCTGGAGAACAACTGTCCTCAGCGCTGCTGGACGAGGCTTATCGCGGAACAATCCGAAGCTATGATCCAACCAACGGTGGTTTTGGCAGCGCTCCTAAGTTTCCGCCGGCAATGGCCCTTGAATTCTTGCTACATACATTCGACAGGACGGCTGAGCCGCAGGCCCTGGAAATCGTCCGACACACCTGTCGCAAAATGGCCGAAGGCGGTATTTACGATCATCTCGGTGGCGGCTTTCATCGTTACTCGACAGACTCGAAGTGGCTCGTCCCACATTTTGAAAAGATGCTCTACGACAACGCACTGCTGTCCCGTCTCTATCTTCACTATTACCAGGTGAGCGGGGATGAACAGGCGCGGTCGGTGGTCGAGGGTATTTTGGATTACGTGGTTCGAGAGATGACCGACCCACTCGGCGGTTTCTATTCAACTCAGGATGCCGACTCTGAAGGTGTGGAAGGAAAGTTCTTCGTCTGGAGTCTGGCGGAAATCAAAGCAATACTCGGTGATCGTGATGCGGAATTGTTTGGGGCGTATTACAACATTACCGAGGCGGGAAACTTTGAAGAGGCGAATATTCTCAATGTCACACATGACCTCTCGAAAGTGGCCTCGGAAAAAAACATCACTGCGTCAGAACTTCGCACGGTCATTGAGCAAAGTCGGCAGAAACTTTTTGATGAACGCGAAAAGCGCGTGAAGCCTGCGCGCGATGAGAAAATTCTGACGGCCTGGAATGGTCTGATGCTGGCCAGCTTCGCCGAAGCATCGGCAATTCTGAACCGCCCGGACTATCAGGAGATTGCCAAACGAAACGCCCGTTTCGTGCGGGACAACCTCAAGCGAGAGGGCCTTCTCCTGAGAACCTATAAGGAAGGGCAGGCAAAGCTCAACGCTTACCTGGAAGACTACGCGTTCTACATCGATGGATTGGTAGCTCTTTATGAGACGAGCGGCGAACTCGAATGGTTTAAGGAAGCTTCCGCTCTGACTGAGACAATGATCAATGAATTTTGGGACGACCAGGACGGCGGCTTCTTCTTTACCGGAAAGAGTCATGAAACGTTAATTGTGCGCGCGAAAGACTTTTTCGATAATGCCACGCCGTCTGGAAATTCCGTGGCTGCCGAAAGCCTCCTGCGACTTGGCTTGCTAACGAACAATAGCGATTATCAACGTCGCGCCGCGACACTTCTGCGTCTGACTTCCGCAGCGATCCGGCGTTATCCCACCGGCTTTGGTCGAATGCTGTGTGCGTTAGATTTCGAGTTGGCACAGCCCCGCGAGATTGCCGTAATTGGTAACCGCGAAGTGGCGGACACGAAGGCCTTGATGAAAGAGATCTGGAACCTCTATTTGCCCAATCGAGTGATTGCGCAGGCGTCCCCTTCCGATTCCGAGGCCATAAGCGTGATTCCGTTGCTTCGCAATCGTCCTCAATTGAACGGCGCTGCTACCGCATACGTCTGCAGAAACTTCACCTGCCTGGAGCCTGCTAGTGACCCCGAAAGCCTGGCCGCCCAATTAAAGGGAGAAGAGGCGACCGCTTCCTCGAATTAATTGAGCTACTCCTTACGTCGGTCTTTTGCCGTCGGCTAACCTTTGAATCCCGCATTCGCATTCAAACTCAAGTAAAGAATTGACTCTAACCCTATAAACAGGTTATCTTTACCGAGTGTCAAACGACGTTGGCTATTGGCCAACAATAGGTATCGCGGCACACTCTGTCCCTCTCCAAGTTAGATTATTTCCCAACTAAGCAACCCGCCCGACCGTTCGAGCTTGCGATCCGAGGTCAAGGAAAAATGAGTTTAAAAAGGAATTGGACGACCGACGTCTTAATGGCCAGCATCTCCGCGCTCGGATTGTTGCTTCTTGGGATCGCTTTTGTTTCCACGCTGAGGCTGCCCGTCCTGACGAAGGCCGGCTTGCTCTCGTGGCTTGTGTTGCTCGGTCTAACCTTGGCGGCAAGTCGGTTTACAGTATCCATAAGTAACAGTGTCGGGGTCCATCAGAGCCGCAAATCCGTGGCGGACGCATTCCTGTTCCTGGCTGTAATTCTCTATGCGGTGCCGCCTGCTGACACTGCGGGTCCGGCCACGTTGCTGGCCGCGATTGTGGGATTTGTTTCTACCTATGGTCTCGCCAGCCGCCGAGATTCCATAGCCACGACGGCGATTGCCGTTATCTCGACCTTTGTTTCAGCTTCGTGCTACAGCTTCCTGGTAACATTTTTCTCAGACGATGTTGCCGCGAATGCCAGTCAGGGCTTACCGCTGAATGTGTTCCTGGTGCCCCTCTGCGTGCTGGCTGTCTTGCAATACTTTCTCAGCACCGTCGCAACGATGCACTTTCTCAACCTCGTCGACGGCCGGCTTCACGTGCTGCCATCGCAGGAAAGCATCGTGTGGACGTTGACCACGCAGGTTGCCGGAGCGGCATCTGCTGTCTTGTTCTACGCTGCCATCAATGGCGCCGGCATTCCCTACGCACTGGTCGGTGTGCTAATCACTGGTTTGGTCCACCTGCTCTACCGGTTCAACGAAAAACGGCTGAGTGAGGTCAGGCGCGCTGAAGCCGAACAGCGAAAGCACGTCGAAGAGATGGCCACGATCCACATGAATACGATCGAGTCGCTGGCAATAGCTATCGACGCTAAGGATCAAACAACGCATGGCCACGTGCGCCGCACACAGATTTACGCATCCGAGATGGGAAGGCTGCTCAACGTTGGCGGGCCAGAGATGCAGGCCCTTTTTGCCGGCGCCCTGTTGCACGACATCGGCAAGCTCGCAGTGCCGGAGTACATCCTCAACAAGCCGGGAAAACTAACCGAGTCGGAGTTTGCCAAGATGAAGATTCACCCAACTGTGGGTGGCGATATACTCAGGCGCGTGAACTTCCCTTACCCGGTCGAAGACATCGTGCGTTACCACCATGAGAAATGGGACGGATCGGGATATCCCAAGGGCCTCAAACAGAACGCTATTCCCCTGGTCGCGCGCATCATTTCGGTCGTTGATTTCTATGACGCCACTCGTTGCGATCGTCCTTATCGCAAAGGAATGAAACGCGAAGATTCGCTGGCCCTGCTGAAAAACATGGCAAGTAGCGCATTTGATCCGCGCATTGTCGAAACATTTGTACAGCACGTTGAAGACTTTGACCGGTTGATCGACGCTGAAGACATCCAGGAACAGGTCGCCGCTGAAATTCCAACTCACGATTATGAGACGCAGACGAAGCCAGATGCCGGTCTCGCGCCCGACCGCGTGGGCGCGCCTCACGATGATTCCGGATTCAGGTCAATCACCGAAGCTCAACGCGAAGTGTTCGCGCTTCATGAGATCGCCCAGACCATCGGTTCCTCTTTGAATTTGAACGACACCGTCACCCTCGTGTCGAACAAACTCAGGTCAATAGTGCCTTTTGATACTTGCATCATCTTCATAGTCGACGAGAAAACAGGTAAGGCAGTCGCTGCCCACGTGGCGGGTGAAGACGCCGAATTGTTTGCCAGTCGTCGCATGACTGTGGGCGACGGGATCACAGGGTGGGTAATAGCTAATGCCCGGTCGATGTCGAATGCGTCGCCGGAACTGGATCTCTTCGGCCTTTCGGAAGAAATTGCTAAGTCCTACCGCGGCGCTCTCGTCTCGCCACTGCTTCGGGAAGACGGAGCATTCGGCGCGATTACTCTCTATTCCAGGAGCCGCTCTTCGTATACCACAGAGCACGTGCGTCTGCTCGAATCCGTCTGCCAGCATGCATCCAGCGCTCTAAACAACGCGATGACGTATGAGAAAACCAAGGAGAGTGCTCTGGTTGACCCACTTACGGATCTTCCAAACTCGCGTGGTTTCTACATGATGCTCGAGCAACGGATTGCTGAATCCCAGCGCATGGGAAATGAATCACTGGCGGTGGTAAGCATGGATGTTGATGACTTCAAGGGCATCAATGACCAGTATGGACACACAATCGGAGACCGGGTGCTGGCCAGCATCGCTGCGGTGATGAGAAAAGAGCTCAGGCAGATGGATATTCTGACGCGCTATGCGGGCGACGAATTTGTCGCCATCATGCCAATGGCCTCAAGCCAAATGGCAGCTATCGTAGGAGAGCGCATCCGCAGAGCTGTTGAAACCCAAAAGTTTTCTGTTAGACCAGGCTCGCTGATTCATGTTGGCCTGAGTGTCGGCGTGGCCTGTTTCCCCGAACAGGGTGAAACAACTGAAGAACTGCTGACTGCTGCGGCAAAGGGCATGCAATCAGATAAGCATTCGCGAAAAACTGTGGTTACGCTGACCAACGCAACAGTCACTAATCTCGACGCCTTCAGATAATAATCGCCGCCTCATATCACTAAACCCGGGCCGAAGTCCGCGCGCCGGCAAGGGCTGTGCGTCTTTGCCCCCGCCATGAATACTTCGACAGCCCTCCCTCACAATAGGGCCGAATTGGAGTCTGTCTCGCCCCGGCTACGACAAAATTAACCAAGTTTTGCACGTGGTCGCAATCCTCGCGTATAATCCCGGCGAACAAGACCATAATCAACACCTTGATTTCTAAATGAAGCCGCCGCCTTATGGCGGTTCGTTATTCGGAAAGCGCTAAATAGTGGCAAAGTCGAGTTACGAAACCAGAACGCGAACACCCGAGCCGTCACGCCAGCAGTCTGAAGATAAGAGCGTGGCCGTCATGGACCAACCACACAATGAGAAGGAAGCCGCCAGCGTCGATCAGGAAGCCGTGAAGGAGGCACAGAAGAGCCGCCTGGAAGGGCTGGATCGTGAGACGCTGATTGGCATCTATCATGAGATGGTCCTGGTTCGCCGTTTTGAAGAGAAGGCCGCGGAAGCCTACAGCAGCGGAAAAATCGGAGGCTTTTGTCATCTCTACATCGGCCAGGAAGCAGTAGCGATCGGCGCCTTGTCGGCAATTCGCAAAGACGACTATGTGCTCACCAGCTACCGTGAACATGCGCACGCCATCGCGAAAGGGATGACTCCGGAGTCTGTGATGGCCGAGCTTTACGGCAAAGCCGGCGGTTGCTCCAAAGGCAAGGGTGGCTCGATGCACATGTTTGATCGTGAAGTAAATTTTCTCGGTGGACACGGTATCGTGGCTGGGCAAATTCCTCTTGCAACCGGCGTTGCTTTCGCAACCAAGTATAAGGGAACCGACCAGGTGACGCTCTGTTTCTTCGGCGAAGCCGCAGTCAACCAGGGCGCATTTCACGAGTCGCTCAACATGGCCCAGCTTTGGAAGCTGCCCTGCATTTACATCTGCGAAAACAATCAATACGGAATGGGGACTTCGCTCAAGCGGGCGATGTCGCTGCAAAACATCGCGCAAAAGGGCGACGGCTATGAGATGGCCGCTGAGTTCGTTGACGGGATGGACGTGTTGGCAGTTCGCGAAGCTACCCAGAGAGCAGTCGAACGCGCGCGCAAGGATTATTTGCCGACCTTGCTGGAAGTTCGTACTTATCGTTTCATGGGCCACTCGATGTCTGATCCCGGAAACTATCGCACTCGCGCTGAGATCGAACTTCACCAGGAACGCGACCCGATCAAACTTTTTGCCGCGAGCCTGAAGGAAGAAGGCGTCATGACCGATGCGGAGTTTGACGAGATCGAAGCGAAGGTAAAAGAATCAGTCGAACGTTCGATCCAGTTTGCGGAAGAGAGTCCCCTACCGGATCCGTCTGAGTTGTTTACCGATATTTATGCGAATCCGATTGTTCCAGGTGGACAGTAACGCAAACTGTTAGTTTGCGTTTCAGGTGTTAATCAGGGGCGGCGAAGGATCGCAAACTGTTAGTTTGCGTTACTTCGGACGTTCGAAATCGAAAGAGTACGAGGAACCACTTTCAATGGCAGTAATCACCATGCGGGAAGCGCTCAACCAGGCCTTACGTGAGGAGATGCTCCGCGATGAAAACGTGTTTCTTATGGGCGAGGAAGTTGCCGCTTATGAGGGGGCGTACAAGGTTACTAAAGGACTGCTGGCCGAGCTCGGCGACAAACGCGTTATCGACACTCCGATAACCGAGTTGGGATTTGCCGGACTCGGAGTTGGCGCTGCGATGGCCGGTCTACGACCGATCATCGAATTCATGACCTTCAATTTCTCGATCCTGGCAACGGATCAAATCATCAACTCGGCAGCCAAGATGCTCTACATGTCGGGCGGTCAGTTCAAAGTCCCAATCGTGTTTCGTGGTCCAGGCGGCTCAGCTTTCCAGGTTAGTTCGCAACATTCTCAAGCGATCGAATCGTGGTTCGCATATTTCCCAGGGCTCAAGGTGGTCATGCCTTCCACTCCCGCCGATGCCAAGGGACTGCTGAAATCAGCGATTCGAGACGATGACCCGGTGATCTTCATCGAACAGGAAAGAATGTATGGGAACAAGGGCGAAGTTTCGGACGATGTTGGTTTCACTATTCCACTGGGTGTTGCCGATGTAAAGCGCGAAGGAACGGATGCAACCATCGTAGCTCGCTCTCTGATGGTTCCGGTGGCTCTGAAAGCTGCTGAACAATTGGAGGAGCAGGGTGTCTCCTGTGAGGTGATTGATCCGCGGACAATCCGCCCGCTGGATATCGAGACGATTTTGAAGTCAGTCAAGAAAACTAATCGCGTGGTGATTGCGGAGGAGTCGCATCCGTTCTTCGGCGTCTCCGCCGAGATAGGTTCGCAGATTATGGAGCGCGCTTTCGATTATCTCGACGCGCCGGTCAAACGGGTTTCAGGCGCGGATGTGCCAATGCCCTATGCGAAGAATCTTGAGGATCTGGCGATTCCTAAAGTCGATCAGATTATCGCGGCCGTTCGCGAAGTATCCTATTTGGATTGACGTCAGAACCACCTGCGTTAGCGGGTGGATAAAGTTAGCTATTCGCCCACGAGCCGCCCGCAAAACAGCGGTTCTGACCCATCAGAAACCAATGGCAACTAAAGTAATCATGCCCAAGCTTTCCCCCACCATGGAGGAGGGACAACTTTCTCGCTGGCTCAAGAAAGAGGGCGATAAAGTATCAATGGGCGAACCGCTCGCCGAGATAGACACAGACAAGGCGACGATGGAAATGCAAGCGCTCGGAAATGGAGTGCTGCGGAAAATCCTGATACATGATGGTGAGTCGGCTCCGCTTGGCCAATTGATCGCCGTCATCGGCGAGCCGGACGAGGACATCTCAGCACTACTCAGCGAAGTCGGAAGCGCCGAGTCTTCAAAGGCAGCATCGCAGGCAAAGCCGGCAGAAAAACCATCGTCATCGCCAGGCGAGGAAAAAGAAACGTCTGATTCGCCTGAAGCACCTGCGAAATCAAAGGCCGCGGATACCGCCAAGATCGAACCTTCGCCAAAAAGTGAACCCGCGGCAAGTGCAACTACTCAAAGCAGCAGCCCAGGCGGAAACGGAACCCAGCGAGGCCGCCTGATCGTTTCTCCGCTGGCTGCGCGCATGGCTGCTGAGTCTGGAATTGATTTGCGCTCGATAACTGGCAGCGGTCCGGGTGGCCGAATCATCAAGCGTGATGTGGAAGAGTTGGTGGCCGGCAAAGCGGCTCCTGCGGCAGCCGCCACCGCGGATGTTGGCCAGCGCACGGTGATGCAGCAGTCGCCCGTCGAGCCTTCGGCTTACCGGGACGTGCCGGCCAGCGAAATGCGGCGCACCATCGCCAAACGACTGGTAACATCGCTGGGCCCGATTCCACATTTCTTCCTAACCACTGAGATCGCAATGGACCGAGCAGCAGAGATGCGCAGCAGCGTCAATGCTCTCGATCCGGAACTGAAGATCAGCGTCAACGACATCATTATCAAAGTTGCCGCATCGGCCCTACGTCAACATCCCCAGGTCAATGCGTCGTTCCAGGACAAGATGGTTCGATACTACGAACATGCCGACATCGGAGTCGCCGTCGCAATCGAAGATGGACTGATAACACCGATTGTGCGTTCGGCCGATCAAAAGTCTTTGGGACAAATCGCATCGGAAGTTCGCGACCTTGCCGGGCGCGCACGCAACCGCAAGCTGCGGCCCGAAGAGTTTCTGGGCGCCACCTTTTCGATCAGCAACCTGGGAATGTTTGGGATAGATGAGTTCACGGCGGTGATCAACCCGCCCGAGGGTGCGATTCTGGCTGTGGGAGCGATGGCGCCGAAACCAGTGGTCCGTGACAACGAGATTGTGATTCGTCAGATGATGCGGGTAACCATGTCCTGCGATCACCGCGTCATCGACGGCGCCACCGGGGCAAAATTCCTGCAAACCTTCAAGAAAATACTTGAGAACCCGCTGTTCCTGGTGGTCTGAGCCAGACTCAATCAGTTACTCGCAAAAAAGAATAACCCGTAGGACAGGCATTCCTGCCTGTCCATATTCACAGCTACAAAGCAGAAACTCCGATAAGGAAGTATTTCTGTGGGTTGAAAAATTCGGAACCGGGAGCGGTAGCAACCGGGTCAAGGACTCAATTTAATAAACGAATGAAATAAGAAGTCTCACACGATTCTCGATAGAGCGCACGGTGCCGATAATCGAACTCGGTAGATCAGTAACTATTACCGCGGCATTCCCAATAGACTGGAACGCTTTACCCGATCGCTACCGCTCCCGGTTCTGAATTTTTCGACCCGTGACAGAGGTCTCCAGCAGTGCCTGCCTGCGTCTATTCGACATCATTGGCAGGTATGGGCACAATCGCCGTCGTGAAAAAATCTCTTGAGAAACTAACAATCCGTTCGTTAGCTGAACACGGAATCACGCCTCACCTGGTCCTGGTTGCTGTGCAAATAATGTTCGGCACCTGGCCCATCTTTGGCAAGATAGTGTTGCGATCGATCTCGAGCACGAGTCTGGTGGGATTGCGAGTCTGTGGCGCGGCCGTTGTGCTGACACTCTTCCGCAGGCAGCTCGGTCGGCTGCTGCGGTTGCCCCGACGAATTCTCGCCTGGGTAGTGCTCTCAAGTCTTCTGGGAGTCGTCCTTAACCAACTGCTGTTCGTGAAGGGACTCTCTCTAACCACAGCCATCAACGCATCGCTCATAACCACGACGATTCCGGTCTTCACGCTCGCCGTTAGCATCGCTCTCGGTCACGACCGTGCTTCGCTGCGCCATGTGCTGGGGATTGGGCTGGCCGCTGCCGGAGTGATCTATCTGGTGGATCCTCTGCGAGCAAGTTTTTCCGCGCAGACAACGCTTGGTAACATTCTCATCGTCATCAATTCCTTCTCATACGGCGCCTACATCGCGGTTTCGCGAGATCTCTTTCGGCGTTATGGAGCGCTCGACGTGATCACCTGGATTTTTCTCGTTGGCGCAATCATCACGTTGCCCTTTGCCGGCTATGCCTGGACTAGCGACGAGCTGAGCGCTGTTCCCTGGGGCACATGGCTCATAATCGCCTACATCATTATCGTGCCGACGGTTGGAGCTTACTATCTGAATTCATGGGCGGTGATTCGCGTATCGCCCAGCATCGTGGCGATCTATGTTTACCTGCAGCCGCTGCTGGCCTTTGGTTTCGCCCCGATGATCCTGGGAGAGAGCTGGAATTCCCGAACCCTCGTGGCCTGCGCGCTGATTTTTGCGGGCGTGGGGGTGGTCACGATTTACGGTCGCAGCCGCGCGGTCAAGGAAGTTTCAGAACATCCGGACGCGCTGGCCCACTAAGAAAGGTTTCGAGTTTTGAGTTTCACGTTTCGAGCTTCAAGTTCCGAGTTGTCGTTTCGATTTGCGTTCCTTTCTTCACTGGCGAGATTGTACTGATCTCCCTCTCCCTTTGGGAGAGGGAAGGGGAGAGGGTCTTACGCTCGGCTAAGACCCTTCCCCTCGTTCCCCTTCCCAAAGGGAAGGGGATGAAAGACTGAGAGTTTCAGGTAGCGCGTACCTTGAGATAACTCCGAACTCGAAACTTATCGAAGCGGAGTGACGATGCGGCCGACGGGATAGAGGTTCATCTGCTGGTCCCAATAAGGCGAACGCTTGTAGAAGAACTCCAGACGCGCCGAAGGGCTCGCAGCAAATGTGGGATCACTGACCAGCCGGGCGCGGAATTCTTCTGCCAATGCGGGCTCCTCGGCCATCATCTCGCGCGCGAGTTTCTCAACCACGTACGCTTCGCCATATTCCTTCTGCTCAAAGGTTGCATTAAAGAATCCCCAACGCACGAGGGAATCAGGCGCCTCAGGCTCGAGCAGATTTATGGCAATCCTGGCCCCGGTTTGGGCCAGTGGCACAATCACTGATCCGGCGGGAAAGGTGCGCGTTTCCGTTATTCGTTGGGCGGTGAATGTCGGCATGTGCCGTCCCTCAAATGGGCCATCGGCCCACTTCACATCTGTAAATCGATAACTCTCGACTTCTATCGTCAGTGGCTGCTCCAAAGTCTGCAGCGTAAGCCCGTGTGCCTTGAGTACTTCGATGACCTCATGCCACTGCGGCGGGACAACATAGTAGAGCGGCGGCGCGACAGCCTTCGTTAACCGAAAGTCGTCGTACATCGGCACAGTCAAATCGAGCGGCTGGCTCCCAAACGTAACGCGCACGTCGCCCGAAACATCGCTCATTTCGGTGTGATACTCGAAGCCCTTGAGATCATACGGTCGCACATGGTTAGTGAGCTCGAAGTCCAACGGATAGAGACGCGCGGGATCATACGTTTGACCTGCGGCTAGCATTTCCTCATCGGCGCGCCTGCCCGCTTCCAGTAAGCTTTCCGGATCGCGATTAACTTCCTCGAGCGCAAACCGCAGAAAGTCGTACGTGCCGATGACGCGCGGGCGGTAAGGCTTAAGCATGTGCGTCTCGATCAATATTCCCGGACGATTTCTCAGTGGTACATAACCGGTCGAGAAACGCGGGCTGCCGTTGAAATCGCGGATCCCAATCGTCAGGTCCCGGTTGTCGATAAACTCCAGATACCAGGAAATTACATTGCCCGCCTCTGCCGTAGCCGTGGCGACCCGATCGTCGAACACTCTTTGCTCCCAGGCGAGCACACTGGGAGCTACCCCTGCGTGATGTTCATGATGAAAAGTAATGTTGCAGCGATAGTCGGCGCCGTCAGTCACATGGCAGTCGATAAACAGATCCGGTTGCCACTCATTCCAAAGCGAGAGCCACGCGCGCGTTTCCGGCGTGTCGGCCTTCATGTAATCGCGGTTGAGGTTTTGGTAGCTGGCGGTCGTGCGCCACCCCATTTCAGACGGACCATTCTGATTGATGCGATTGTAGGGAGTGGAACGCTCGTGACCGTCGGTGTTGTAAATCGGAATGAAGAGAAGTACGAGATTCTTGAGAAGGCCTGCGCGCGTTTTTGTGATGGCGACGTCGCGCAAAAGCGCGAGTCCCGCGTCTTTCCCGTCTGGCTCCCCCGCATGGATGCACGCCTGAATCAGAACCACGGGTTTACGAGCGCTCTTTGCCGCTTCAGGTGTAAAGACAATGTCCTCGGAAGCGACCAATAGCGGCAAATCGCGACCCTGTCCGCTCTTGCCAAACGATTGAAACTGAACAAGCGGCGAAGCCTCCGCCAGGCGCTGACAGTAGTCGATGGTGCCTTCGTATCGGGGCGTTTCGCGGTAGTCCGTCTGCTCGGCGTGGGTCAGCCAATCAGACGGAATTGATTGATTTTGTGACATAGATCCAGGGAAAGAACCAGTTTCCATTGGTCATTGGTGAATTCAACTTTCAAGTGCAGCCACGGAATTAGTTTTCGCTCCAGGGGAGCGAGATGTTTATAGATAGTTCTAACCCGATAACTCGCGCTCCAGCGGAGCGCAATGTTTCCATCATTGGTACGTGGTGACCAAAAGGTGTTTCGCTCCGCTGGAGCGAGGAAAAATCTTTTAGAGGTCGCGCTTTCTATAAACATCTCGCCCCTAACGGGGCGAAGGGCAACTATGTCCTTTTGCACTTCGAAGTTGAATCCGCTTATGGAAAATGGCCTGCTATCCCACCCCACAGTCAGGCGACGTTCACTTGGGCTCGGTGCCCTGGCGCAAACTCCTCTCACACGAGCGGCATTGCGTGCGGCGCCGAGCGTTTAGCGTGCCGCACGCACAGCGAAGATACATTGTTCGTGCAAACCAGGACGTGATGAGTGCGCTAAACCCCAGGATAGCAATCAGCACCACTGCGTTCAGGAGCAGCTCTTTCAACTCTTGTATTTATCTCCGAGCATCAGCTGATAAGCTTGTCCGCGCTCATAACCGGAGCGGAACGCATCTTCTGAGCCGGCTTCACGCGCAGCGGCAGCCAATTCTGAACTCACCTCTTCGAACGTTTTACCGCGCCTCTTTGCGTTTAGCGCCGATTCAAAACCACGGCGGTATGCTTTCTCATCGGCCTGGAAATCTCTTCCCTGCGCTCGATACGTTTCCTCTTCAGCGTCTCGAAGTCCTACCCACCATTCCTCGCGCGCGGCATCGATGCTCTCCGCGCCGGCCTGGGCCAAAACGTTCCGAGCGCTTTCAGCCGCTTCAGCGGTATCCGCAAACACAAGGACCACCGAGCGTCCCTTTCGCAAAGCGTCTTCATAGAGATATAACTCATCGTGCGGCAAGCCGTCAGCCAGTTCCCTCTCCAAAGCTGCTCCTGCTGCTGCACCAGTTGCCGCCCCGCCAATTCCCAACAGCGCCGCGCCAATTATTCCGCCCGCAATCACCGGACCAACCCCGGGAATAAGCATGCTGGCTGCGGCAGCTCCCAGCGATGCACCTCCAGCAATACCCATCGCGCCCCCTACCGTTCCACCCATCGCGCTTCCCATTCCCGGTTGCTCTGATTCCGAGGTGGGCACCGCCGCTTCCACCGCATCATCGCTGGTGCCCGGGGTTAAGAACGCAATCCTGTCATTTGCGAAGCCGGCGGAACGAAACCCTTCGATCGCACGCTCAGCAGCCGCTCGTGAATTGAATACTCCTGCAACTGACTCCATGCTGACACCTCCATCTGATCAAATGTCGATCAGCATTTAACGCCGCGCGTCTGCACACTACAAGCAGAACTATCGTTTGACACAAATCGTTGAGGAATTAGGCAAAGCTATGTTAGATTGCACCTCAAGTTTCAGCAATCAACCGCAGCGACGAAAAAATATTGTACGACATCGTAGACAAGCACCTTCCCATGTCGGAAGGCGACGGTAAGGCGGCACGCAAGAAACGCCCCCGCATACTCGCCATTACCACGGATTGCTGCACCGGTTGCGCCGGATCGCCGGCTTGCATCGAATATTGCCCCATTGAAGCCTGCATGTTCTGGGTGCCGGACGAGGACCATCCTCCATTCGGACGCATCGAGGTCGATCCATATCTTTGCATCGGTTGCCAGAAATGCATCAGCAAAGGACCGGATGGCGCGTTTCTGGACGGCTGTCCCTGGGACGCCATCGAGATGGTGCCTACTGACGACTGGGAGGCTGTCCACGGAATTACTCTCCCTGATCTTCCTCCCGCACCACCTACTGCTTAATTTCTTTCGGCTGGGAATTCGCGCGGCCCTTGATGGCATTCGCCGTCTGGGCCGCTTGTTGTTGGATTCTGGCAGCAGTAGAACCCGAACCCCGCGCAAACAAATCCACCACCGGCAAGTCTTCCATTTCGCCAACTAACGCGAGTCCGCGCAATGCTTCCCAGATGCTGTCTTCGTCAGAGTTTATCGTCAGTAGAGGTGTGCCCGCTGAGACGTTTGTGCCCGCCTGGGCGATGATCTTGTCGAGCTTCCCGGGGAGTGGTGAACGCACCTCGACCGTAGCGTTCCCCGGCTGAGTGAGTCGCACCACGAGAGTGCCGCGCGCCAGTGGCACACCTTCCTTCAAACTACTTGCCACCACTCCGCTCGCCGGCGCCAGCAGCTGATAGGGCTCCAGGATCGCACGCAGTTCCGCCCGTCCGGTCTTGTCATTAAATCTCACGAGGGCGAGCGCCGCGTTTCTTCTGACAATCGGCTCAGGATCGCGAACCAGCTGCAGCAACGCCTGGTGAAACTCCACTGACCGATTGTCAAAGCCCATCAGCCAGGCAACGGTCAAACGGAACTCTCGCTCGGGACTTGCGGCCAACTGAATAACTTGCGGATACCACTTGCTCGCCCCTGGATCTCCGCTTTCGATGCGTTGCTGCACCTGCAGCAATGCGTGCTGAACGTGTCTTGGCTTTTGTTGATCGACCAGGTAGCTGGCAATGTCCGCGTCAGAGAGGTCCCGTCCGAACCAGGAGAAATACCAGGAAAGGAATGCGCCCAGAACAAAAAGAACTGCCAGAATCAGAATGGGTCCGGACGCCCGCAGCCGCTTCGCAGGAGGTGCCGTTGCTGCACTGATTCCCTCCTGACTCTGAGCTTTGCTGGACTCATGCCTCATGACTCATCACTCATGACTCGTAATCACGACGGATAGAGGTGATAAAGCATCACATATACAATCACGCCGGTAACTGAAACGTAGAGCCACAGCGGAAGAGTCCAACGCGCAATTCGCCGGTGGCGATCAAATTGCCCTCGCGCCGCGCGGTAGAGCGTTATCACTACGAGCGGGACGATTACCATCGCCAAAATTATATGGCTGATCAGGATTGCGAAGTAAAACGGGCGCACCGGCCCCTGCCCTGGGAAAGGTGTATCGCCGTGGTAATAGTGATAGGTCAGATAGGAAAGCAAAAATATAACCGAAGTAACGACTGCAGCGACCTGGCAATTGCGGTGTGCGCGCACGCGAGTGGCGCGGATAAAAGCATAACCGGCGATCAGAAACAGAGCGCTGGTTGTGTTTAGCAGGGCGTTGAGGTGGGGGAGATATGAAATGAAATCGGGCATGGTTTCAAACTGAAAACTTGACTGCTTCCCTGCCCTTGTCTGTCAACGAATAAAAATCATTTCCCATTTCTTCCAACAAGCCTTCCCTGACCAACCTTTCGACGATATCGAAAACAGATGTTCTCGCATCCGGATCGTTTCCCCCTGCTTCAAAAAGTGTATGGAGATCGAGGGAGTCTTTGCCCCAATGACCAAAGCTACCGAGCACCCGCTTTGTCAGTTCATCCATAAATTCCTAGTCCTTCGACTTCGGATTCATGTTGGCCATCATGGATTTTACATCGGGAGGAACTGCGCGGCCTTTTGCGTCAAGCAACGGTGGTGTTGCAGCGGCTCCGCCGGCAGCCTGGAGGGCAGGCGTTCGCGGTTGCATGCCCAACCGCTTCGCAAATGGGATCGGCAGGCGGCCTTCTGAGTGCAAATAGAAGAGTGGGTTAACCATGAACAGGAGAGCCATCACGAGGCAAACGGAAATGATAAATAAGTTGTCTGTGCTGAGGAGTGGAGGGTAAAAGAGAGCTGTCACGACAGCAAACGCGATGAACAAAAGTCCAACGAGGATGCTGATGATATTTAATAAGCCAATTTCCTTCTTCATCAATCTACCTCAGTAACACCACAGCTCGATTCGCTGTCAGTGTTTCGCTTTGCCGGCGGGCTTTTGTCGCTCGGACATTTCTTCATAACCGCAGCGCTCGCATTGCCAAACGGGAAATACCGCAGTTGGGTCACCAGTGCTTTGATAGACCGCGCGATCTGACGGGATTATCTTTCCTCCGCACTGAGGACAGACGCGCCCTCGCGTCGTTCGTTTCTCCACATCAATGCGTTGCAGGTTTTCCTCAGCCATGACAGAACAGTTCGGAGTTCAGAGTCGGGAGTCGCCAGTCTCGAATCTCTTAAACCGCTGTCGCCTCAAGACTGGCGACTCGAGACTGCGACTTTTAATTCTTCGGTTCCTCGTCCGCCGCCCGATGACGTCTTAACGCAATAAAAATCGAGCAAAAGATAGTTACCGGTGGAACCAGCAACACCAGCACGCCGATATTGAAGTTGCGGATAAACAAAGCGTTATTGGATCCTGCCAGCGCCGTTTTGCACATTCCGCATTGCGCGAGCGTCGTTACCTCACCCGTAAGCACTGCCCCGATGGCGAGGCACACAGCCAAAACCAGACTTTTCTGCCGGAGAATTCTCATTAATGGCTCTCGGCCGGTGCGGGCGGACTCTCCTTGAATTTATAGCGCAGATCCGACGATCGGAAACTGTCCGGGAAGAAAACGAACAGCAGGCAGATACAGATTACCAGCATCGGCACAATCGTCAGGATCAAACTCAACCGCTCAAACTTCAGGTGCATAAAATACGCGACGATCAGCGCGGCTTTTATGATTGAAAGACCCAGAAGGATGGTCAACATAAGTATGGTGGACATCGGCTTGTAAGCCAGCCCGATCTCGATCAGCGTCAGGACAACGAGCCAAACCCAGATCGACGTAAAGAGTTTGTTGCTGCCGGCAAAATGTTCATGTTCTTCCGCATGTGCGCTCATCCTGGTCTCCTCCTTAGCCGGCTCAGTGGCCCTCAATATGAACTGACATGATGTAGATCAATGGGAACACAAACATCCAGACGAGATCTACGAAGTGCCAGTAGAGTCCGCTGATCTCGATGTCTTCGTGCTTCAGTTTCTTGACGCGGGCCGCCACTACAGAGAGATAAATCGCGCCGGTGAAAACGTGGAACATGTGCAATCCGGTAATCGCAAAAAAGGTGGCGCCGAACAATGGCGATGGCAACGTGCCATCGGCGGCCGTGTATTGCGTCACCCATTGGGCCGGCAGAGCGAAAGGCGTTAGGCCTTCGTGAATCAGGTGGTTCCATTCGTAAAGGTGGAGGATTAGAAACGCGAGGCCGAAGAAGATCGTCGCCAGAATCCATTTCCTTGTCGCCCGCCAGTCGCCCCGGCTCGACGCTGACACGCCAAAGACCATCGTCAGGCTCGACGAAAGCAGGCACATGGTCATGAGCGAAGAAAAGAGGATGCTGGGGTTGAAATGAAACGGCGTCGGCCAGACGTTTGACGCGCGCAGATAACTGTACCCAATTAGCAGCGCGGAAAACGTTAATGAGTCGGAAACAATGAACAACCACATTCCGAGCTTGCGATGACCGACGCGATACGGGTGGACCCCGCCATCCCAGTCGGCCGCCGGAAAATGTACTGCGCGTGCTTCAGTACTCACCTGTCACCTCCCGAAAAAATAAAATCTGTCATCACTATGCTTACGAACGCCAGAAAAACAGCAAAACGAACAGGTAGATCCAAAGAATATCCAGAAAATGCCAGTAGAGCGTCATTGCGTCTGCCGCAGCCTGGCCTTTCGCAATCGCCAGTTCATCGGTACCAGAAACGCGCCTGCGCAAAGACATGAACAACAGTGCGATCAAGCCGGCCACCAAATGCACTCCGTGGGTTGCAGTCAAAAGATAGAAGAATGAACTATGCGGATTGCTCGACACGTAAATTCCCTGCCCGACCAGTTGCCGCCAGGCGAAGAGTTGCGACAACAGGAATGCGAATCCCAACGCAAAGCTTGCGAGCATCCAACGCCGGTGTGCGCTCACAAACTGACCCTTTAATTTTCGGCGCGCGGTTTCGAGCGTAAGGCTGCTCAGAATAATCAGCGCAGTGCTCAACCACATGACCCGCGGCATGGCCAGCGGCTGCCAGTCGTTCGACGATCCCGAGCGCACAATGTACGCACTCGTCAACGCCGTAAACATCATTAGGATCGAGGCCATCGCCACCCACATTCCAATCCGGTAGCGGTTCGCCGAAGACTGAATGCGCGACGCGGCGTCGTGCCCGTTTCTTCCTGAACCGTTGCCGTTTGGACCACGCGGCTTCGAGCCGCCGCCAAATCCAGTTTTTATGAGTGGCTTAGTGCCGGTGACCGTTGTGGCCATTCCCTGTTCCTTCGGTTGCCGGGACTGTGCCCGGTTCGGGCTCAGTCTGCAAAATGAAATCGTTTGGCGCGCCGGGAACCGCAAATTCATATGGGCCCCGGTAAACAGTTGGGATCACGCCGGCAAAGTTGTCATGTGGCGGCGGGCTGGTAGTTATCCACTCGAGAGTTGTCGCCTCCCAGGGATTCGGACCGGCCTTCTCGCCTTTGAACATGCTCCACACCAGATTGAAGTAGAAAAGAATCTGGACAATGACCGTCGCGATCGCCGCGATCGAGACAAACACCACCAGCGGATGCAGCGTCGCCAGGAATTCATATTCCGTAAACTGCGCGAAACGGCGCGGCATGCCGACGATGCCCATCGTGTGCATGGGCACAAAGATGCAATAGACACCCACGAACGTTACCCAGAAATGAATTCGGCCGAGACGTTCGCTCATCATCCGGCCAAACATCTTCGGGAACCAGAAATAGGTCGCTGCAAACATGCCGAAGATCGAGGCCACACCCATCACCAGATGGAAATGCGCAGTAACAAAGTATGTGTCGTGCATCGGCAAGTCGAGCGAGCTTTGACCCAGCACGAGACCGGTAATTCCGCCGGCCACGAATAGAGACACAAACCCGATTGCAAACAGCATCGGCGTAGTGAAACGAATCCTCCCGCCCCAAAGCGTGCCCAGCCAGTTAAAAGTCTTAACCGCCGACGGGACGCCGATGGAAAGCGTCAGAATGGAAAATGTCATCGCGGAATAAGGACTCATGCCGCTGATGAACATGTGATGTCCCCAGACGAAGAATCCAAGCAGACCGATCGCGAAGATAGCAAACACCATCGCGCGATAACCAAAGACCGGCTTGCGTGCGAAGGTCGAAAGAATATGAGACGTGGCGCCCATGCCGGGAAGAATGGCGATGTAGACTTCCGGATGTCCGAAGAACCAGAAAAGATGCTGCCAGAGTATTGGGGAGCCGCCCGTATGAATCGGGAAATTTGTAGAGGTTCCTGAGAGCACGCCGCTGACGTAAAGCCCCCCAGGAATAAAGAAGCTCGTGCCGGCAGTTCGATCAAGCAACAGCAGAATGCCGCCTCCGAGAAGGACCGGGAACGAAAGCAGCGCGAGCACTGCGGTCGTAAACCAGGCCCAGCAGGTCAAAGGCATGCGCATGAGAGACATTCCCGGAGCGCGCATGTTGAGCAGGGTGGTAATGAAGTTGAGCGCACCCAGCAATGAACCCACGCAGAAGATGGCGATGCTGATGATCCAAAGATTCATCCCCATGCCCTGCCCGGGTCCGGAATTTGGCAGCGCGCTCAATGGTGCGTAACCTGTCCAACCTCCAATCGGTCCAACTGTCGATTCAGCTCCGGAGAAAAAGATGGCGGCGAGAATTACCACGAACCCGACGAAGGTGACCCAGAACGAAAGCATGTTCAGGACGGGAAACGCCATATCTTCCGCGCCAATTTGAATCGGCAGAAAATAGTTTCCAAACCCGCCCTGCGGTGCGGTAGTCAGCACGAAAAACACCATGATGGTGCCGTGCATCGTCACCAGCGAAAGATAGAATTCCGGCGTCATCATGCCGCCGGGCGCGCCTCCCGGAAACAGCGTCCCGAGGATGGGCCAATTCGTTCCCGGCCACGACAGGTTCATCCGCATCAAAACGGACATCGTCATGCCGACAAGCACCGCTACGAGCGCCAGAATGATGTACTGGATGCCGATGACCTTATGATCCAGGCTGAAAATGTACTTACGAATGAAGCTGGTGGGGGCCTCGTGCCGGTGCACTGCTCCGTGCGTATCGTGCGTTTCTCCTGACATCCGTTATCTCCTCGTGGTAGAGCCCGAATTTGCTGGAATGTAGTTAAAGGAAACTAATTGCTCGCCGGCAATTTGTACTTCGCGAGCAACTCCGTCATTCGAGTTTGAAACTGATCCTGCGGCAAAGTCATCAACTCTGAGTGCTCATCCGTGGGCAGCACCAGCATGAAGCTTCGCATTTTGAAATGGAGTTGCCCGCAGAGCTCGGCGCAGGCAAGTTCGTATTTGCCGGGCGTGTTGGCCGTGAAATGGACTTTGATCGCCATCCCCGGAACCAGATCCTGTTTAAATCGCAGCTGCGGCACCCAGAAATTATGAATGACGTCTTTCGAACGAAGCGTCAACTCAACTGGTCGCCCGGCGGGAATGGCAATCACGCTGTGGACCGCATCGTCCTTCGAGCTGGGATCGGCCTCGTCAATGCCGATGAAGTTAAGCGAGGAATCGTCTATCAGAGTTGGATGGGTGCGACCGAAGACCCCGTCTTTGCCGGCGTAATGGAAATTCCACTGAAACTGTTGCGCGACCACTTCCACCTGAAACGATCCGGCGGGCGCGTCGTTAAACCTGAGTGACGCCCAGACGCTTTGGCCCATCACTGCGAGGCCTATGAAGATTACCGCAGTGACGATCGTCCAGACCACTTCGAGGCGATTGCTGCCATGCGTGTACATTGCCCGGTCGGTGCTGCCCGTGTCGCGATATTTCCAGACCATCCAGCCGAGTCCGATTTGCGCCGCCGCAAACGAAAGACCCACCACGATAATCGTCAGCAGAAACTGTCGATCGAGGGCCGGCGCGTGTTCGGAAATAGCGGTTGGAAACCACCACTTGTTTACGAAAAAGAGACTGACCGAACCCAGAGTCAGGATCCAGATGATAACCGCAAGAGCACGTCCCATCGGTTAGATCTCCTTAGATGTAGGACAGATATTCTTATCTGTCCTGGATGAACGATTACAAGTCTTCAGACAGGCAGGAATGCCTGCCCTACAGTCACCGATTAATGACCATCAAAATGAACAAGAGCGGCAGATAGATCACCGAAGCCAGCAACAGCCTCCGGGCCTCCTGTCTGGATTTGGAAAATGCTGCGCGCACACTGCTATAAAGAAAGAGCAATCCGAGAACGATTGCGCCATAGAGATAAACCCTTCCGGCCATTCCAAGTACAGTGGGAAGCAAGCTAACCGGCAACAGCATGAGGGTGTAAACGACAATTTGCTGCCCGGTCACGCGTCCATCCGGCTCAACTACCGGCAACATGAGAATTCCGGCCCGGCTGTAGTCTTCGCGATACATCCAGGCGATCGCCAGGAAGTGTGGAAACTGCCAAAGGAACAATATTGCAAATAGTACCCATGCTTCGAGGCCGATTTCCCCTCGAGCAGCGGCCCAACCAATAAGGGGCGGCACGGCGCCCGGGAATGCGCCGACCATGGTAGACAGCGTCGTTCGCGTCTTGAGCGGCGTATAGGCAAACAAGTAGCCGGCGATTACCGTGAGACCCAGCAAACCGGTCAACGGATTAACAAAGACCGACAGGTAAATCTCTGCCAGCACGGTCAGCGTAACGCCAAACGTCAACGCTTCCCATGGCATTAGTTTTCCCGAAGGCAGCGGCCGGTTGGCAGTGCGGCGCATCAGCAGGTCGAGATCGCGCTCCATATACTGATTGAGCGTGGCGATGCCCGACGACAATAAGGCGATCCCAAACATTGCTTTACTGAGCAACGCGTAATCGATGCTGGCGCTGGAAGCCATGGCGAATCCGGCGGCCGCAGTGAGCACGATTAGAAAAGTGATGCGCGGTTTCGTCAGCTCGAGAAAAGCCGCAAACCGCTCGCGCGCGCTGAGTCGCTCGAGGGCTACAGAGCCGCTATTAAGTTCTATTGCAAACTCTTCCATTAAGAATCTTCTCTAAACCAGAATTCTCGATGCGCCAAGGCGCGGCATAAGGTTGCACTCAGCGAGTTAACTAAACTCTCTCAGGTTGCGCCACGTGCCGGACGACAATTTGAGGAGCGCGCAAAACCTTGAATGACCTCAGCGTCAATACAATCGTCGTCGCGAAGACCAGCGCGCCACACGCAACATGGGCCACCGTAATGGCCACCATTGGTTTCAAAGGCTGCGGATCATTTGGCGAACCCAATCGCGTAATGTAGGCCGCAACTCCCAGCAGCAACTGCAACGTCAACAGGGCAAGCGCTACCTTCGCCGGCCGTGTCAAAAACAGTTCGCCGGAGTAACGTCGCAACACCAACCAGGAAACACTGCCCAGCAACAAAGTCACCACGATAGCGCCACCGACGTGAGTGAGCACGAGCTCAGTCGGTAAGTGTTTTTCCCACGTGGCCGAATGACGCAACGTCGCACCGATAATCAGTTGCACCAGGATCGCCGAGGCAGCGGCAACGCAAAGATATCGCAGCGGTAATCCGCTCTGCTCTTCGATCGTGGGCCGATCCTGCATCCAACTCGACGAAGTGAACACCGCCAAACTCACTACCGTGCAAAAAAAGAGCTGGGCCAGCGTGGCATGCGCCGATGAAACCCACAACGGCAGCATTAGTTTGACGGTCAAGCCGCCGAGCAATCCCTGCGCGATTACTCCAAGGAGCGCAATCAAACCAAGCCGGCGGACCCACTGCCTTCGCTCCCTGGCGAAGAGGTAAATCAGCAGCACGATGGTCAGCATGCCGACCGTGGTGGCCACCATCCGATGACCGTGCTCCCAAAACAGATTGCCCGCCATTACGACCCCGTTGCGGAGGCCGAGCGATTCAATCCTGGGTAGAAACCGGCCATCCGTCAGCGGCCAGTCGTCAGTCGCCAATCCTGCATCGTGACTGGTCACGAGCGCTCCGGCCACTATCAAAAAAAATGTTGCGCCGGCTACGATGCACGCAAACCTGTGCAGACCCCTGTTCATATTTCCGATTTGCAATCACCAACGGCCGATGCCGATTATTGATTTTTCCAAATCGCAAATCGGCAATCGGCATTTGGTAATTGTTTTAGTGCCTAACCAACATCGGCACATCGAGAGCAGGCATCATCTTCAAACCTGAGCTGCCTGAAGCTGTGGCGGCGTCGCCAAACGCAAAATCCGCTTTCGCGGTACCGTTGGCAGCGACTGTGACTTCCATCGTCTTCTCGGTCCCGGCTGGACCACCCTTTTCATGCCAGGCAGCGATTGTGTATTTCCCTGGCGGCAAACCCTTGATTGTAAAAGTCCCATCGGCGCCGCTCACTGCAAAAAACGGATGCTTGAGAACGGCCACATAGGATTTCATCCATGGGTGCTGGTTACACTTGACCGGGATAAGCACTTCAGCGCGACTGAAACTCTTCTCGATTGGAGCCGCGCCATTGGCCTGCGTCTGGTTCCATTCGGGATTGTTTTTTGGAGTCGGGTGGACATTGTGCTGGGTGGGATCGCTATTTGTGACTGACAACTTTTGATTAACTTGAATGCCCTGAATATGCGGTACGTATTGGCAGCCTTTTTGATCAAGGGTTGCCGCGGTACCCGGCGTAGTGAAGGTATAGTCGCCAACCTTCGTTCCGTCAGCCGTGGTTCCATCCTTAACGTAGACGAAAGCGTTCGCGAGTTTGCCGTCCTTAACCACCGTATCTTCAGTTGACAGATTTGGATTAGCTGTCCCGCAGGCCGGGTCGGCTGAAGTATCGATCTTCTTCGGCGCCGGCGGAGCGCCGTTGAATGCGATCGCCCCGGTCACCGTTCCTTCATCGCCTTTGGCCGTAAAGGCCTTGGCGCTGGTGCCGGAAGTCGCTTCAGGTCCGGCTTCGTTTGTCGCCGGCTTGCTGCAAGACGACGCGAGTGCCATCAAAGAAAAAATCGTGGTCAGGACAAGCCAGACCTTAATCTGCTTAAACATAATCAGTTCCTCCAGAATTGAATAACTTTAGAATAACTTTATCACGAGCCAAGCCAACCACTAAATCACACTAACTACTGCGAACAAGCGAGCTCTATTTCGTCAGCTTTCGTGTGGTTTCGTGGATCGTACCTGGCTTGCGGCTTCTCGTTAAAACCCGCGTGAACTGCCAACACGTGAATTCGATCTTCGTATGACGGAACCCGCCAGGACAGTTCCACGTCTACCTTTGCGTTCGCTTCGCGCCGAAGTTGACGGCTTCGCAATTCCACCGCGTTTCTGTGCAGTCGGAGCGCCGGCTGCCGGCGGCGCCACAGGCGAAGTCGCCAGCAAACGTCTCTGTTCCTCGGGCGTCAGGAGAAGCATGTATCGCACCAGCAACTGGGCATGGTCGTTTTGGTAAGCGGTTGCGCTCGCCGGGGGATTCGGCAAATTAATCACCCACCGCTCGCCTTCCTTCCGGAAAAGTCCGCTGGGCATGGCCGTGCCCGGACTAATCTGCGCCGGATCCAGCAACCAGCGGAACGTCCAGTCAGGCTTGAGCCGCTCGCCGGCCAGCAGGAAGTTTGGCGCAATTGCGGTGGCGTCGTGTGCCGGGTCGCCCGTAATGTGACACTTCAAACACGGAGTGCCTGAAGTAAACATTTGCCTCGCTACCAGTTTTTCCTGTTCGGTCAATGGCTGCAAAGGCTCCTTTATGTATGGTTCCTGCTGGCCTGATAGGGCCATAAAGAAGCGAACCAAAACCTGAAGCTCGTTTGGTGAAAAGTTAAAAGTAGGCATCCGCGCTTTGAGGTATGGGCGTACGCCATTGCGATCGAGCCCCGGTTGAGCTTTCAGCTTGCCGTCCGCGGCAGGACTCGGCGTGCTGGCAGGATTGGGCGCGCCACTCTGCGCAGCCGGCGACGGGCTCGCGGTTGCAGGCGGGTTGCCCGCGTTTCCGGTATTTGCCGCGAGCGGTCTATCGCCACTGAGCGAAGGATCGTTGAGAAATCGCAGTAACCAGTTTGGATCGACGCGCGCGCCTTCACTCGTCAAACGCGGTGGCAGAAGGTCTTTGCCCTCCGGCGTCTGATAGTAAGGAACGTCCATCAGGACTGATTTCTCGCCTACCTGAACCTGGTGACAACCGACGCAATTGTATTTCTTGATCACCCACCAGCCATTCTGAATATCCTGCCGGCGTTGATCCTGCGGATCGAAGAAAAGCGAACGCGGCACGTTGGATCCTTCTGTTCCCACACTACCCAAGAGGAAGGTGGTGAGCGCGATCCGCCATTCCGGCTCCAGGAAAGGCTTGGGCATTCGCAGCTTGTCTTTGGGATCTTTTTCTTTACCTCGATCATAGATCGCGGGCTCCGCAAGTTTGTGTTCGAAGAATCCCTTGTGGTTATACCAGGGTTTTTCTTCGTGCGTGGCGTGGGCAGTATTCGCGTTGCCCTCAGCAGGTGCACGTCCCAAATTGCGCAAGTCGAGCGGGTCGTGGCCCTTCTCCGCATCATGCGTTAACAGGGCAAAGTCCAGCCTCTCGATCGGCGTCGCGCCCTCGACAGTCAGTTCTTTTCCGATGCGCTGCTCGTCCTCGAAGCCCTTGATCTCGTGACAACCCGCGCAGCCATACTGCTTGATCAGCGCCCCACCTTGTGCTTTTAAGTTCGAATCGTCCATGAAGGACGCGTCTGGATAAGATGGCGGCGAAGACAGCGAGAAGAGATAAGTGGCGATGTCGCGAGTATCGCTATCCGAAAGCCTGAAGTTAGGCATTACGGTCATGTTCTGAACTTGCAGTTCGGCGCCATCATTCGGACAACGAGAATTCAACTCAGTATCAAACGCATAAGCCTTGCCGTGTTTGCTGTAGTCTTCCGGAGTCAGGTCTCGCTTTTCTTTCGGACAGTACGGCGCCCAGCGATCGCGCGGGTTATGAATCCAGCGCACGATATATTCGAAGTTTGACTTCTCGCCGATACGTTGCAGGTTCGCGGCAAACGTGCCGCCGGTCGGATTTTCAGCGTCTCCGATTGCATGACAACCAAGACAACCGCGGGTTTCAAAAAGTTCCTGGCCGTGCGTCGCATTGCCGCGTGACTGCTGGGGCGCTTTGCCCTCAAAACTCTCCTGCCAGAGATATGCTGAGATCGCGCGAATCTGATCCTCGGCATCCTTATCACGCTCGACACCGCTCTGGTTAGGAGTCTCGGCAAAACGCCAGAAGGTCGGCATCTTCGTCCCGGGACGGAAATTCTGTGGGTCTCTTAACCAGACCGGGATCCATTCCTTGCGTAACTTGAGCTTAACGTCTTTGAGGTTTGGGCCAATCTTCTTCTGGTCCTGCATCAAATATTTCGATTGCAGGTTCGCCTGGTCAATCCTTGCCGCCAACAAACTATTCGACACCCGCAACGACTCTGCGTGCGCTAACAGCTTCTGCGCCTCAGCATCGTCGGCGGCCTGTCCGGCAGCCTCAGTGTCCTGACGAATCTGCTTTTCGTTTTGCAGAATCTGGTCTTCGAGCTGGGTTGTATTTTGACGGGTGCTCGAGAGCGCGTCAGTTTCGCGGTCAAACCCTTCGTAGCGATGGCAGCCTACACAACCGCGCTCGTAAAACAGATCCCGGCCGCGGTTGAGCGTCGTGGCTCCCTGAGTTACTCGATCCTTTGCATGGCATTGCTGGCAACCGGCCTCGATATTCTCTTTCTCGAAAAGTGGCCAGAGCCAATATTTGTGGCGGCCATGTCCTTTCACCTCTCCGGTAGTCGCGCGGCCGTTTCCCCAATGGCAGCCTGAACAACCAAAACGTTCCGGCGTGTGGATTTGCAGCAGCTCTTTATTGGGATGACTTACGAAAGCGCGTGACATGCTATCGGGCTTCTTACCCGGGCCATCCGGAGCCAAATCAGCAGGTTTCAGATCGAGAGGCTCACGGATACCAATATGACAAACCTCGCAGCGATCTACGATATTGGCTGAATTTACACTAATTTGATGACCAAGAATGGAGTAATCAAAGTTCTCCATCTTTTTGACCAGGCCATCGATCTGCGTAGGAGTTAAACCGATGACGTGATGCTTGAGGTAGTCGTCACGTTTCTTTGCTATCTCAGTCGGCTCTTTCAGAAGTTCGGCCTTCTTTGCCAGGAGACTGGCTTTTTGTTCGCGCAGATCGTTGTAAAACTTCTCGAGCTGCTCAAAGTTCATCTTCTGAGTGATCGTGCCTGAGCCATCAGGAGCGGGCAATTCCACTTCGGTAACTTCCTGACGCTTCCGTTCGGCTTCCTTGCGATATTTTTCTTTCGTCGATCCCTCAGCCGTCTCGATGTTGTAGCTGATGACGGTGAGACGCCCGCGCTGATTTTGGAACGGATCAGTTACCGCGTCGATCTGCCGCTGAATTGTGCCGACTTGTTTATCCACGTCGGCGGTCTCAGGTTTAACCTGATCGAGCGCGGCTTGCGCTTCGGCCGCGAGTTGCTGGTATTCAGCGCTCTCTTTAACTTCAGCTTCAGTTTTACCTGCCTGGGTTTTTATGCTCTTGAGGTAGCGAGTGTAACGGCTGACAAATTCCTTCTGAATTCCCTTCCAGGGACGTTGGCCGAAAGCTTCATCCCAAAGCGCCCAGGCCAGTGACAGAGTCAGCAGCAAAGCGCAGACCAACAGAATGCCGCTCGTGGAGCGGCTCACGATGGGATCATGCGTCGGAGTCTCAGGCTCCTTCTTAATCAGTGCTTCAGCAGAGTCAGCCAAACGAAATCCTTTGAAAGTAGGACAGACATTCTTGTCTGTCCATTCTTATTAGACTGACTCTTGTCGGGCCGTCAGTCTCGAGCACATAAAATGGACAGGCAGAAATGCCTGTCCTACCTTAAACGTTAAACCAGGGGGTCACCCACACATATTTAATGGTAAACACCAAACGAAGAATTAACTTGACGGGCATCGCCAGCAAAACAGTGATGGCAAAAAACTGGAACGTCGCATACTGAAGGAGACTCGTGCGCGCGAGCAGCTTTTGTTCAAACGGATCCGGCGTTTTCATCCAGAGCCAAATCCGTTTCCAAAACGGTAGCGACCGGTCAATTCGGTCCAGGCCGCCGCGGGTAAGTATCCAGTGGAAGAACAGAGCGCCCACAACAAAAAACAATCCCACCACGATCGCGCCGAAAATCAATTTAAGGATCCAGGATGTCGAAAGCACGGTGAGCCCAAACATGTCTGCCACGATGTCGTGCAAATCGCGATTGCGATCGTAAACCACCGCATTGTGGTCCCACGTTTGGCCCGGCCAGAACCAGATCCAACCCGGGCCCCGTATAAAGGTGCCGATCACAATCAATAGGATCCACTGCAGAAACCCGGCACAAAACATCCAAAGCGCAACTCGCCGCTGCTTGATCGTGTAATAACCATTTCCCAACGGATTGGAGTCAACATACGGAAACACCATCAAGCCGACCATGATCAGGCTGGGCATGACGACGCCCGCTATCCACGGATCAAAATAGACCAGCATCTCCTGCAGACCGAGGAAGTACCACGGCGCTTTCGACGGATTCATCGTCAGGTTTGGATTTGCGGGCTCTTCCAGCGGAGCGTTGAGCGTAATAGACCAGACAAACAAAACGACGGTGACAATCACCGCCGCGAGAAACTCGATGCGAACCAGATACGGCCAAACATGAATGTCACGCGCCCAACCCGGACGCCACGGTTCCACCTTCCGGTGATGTGTTTTCGCCAACTTCGGATCGCTTTCCAATTCTTCGACCAGACGGTCGTTGGCGCGGGCCTGCTTAATTCCCAACCAGGTAAAGAAAGGCACGAGAAAAAGCATGGCAACGATTGGAACATTGTCAGGCGCGGAAGAAATCTTCCACAGCTGATGCCAGTCGTGAACGCTGAAAATGGCGAGAGCCGTGAGAGCTATTAGCACTCCCCAAGTTATTAACTTACCTTTGCTCAAACTGATTTTCGCCATATGTCCTGGTCAGAATCGCCTGCGTACGCTGGCGGGTATTCTTACCTAACGGTGCCTTCGCGGGCGGCTCTTGCTGCGACAAAACAATGCCACCCGGTAGCGCAGGTGGTTCCGACACCTACTTCTTCTTTATCGCTTTCATTTCAGACTCGAGCACCATCGGCGCCGGGCCGGAAATTCCACCGTCTTTCCGTATGCGCCAAAAGTGGACCGCCATAAATATCGAAGCCACCAGCGGGATTCCAATGCAATGCCAGATGTATGAACGCAGCAACGCATTCGAGTCGACGATGGAACCTCCCAGCAGCCCAAACCTGACGTCGTTATAAGGAGTCATGCCAAGCTGAACGCCGAATGGCCCCTCGGAACCAAGCATCGGCGTGGCGCGAGCCATGTTCGTGCCGACAGTCACCGCCCAGAACCCCAATTGGTCGTCCGGCAACAGGTATCCGGTAAACGAAAGCAGGAGCGTAAGCACGAGTAACACCACGCCAACGCACCAGTTAAACTCGCGCGGCCTCTTGTATGAACCGGTCAACACCACGCGAAACATGTGCAGCCAGGTGGTAATTACCATCAGGTGCGCAGCCCACCGGTGCATGTTGCGCAGCAGTTTGCCGAAGGGAACGTCGTGTTCAAGATAGAGAATGTCGCGAAAGGCATCGGCCTTCGTCGGGTGGTAATAAAACATCAACAACACGCCGGTAAACGTGAGCACGATGAAAAGGTAGAACGTGATACCACCCATTCCCCAGGTGAAGGCGTAACGCACTGCATCACGGTTTATCTTTGCCGGGTGAAGATGAAGGAAGACGTTGGACAGAATCGCCAACGAACGGTTTCGTGGATCGGAACGATCGTGAGATACGCGAAAGATGGATTTCCAAAGTTGCGTGTCCTGCGGGTCCTTATACGTCTTGGCTTCCTCGACAGCACGTTCTTTGAGCGCAGCCCCGCTCTCACGAACCTTGGCGATCAGGCTGGTGCCGGGCTTCTCATCGCCCGTTAGTTGCTCCGTCTCTTTTTCGTCAGGACGTTCAGGATCCATAAACTCTCGTTCCGACGCAGATAATCCGACTGACTGAGAACTCCAAAAAATAACAGCCCTCGCTTACGCGCGGGCTTTTGCTTCTAACTCACAACGGAATGTAAGCCCCAGGCTCATCAAACTCATTCTTTTCTCCCTTAGTCCAATCGTACAACTTGGCGATATCTACCAGGATTTGTCCTTCAGCGTCGAGTTCGACGTGAGCGCGATCCATCGGTCGCGGCGCGGGGCCTTCGAAATTCACGCCTTCGCTGTCGTATCCGCTACCGTGACAGGGACACTTGAACTTATTTTCGCTGGCCTTCCAATCTGGAGTGCAACCGAGGTGTGTGCAACGGGCATAAATCACAAACAGCCGGTCGGAAGTTCGCGTTACCCAAATTCGATACTGTTGTTGCCACTTGGTATCGACGCCGAGCGCGTAATCACTTGGGGCGCCAATCCGGAAGGTGCTGGAGGGTTCCAGGATAGATCGCGGCAGGAAAAACCGCAGGAACATTAGAAAGTATGCAACAAGACTAGCCGCGATTGCCGACCAAACGATGCGGCGTCTCATTTTGTTAACGGGAGGATCCGGCGCGCTTTCAACCAATGCGCCAACCGGCTTCGCCACGGGCCGTGCTGCCGCAGCGGGTACAGCGGTCTTCGGCGGCACAGGCTTCGCGGCCGGCGGTGTTCCCGCGGGTGTCTCGACTTCCGGAGACGAGCTTGCGACTTTACCCGCTTGCTCTTGATCGCTGGGACTATCCACTAATCTCGAATCCTCCGTTGCTTGAACTCCGTAAGTTACACTTCAACGTTGCAGTGGAGTGCCGGCTATACAAATTCCCGCGTCGCAGGGAACCACTCTCTGCTCAGAACCGCTTATTCGTTTATGCATGAAGGGCGCCGCGCCAGTAAAACCTTTATAATCGGGGCTCGGTGCGCATATTTATACCCTGTTTCTCAATTTTCTGGCAAGAAGTTTTATATTTTTGATCTGGATGATCGTGGACAACGAACTCGCAGCGCCATGGGAATGATTTGAAAGGTGGCGGGGAGAAACCCCGGCAGCTCACCGTCAACCTCAATGGGCACGCGGTCGTCTTTGCTCAAAGGACGTGCTTCGACCTTCTTCGCCAACATGTGACCGACTTCAGACATCCCCAAATGCGCCCCAAAATAAATTCGCGGCGCATTCGTTATCAGCCGTGCTGCCCCCAGATCGCCGATGCTAACCACATCGAATTTTCCATCTGCAAGTTTAGCGTCGGGGGCGATTTTCATTCCGCCGCCAAAATAACGTGCATTGGCGATGCAAATGTTGGCCACCGTCATGTGCCTTTCAGGGTCGTCATCGAGCTGGATGGTCACGCGAATCGCCTCAGTTTTCAGCGAAGATTGCGCCATTGCCAATCCAAACGTAGCCCGGCCCGTCAACCATCCTGGACCGCTGACTGGAAGCCAGTCTGTTCTTCGCTCTTTTACTCGGCTAATAACGTCGGCACTCATACCAAACGATGCCACTCCTACGAAATAACGCGACTCGAGCTCACCGACTTCAGTCTGAAATTTGATCTTGCCAACATCTATCTGGCGTGTGCGGCCCGTCCTCAGAATTCTGACCGCTTCGCCAGAACGGGATGGTATTCCCAGCGTCTTCCGAAAGTCGCCGCCCGTACCGCTGGGAAGGATCCCGAGCTCTGCGCTGGTGCCCGCCGCAAGGATTCCATTCGCAACTTCAGAGATGGTCCCATCTCCGCCACAAGCGATGATCAAAGCCGCTCCTTTGCGTGCGGCTTCTGCGGCGAGTTCAATTCCCTGTCCCGCGCCGGTCGTAAACAGCGGAGTGAAGGCTCCGAAATGCGTCGCCAGATCGCTGGCAATCTTCGGCCAGGCGTCGCGGGTGGCACCGCCGCCTGACTCAGGATTGATAATTACGATTGGAAGCGACATGGGAAATCAGTCGGCAGTCGGCAGATGATACCTGCTACTTAATGCAAGCAAGAAACACTCGAAGTCTTGCTGCTTGCTGACTGCTGTCTGCTGACTGCCGTCTTTCCTCTATTTAATCATCAAGCCTGTGACGACGGCTACCAGGATGGAGACGATCGTGACGACTAACGCCAAAGCCTTACTGCTAAGTTGCCCATCGACCCTGAGGCCTTTAGCCGCCTTTCGTGAGAAACCAAGATGGGCAACTGAGAAACACAGACACGAAAGAGCCAGCCAATAGATTCTGTGCGCCAGAATTCGTCCTTGGCCGCTTCCCCTCCCGATTAAGTCGGAATAAGTCCAAAGTTGAAAAAGGGCGGGATTGTAAAGCCCATGGTTACGACCCAGGCTATAGAGGTAGAAGAGTCCGGCGCCCGTTGCAATTGATACAGCATAGACCACGTATTTATCACGCAGTAAGACGTTGAGGGCAATGGAAGCCGCCGTCACGAAAACTATTGTAGGAAATAGAATCACCGAGTAGACGAGCAAGTAGGCGGAAATCTCAACCGGTGTGTGGCCTCGGATAAGTTGAATTGCAACTGCAGTCAGCCCAACGATGGTAATTAAAACTATCATGAGGCAGAGCGTGGCTAGAAACCTCGAGAGCAGCCAGACGGTATTGGCCGCAGGCGTGCTCCAGAGAACCGGCTCAATTCTCAGTTCGCGATCACGGTGCATTACTTCGCCCGTATAGAAAACAGCTATGCCGAAAAGAAATAGCATTAACAACTTTGCTGTGTTAGTCGCATAAGCGGCGGAATAAGAGACGTCAGGAGGAACGTTATAGAAGGCCACTTCCAAAATGGATAGGCAGACAGCCAGAGGTACTATCACGACAAGACTTCGTTCAGCGCGAAGCAGACGAAACTCAATGCCTAAGACGGCGATCAGTTTATCCACGTTCGCGCGAATTCCTTCGTTGGTCCTGGCGACTTCAGGAAGGGCGATGCGGGGGATAGTTGCGCTTGCTTTGTAGTCAGGCTTTTCGAAATCGTCGAGACGCGTCGCCGGCGAACTCTCCGGGTAATAGACTCTTTCGGCTGCGGTCGAAAGGTTGAGGAATGAAAATTTTTCCTTCCCGGGGCGCTCGGTTATGGTGAAACGCAGGCAGACACTCGTCAGACAAATCGCCGCAAGCAGAATCATCACCGCGCGATTGACGATCAGGTCTGTTTCGTAAACGACTACGAGTTGATTCATCACCTCAACGCTGATGGCGTGAAAGTTTCTCCCACCCCGGTTCATAACCAAAGGGTCAAGAGCCAGTTTCCATCGCCACGGCAAGCTACTCAATAAGACTGTCTGATAAGCGATGTAGAGCGGATAAAAACCAACACCCAGACCGTATACGAGCTTGGCATTGCGAGTAGAACTCCTACAGCAAAATAGAAGGCAGCCAGACCCAGGTGCGAGATCACCACGAATACCAGAAAGTGTTTTATGTAAGGAAATACTTTCCAGTCCTGGGTAATTAAGCCTTGTTTGGGAACTGCCTGCAGCACAAACCACGTCAGCACAAAAGCTGACTGGCAACAGGCCAGCACAAAGAAATTGCCAAGAAATTTTCCGAGGAGATATTCGCCGCGGCTAATGGGTTTTGAAAAAATAAGCGGATCGACGCCGGTGCGGAAATCCCTGTTCACCGGATCCGCCATGAACGCGGCGGTGAACAGAGGCAGGGTCAAGAAAGAGTAAACGGGAAGAACCCCCGCGATGAAAAAGTCGGCGTTTACTGCCCAGCCGTGACCAGTGGCAGGTCCCCAGCCCCACCACAGGAGGCCGTTACCGGCACACAGGAGCGCCATCGCATAAGGAGCGACGCGCTTGGAATTAAGCAGCACTTCATTCCGAAAAACAGCGCAGAACGGCGTATGAAAAAGATTTCTCATCTTCGCGAGGAGAGGGCTTCATCTGATTTACTGACCAGATCAAAATAGTAATCCTCCAGAGCCGGCTCGGTCGGAGTAAACTCTTCGCCTGGCCGCTCGCCTTTCGATATAACCCTCAAACGCGCCAATCCACCCGCCATTTGGACCGATATCACCTGATAGCGTGCCTTCAATGCGGAGATGTGTTCGCGTGGAACGGCTGCTTGCCACACGGAGTCTTTCAGTTTGTCGATCGCAGATTGTGGCGTGCACGTCGCAATGATTTCTCCCTTTCGAATAACGGCCAGCTGGCTGCAAAGGTTAGAAACGTCTGAGACTATGTGTGTAGACAGGATGACTACGGTATCTTCACCCGCGCTTTCAGAAAGCAGGTTGTGAAAGCGAACGCGTTCCTCTGGGTCTAATCCGGCTGTGGGTTCGTCAACGATGATCAGTTGCGGTTCACCGATTAGGGCTTGAGCGATGCCCAGGCGTTGCCGCATTCCTCCAGAGAACCCTCCGACTCGCTGTTTCCTCGCGGATGACAGATTGACGCGTTCCAGGAGTGCTTCGACAAGGCTGTAGCGCTCTTTCGCATCCCAAACGCCCTTTAGTTTTGCGAAGTAATTTAACGTCTGCTCCGCTGTGAGTGTCGGATAAAGACCAAACTCCTGCGGCAGGTAGCCAAGCATCTCACGCGCCTTATCTTTCCGGAGAACTAAGTCCACGCCGTCCATCTCGATTGTGCCCGAATCCGGATCGAGAAGTGTCGCCACTATTTTCATCAGGGTGGTCTTGCCGGCGCCGTTTGGCCCAAGCAAGCCAAACATTCCCGGTTCAATATTCAAGCTGACTTCCCTGAGCGCTTGAATGCGGTTCGAATAGGTTTTCGTGAGCTTATTGATTCGTAGCATGGGTTCTTAATCCGTAGGGCACACGTACCCCATCCTCAAAGAGACTTCCTTTGAAGCGAACCGGGTCAGGATCTCCCGGCTTCTGCTGTTGCTGAGCTTACTTATCCGAAATCAGACGCTCGACCGGGGTATGCATTCCCTTGTCATAAGCTGTGAACAGTGGTTGGACATTCTCATTCAACCGCAACGATAGTGCGGTTTCAGGGTTCGAAACAAAACTAGACGGACTTATGTTGCGAACATAAAGCAACACCCCGGCCAGGATAGGGATGGCAATCAATAGGTCGCCGATACGGCGCGTGTTCAGAGCCGTGCTAAGAACTCGGACTACAATGCCAGTAAGAAATGTCAGGATTAGCAACGACTTCAAAGCAACCAGGAAAGGATGACTCCTTCTCCTGATGGCAAGGCACTGATCTTTGATCCGTTCGACGTTTCCAAAGCGTTTCGCTGCGGCATCGTTGGCTTCGGTTAACGACATCTCTCGTTGAAGATGTTTCTGGGTCAGGAGTTCAAGATGAAAGTTCAACTCTTCATCAATATCCTGCGCCGTCTCACTACTCTTGCGGCGACGCCTGAATAAGACATCAATTGCGGCTTTCATTATCGGTCCTCGATAAGATGCGAGTTAAGCAGTCTGCAAAATTCGTGTAACAGCCTGCGAGACACGCTCCCAATTGGCTGCTTCGGAATCGAGTTGCTTTCTTCCCTTCCTCGTCAGCTTGTAGAATTTGGCCCGCCGATTATTCTCGGAAAGACCCCAGTCTGAAGTTATCCAACCTCTTTCTTCCATGCGATAGAGGGCCGGATAGAGAGAGCCATCTTCAACTTTCAATAAGTCCTCGACCGCTTCGTGAATGCGTTGCGCGATTCCATACCCATGCATTGAATCGCGCGAGAGCGTCTTGAGGATCAAAAGCTCAAGCGTGCCTTGCATCAAGTCTGTTCTGGTATTTGCCATTGTGCGGTGACCGGGAGGGTCGGAGGCATACTAAGGCCCTTCCCCCAGACTGTCAAGGGAAAGCATTTTACACGCAGAGTTTCTTAGTGCTACTTCGTGTTATTTCGTGGAGCACTCTTCGCGCGATCCTGTTCACCGAGCTCGGCAATCTTGCTCATGACAAAATCGGCGATTTCTTTGTAGGTGCGAAGACGATCCGGTTTCGCGAGGTAGTCCGTTAAGTCGAGTTCACGGCCAAAGTAGATACGAATCTGTTCCCCGCCGCGCCAGTTTCCCATCACTTGCTTTGGTAGATCGTTTCCCAGGCCAGTGATGAAAACGGGAATCACTTGCGGCGCCGCATCTTTGATCAGTTTCCCGACGCCTGGTTGCGGCCGCAAGTAGGAATAAGGATCGGGTCCTTTGTTACGCGTACCTTCCGGATGAAAGCCAATTACATTGCCCGGTCCGTTGCGACACAATTCGCTGAGCAATCGCACAGAGTATTTATCAAACTCGCGCTTCTCGGTCATCGGCTTTTCGCCGGAGGCGAAAAACGGGGGATACATTGACCACCATCCCATTACGAGATTTACAAACAGCCCCAGCGGCGACTCATAGAAAAAGCGGCCACGCACCGGAAAGAAAAGCTGCTTGCGCCAGGAGGTGTTTCGGAAGAGTGCGGTCGAGACGACATACATGTCAAAAAACGATCGGTGATTAGCAACGAGGAGAATTGGCCGATCGCGCGAGACGGCCTCGATATTATCGAGCCCGTAAATGTTCATGATGTTGTAGGTGGCAAAGTGGATCCAGCCCGCGCCAAACACACTTTGGCACCAGGTCCAAAAACGCTTCCACGTGCCCTGGTTCATCCGGCGAACAAAACGAAAAGCGAAGCGCTCAAACGTGGATAAGACTGCGAACTCTTCGGGAGTGGGTTGCAAACCCTCTCCAGAGTCCAAAGTCCGAAGGCCAAGGTCTTCCTTGTCTCGGTCCGGGTAGGGCCGCGAACTAACTTTCGGCTCAGGACTTTGGACTTTGGACATTGGACTTTGGACCAGGTCTCAATCAACTGCGAAGTATTTCGCTTCCGGGTGATGAGCGATGATTGCAGAGGTAGACTGTTCGGGTTCGAGTTGAAACTCTTCGCTTAGTTCAACTCCAATCCGTGAAGGGTTGAGCAACTCAAAAAGCTTGGACTGGTCCTCGAGATTTGGGCAAGCCGGATACCCAAAACTGAAGCGGGAGCCCTGATACTGCTGCCGGAACAACTTTCTCACGTCCGGAGCGTCGTCACCGGCAATGCCAAGTTCCTCACGAATGCGTTTGTGCCACAACTCCGCCAGCGCCTCGGCGCCCTCGACGCTGAGCCCATGGAAATAAAGGTAGTCAGCATAATTGTCCGACTTGAATAGCTCCTGCGAGTATTCAGTTGCGCGCCTTCCCATCGTTACCAAATGAAAGGCGACCGTATCTATTTTTCCGGAATCTTTGGAAGCGAAAAAATCTGCGAGACAGAGGTTCTTACCGGCATTCAAAGGTTGACGGGGAAACGTAAAGCGCATCCGCTCAGTCCGTTGATCTTCTTCGTAAATAATCAAATCGTTCCCGGAAGATTGCGCAGGAAAATAACCGTAGACCACTCGCGGCTGTAGCAGTCTTTCCGTCTTGCTGCGCTCTTTCAGCTCTTCGTAGATCGGCCGAACTTTGTCTTTCACGAGGGCTTCATACTCGTCAGGGGGCCGCTTACCTTGTTTGAATTGCCACTGGCCCTTGAACAATGCCGTCTCGTTAACAAAAGCAAAGACCTCATCAAGCGAAACGTCTTCAACAACTTTCGAGCCATAAAAAGGCGGTTTCGGGATAGCCACATCAGTGCATACCGCCGAGCGAGTTGTATGAGTTGTATCGCCACCAACTTTCGCGGCGCCGCGTGGTTTCACGCTCTTGCCGATCCCGAGCTTAGCCTCCTCGCCGACGCGATCCTCGACGTCTTCCGGGGCTTCACCTGTGTCTCCAGTTGCGGCCGCGGCCTTTGCCAGTCCACCTGTAATGACGTTGAGATCGGCGCCGCCGACTAACCGGTCCATGGTATGTAGACCGGCAAAAGCGTCGCCGGCATAAAAGAGTGACCCCTGATAGATCGAGTTCAGGTCTTCATCGACGTAACGGCGCGTCAGAGCGGCGCCGCCGAGAATGACCGGGACCGTCACGCCACGTTCGTTCATCAGCTCGAGGTTGTCTTTCATGATCAACGTAGACTTCACGAGCAGTCCGCTCATGCCGATCGCGTCAGCGTTGTGTTCCTCATGGGCCAGCAGAATATTGTCTATCGTTTGCTTGATGCCCAGGTTTACGACTTTGTAGCCATTGTTCGTAAGAATGATGTCTACCAGGTTCTTGCCGATGTCATGGACGTCGCCCTTGACGGTCGCGAGCACAAGTGTGCCCTTTGCCGTAGCGCCGCCTTTCTTTTCCATGAAAGGCTCAAGGAAACGCACTGCCGCTTTCATCGCTTCCGCGGACTGCAGCACAAAAGGCAGTTGCATCTGTCCGCTGCCGAATAGATCGCCGACGACCTTCATTCCGTCCAGCAGAATATTATTGATTATGTCCAACGCAGGGTGCGTTTCAAGCGCAGTCTTCAACTCGTCTTCCAGGCCTATCTTCTCGCCATCAATAATGTGGTTCTTCAGTCGTTCTTCGACGGTCGCGCCCTTTGATTCTTTCTTTGAAGCTTTGGCTTTGACGTTCTCAAACAAAGTGGTGAACTGCGTAAGCGGATCGTAAGTGCAGACGTCACCGTCAAACTCGCGCCGGTCGTAGATCAAATCGCGTGCGACTTTGAGTTCCTGTTCACCAATTCGGTTGAGCGGTTCGATCTTGCTGGCGTTTACAATGGCCGCGTCAAGACCGGCTTCGACCGCGTCATGAAGAAAAACCGAGTTAAGCACTATTCGCGAAGCCGGGTTCAGCCCGAATGAGATATTAGAGACGCCAAGAATCGTGAAGCAGCCGGGTAGATCTTTCTTTATCCGGCGAATTCCTTCGATGGTCTCGAGAGCATTTCGCCGATCTTCTTCTATGCCGGTTGAGATTGGCAGTGCGAGCGGATCAAAGAAAATATCGCTCGCCGGTAGTCCGAGTTCCCCAGTCGCTTGTTCGTAAGCGCGGCTGGCAATCGCAAACTTGCCGTCAGCAGAGCGGGCCATGCCTTCTTCGTCGATAGTGCCAATGACAACACTCGCGCCATAACGTTGCGCAAGGTCGATGACCTTGGCGAAACGCGGTTCACCATCTTCGTAGTTGGTTGAATTGAGAATACTCTTGCCGCCGGCGTGCTGCAGACCAGCTTCCATCTTTTCCCACTCAGTGGAGTCGAACATGAGCGGCAGTTTGATATTGGTCACCAATCGCGAAGCCAGTTCGTGCATGTCGGTCTCGCCGTTTCGGCCAACGAAGTCGACGTTGACGTCGAGAATGTGAGCGCCTTCGCGCTCCTGCTCCTTTGCCAGCGCCACCAGCCCGTCCCAGTTTTCCGCGTTGAGAAGATCGCGCATTTTCTTTGAGCCGCTGGCGTTCACGCGCTCGCCGACGATCAAAAACGACGCATCCTGCACATAAGGTTGTTGAAAATAAATTGACGAAGCCGCAGGTACAAGTTTGGCGTCGCGCGCTTTTGGCGTGATGCGCTGCATGGCTTCAACAACCAGCTTTAGGTGGGCAGCCGTCGTGCCGCAGCAGCCGCCGACAATATTGACGCCGAAATCGGTGGCGAAATGGACCACCTGGGCCGTGAAGGTGTCCGGCGTTTCGTCGTAGTGCATCTTACCGTCAACCACCGAGGGCAAACCCGCATTGGGTAGGACGGATACAGGCAGCGGCGCATTCTCGCAAAGGTAACGAATGCTCTCCGTCATGTGACGAGGGCCGGTGCCGCAGTTCATTCCAATCACGTCAACTGGAAACGGCGCGAGCGCAGTCAACGCGGCGCCGATCTCAGTACCATTTAGCATCGTCTCGAAAATTTCGATCGTGACCTGGGCGATAACCGGAACTCGGACGCGATGTTGTTTGAAATGATCGAAGATCGCCGAGAGCGCAGCCTTTGTTTGCAGTAAGTCCTGACAGGTTTCGACGATAAGGAGATCGGCTCCCCCGGCGAGCAACCCGCGCACCTGTTCCGCGTAGGCGGCTTTCAAATTCGCGAAGCTGATGTGGCCTAGAGTTGGAAGCTTGCGCCCCGGCCCCATGGATCCGGCGACCCACCGCGGTTTTGTTTTAGTTGAAAAGTCTGCCGCCACGCGTTTTGCGATTTGCGCAGCCAGCAGATTCATTTCGTAAGCTTTGTCACCGATGCCGTATTCTTCGAAATCGATTGGAGTACCGTTAAACGAATTGGTCTCGATCACGTCGCAACCAACTTCCAGGAAGGCGGAATGCACTTTCTCAACCGCGTCAGGCCGCGTGACCAGCAGGTTTTCGTTGCAACCTTCAAATCGCAGGCCGCCGAAATCCTCGAGGGTCAGATTCTGCATTTGCAAACTGGTGCCCATCGCGCCGTCAAAGACGACAATGCGTTCTTTTAATGTATCGAGAAAGCTAGTCATAAGCGGTAAATCGTAAATGGTAAATAGTGAATGGTCAGATGGTGAACGAATTCATGTGTTCGCCATTACCACTTACCAAAGCGAAAGCCCCGCGCTAAACAACGCGGGGCTTTCCAAAACCCTATTCGATTAGTCTCGAGAAAGACTCGCCGTGCTGTTTAGCGGATTATTTTACGTGGCCGCAAGTCGCCTTAACTCACCACGTCTGTTCGGCGTTATTGAAACATCGCGTTTAGGCACTGTCAAGCACGACTGTTCGGCTCCGAACGGCTTTCTCTATTTACCATTTGGTCTTTTCCCTTTACCATCCTTCTCAATGCGACGCGCTATTTATCCCGGTTCGTTTGATCCGGTTACCAACGGGCACCTCGACATCATTGAGCGCGGCTGCAAACTCTTCGACGAAGTTATCATCGCGATTCTCGTAAACCCTGAAAAACAACCCTTCTTCTCAATTGATGAACGCCGGGAGATGCTCGGCGAAGTGCTCAAAACCATCGAACGGGGGACGTGTGTTATCCAGGTGGACCATTTTCAGGGTCTGCTGGTTCACTACGCGCTGGCACAGAAGGCCGACGCGATCGTGCGTGGCATTCGAGCCATTTCGGATTACGAATACGAATTGCAGATGGCCCTGATGAATCGTCGACTGGAACCGACCATAGAAACGGTTTTCATGATGCCGGCCGAGACCTACTCGTATGTTAGTTCACGGCTCGTGAAGGAGGTGTTTCAGTTAGGCGGCGAACTGAATGGGCTCGTGCCCCGGCTCGTTGAAACCCGGATGAGAGAAAAACTTGCAGATAAATAGTCTCCGATACCCATAATGAGCAAACCCGTTACTTCTTCATTCCACGAGTCAGCCAACGTTGCAAAAATGCAGACATCGTCGACGTTGGCAGCGATGCAGGCGGCGGACTCCCTCCGTTCGGAAGGAGTCACCGTGTTTGACTTCGGAGCTGGTGAACCCGATTTCGATACCCCCGATAACATCAAGCGCGCAGCCGAAGAGGCCATGCGTGCGGGTAAAACCAAATACACTCCCACGGCCGGCACGCGTTTGGTTCAGCAGGCGATCATCGATTTTTATCAACGTGAGTTTGGCGCAATCTTTCAACGCAATGAAGTGATGACCACATCAGGCGGGAAACAGGCCATCTTCAACGCAGTCGTCAGTCTGATAAATCCCGGTGACGAAGTGTTGATTGCGAAACCTTACTGGGTGACGTTTCCCGAGGTTGTCGTGTTTGCCGGCGGCACTCCTGTCTACATAGAGACTGAAGAGACCGGGTTTGTGCTCAGTGCTGAGCAAGTCGAACGCGCAATTACTCCGCGCACGAAATTGATCATCCTTAACTCGCCATCGAATCCTTCAGGCCGAGTGATTCCGCCCGGTGAATTCCAGCGCATCATGGAAGTGCTGAGTAACCGGGGGATTTATGTAATCTCTGACGAATGCTACCTCCGATTTGTTTATCATCCCGCCCAGGTGTTCAGCGCCGCTTCGCTTCCGCGCCCGCTGCGCAACCGTCTATGCATAGCGGGATCGTTTTCGAAGACATATGCGATGACCGGATGGCGCGTTGGCTATGCGCTCGCCTCTCCCGAGTGGACCAAAGCAATGCTGAAAGTGCAGAGTCATTCCACGAGCAATGCAAATTCGATTGCCCAGAGCGCAGCCGTCGAAGCCCTCAACGGACCACAGGACTCAGTCGCAGCAATGTTGAGCGAGTACGCAGCACGTCGGAGCTGGCTGCTGGCGGCGCTCAGGGATATTCCCGGACTCGTTTGCAATGATCCTGAGGGCGCCTTTTATGCGTTTCCGAGTGTCAAGGCTTACCTGGGAAACGAGGTGAAAACTTCGGGAGACTTTGCCCAGCGACTGATAGCGGAGGAGCAAACCGTGGTAACCGACGGGGCAGGCTTTGGCGCCGAAGGCTACCTTCGAATCTCTTACGCCACCTCGATGAGCCAGTTGCAGGAAGGAATCGGCCGGATCAAGAGATTCGTAGAGCGGCTAAATCAATAGCCGAAGCCTTGCTACCGCAGGCTTCCACTCGGATAGCCCGGGTCTGTCAGCAGCGTTCGAAAAGTAAATAGGCGCCGACTACGAATAGTCGGCGCCCTTTGCATTTTGCTGAAGCCGTACTTAGTAAAGGTTGAAGCTGTATTCGATTTGAATGTGCATTGAAACCGGCCGGCCATCCTTCGTCGCCGGAACAAACTTGATGTTCCGCGCCGCGGCGATTGCCCTTTCGGTCAACCCATGCGGAAGACCTGACACTGTTCGAATGCCGGTTACCTGACCTCCCGAACCGAAGATTGCTCGCAAGACCACTGTTCCCGTTACCATGTTCTTGCGCGCGTCTTCCGTATAACTCGGCTCTGGCCTCGAAATAATTTTAGCTTTGGTGCTTACCTCGCGGCTGTTGAAGACTCGGTTGTAGTCAGTGCCGCCACCACCACCGCCGGGGCCACCGCCACCGTCGTTGCGGTCACCGCCGCCCATATTGCCGCCGCGGCCGGGTCCCAGACCACCACCTTCGCCGGGGCCCATGCCTCCGCCAGTTCCCGTGCCCATACCATTGCCTGTGCCGGGTCCGGAGGAAGGAACGTTGCTCTTGGAATCGCGCAGGCCGTATGGCAACAGACGCGCATCAGGCGGAACCAACATCGGATCCGCAACTATCGTCGCGGCTACTGGTAACGCCGGATTAAGAATCCTGGGAGGTTTCGGGTCTGGCGCCACCACCTGGGGAACTTCCAAAGAAGCTTGTGGAGTTTTTCCAAACGAAGCGGGCTTCGGATCCTGTCGACCACCACCGCCGCCGCCGCCCGGTTTCTCCTGAACTTTCTTGCTTCCGCCGCCCTTGCCTTTGTCCAGCCCGGCTGTGCCGACATCGGGTGTCGGTTGTTCAGAGGGAATATCAACCATGCTCTCGAGTATGAGTTGCTCTTCCTGCTTGGCCTGGGCGAAATCGAGTCGGACCTGAAATCTATCTAACAGCACTACGCCGATGATTGCCCCGATCATGATTACGAGGGCGCTCAACACACCGGTAGCGACGTTCGGCTGCGAAAGGACTCGCCAGCCAGCCTGGCTATAACCAACAACCCCGCGCTTGGTAAACCCAAACGGGTCCTTCTTGAATTCCGGCCAGGTCAGCTCAGACTCGTGGGCCACTTCCCTGATAGCCTCGGCCAAACGCGCAGTCAATCCCGAATCATCCATGAAGGTGAAATGAAACTCGTCCCGCGCAGCCATAGCCATGCCAGCCGCGCCAGCCGCAGCCATCATGGGCGGATTGACGCTGACAGGCTCGCTAATCGGCGGCGGCACACTTACCGGAATTTCCGGGTTCACCACAGCCGCGTTTAAGGGGGTTCCATCCACCGGACAAAAGCTGAACTTGTCCGCAAACTCTTCTTTGCATGTGGAGCAAAACTTCATCGTTACTACCTCTTCTTGGCTTGGGGCGAACAGAGCGGCCTGTGCCGATTCTGAATTTCCAAACTCCATATGATAACTGTTTGCGACTCGCTGATCGAGCGTTTTTGGAGGCTCTGGAGTTATCCATCGCTCCAGCAGATTCTTAAGGTCATCTTCTGAAACGAAGTTGTCGCCGGGCTCTCCGGATCCAATCCTACTGCTCATTTCAAGCCCTCTCCAAAGTAACAATTTCCCGATCAGTATTCAAATAAGGTTGAAGCGCATATCTTAGCCGTTCTCGCGCCCGAAAGAGCCGGGCTTTGACTGCTCCCACATCCGTTTCAACCATGCTTGCGATTTCGTTTAGCGAAAGACCTTCATATTCGAAAAGCACCAGGGCCTCGCGCTGCAACGGTGAAAGACCTGCCACCGCTTCCTGAACTTTCAAAGACAGCTCCTGGTCCAGCAGATATCCCAGGGGCTCCGTACTCACCGCAAAAAACCTGTCGTCATCGAGGTCGTCAATCGCCGATTCCTTGCTCACCTTCCGCAGCTGCTTCAGCCAAAGATTCCGGGCGGCGGAAAAAAGATAAGTTCGCAAACTGGCCCGCCCGGGAATGAAACTGTCCGGCTTCCGCATCAGGCTGAGGAAACAATCATGCGTGATGTCTTCAGCCAGCTCGATGCTCCCCGAAAGTCTGTAAGCAAAACGGAAAACCGGGTCTCGGTGTCGTTGATATAATTCAAGGAACGCTGCTCCGTCGCCAGCTCCTGCCTGTTGAAGCAAAAGTTCTTCTGTGGTTCTCTCTGGCAATCGGTACTCAATTCTGTAGGAACCGCTTCCTACTAGTATTACCGCCAAACGTCGAAAGGATACGCCCTTCCTCCAAACTTTTCGGCTCTTGCTCGTTTTTTTCAAACACCGACTGTCGGAAGTTCAAAGTTTGCCGGTGATGGAACTGGCCGCCTCTCCGGGCTCCGGGCGGGCAAATACTATTCAAACCACGGCCTTGGATGCATTTAGGAGGCAAACGGTTGACGGGCAAATATCAGGCATCTAAGATGTTTGCTCCCCTCGGTTCTAAATCCGAAAAACGTTTCAGGTTGATCCAGACTTAGACCCTGCTATCCTTTATGAACTGCGAACTACTTCAAAATCTCTTAGTAAAAACAGTAATAAGTGCCTGCCTGCTGGCCGCGATCCCAGCGTCGACTAGCGCTCAGACTTCTGCGGTGCCTGATCGAACTCGCCTTCTGAATGAACTGCAGGTGCTCCTCTTGCCCAGTCCCGGAAGCCAGGATGTAGTGGTAAAGCTGCGTGTTAACAGCGGCGCAGCCTTCGATCTCGCCGGCAAAGCGGGCACCATGGCTTTGCTTGGGGATCTTCTCTTTCCCGACCCGAATACCCGTGAATATTTCACAGATGAAATGCAGGGCCGCCTTGCCGTGTCTACAGATTACGACTCAATAACTATAACAATGCAGGGTCGGACGCGAGAATTTGAGCGGATCATTGAAATCCTGCGAAACGCGGTAGTCACTACTCCTTTGACTCCAGACAATGTCCAAAAGGCACGTGAAGGTCGGACCAAGATAGTCAAGGATACGGCGATATTGCCTGCTACCGTAGCGGATCGAGCCATTGCTGCGCGGTTGTTTGGTGACTTTCCCTATGGACGACCTTACGGCGGCACTGTCGAGTCACTCGAGAGGATCGACAGAGCAGATGTGATGCTCGCGCGTGATCGTTTCCTTAACCCCAATAATTCAACTCTGGTAATCGTCGGGGACCTGCAACCAAGCCGCGCACGTCGCGTGCTGCGCCAGCTTATGGGCACCTGGCGAAAAAGTGAGGCGATCGTGCCCGCCACTTTTAAGCAACCCGCACTTCCCGATCCACGTCCGCTGCTAGTCCATGCTCCTTCAGATCAGAGCGTTGAGGTTCGGCTGGCGGTGCGAGGGGTTTCACGCTCAGACCCTGACTCGGCGGCAGCGAGTTTGCTTGCCAGTGTTGCTCGCCAACGCTGGGAGAAGATGATGCCTGACCTGGCTCGAAGTCCCATCTTCGTCCGGCACGATGCTTTTGTTTTGCCGGGAATGTTTCTGATGGGCGCCACTGTCGAAAATCTTCTGGCGGGGAAAGCGCTGTCAGCGGCACGCGAGGTATTGCGATCGTTGGCCAGTAGTCCGGCGACTCCGGCGGAACTGGATTACGCCAGGAACGAAGTTATTTCAGCCCTGAGTAAGCTTCGCTCAAAACCAGATGGAGTTGCGGAAGCATGGCTCGATATCGAAGGCTACAAACTTCCTGCCATCGAAGAGCAAGCCCGCGCCATGAGTGCTATCTCCTCGGAGGATCTGCGGCGAATGGCCGGCAGATTGGTCGATGAACGAGGTGTCGCATCAGTGGTAGTCGGCAACTCAGAGTTAGTTAAAACTCAACTAGAGCAAATCGGTAAAGTTGAAGTCATGGGAGAGATGCAACCCAAGGCAAACGCATCCCCCGAATCAAAGTCGACTCCTAATGCTGCTAAGCCTCCGATCAAATCTTCATCGAAACCTGACTAATCACAAATCATTCGCAACCTCCTTGCAACCACATCGCTACCAACAACCGCTTAACTGTGTCTGAGAACGAAAGCGCCACGAACACTGACAAAGCGCGTCGCGTACGCGAGATGTTCGCTGTTATAGCTGCGCGCTACGATCTTTTAAATCATCTGCTTTCCGGCAACATCGATAAGCGATGGAGACGGCTGGTGGCTGCGACTGTCTCTCAAACGCTGCCATCCGGCGCAGGTAGGATTCTCGACGTTGCCTGTGGAACGGGCGACCTGTCGCTAACGATAGCGGGAGATGGAAAGGCGCAGGTAGTCGGACTCGACTTCTGCCGTCCAATGCTTGAGATCGCATCCGCGAAGAGCTCAAAGCGTGGCGCAAACATCCCTTTCATCGAAGGAGATGCGCTGGCTCTACCCTTTCGCGATCGCTCTTTTGATGGCGTAACCATCGCATTTGGCCTGAGAAATTTAGCTGACGTCAAGTTGGGTTTGATTGAGTTGCTGCGGGTAGTTAAGCCGGGCGGACGCGTCGCAGTGCTTGAGTTTTCGAAACCGAAGTACGCTTTACTGCGCGGGCTCTTTCGAGTTTATTTCACGAAGTTGCTGCCACTCGTAGGTGGTTTGATAAGTGGGTCAAGGGGGGCTTACCAGTATTTGCCGGATTCGGTTTCGCGCTTCCCAGATCAGAACGAATTGTCGTCTCTGATGGGAGAAGCGGGATTCGAGGAGGTTACCTACAAAAATCTAACTGGCGGAATCGCGGCGCTGCATCTTGGCCGCCGGCCCCAGTAACACAGATTGGTTGCTACTGACTTGTCGCTGGCAACCATAAAGAGCGTAGCCCGGAGGAGGGGCCTTCAGGAGCGCGCGGTTGTCGGGGCCACGCACTCATTTGGTTTTCCTCGCGGGCTACGTTCTTGTCTGGGATCCACTAAGTCACCGAAATCACAACGAACCGAAGCATTGGGTTCGTGTTGTTTCGCATGGTTTCGTGGATCATGTCTTTTTTTGAGCACCCAGCTTCGCCCACCCGCGCAAAAAGAGAACTTCCCTGCTGTGTTACTATCCTCAGGAATTCCATCTTAGTTCCTTGTTAGGATCACGTTAGAGTGCGATCAGCTTTCAAGTATAAAGCTCTTGCCACGCTTCGGCGCTTCGCGATTTTCCTACTGGTCGTCTGGACCGTAGTTTCCCTGGTCACCCTCTTAATCGAATTGGTTCCCGGCGACCCGGCCGTATCAGTGCTTGGTGAACAAGCCACGCCGGAACAGTTTGAGCAGTTTCGGCAGAAGCACGGACTCGATCGTCCCCCTTTCTTCTTCTCCTTCCCGCGCGATGCGCAAGACAGTCGACACTTTGAATGGCACGGGGCCGATAATCGATACACTGATTACTGGGTCGCTTTGCTTCAGGGCGATATGGGGAAATCATTTCGGACGGATTGCCCCGTCGGCAAAGCGATTTTTCAGAATTGTTCAACTCCGCAGAACGCACCGCTGTCGCAAAAATTGGAGGCGCTGATAAACTCGCGATTTGGCTCAACCGTTCAGCTTGCCGTCTCATCGTTAATAATTGCCGTCCTGATTGCTATTCCGCTCGGAGTATTTGCTGGGAAGAACCGCGGCACGTGGATGGACAATGTTGCCTCCGCGGTGGCGTTAATTGGAATTAGCCTGCCGAGCTTCGTTATCGGTCCCTTGCTGGTTTATTTGTTTGCAGTCAAGCTGAATTGGCTGCCACCATCAGGAGGCTTCGATATCACTTACCTGATCTTGCCGTCAGTAACTCTGGGCGCAGCTTTGTCGGCGATACTAACGCGCATGGTGAGATCGTCCGTCATCGAGGAGTTAGGCGAAGATTACGTTCGTACAGCGCGCGCAAAAGGTCTTAGCGAAACCAAAGTCGTCTACAAACACGTGCTGAAAAACGGACTGATCCCGGTGGTTACTATTCTGGGCTTACAACTTGGCGTGCTTCTCGCTGGGGCAATAATTACGGAAAAGATTTTTGGGTGGCCCGGCCTCGGGCTTCTTCTGGTGGACGACGGCATCGGTAAGCGTGATTACCGCGTGGTCCAGGGTTGTGTGCTCGTGATTAGCATCACTTACATCGTGGCAAACATGCTGACTGATATGGTTTACAGATGGCTGGATCCCCGTATTAGGGTGTCATGAAGAAGATGGGGCTTTTGGGCTTTGGTCTTGGGTCTTTGTGCTTTGAGCTTTGTGCTTTTGCGTTGGAACCTGCTGCTAGTGGATCTAAGACCTAAGACCTAAGACCCAAGTCCTAAGACCAAAGGCCAAAGCTCAAAGCAAAGTTCAAAGCTCCAACAACAATGAATCGTCTCACCTACATCGGCTTGGTTATCGTGGCAATCCTCGTGATCGTGGCGGTCTGCGCGGAATTTATAGCCACTCACGAAGTCGGCGCGACCGACCTCTCAATTCGCTACCTGCCGCCTTCCATGCAACATCTTTTCGGCACAGACTCAACCGGTCGCGACATATTCTCGCGCGTCGTTTTCGGATCCCGAATCTCGCTTCAGGTTGGGCTCATTGTAGTAAGCGTATCGGCGGTGGTGGGGACACTTCTCGGCGCCCTGGCCGGTTACTACGGCGGATGGATTGATCGTTTTATCTCAGGGTATGTCTTCAACGTCTTCATGGCTTTCCCCGGCTTACTTCTCGCCATCGCCATGGTCGCGTTTCTCGGCGCCGGACTAAACAAACTGATCTTCGCGCTTTGCATCATTGGTTGGGTCGGTTATGCGCGCCTGATTCGTGGCCAGGTTCTGAAGGTGCGCGAATATGATTTCGTCCAGGCAGCCCGGGCGCTTGGAGCCGGCGACGCGCGCATCCTGCTGATTCACATCCTGCCAAATGCGATTCAGCCGTTGATCGTTCAGGCCAGCCTGGGCATGGCGGGCGCAGTTCTTTCCGAAGCAGCACTTTCATTCCTAGGGCTCGGCGTTCCTCCTCCTGCCCCGTCGTGGGGTGTACTTATCGAGGAGGCCCGTGATCTTTCAACGCTTCAGGCAGCGCCCCACGCACTGATCTTTCCCGGCCTGGCAATCGCGCTCACCGTGCTGGCCTTCAACTTCATCGGCGATGGTCTGCGAGAGTATCTCGATCCACGCCAGCGCACCCGATGAGGAGGCTGTCAGGTGGTTCTGACAAGAGCTATGCGTAGAACTATCAAGATCATTTTGTTGGTGATCCTCGGACTCGTAATCGGCGTGATCGGTTACGAAGCGATCATGTGGATAAACGTTTCGCGGTTGGCGACCGGCAATCCTGTCACAACGTCGCTGATCGAAGCTCGGGCTGGCGAGGCACGAGCGCGCGGTGAGGAGCCCAAACGATTACAGATCTGGGTGCCGCTTGACCGGATTTCTCCTAACCTGCAACGTGCCGTGCTGGCTGGTGAGGATACAAACTTTGCCACGCACAAAGGCTTCGACTACAAGGCGATTCAGCAAGCCTACGACGAAGCCATGCGAAACGCGGCCCAGGAAGCGAAAAAGGAAGGTGAAAACGACGACTGGCTTCCGACGATCCCGGAATTCAAACGCGGCGCGTCGACCATCACACAACAGCTCGCCAAAAACCTTTACCTCTCTTCGCGTCGCTCGTTTTTCCGAAAGGGCCAGGAGGCGATTTTGACCGCGTTCCTTGAGCGGCAGCTGCCGAAGCGCAGGATTCTCGAAATCTATCTCAACGTGATTGAGTGGGGCGACGGTATTTACGGTGCGGAGGCGGCGTCGCAGTATTATTTCCACAAGCCGGCCAGCGCGCTGACTGCTAACCAGGCGGCGTTTCTTTCGGCGATGATTCCCAACCCACGAACCGTGTTCAATCCTCGTGTGAACCCTCGCCGGGTCGCCCGTCGCCAGAGGATTATCCAGCGCGGCATGCCTTACGTACGTTTACCCTGAGAATCGTGCGAGTCTTTCACTAGACCGCGGGCGGGACGCCAGCAAAGTGAGCGATAAACTCGATATCCTTGTGCCCCGATCCGGCTCGCGCTCCGCGCTCATTGCGGGCGGGACGCCCGCGGTCCCAGGTAAGAGCAATGCGCCTAAAGCTCGGCGATCTGGCCCCGTGCATTAGGCTCTTGGGCAGTCGGGTCAACAACAAAAAGGCCGCTCCAGGAAGAAGCGGCCTAATGTATTTGGTTCGAGCGCCGGTCTACAGCGCAAACTCGCTGGCTATCAGAAGTTCGGCCTTGCGCAATTCAAAACGAGCGCGCCCCAGGTTTCCTTCAGGGCTGATGGCCAGCACCACGAAATAGTCCTGCCCCAGCAGTCTGACCAGCACTATTGCATCGTCGAGCGAGATCACGAGTTCGCGGAGACCGCCTAATCCAGTGTCTTTGCCGGCGCGCTGTGCGTTACGCACCAGAGAAGTAAACTCAGCGGCTGCGACATCGAGGTTTGCGTCCTGACCTTCTTCCTTCAGTGACCGCTCAACCGCGATTCCGTCGAGGCCCATAATGAGCGCACCGAGGCTGCCCTCGGTGTGCTCAAGTACTGTATCAAGGACTTCCTTAAACACGTCAGTCCTCCCTTATGGTCGCTGACCACCAAGCGTTCCAGGACGGGCCGAAGGAGCGGCTGCGCCAGGAGCGTTCGGGGTTGGCGCACTCAAGAGTTGCGGCGCCTGATTGTTCTGCGGCGCATTCTGCTGCTGCTGTTGCAACTGCGTGGGCGTCGGGGTATTGCTTTGCGGATTGCCCATCGGCACCGGCTGCGAAATTTGAATCGTTCGCGGACCGTTGCTGATCGTGCCGCTGATGGGTTTGCCGTGGTAGTCAGGACGATAGATGTGCGGGGTGATGAAGAAGAGAATCTCGGTACTCTGCTTCGTAATTAGTTTGCGTTTGAAGAGATTGCCGACTACCGGAATGGAGGCGAGACCAGGGGTGCGCTGGCGAGTCGTACCTTCAGTATCCGCCAGGACGCCGCCCATCACAGTCGTTCCGCCATCTGGAACCAGCACTTCAGTCTGCATGCGCTGAGTGTCGATGCCCGGGACGCCGCCGACGGCGATACCGGTGTTGATGGTGTTGTTTTCAATCGTAACGCGCAGGATAACTGTGCCTACGTCGGTAATCTGCGGGGTGATCGAAAGGCGCAAGGGAACGGAAACGAACGTGGTCGTGACAACCGCGGTCCCGCTGGCAGCTTGCGTAGTCTGCACTGGAATCTGCGAACCACTTTCGATCTGAGCAGGTCGATTGTTCAATGCCGTCACGCGAGGCGTTGCGATGGTCTTGGCTTCGCCTCTGGTTTCCGCGGCTGTGATTAGGGCGCTGATTTGCGCGGTGCCGAAGAGTCCCGTCGTCAAACCAATAACAGTGCTGGCGGCGGCCGCTCCAAGTGAGCCAAGAGGCTGAGAAGTTCCGTCCAAGCCGCCGAACACTCCAAACGGATTAGTACCACTCTGGACCGAACCTGAGCCGCCTGAACCACCGGTGCCACCCGTTCCACTAGTGGACGGCAGCGATGAAATGTTAGCCAAACCACCACGGCCGAGATTCAGAACGCCGGCGGAAAGTTGAGCGCCGAGGTCGCGGCTGAAGTTTCGCTGGGCGATGACGATTCGCGTCTCGATTTCAACCTGCGGTTCCGGCTGATCGAGAATCGCGGTAAGTTGGCGAATTGCTTCGATGTTTTCTTTTACGTCGGTGACGATGAGGGTGTTGCTGCGTCCGTCAACTTCGATTGAACCTCGACGTGACAAACGGCGCGAGATGATTGGCAGCAGACCCTGGTCGCCACTTCCGCCAGTCGCATCACCACCAGCACCACCACTAAAGCTAAGATTCGTGGCGCCACCTGAGAAAGCTCCAGTTGAGCCGGCAGCCTGGGCCAGCGTTCCGGAAGCGCGAGCGTAGTTTAAACGAATGAACTCAGTAACGAGTGGCGAAGCGTCGAGGCGCGATTCGTTGATCACCCTCTGCGTCGCCGATTCCTTGGAAAGCACTTCGGTTGTCGCAACCCGCAAGATGTTCCCGTCGGATTCGATTCCCAGCCGATTCGCTTTCAGTACCGCATCCAGTGCCACGTTCCAGGGTACTTCCTGCACGTTCACTGTTACCGGCACTGCGCCGACCGAAGAGTCGATGACGAAGTTCACACTGTATTGCTCGGTGATGTAATTGAGGATGTCGCGAATATCGGCATTGACGACGTTCAAGTTGATTGGCTCGCCAATAAAACCAGGCTGACCATATTGACGTCCCTGTTGCGACTGCGACGCAGTGCTGGTGGCTGTCGACATTGGCGCAGGCGATGGCGACTGCTGCGCCACCGGCTCGTCAACTTTAACAACTGCCGCCGGCGCATCGCCGTCAGCCACATCATTAATCTTCTCGGTAGCACTCAGGATGCTCCCGCTGCAAAGCATGAGTACCAGGACGAGCGTAGTCCTCTTCATGGCATCGGTTATTAGAGACTGGTAAACCATCGTTTCCCTCCTTAAGGGAATTGTTGGACTCGACCGCCACGCGCTACGCTCTTGCTGTTAACAGAAGCGCGCGCCGCACAACGCGGCTCATCCGGGGGTTGATTGTCAAACTGCGTAGCTGGACTCTTGAATCAGGCTGAGCGTCAGTACGCGTGGAAGGAATTTCGAACCATTACTTCAGTTCGAAACCAGAAACTATTCGGGCTTGGCAGCTTTGTCTTCCGGTTTCTTTTCCGGTTCCGTGGCTGCAGTGCTAGCAGGTACCGCTTTCGCTGCGGCAAAAGTGTCGACGGTGCTGGCCTGGCGAAGAGCCTTAAGTTCAACTGAACGTTCTCGCTTACCGTTTGTGAAAACAGTTTCGCGACGAAACACCAGGCGGTTATCTTCGATAGCCACTAACTGGCCGTCGTAAAAACGTTCGCCCGGATAGATAACGTAGGCCAATTTGATCGGCGTTGCCTCGACGATGGCGGCATACCCACGAGGCGAGCGCGAGATTCCTACTACCTGGACTTCGCTCAAAAGAAACGCCGTGGTCGGCTTGGGCGCGGCAATGCGGGCCATCATGGCAGTCTGCTTTTGCGCTTTGTATTGCTCGATGCGCTCCTGGACTGAAGGAGGCGCCACCACAGAGGTCTTTCTGACCACTGGAACGCGCATCTCAAATCTCTTGAAAGGATCGCGTCCGCCCGTGTTTGTGCGCGTTGGCGCAGGCTTGGTCTCAGTCTTCTCCTGAGCAGTGGCCGTTAAAACTGCACCACTGACCGATAAGCCTGATGCCATGAGCAAGACAGCGAATCCGCTTCGCAGGTTTTTCGTTTTTTGGTTCATGATTATTAGTTCCTGAAGAGCTTTCGTTAAGTAAAGGGGATCAGCTATTGAGCGGCCTTTGGCGCCGTTGCACTGGGAGCGGCAGGCTTAGTCGCCGCCGGCTTCTGAAGTTTTTCAGCAGACACGTAATACGCAGTCAGATCAAACGTCGCGTCGACCGTGCCGCGTGACGTCTGCTTTTCCACCTGAGTAACTTTGAAATTTGTTACCGACACGATGCGCTGATAACGAGCCAGGTGATCAAAGAAGGAACGCAGCGAAGCGAAAGTGCTCGTGACACTAACCTCGATTTTCTTGCCGCTGTAATTACCCTCCGTGACGTCTTCCTTGGGGAGAAACTTCACCAACCTCAAGCCGTTGCTGCGCGCCCGATCCTGCACACCCTGCAACACCATCGTCAGCTCACGCTGCTCCGGAAGCAAAGCTTTCAGTTCTTCGTACTCTTCTTCCCGGGTCTTATAAAGAGCTCGAAACTCGCTGAGTCTTTGCGATGCGATTTGGGCCTGCGCATTTTTCGGCAGGAGCTGCGCGATTTCATCGTTGAGAGCTTTAGTTTCAGCACGTGTAGGCTTGGTGACGAAATACCAGAAGCCGGCATACATCACTCCGGCTACGGCGACGAACATCGCCAGGCGCAGGTACCAGGGCATTGCTTGAATATTACCAATTTTCATCTCTTTGAGTTCCTTCCCCCAATTGAATGGCGGGTTTATGGATGGCGGGCTAGTTTTTCTTTGCTACCTGAGCCGGAGCGGACTGAGTGGCAGCCTGAGCTTGAGGTTTCGCGTAATTGCACTTCACCGTAAAGGCAATGACTTCAACCTTCGGCAAGACCACATCGGTTGGCGGGGCATCCTTATCGACCACCTTGGTCCCAAGTTCTTCGCGCTGGGTCTCGATGTTTAGATTCGAGAACAAGCCGGACGAGAACTCGAGGCTCTGGCCGAAACGTGTGACCGAGTATTCATTCGGCGAAATGCCTTTGATGGTCAACTCGCCGTCCTTCTGTTCCAGACTCATCAGATAGAGACCGGGGACACTGTCGAACCGGGCTTTGATGTCTCGGAGCACCGCGCTGGGTCCCTGTTGCGACTGGCGCAGGTTCTTGATCGCGTCGATGCGTCCTTGAACATCCTGTGCTTTCTTTTCCAGCTCGGCCTGTTCCTTGTTCACTGCGAGCATTTGTAAGTTGATGCGGCGCTGGTTTTCAACTTCGCGCTGGGCCGTCTCGCGGTTGGATTTCGCGTTCACATAATCGTAACCCGCGCCAAGGATCAACAGGCTGAAAACCGTGAGTGCCAACAGGAGCGTTTGCGTTCTGGGACTGGACACTTTGGATTCCACTAGCGCTACGCCAGTGGGCCTGTCCGTAATAGATTCAAGCAAGTTTATTTTGATCATGCCGCTTCCACTCCTCTCAAGGCGAGACCGACGGCAATCGCCATGTCGGGGACGATCTCTTTCATGTAATCTGGGTCAAACTTTCTACCGTCCACCTGAATTTGGCGGAATGGATCAAATAATTCGACGGGTATTTCAAAGCGCTTCGCCAGATACTCGGTCAGACCAGGTAGTTTCGACCCGCCGCCAGATATCAGTATCTTCTGAATAGCTTCTTCACTCTCTTCTGCCGTGGCCCTGTAAAAGTCCATCGTCTTTCTTATTTCCAACGCGAGGATGTCCGAGACAGTCTCGATAATGGGTTGGATGGGACGGGGCTCAATGCCTTCAGGGAGCGGGAAACCGCGCTTCACCGATTCAGCTTGCTCGAAAGAGAGGCCGAGCTCTTTTTGGAGCAAGCTCGTATATTGACTGCCACCCACTGAAGCATCGCGCGCGAACACCGAGCGGATCCCGTTCAGGATATTGATGTTCATCGTGGAGGCGCCGATATTTAGCAGAGCCACCACTTCACCGGGCTTGGGTTGGTAGTTGAGCTCGTAGCAGTTCTGCAACGCGAAAGCGTCGACATCGATTACTACCGGTTGCTTGCCCGCGAGTTGAATCGCCTGCTTGACGTTGGCAATCTTGTCGCTCTTGCACGCGGCCATCAACACGTTCAGCGTGTCAGACGAACTGCTCGTGACCTGGTAATCCAGATTCACATCGGAGATGTCGAAAGGAATATGCTCTTCAGCATGCCAGCTGAAGGATTCCTGAAGCTCGTCCTCGCTCATTTGCGGCAGAACGATGTTCTTAACAATCACAGAATGTCCGCTGACTCCAGCTGCGACTTTAGAAGTTTTGATTTGGTGCTCATTGAAGATGCTCGTAATCACGTTGGATACGTTGTTGAGCTCCATGATTTGGCCGTCGACGATGGTGTCCGACTGAAGATTTTCGAACCCCAGGTTTACCAGGTGAAGGATGCTTCCCTTCCTCTGAAGTTCGACCGCCTTAACCGAACTCGAACCAATGTCCAAGCCAACCAGGTTCTTCTTACCGATGCTTTTTTTGAACATGATCTATTTATTCCTCGCACTGAAGAGAGATCGAATTCTGTGCTGTTGACGTAGGCGGGCGCGAGCTTTCATTGCTCTCGTTGACCGGCTTCTGACGAATCGTATGGGAGTCGGAGTCATGTCGTTTTTCAAGATCAAATCCTCGGGGTGTGATAGCAGGTGTTTTCTTGGGAGTGTGTGAGCGCAGGCGAAGTCGCAGTCGTAGACCATTAAAACCTAAACGACCACTTTTTTTCGGTGGAATCAGGCCTTCGCAAAACCAAAGGCGGGAGAAACTAGAGGCAAGGACCTGTCGGCAGTAAACTGTCACTACCAACGCTCAAGCAGACTAACCTAGCCCGCTAAACATTGTCAACTTCTATTTTGCCAATGTTTAACCAAGGACCTGCCGGGGCCGCTCGCGGGGATTAAAATTATCTGCAAGCGTTCCTGGAAGCCATTAGCGGAGTTTCCAGATAAATAATAGGAAACGTTAGCCTTGCTCCCAACTGAACGGCGGGGTTAGGATGCGCGCAATGAAGCGGAGCCGAGGGTTACTGGTCTTTCTTATAGGCCTGTTTGTCGTAGCTGCAGCCTGGTTGTGGTGGGTCAAGCCACGTCAAGTAGACATGGCTGCGCATGCGCCCGCCAATTCAATCCTCTACCTCGAGGCAAATAGCCCTGCAAAAATTGCCCAAAGCTTACAAAACACAGAGGCGTGGAAGCTGGTTCACGACCTGGCTGGCACCGAACCGGAACCCCTCCAAAGCTCCTGGCTCCAGGAGCTTGTAGCCTGGACGGGTATTGGCCCCGTCGAATCGGTAATTCTCGCACGTGCTCAAGTGGCCGTCGTGGTTACAGATTTAGGTGCAACGGAAGACTCGGATACGCTTCGGATCAAGCCGGAGGGTGCGTTGATAATTGAGACAAAAACCAGCGAGCGCCGGATCCGGCCCGTTATAGATAATGCCGCCAGAAAGCTCGCGGAGATAACATACGGAAAGCCCGAACTTCGCAGCACAAACATCGACGGCTTTGATTTTAGCGAATGGGTTTCGCCGGACGGTACACGCCAAATCGTGGTCGTCGTCGTTGGGAGTCTCGTAATCATTGGCAACACGCGTCGTGCCGTTCAAAGCTGCCTGGCGGTCAAGCAAAGAGGTGCGCCGAGCTTGAAAGACGATGCCGAACTCAGTCGGATACGCTTTGAACTCAGGGGAAACGACGCTCTGACTTTTGGTTACGTTCCGCCTGGCAACAGCGCGAAACTGTTATCTATCGGCGTGCCATTGTTGATGGGCAGAGCTCCAGTCAACTCTGAATTTCAACGCCTGGTCACAAGTGGCGCCTCGAAAGTGTTTGGTAGCCTTGCCTGGACTTCGCGTCCTTTTAGGACGGGAATCGAAGATCGCTTCTTGATTTCCCTGCAGCCTCAGATACTGGCGCGGCTTAAGCCTGTTTTTACTTCCGCCAGGGTCAGCAGCGATGTGGAGCGAATCGTTCCTGCTGATGTGACCTCGATCACGTTCTACAAATTTGAAAATCCCAGTAGCGTCTGGCACACAATGAAAAGTTCTATCTCCTCGCAAATAGATGCCCTTTCGGCCGTCGTGTTCACTTCTCTCTTTAACTCGTCTCTGGGTTCCTATGGCATAGACGACCCCGAGAGTTTTCTCTCAACAACCAGTGCTGACATCATAACTTTTCGCATAGACCAGAATGCCGAACGCTCCTTGCTCGTTGCGCGGGTCAAGGACGAAGCAAAGCTGCGTGAACTTCTTGCCAAAACGATGCGAATTCGATCAGCCGGGCCTGCAGTCAGCCAGGTCGAAATATTAGTGGATACTGAAGGAGAAACTGCTGCGAGTTTTGTAAGAGACTTTATCGTGATGGGCTCGCCTGCTGAGGTTCTAAAGTACGCGCAGGTCCTGAGCACGGGTAATCCAGCTCTGGATCCCGACAAATTCAAGAAAGCTATCATGTTTGCGCCGCTAACTAGTTCTGCAAATATATTGACTTACACTGACGACAGCGACCGGGTAAGGAATTTCTTTTCGGCCGCTTTCGCAGCCCAACGGGTGGCCCCAGTGCCGCGCAATCGTATGGACCAGTTGCTTAGTCAGCTACCGTACGCGGCGACCGAAACGACGTTGGGCGAGCGCGGCATAGAGCGAACAACTGTTTCTCCTCTGGGTCAGTTCAGCACGCTACTGCCGCTGCTGATTCCGACCGAACGTTCTCCGTCAGCACCCTAGTCGTTTGGGCAAGTTCAGTGGACCTATTAATCGCCACCTATAACGCCGGCAAGATACGCGAAATCGAGGAAGCATTGCGCGGGTTGCCGATCACACCACGATATCTGACGGATTTCCCGAATGCCTTCCTGGTCGAGGAAACAGGCAAAACCTATGAAGAAAACGCAGTCTTGAAAGCCGTAGGATATTCAAGGCAGACAGGGCTCTATTCGCTGGCCGATGATTCCGGCCTCGAAGTCGACGCCCTCGATGGAAAACCCGGCTTGCTGTCTGCTCGTTTTGGTGGTGAGAACGCGTCCGACATTGATAGAACCAACAAGCTCTTACAGGCGTTGTCGGCCTATCAGAGTGAGCGTGCCGCTCAGTTTGTTTGCTGCATCGCACTCTCAGGCGTGCCGCCAAACGCATCCGGATTGTCACCAATCGCGGGGAAAGTTTTGAACATCTCGCGGGGAATATGTGAAGGCACGATCGCACCTGAGCCGCGGGGTACGGGCGGCTTTGGCTACGATCCTGTCTTTATTCCCGCGGGCTACGACTCGACGTTTGGCGAGCTATCACCAGAAATAAAAGCGAAGCTGAGCCATCGCGCCAAAGCTCTCTCCGCGATGCGATCGTTTTTGAGAGAGTTTTTGAAGGCAACTTGACCCTCCTCGCACTGCCACCTAGAATGCATACCGGCCCGCAAAACATGTGAGGCTGAGCTCGGGGCGTAGCACAGCCTGGTAGTGCGCTCGGTTTGGGACCGAGAGGTCGGAGGTTCGAATCCTCTCGCCCCGACCAATCATATCAACAACTTACGGCTGCCAACACTGGCGGCCGTATCTCTTGAGTGGGAGATTTTTGACCAAAATTCTGAGAACGCTCATTTCTCTGCAGTTGAACGGCGCGAATGTATCGCATCGTCGTCTTCAGATCCTTGTGGCCCATCAGCATCATTATTGTTAAAGCCTCATATCCCGCTAGCGCTAGACGCGTACAGAAAGTGGCCCGCAGGTCGTGCCACCAGAGTCCTTCGATCTTCGCCATTCGACACGCTGTGTGAAAGGACCGTTTGATGTCTGTGAAGGGTTTACCTGTCTCCGGATTTCCAAACACATAATCATCAACGCCTTTCCCGCTACAAAGCGATAGCAGAATGTCACGAACTTCCGGGTTCAAAACGTCCATTGGGATTTCACGGTTCTTACGGCCTTTGGTCTTTGCCGCTACGACAACGTTGCGCGAGAAATCTACTTGGTCACGACGTAGATTCAATTGCTCGCGTTTTCGTAAGCTAAGACCAAGAGCCACAGTAACCATCCCTTTTAAGTGTTCCCGCTTCCCTGTTAGCACTCTCATCAGCACTGGTTCTTCCTCTGGCAACAGGTATCGGTAACGCTCATTGTCCAGTTTGAACTTCTTGACCCGACTGCATGGGTTGCTTTCCGCCTTCTTAAAGGCAATCGCCAAATTGAAGAGGCGACTAAGCATCTCAAACTCTCGATTCACCGAAGCGTGAGCCCGAGGTGTGCCATTCTTGGTCGGTGTCTTAATCCGCTCATGCTTGAACTTCTCAATCAGAAAAGGATTGATCTCACACAACGCCTTCCCTTTGAAGTAGTCCTTGAGAACCGCAGCGTAAATCGCATCCCCTTTCCATGAGCGTTTATTGGCTTTGGCCCAGGGCATGTAAATCTCGTCAATAAACTTGTCGAGTTTTATGGTGCCGGATTGAACCAAACCAAACGACCTTCAAAGACCTCCTGCTTGATCTTCGCCTCCGCTTGTTCTGCTTGCCACTTTGTGCGGGCCTCAGGGAACGATCCCCTGTACCGCACGCCCCGCACGCGAAAGTCGTAAATCCAATGCGTGCCCTTCCCACCTCGTTTGTTGTAAACAGCCATTCTTTCTCCTTAGAGGTTGCAGCCACCAAAGAGAATGCCCGAATGGTCTCAGCCTGATGAAAGATAGCCGCTATCGTCACCCATTCTATTGGGCTGGTTTCATCATGGTTGGAAAGACGTGACGGTCGGCGTGGTGGACACCGAAGTTACTCATCTCCGGACCGATGGCAATCGGGCGATTGCGGGCTGGCGCACAACGATTGGCACCAAAGAGAACCAGGGTTTTGATGTCGCGGGCTCACATCTGTTCACATTTCAGAATGGTAAGATCAAGAGCCTGCGGGTTTCGATATCGCCCAAACCCGATCAGAGTCATCTAGAAAGCTTGCGGATGGCCGATCTCTCGGTGGCGGATGTTGGAAGACTCTCGTTGGCAGCGTGGCCAGTTGTCTAAACAAGGCGTCAAATCAAAGCTGAGCCTGGCGCTGATCATTCTGGCAGTAAGCGATCTTCAACGGTCGCTTGGATTCTATCGCCGAGTCTTCGATTGGCAGGAAGCTGTCAACACACCCGGCTATGTAGAATTTCAACTGCCAAATGATTTGCGCCTTGGCTTATATTTGCGCGAGGGGTTTGCCCGGAACGTCGGGCAAATGCCTTTGCTTGTGTCAGAAGCTGGATTGACCTCAACAGAAGTATTTTCAAACGGCCGATCTTGCTGGATTAATCGCGCGTCTGGAAGAAGCAGGCGCTCGCAAACTGAGTCCACTGGCGCTTCGCGACTGGGGCGATGAAGCAGCCTACTTCGCCGATCCCGACGGCAACGTCATTGTCGCTGCGCGAACGGTATCCATTTAAAAGTCCTGAATCCCTGTTCTCACCAACCTGTTGATGAAAGATAACCACTATCGGCACCCCTGGTTTTGTCTTTTTCGACCTGAAACAACTGAGCCAGTCAGAGATACAAAAACTCTGGCAACCAGTTGAAAACACACCTTCCCTCCTCCGCTTTGTGATCGCAGTCTCAGCCGGATATAACCACGAGTAACGGGACGGGCCGCTCCCCGAGAGCTTGCAGGCTCCTCCTACGGGCGTTGCCGTTCATGAGGCTGTGACGCCCACCTTTCTCTATAATGACCCTCCGAATATAATAAAAGAGACCTGCCGCGACCTATGATCTTCAAGCTGGGATGGGGGCTTGGTTTCCGCTGAACAACGCCAACGAGAAAATACTTGTAGTCGATGACGACCAGGCAATTCGCTGGACGCTAAGCGAAGCTTTGCGAAGTTGGAGCTTCGTGCCTGTTGAAGCTGGGACGGTCGCTGATGCACTGGCTCAATTCCACGGAGAATCGCCAGCTGCCGTCCTGCTGGATATCGATCTCCCCGATGGCTCTGGGCTGGATGTGTTACGCCAGATAAAGCAGGAGCGACCGGAGTCGATTGTTATTATGATCACTGGCAATGTGCAGGTTGAAAACACTATCTCTGCCCTTCGTGGTGGTGCTTACGATTTCATTAGCAAGCCTATAAGCCTGGAGGAACTTCGCGTCACCATCCGTAACGGAATCGAAGCTCGTCACTTGCGGCGTGAAGTGGACCAAGTAAGAAAGGAACGAGCCAGAGAGTTTAACTTCCGGCAGATTGTAGGTGAGTCTCCAGCGATGAAGAAGATGCTTGGGCTCGCTGCCAAAGTGGCGGAGAGTGAAGTGTCTTCGGTCCTGCTGCAAGGCGAGTCAGGCACAGGCAAAGATTTAGTTGCAAAAGCTATTCACTATGGATCGCAGCGGGCCGACAGCCCCTTTATCGCGATCAACTGCGCCGCGCTTCCTGCAACACTTATCGAATCCGAACTGTTTGGCTACGAAAAGGGAGCCTTCACTGATGCGAAGGCGCGCAAGGAAGGTCTATTCGAGCAGGCCCAAGGAGGCACGCTTTTACTGGATGAGATCGGTGAGCTTGAACTAGCTCTGCAGGCGAAACTACTGCGTGTGCTGGAGGAAGGAACGTTCAGACGTGTAGGCGGCTTAAAAGACATTCCGCTTGATGTGCGCGTACTAGCCGCATCCAATCGGGATCTAAAAAGTGAAAGCGAGGCGGGTCGTTTTCGTCTCGACCTTTACTATCGTCTCTCAATAATCCAGATAGACATTCCGCCTCTTCGTGAACGAGGCGACGATGTCTTGTTACTATCTCAGCACTACATCGAGACGATCGGATCGCGACTTCGCAAGAATAACAAAATCACCAGTCTGTCGCCGGAAGTAGTAACCGTGTTTCGAAGGTATGACTGGCCGGGCAACGTCCGTGAACTACGCAATGTTATCGAACGCACCTTAATCCTCGAAGACCACGATACGATCACCACGGAATATTTGCCTGGAGGACTCGTGGGCGGACCGATCCGCAGTGCGGGTGCTATTTCCCATGAGAAGTTGGTTGAGCAGTTTATCCTCCCCAGCGAAGGAATTTCTCTTGATGAAGCAGAATTGGCTTTTGTACGCCAAGCCATCGAACGCTGCGGTGGCAACCAAACAAAGGCCGCCGAATTATTAGGCATTTCGCGCGACCAGTTGAGGTACCGACTAAAAAAGCTTGAAGAAGCACGCGGCCTCACTGCCGATTCCGGAACCACGACTTCCTAATAACGATGGCTGCCACTAACACTAGATCGCCGAATACGGAGCATCTTCCAGAGGAGGCGTTAGAGCGCTCGCTTAAGGAATTGGCAGACATCAAGTTTGCGCTAGACGAGTCTGCAATAGTAGCCATCACCGATCAGCGCGGGATCATTAATTATGTTAACGACAAGTTCTGCGATATCTCAAAGTACTCCCGGGAAGAGTTGCTTGGTCAGGACCACCGCATTATCAACTCCGGCTATCATCCGAAAGAGTTCATTAGACACTTGTGGACCATGATCGCTAGTGGCCAAGTCTGGCGCGGTGAGATCAAGAACCGGGCGAAAGACGGGAGTTACTATTGGGTCGACACAACCATCGTGCCGTTTCTCAACTCCGACGGAAAACCCTACCAGTACGTTGCGATCCGCAGTGACATAACTGAGCGGAAACGTGGCGAAGAACGAATTCGCGAGCAGGCGGCGTTACTCGATCAAGCGCAGGACGCAATACTGGTGCGTGACCTTGAGCAGAACATTTTGTTTTGGAACAAAGGAGCTGAGCGTATTTATGGCTGGAGCGCAGAGGAAGCGGTTGGCAGGAACGCAGCGGAATTACTGCTTAAAGAGCCGTCTCGCCAGTTTGAAAATGCCCGGCAAGCCGTCATCGACAAGGGTGAGTGGAGAGGTGACATTCGCCAGCTTCGCCGCGACGGTGCCGAAATTATCGTGGAGAGTCGCTGGACGTTGGTGCGCGACGATCAAGGAGCGCCAACTTCCATACTAGTAATCAATACCGACATCACCGAGAAGAAGGGCATGGAGGCGCAGTTTCTGCGCGCTCAGAGAATGGAATCCATTGGCACTCTCGCCGGTGGTATCGCGCATGATCTTAATAATGTGTTGTCACCGATCTTGATGGCAATCGATATGCTCCAGTTGAAAGCAACTGACGAAGCGACCAAGAAGTGGTTGGAAGTCTTACGCACCAATGCCGAGCGCGGCGGCGACATGGTGCATCAGGTGTTGTCGTTTGCCAGGGGCGTTGAAGGCGAGCGCGTGGCATTGCAGCCGAAGCACCTAATCAAAGAGATCGTTAAGATTCTGCGCGAAACGTTGCCTAAGTCGATTGAAATCAATTTCCACCTGCCCGACGACCTATGCATCATTTCGGCCGATGCGACTCAGATGCATCAGGTGCTGATGAATCTTTGTGTCAACGCTCGCGACGCCATGCCCGAGGGTGGGTCCATCTCGATCAAAGCAGAGAACACTTTGGTCGACGAGAACTACGCTCGAATGCACATCGAGGCCAAGCCCGGCCGATTTGTTCTTATCACCGTTTCCGATACGGGACCGGGAATGTCACCGGAAATCCAGAGCAGAATTTTCGAACCATTCTTCACCACGAAGGAGATGTCAAAAGGCACTGGCCTGGGACTCTCAACTGCGCTGACAATCGTAAAGAGTCATGGTGGCTTCATGAATGTCTATAGCGAGGTCAACAGGGGGAGTCAGTTTGCGTTGTATCTTCCGGCACTCGACGCGCCCGGAAAAACCGAAGCAGGCGCTTTCCAAGCGGATCTTCCGGTTGGTAGTGGCGAGTTGGTCTTGGTAGTGGATGACGAGGAATCAATTCGTGCGATAACTCGCGGCACACTCGAAACGTTTGGCTACACGGTTCTAACAGCAAGTGACGGTACCGAAGCGGTGGGACTTTATGCTGATAGAAAGAACGAGATCTCGGTTGTCCTTACCGATATGATGATGCCTTTCATGGATGGACCAGCAACCATTCGCGCGTTGCAAAAGATGAATCCCACAATCAAGATCATTGCCGCCAGCGGCCTCACGGCCGGCCACAAACCAGGTGAGGGTTCCCTCGAAGGCGTCAAAGTATTTCTAAGTAAGCCCTACACGGCGGAGAAACTTCTCAAAGCTCTCGCCGAGATTCTAAAATCCTAAGCATTAAAGAAAACGAGGATGCACACAGCCTCGTGTACGTCCTCGGCAAACCGGCCTCTCAGGCAAGCTAATTACTCAACAGTCAGGTTGGTGTAAGTGAATACCATGTCGCCGGTGAGCGTCGTCTTTTGGCCTTTCTCTCCAGCTGTCAAGGTGCCGGTGAATGTCGCGTAACCCGTAACACCGCTCCATGACTGGGTTCCGCCATCAATGGTTAGCACGATGTAGACGTTGGCGCTGGGGCCCGTTTTGTCCCAGATCATTTTACCCTCGGCGATGGTGCCGTAGAGCGAGCCTGCGTAGCCGCCTTTAACCTCGGTAATGTAAACCGGCAGAGTCCAGGAGCCACCCTTTAGGAAGGTGGTTTCACCCGGCACTGCGATGGCCGGCGAACAGTTCATCGACAGAGTGAACGATCCAGGGAATGCCCCTGTCGTCCGCCCCAGAAAACTGTAGCCGAATTGGGTTTCTTGTTTTTCACTGTCAAAGCCAGCGAGGCCATCGGTAACTTCGATAGCGTTGACTCTCGCGACTGACCCGATCGGTTCCGGCGGCAGCCGCAGAGCTGCGCTCCCCTTACGCTGGGCCATAACACCAGCGCCCAATCCAGACAGAAGCACGAAGACTAAGGTCAATAGAACATATTTGCTTGTTTTCATTGGATTTTCTCCTCTTTATGATTGTTAGCGCCAGCGGTGGCCCAGCCTTACCGCAAATCTCCCGGGTATTGGAATAATGCCGAACGAACTTGCCTATCACGCAGACAGTGCGCGCTGACGGGCGAAAAATACAAAATGAGTAATGAAAGATGGTAAGCGCGAATCGCAATTGTTTCTTTTCAGGCATGCACTCAACGCTTCTTCAAAGATCGCTCAAGCCGGCCAATCCAAACTTCCGAACTTGGCGGCTGCGCATGTGAGGCGCAATCGTTGTGCCCTGACACAATCTTAGGAAATGAGTGGTCCACCGGTGATCGATTGTCCTGGCACTGAGTACATCTACTCACGCTTGCGAAAAAGTCCTCAGCAACCGCGCTTGGCAAGCGCTCTCCTGCCCGATCTCCAACGGCACACGCGTTGCGAACTCATCCGTTGGTGAGTTGGTCGGCCAGTTGGTTGGAGTGTGCTATGACAAAAACACTAAGTAAGGCGGAAGCGGAAAACTTAATCGCTAGCGGCAGGATCGGGCGTCTCGGCTGTGTTGACAACGGCGAGCCCTACGTTGTGCCAGTCAATTACCTGTTTGAGGACGGGTCGATCTATAGCCACTCGTTGCCAGGCCGAAAGATTGATGCCATGAGGACGCATTCACGCGTCTGTCTTCAAGTAGACGAGATCGCGAGTGATTTGGTGTGGAGGAGCGTCATTGCATACGGCAACTTTGAGGAAATTCGTGTCCCGAGTGACCGGCGATCCATCTTGAGCAAGCTGCTGGTTCGTTTTCCACTGCTAACTCCAGTTGAATCGGTCATGGCGCGGGACGCGGGTGCGCCTGACAGCATCGTGTTTCGAATAATTGTCGATCGGATTACTGGCGTGGAAGAGCGTTGAGCGAAGATCTAGAGGAGCCTGAGTGACCCGGATGGAGCATGAACATTCGGCAGAAGCGATTAAAGAACGGCTGGCCGCTGGACCAGCGCACAACTATCTTCGCGACTGGATCTACGGTGGGATCGATGGAACCGTCACCACCTTCGCGGTTGTGAGTGGCGTAGCCGGCGCGCAGCTCGCTCCCTGGATCATCCTGGCTCTCGGCTTTGCCAACCTGTTTGTTGACGGCTTTTCCATGGCCGCCAGTAACTTCCTTGGTACTAAAGCTGAGCAAGACGATTTGCAGCGCCTGGAGGCCATAGAGAATCGACATATTGATTTGTCGCCCGAAGGTGAACGAGAAGAAGTCAGGCAGATTTTTCAGTGAAAGGGTTTTGCCGGTCAGGATCTGGAGAGGATGGTCCAACTTGTCACGGCCGACCGTAAGCGTTGGGTTCGCACGATGCTGACGGAGGAGTATGGCCTGCCATGTGAAATACGTTCTTCGTGGATCGCGGCCATTAGCACGTTTAGCGCTTTCCTTATTTGCGGGCTTGTCCCGTTGCTTCCCTTCTTGTTCAAAGTCCCCCATGCGTTTGAAGTCTCGATCATCGTGACGGGAACTGTTTTCCTCGTAATCGGATCCGCCAAGAGTAGATGGTCCACCGCTTCGTGGTGGCGCTCAGGTCTTACGACCCTGCTTGTTGGCGCGATTGCCGCAGCGCTCGCCTACGCTGCGGGCGTGGTCTTAAAGAGTCTGCTCGCCTGAGAAGTGTTTCGAGTTCTCACTTGGGCAAACGAGATGATTCCATTCACCGCTGATCAGTTCCTCAATGTGTTCCCGCGATACAACCTTGCCGTTTGGCCGGCACAAATAGTTCTTTACGCGCTCGGAATATCCGCCATCTGCATGGCTATACGACGGAAAGCAGACCGCAGCAGGGCGTTAGCATTATCCTCTTGATGTTCTGGATATGGATGGGGCTGGCCTATCACTGGTAGTTTTGGCACGATTAACAGGGCCGCGCTGATCTTCGCGGCTTTCTTTGTCTTGCAAGGCCTTCTCTTTTTCATCACAGGAGTTTGGAGGCAACAGCTTAGGTTTCGCTTTCACTAAATCTCCATGGAAATATTGCATCCCTTCTGTATGCACTCGTCGTCTGCCCACGCTCGGATACCTGGTTCGGGCCATCGATATCTGGCCGCGCCAACTCTTGGCCTTCCCTGCCCGTCAACGATTTTCACTTTTGGCATATTGCTCTGGACCGATCGCCACATTCCGTTACCTCTTGGCGATACCGGTCGCATGGTCGTTCTCGGCTTCTGGGCAGCAATTTCCCTGGGAATGAAGGAGGACTACGGGTTGTTAGGGGCGGGATTGCTGGGATCAGTTCTCATCACCTTGCGAAACAATTCCATCATACCAGCAAATCGAAACTCATCTCAGCAAATTGGTTTCAAGCGAGAAGATAAGGAAGCAATCCAACCCAGACCCTTTTTTGTGGAAGATTCGCCTCTGAAGAAAGCTTAAACTTCCTTAAGGCTTTGTAGTCGCGCCCGTATCTCATCCCGTACCCGCCTAAAGGTCGCGAAGCGTTTTTCCTCATCACCTTGCGCAGCCGCAGGGTCTTCAAAGCTCCAATGGATGCGCTCTGTCTTGCCGGGGAAGATCGGACATTGTTCGTTCGCGTTATCGCAAACCGTGATCACGTAATCAAATTCTTGTCCGGTGAACTCATCGACTGATTTTGAACGGTGGCCAGATATGTCTATGCCGACTTCGTTCATAACCTGGATTGCTTCTGGCCGTACACTGCTTGGCGCGACGCCCGCGCTCGCTACCTCAAATCCTTCGCCCGCATCGTGTCGTAACAATCCTTCGGCCATCTGACTACGCGCGGAGTTTCCGGTACAGAGTATTAGAACGCGACTTTTCATGATCGTAAACTAGACGTCTCTTCCATTGGTTGGACTGAAAACGCCGGCTCGCTTGCGCCGAAGTATCGCCGTTGGAACCAAAGCGAGACATTTACCAGGCCAATCAATACCGGCACCTCGACCAGCGGTCCGATAACTGCCGCCAACGCAACGCCGGAGCTGATGCCAAAGACGGCAATGGCCACCGCGATGGCCAACTCAAAATTGTTGCTGGCCGCCGTAAAGGAAAGCGTGGCCGTCTTCGAATAATCCGCACCGAGCTTGTAACCCATATAAAAGCTAACAAGAAACATCACGACAAAATAGATGAGCAGCGGGATCGCGATGCGCAGCACATCCAAAGGCAGGCGCACGATCAGATTTCCCTTCAGGCTGAACATGACGACGATAGTAAAGAGAAGTGCGAACAAAGTAAGCGGACTGATTTTCGGAATGAAGACTTCGTGATACCAGTCTTTTCCTTTTGCTTTTACGAGCAGAAAACGGGTGACTATTCCTGCGAGAAACGGAATACCGAGATAGATAAATACGCTTTCGGCAATCTGGCCGATGCTCACCTGTACAATACTGCCGCGCAATCCAAACACTGGCGGCAGGATCGTGATGAAGAACCAGGCGTAAACGCTGTAGAAGACAACCTGAAACACGCTGTTGAAAGCGACGAGACCGGCCGCATATTCGTTGTCGCCGCGCGCCAGCTCGTTCCAAACGATGACCATCGCGATGCAGCGCGCGAGGCCAATCATAATCAGCCCGACCATGTATTCGGGATAGCCGCGTAGGAACAATACAGCCAAGCCAAACATCAGAATCGGGCCGATTATCCAGTTCTGCACCAGTGACAGGGTCAGGACTTTCCAGTTGCGGAAAACCTCGCCGAGGTTTTCGTAGCGCACCTTTGCCAGTGGCGGATACATCATCAGAATCAAGCCGACGGCAATCGGCACATTCGTCGTGCCTGCCTGAAAAGAATTAATGAAACCTTCGATGCCCGGGTACGCGTAGCCGACTGAAACGCCAACAGCCATCGTGACGAAAATCCACACCGTCAGAAATCGATCGAGAAAAGAGAGCCGTGGCTTACTGGTTTGCATTTGCCGCTAAACTCCGATTTGAGGGCTGACTTCATATTGCGCTAGGCGAATACGTTCTCAGATTACGATTGGCCGTTATGTGTGTCAAAGTTGAAACTCTTAGGGATGATAGTTAGCAGCCCCGAGGGCCACGTCAACGACAATCACCTTCGTCTCGCGTGTTGGTTGAGATCAACTTTCACCCCCGGTAGTGGATTCTTGAGTTGAACAACGTCCGCGTCCAGTGCACTGTGCGGCGAATCACTTCCCTCTCCCAGAACGCCAATTTAGGCTCAACAATTGTCCGGAGCTTACAAGTTTCGAGCCTATCGCGCTAAGCTCGAGGACTGCGAGAAAATCCTGCGAGCTGCGAAATACCCCCCAACCTCAAGTCCCCACGATTGATAAAGGTTTCTGAATCTGGCAGCACTGCAAGTGGTACGGCTCGTGCACAAGCTCAAGAAGGAGGCATTACGTGCTCCTAAAACATTTTGAGAGTTAGCGACTGACGAGGATGGTACTTATGAAGATCCTATTGGCTGTTGATGGTTCACCTTGCAGCGATAGTGCAGTTGAAGAGATAGCCCGCAGACCTTGGCCTGCTCGGTCGGAAATCAAAGTCTTGACAGCGTATGAGCTGCCCCTACCAGCGACTCCGGAAGCCTGGTCTATTCCCACAAACTATTTCGAAGAGTTAGACCGAGCCGCATCAGAGCAAGCTCATGCGGTCGTGGAACGAGCGGTAGCCAGGCTAAAGGCTGCGATGGGTTCCGAAGCAAACATCAGGGGGGAGGCCGTACCAGGTCCACCCCGAGTGGTGATTTTGGACGAAGCGGAAAGCTGGGGTGCTGATCTGACCGTAGTCGGCTCTCATGGCTACGGCGTATGGGAACGATTCCTGCTGGGTTCGGTTTCGCAATCGATAGTTTCTCACGCCAAGTGCTCAGTGGAAGTAGTTCGTTGTGTCAGTAGCCCAGACGTCAACGAAGTCGCGAAGGAAAAGGAATAGTAGTTATGGCCAAAGTATTAATACTGGGAGGCGGCTTCGGCGGAGTGGTCGCCGCAGAACGTTTAGCTGAGCAACTGGGAGACGAGCATCAGATCACGCTGGTGTCACGTAGTCGATGGTTTGTATTTTATCCCGCCCTTGTCAGGCTGGCCTTTGGCAAGTGTCAGCGGGAAGACGTTTCATTTAATTTGCGGAATACCCTGCTAAACCAACGAGTCAACTTTATTGAGGCTGAGGTGGCACGCATTGATCCTGCTGAGCGGACGGTAACGATCGCACATGGTGAGGTAGAAGGACTCCTTTCTTATGATTACCTGATCTTTGCGCTAGGCCGCAGGCTGGCTACTGAACGTATTACAGGGTTCTATGAACACGCCCATCATCTCCTGAGCGTGGAAAAAGCGCTCAGGTTCAGTAAAGCTATCGCTGAGTTTCATGAAGGACGAGCGGTCATTGGCCAGTGTCCTGGTGCACGCCTTCCTGTCCCCGTCTACGAGACTGCCTTTGCGTTGTCGCGGCTGCTCGAAGAGCGCGGGGAGCGCGAACGCGTAAGAATCACAGTCGTCAGTCCAGACCCGCCCGGCCTGCAACTCGGCGATTCTGAGGTCACCATCGCGCTAAGAAAAGCACTCTCTACTCACGATATTGAGTTCCGACCAGATTTCCCCATCGACCGAGTCTCGGCAGGTGCTGCTACAACGAGCAACGGACACGGGATCAACTTCAACCTGCTGATGCTACTTCCGCCGTTCCAGGGGTCGGCGGCAGCCTCTTATCTGGGCATTACCAATGATGAGTCGTACATCAATGTGGACTCGAGCATGCGCGTCGTTGGCGTTGAACGAATATATGCAGTCGGAGACTGCGTGAACTTCAGCGGTCCAAAGATGGGCCACATGGCCGTTCGTCAAGCCGAGGTTGCAGCTACTAACCTGGCTGCCGAAATCGGAGGACACCTTCCGGTCTCGCACTACGTTCACGACATGAGGCTGGTTATTGATGAGGGTGGCAGTGACAGCATCTATGTGCACAAAGATATATGGACTGATGAACCTGCGCGTGTTAGACAAGGCCGCTTCTGGAGTTGGGCAAAGCGCGCGCAGGAAAAATATTGGGAGGCCGCGCATTCGTAAGTGAACGTAGCAGAGCTTCGACAAGTCGAACCGGGCACCCCTGCTTTGGCCAGCGAACAATCGATCAAGGCTGTTTTGAGTAATTCACCGCTCAGCAAGCTGGCTAGCAGATGGTTTGTGGCAGGCCTCTTAGCCATAGTGCTTGTTATCTCGTCGTGGCTTTGGATTAAGGATCCGCTGTTTGCCAGGGCGCTCGCTATTGCGGGAATCTGTCTAACGCTTTGGCTCACTGAAGTTGTACCACCCTATGTGCCTACTCTCTTGCTGTGGGCATTAACTCCGCTGCTGCTGGGCGGACATGGAGAGCAGTTTTACCTGGCGCGTGTCTTAGGGTGGTCGGCAAATCCGGTGCTGGCTCTCTTTCTAGGTGGGTTCGCACTTAGCGTGGCGGCAAGCCGTCATGGAATAGACAATCTCATCGCGCGTCTTGCCGTTCGCTTGTCTGGCGGGAACCGGCTCGGCTTGGTGGCACTTGTCATCGCAGCCACTGCCATGCTTTCGATGTGGATGTCCAACATTGCAGCAGCGGCAATGATGTTGGTAGCTCTTCATCCACTATTTGTGGGAACCCCCAAGAACAATCGCTTTCGTCGCGCCACGCTAATGGGAATCGCGCTTGGCGCAAACTTCGGCGGCATTGCTACCCCCATCGGCACTGGGCCGAATGCAATCGCAATCGCGGCTATATCCAATAGCGTGCGAGTGACCTTTCTCGACTGGATGGTGTTTGCACTGCCGCTGGCATTCGGCCTGATGATCGCCGGAACACTACTTCTAACTGCGAGGTTCCATCTTCCCGGCTCGACTGAGTTGCCAGGCATTCCCGTCAGAGCTCCTGACCGTCGCCGCCGCCTCGTGATGCTTTTGTTCTGTGCCACAGTCGCGGCTTGGTTGACAGAGCCATTCCACGGAACTTCATCTGCAATCGTGGCCCTAATCGCTACTGGGGTTTTGTTTGGCTCGGGACTCCTGCACCGCGAAGACATTAAGCGAATCGACTGGTCTACACTTGGTTTGATTGCCGGCGGGATCGGTCTGGGAACGCTACTGGACCAAGCGGGACTATCGAAGTTTGCTGGCGCTGCAGTACCCTGGCAAGAGATCCCTCAGGTCGCGCGTCTATTCATGCTTTGTTTCACTGCTGCTTTGCTTGCGTCGTTAATGAGTAACACAGCATCCGTAACGATGCTAATTCCATTAGCGGCGGCAATCGATCCTGCGCCTTCGACTGCCATACTAATCGCTATTGCTGCCTCGTTCGGAATTCCTTTCGTCATCAGCACACCACCAAATGCGATGATTTATGGCGAGGGCGGGATTACTTTCTCCGACCTGGCTGTACCAGGATTGATTTTGATGATTTTGGGTTGCATTCTGGTAAGCACTACCGGTCCCTCTGTACTCAGGATGGTAGGTATTCCGTAACCCTCCAACGTGGCAAGACGGGACACGGCATGCTAGCGGGCTTTTCCTCACAGAAAGCGAAAGTTTCCCCAGCCCAACTCAATAAAACGCCCGCTCACCCAAAGATTTCCACAATATCTTCTCGGCATCTTCATTGCATTGTGAGAGTTGGAGATAACGCATTCCTATGGAGGCAAGCACCATGAGTACAAATTCGATTCGTTTGGCTGAGATTCCGATTGACGGAAATGGGGGTTTGGTTTGGAACCGACTGCACTCCGAACGAGAAGACGTTTGCGAAGCGCTGCTCAAAGAACATGTCGCAGGTTCTGAAGCTGAGACGCTAATGCAGGAGATGTCGAAGGAGGATTCCATCCGAGCCGCAGACTGGCATCGGGAGCTGCTTCAAGCGCGGTTACGCAAGATCGACGACGCGCTCGATCGGCTAATGTCAGGTTCGTATGGCGACTGCAGTAAGTGCGGCAAATGGATTGAAGACACGAAGCTCGAGTTCGATCCCGCAATTGCATTCTGCATTAGTTGCTGGGAACGTGAACAACGACAGAATGAGCAAACGTCGCTATCCGGCGTGGCGCTGGAGACACTCGCACCCTTCGATACGATTTGGGCACGAACGCATAACAGCGATTATCGCATCTTGCTTCTCGATCCCAAGACCGGGCGCGCACTCTTGGAAGGTGGACAGTTTGCAGAGCCGGTGGAAGGAGTGGTGTATGGTTCCACCTTAGGAAGTTCCACGTTTAAGGTTGGATGGATTGGCGTAGGACTTCGCATAGAATTCTGGACCAACGGCACCATCGTTAGCACATCAGCCGTTCAATCAGTTCGCGTCGAGCACTGTACTTTGTCTGATCCATTAGCGTGTATGTCGGTAGTCCACTGAAATTGTCAGCCAGGCTGGCGGCGATTTCTGGAACGCGGAGACGTAGATGGAGAAAATGAAAGCAAACATTTTTCACGGCAAGAACGACATCCGGGTGGAAGAGGTTGAAAGACCACGAGCCGGAGTAAAGGAAGCCGTAATCCGTGTGACTCTGACGACGATCTGTGGCACGGACCTGCACATCGTCCGGGGCGAATACCCAGTCGCACCCGGTCTTGTGATAGGTCATGAGCCCGTTGGTGTGATTGAGGAAATTGGCGAGGGCATCACCGGATATCAGATTGGCGATCGGGTATTGGTCGGTGCAATCACTCCATGCGGTCAATGCCGCGCCTGCTTGTCAGGACATGCCTCGCAGTGCGGGCATGGCGAGGGTTACGAGGCACTTGGTGGTTGGCGCTTCGGCAACACAATCAACGGTGCGCAGGCCGAGTATCTCCGAGTCCCGAGTGCCCAAGCCAATCTGGCAAGGATTCCTGACGAGTTGACCGACGAACAAGTTGTTCTACTCGCTGACATCGCTTCCACCGGATTCGGCGGCGCCGAGTCCGCTAATATCAAGATAGGTGACGCGGTCGTTGTCTTCGCGCAGGGACCAATCGGCTTGTGCGCAACGGCAGGTGCCAAACTGATGGGAGCTTCCTTAATCATCGGAGTCGATGGAGACGATCATCGCCTTGCCATGTCGAAACGGATGGGCGCGGACATAACCCTGGATTATCGAGCTGTTGATATTGTCGCAGAGGTAAAGCGGCTGACTGGAGGTGGCGCTGATGTAGCAATCGAGGCGCTCGGGACGCAACAGACCTTTGAAAGTGCTTTACGCAGCTTGCGGCCGGCAGGAACGTTATCGAGCCTTGGGGTTTATTCAGGCAAACTCGAAATTCCGTATGAAGCATTCGCAGCCGGTATCGGCGATCACAAGATCGTCACGACGCTTTGTCCTGGTGGCAAAGAGCGCATGCGCCGATTGATGGAGGTTGTCCGCCACGGGCGCGTGGATCTAAGACCTTTGCTAACACACACCTTCACGCTAGATCAGATTGGTGAAGCTTACGAACTCTTCGGAGAACGCCGCGACGGAGTCATGAAAGTAGCCATCAAGCCTTAGTTAATTAGGTCGTACTTAACTGAAAAGGAACAAGGCACATGAACAAGCAAATGAAAATACTGATTGCCTACGATGGCTCTGAATGCGGCGATGGTGCACTCGAGGATTTGAAAAGTGCGGGATTGCCAAAAACGGCCGAAGCCTTGGTTATGACTATGGCCGACGTCTTCCTTCCTCCGCCGATCAATGAAGAGATTGATAACACCTTTCCAATGTATGTGCCGGCGGGTGTGAAGCGTGCTCACGAACGCGCGGAACGCAAGCTAAAAGAAGCGGAGTCGATGGCAAAACGGGCCGGGGAACAGATCAAGAAGAGTTTTCCCGAGTGGCATGTCCGCCACGAGGCAATCGCTGATTCACCCGCCTGGGCAATCATAAGAACAGCCGACCAGTGGAAACCCGATTTGGTAGTAGTTGGAGCGCAGGGTCATTCGGTTCTGGGTGGAAGGTTGATTCTGGGAAGCATCTCCCAAAGAGTTCTTTATGAGGCGGGTTGTTCTGTTCGCATCGCGCGTGGCAGGCAGAGGGACAGTGCCTCTCCGCTGCGGCTTCTAATAGGCGTAGACAATTCGCCGTATTCAAACGCCGCAATAGAGGCCGTTTGCCGACGCGAGTGGCCCAAAGGAACTGAAGTACGCCTGCTTGCAGTAGTCGATACTGTGATGGCGATTACGCCAGATCCAGCTCAACCGTCCGTAGTGAAATGGATTGAAGTAGGAAACGAAGACAACTGGGATGAGGTCCGCCAGCTCTTCCAACCGTCGGCAGATTGCCTTCGCTCTGCCGGACTTGATGCAGCAGTAATGATCAGGAGAGGCAATCCAACCAACGAACTCCTGGACGAAGCCGAAAGCTGGGGTGCGGACTGTATTTTCCTGGGCCCGAAGGGCACGCGCGGAATAGACCGCTTGCTTCTTGGCAGCGTTTCGTCGGCAGTCTCCGCGCGGGCAGGTTGCTCAGTCGAGATTGTAAGGTCGTAAGTCGTAACTCAACAGGAGGTGCCTACACGAGGCCTCAATGTGATGATCAGAATCAACCGAATACTCTGTCCGACTGATATGTCTACGGAAGCCGACCAGGCATTAGGTTATGCCTTGGCGCTCTCCCAGGCTTACGAAGCGAAGCTTGTAGTTTGTTACTGTGCCAAGGTCGCGGAGATGGTCGGCGAAACTTCATACCTCGCCGGTGCGACGGTGCGATCATCGGAAGTCGGCTACGCCCTGTCGCGAGGGCGAGTTAAGGAACTCTTCGAAGGTTCGCTAGTCAAGCTCCTTGGACCGGTCGCTTATGCGAATCTCAATTGGGAAGCGATGGTCATCGAAGGCGACGATGTAGGAGAAGCGATAACTCAAACCGCAAGTGAACAAAGTATCGATCTCATCGTAATGCGCTCGCGCCGCCGTCCACATCGCGCCGCTGTGTTAGGTTCAACTGCTGAATGGGTTTGTCGCACAGCTCCTTGTCCAGTGTTGGTGACTCACACTGATGAACGTGAATGGGTGGATCAACCGGATGGCAAGATAAAGCTGGAGCGGTTGCTTGTCGCTTACGACTTCTCCGATTATTCAGAACTGGCCTTGAAATATGCCTTATCGCTCGCCCAGGAGCACCAAGCCGAATTGCATCTCTTGCATGTGTTACCTCGCAACAGTGTCAGCGAGCCAGAATTAGCGTGGTATCCCATGGGCAAGGACACTGCCTACCATCAAGCTGCGCGGCGTTTGCAGAGGGCTGTTCCGCAAGAGACTCACCTTTGGTGTGAGATCAAACATGCCGTAGCTGAGGGTCAACCTTACCGTGAGATCTTGAACTACGCGGAAAAGCATTCGATTGATCTAATCAGCCTGGGTGCTCATGGCGCCGGCTTCGGCATGCCCACGTTGTTCGGATCCAACGTCGATCGTGTCTTGCGCCAGGCACCTTGTCCCGTACTTGTGGCGAGGCCCTTGAAGCCGACAATATCAGAACCTTTGACGAGCGGTCTGACGAACGCTGCGATTCAAGTTGGAAGATCTCTTTGACTAGATCTCAAGCCTCATCCCTTCAAACTGGCATCGGTACGAAGCTACGATAATTTGTTCTTAAATTGAACCGCAGTATATATGAAATCTGGCAAACGCCTAGTCCCTAGTGGTTGAGCTTCCAAAGAGCATAGCCCCACCAAACCGCATAGACGCGGTAGATCAAGTACGGCACTAACGACCACGCGGCAAGCCTATCAAGCTGAATCAGACAGAGCAGCAACGGAATGTCCATCACTGGAAACACACAGCCCACGATAAAACTAAGTCTTAAGTTTCGGGCGCGGAAAATGATGTAGTTTGTGAGGGCGTTAACGGTCATCATGAATAGTACAAGCGCGAGAGCCGAGCTTCTGAGCATCGAGCCATCCAGTCTCAGAAGGCGGTAAGTGACAAAACCAAAGATCAGGTAGTAGACCCCGCCAATGATTGACCATATCCAAAGCGGGGCAGAGTAAGGCGGGAATTTGAGGGTTGAGAAGAACGCCTTAACGTTCCTACCGGCGCACGCACCCTCTAAGGCGGCGGCCAGGGCGCAGACTACGCACGAAAGCAGAAGGGCGTAACCGAAAGACATAATCGCATTCTAGCCCAACGGAGTTCTCGGAGTGCTCCCCAGCGTCCGCTTTTGTCTGTGTGTCAACAATAAACCCCAATCTCTAATTCGAAGGACGCTGAAGAACGGTCAAGCTGGATTGACTTCAACCCACACCTCGATTCTGGTAAGATTTCACCACCTTTAGATGGCTACACCACAACTCATATCGGGATTCGATCTGCGTGCCCTGCTTATTATTGCCGCGCTCTCCACTTTGTGTATCTCAAACAATGTGGGGCCGAGTTTTCTCCCATTGCCGGTCGTAACGGACCGCCTGGCAGAAAACCCGCAAGCAAATCAGCGCGATACAGCATCACGACACCCGTCTCCTACGGATTCTGATAGTTTCCGGGTACCGATGATGGGTCACACGCAGAAGAAGCGTGCGGCCCAGCAGCTTCAGCATCTTGACACAACGCTAACGGCTGGCTTTGTACTGCCAGTCGACGCGCGAGTTGCTGCCGAATCTAGTTTCCCGATCTTCCTCCTCCCACCTGCATCGGTGTCACAACCTCCTGGCCGGGCGCCGCCTCGTTTAGTCTAAATCACACTCGATAAGAATAGTCTCGGATCTCCGCGCTGCACGCATTGCGGTGCGGAGCCATACGTCCAATCCAGGGACAAGCGCGCCTGACTTTCAGGCGAACGAGGAGCAATTCAATGAGTAACACTGCAATCTTCATCCTAGTAGCCATTGTAGTTATCGGCGGAATTTTCTGGCTCGTTATTTATTCGGGCCGTCGCGGTGAAAAGCACAGGCAAAAGACAAGTATCAAAGTGTCGGACTCTCCGGACGGAGGGACGACCGGTTGATATTTTGAACTCCTCTCATTCTTGGCCAAACACACCGGAGAAACCCCAGGGTGTGAAGCTCGAAGTGGGAGAGCCAACCCTGCTCGCCGTGGTCAGGGCCAATGAACTGCGGCGAGTATTGGGTTGTTGCAAGGCGGCATTCACGTATGCATTTAGCTGGAGACAGATGGATGATGGAAACCGCGGAAAGACGAAAATACAAAGGCGACTTTGGGGTAAACGTCGGAGCAAAGGTGCCGCCCGCAACTTTTAGCGAAATCGAGAACCTCGCGAGGGCGCTGGGAAAGACTAGAGCTGGAGTGGTTCGAATGCTGCTGAGTCGAGGGCTTGCTGATTACCGATGCGACGAGACCCTGACGACTCAGCCGACGGTCCCGCTGGCGGAGCCGCCGGCCGGTTCCGAATCTACTGACGACAGATAGAACGCCCCCGAACATTTTAGATGGGTGATATCGCCTCGATGCGCGAGGCTATTGGGGTCGGACAGATGTTGAGCACTTCGAGGTTGGTTTGAGCATGAATTATTTTCTAGCGACCGCGACCGGGGGAGATACGAAAGTCCTTTTGACTCTCTTCATAATGCTGGTTGCGGCCAAGCTGATGGCCGAGTTGTTCGAGCGACTTCGTCAACCAGCAGTCGCGGGCGAGATACTGGCTGGAGTCGTTATCGGCCCGAGTCTTCTCGGGTGGGCCGCTCCGTCAGAAATCACCAGTTTGCTGGCTGAGATTGGCGTCATCTTCCTGCTGTTTACGGTTGGGCTTGAAACCAAACCTGCGGCCATCTTCAAAGTTGGAAAGCAAGCGGCGGTGGTGGCGGTACTAGGCGTGGTTGCGCCAATGCTTGGAGGTTGGCTCCTAATGCGGGCCTGGGGTAGCACGAGTATTGAAGCGCTCTTCGTTGGTACGGCAATGGTTGCGACTTCCGTAGGCATTACAGCGCGTGTTTTGTCTGGAATGGGATTGCTAGATGCGCCCACCGCTCGAATCATTCTCGGTGCTGCGGTTATCGACGACATCCTTGGCCTCTTGGTTCTTGCGATTGTGTCGAGTATGGCAGCGGGTACGGTTAATTACCTTGAGATACTTACGACGGCTGGTCTGGCAATCGGGTTCACTGCTTTTGTCGCTCTTGTAGGAGCACCTGTCGTTACTCGCGTAGCGCCAAGCGTTGAACGCATGCGTAGCGGGCAGGGGATCTTTATCTTCGGGCTGGTGCTCTGCCTCGGTCTATCAGTGGCGGCATCCTACATCGGAGTGGCCGCGATCATCGGCGCCTTTCTCGCCGGGATGGCCCTCTCGGAAGCAGCAGAAGACAATCCGAAGATGCATCGCCAGATGAGGGGGGTGACGGAATTCCTGGTCCCTTTCTTTCTCGTCAACATCGGGATGCAGCTTAGTCTTGGCGTCTTTCGTTCTTCATCCGTGCTCCTGCTTTGCGTTCTCGTAACTTTGGTCGCGATTGTGACCAAGTTGTTAGGGTGCGGTTTGGGCGCCTTCAACCTCGGAATGAGACGCGCAGGACAAGTAGGTATGGGAATGGTGCCGCGAGGAGAAGTCGGAATCATCGTCGCCCAGATTGGTTTAAGCCTCGCAGTAATTGGAGCGGAACTTTACGGTGTGGTCTTGTTTATGGCTGTGGCCACGACAGTGATTGCGCCGCCATTCCTCAAGATGCTTTACGCGAGTGAGGTTGCTGCGAGGAAAGAGATTGGGCCGCCCGACGCGGGTGGCATCGTGGCGTCAGAAGAACTTTTCAAGATTGGATAAGGCACCCGGGATCAAACGCACCGATGATAAACCTGCTCGCTACAATATTAGTTTGTCTGACGGGGCTTTATCTCATTAGCTTTGCCTTAGTTATGTTGCTGGCACCGGACCGAGCCAAACGGTTTCTGAGCGGCTTTGCCAGCTCTGCTTTTACTCACTACCTGGAACTCGGACTCCGTCTTATCGCGGGTGTTGCTATCTTGCTGTTTGCACCGCAGATGTTGTTTTCCAAATTCTTTGTCATTTGTGGCTGGATTCTCGTGGGGACCACCGTCGCTCTTTTTGCGGTTCCCTGGCGGTGGCATCAGCGCTTTGCGCGGTGGAGTGTTCCCTACGCAACTCGCAACTTGAGGCTGGTCGCCGGCACCTCGTTGGTTTTCGGCGGATTCGTTATGGCAGCAATTATTTTTCGGCACTGAGCGATGAGGCAACGCGACTGTCAATTGAGCGACCTTCTAAGATTTACTTGAGCGTGCAGATTCGGAGGTGGAATCATGTTTAAGATCCAGAGAAAGTTTCTTGAAAGTTGTCTTCTTATAATGCTGCTGATCACCTTGTTTCTTCTGGCTTCATTATCCACCACAGCACAAGTCGGACGGACTCACTTGGAAAGTCGAACGTCTCGAAGTCGCAGAGCCGCTCCAACATTTCAAAGGGCCGCGACGCCGAACGATACCGGCAACGACTCAAGTCCGCGCAAAATCATGCTGGGACTGTCAGCGTGGAGATTCGGCGAGAGTTATTAAGCACGCCAAGAGAGTAAGGTTTCAAGGAGGATGGAATTGGGCCTCGTTCTGTTTTTCTTGTTCTTGACAGCCGCCCTACTGGTGGTCGCCTCGAAGACCATCCGAATTGTCCCCCAAGCTACAGTAATAATGGTTGAGCGCCTTGGCAGATTCCACAAGCTAGCAGACAGCGGCCTGCACATCCTTGTCCCATTCATCGATAAACCTCGCGGTACCTACTGGACGGGTACCTCTCCCGGCCTCTTTTCCATTGACATGCGCGAACAATTTCTTGATATGCCGCTGCAGGCCGCAATCACGCGGGATAATGTTCAGATAGTCGTCGACTCGGTGGTCTACTGGCAGATAACAGACCCACTCAAGGCAGTATATGAAGTAGTGGATTTGATCGGTGGCATCATGCAACTGAGCGTAACCGGAATGCGCAGCGTCATGGGCGATATGGAGTTGGATCAGTGTCTCTCTTCGCGTGAGGAAATTAACGGCAAACTGCGGGTGATTCTCGATGAAGCTACTGACAAGTGGGGCGTTAAGGTGCTGCGCGTTGACGTGAAGAACATCAACCCGCCAACCGATGTGCGCGACACTATGGAAAAGCAGATGACGGCGGAGCGCAACCGCCGCGCGCTGGTACTCCAAGCTGAAGGTGAGCGCGAAGCAGCCGTCACCCGCGCCGATGGCGAAAAGCAAGCGGCGATCGCAAACGCAGAGGGCGGCAAAGCATCGGCGATTCTTCGAGCGGAGGGTGCGGCCCAAGCGCGACTGCTGACAGCACAAGCCGAAGCGGAAGCCATAACCCGCATCACCGAGGGTATGGCCCAGTCTCTGCCGCAGGATCACCTGGAATCTCATGTGAACATGAGCGCCTCCCCGGCAAAAGCAAAACTCAACAACCCGACCCATTACCTGATCACAGCGCGATACATTGAAGGACTCAAAGACATGGCGAAGTCTGATAACACAAGAGTGATTTTTATACCCGTGCAAACCGCTCGCCTGTTAGGCAACGCCGGGGCGATAACAGAAATATTCTCGCGGGTTCGAGAAAGGACTTAGGTTCGAATTGGCGCGCCAGATGCCGGCGGCATCGTAGATTCAGAAGATTAATGCGAGATTAGCTGACGGGGGAGACGGTGTAGGATCGCACCTAAGTACGCTAAATTGTCCACTGGTAAATCACCACTGACGCAGCGGTTTTTTGTATATCTGAGTTAAGGGATATGATCACACAAAAATGCTTACAGTTGTTTATATAGTCGTTGTCTTTCTTCTAGTCTTTGCGAACGGCTTCTTTGTCGCCTCCGAGTTTGCACTGGTAGGTGTCCGCCGCTCTCGCATTCAGACTCTCGCCGCATCAGGAAGTCTGAGCGCAAGGCGACTGCTTAATCTAATCGACAATCTGAATGCGTACATCTCTGCTACCCAATTGGGAATCACAATGGCGTCCCTGGCCCTCGGATGGATTGGCGAGCCGGTCTTCGCGCACTTACTAGAAGCGCCGTTAAGAGGACGCGTTTCCGATGTAACGCTACATACAATCTCTTTCGCGGTTGCCTTCACCATTATTACTTTCCTTCATATTGTGCTGGGCGAACTCGCTCCTAAAACGCTTGCGTTGGAAAGAGCAGAGAAAGTTGCTCTGACTATTTCATGGCCCATGCAAGCGTTTTACAAAGTCTTTCAGTGGCCCATCCGCTTGCTTGATTGGGCCGGAACACGCACGGGTCCGTCTTTTCGGACTCCATCCGACTCAAGATCACGCTTCCGTCTACACCGAAGAAGAGTTGCGTAATCTGATAGACATCTCCCAGGAAAAGCGGACACGTCGAACCTCAGGAACAACAGCTGATTCAGAGAGTCTTTTGAGTTTTCTGATACTGAGGTGCGGGAAGCGATGGTTCCTCGTATGCAAGTCAAAGCATTAACAGTGACGGCGACGCTAGAAGAAATCAGGGCGACGTTTCTTTCCACCGGTTATTCACGCCTCCGGTATACGGTGAGCGATTAGATGACATCGTTGGCCTGTTATTCAGAAAAGATGTGGATATGGGCCGCGTACCTGCTTGTGGGTTCGAACTGAGGACACTGGTCAGACCTCCAACATTCAAATTATGCGAACCGATCTCACTTCTCCACGTCCGTATGAACACAGCGTTAAAGAGTGGCACGCAGCCGCGACATCTCCTTATCATAATCTATCGTTAATTCTCATCGAGTGTGGTTCTCTCAGCTGTTTGGCGCCTTGTACTGAATCACTCGCACTCTTTCGAGCGTCACTAATCCGTCGCTGATCATTTCGTCCAGGGTCGGCAAGAAGTGTTCAATGCGTTCCAAGCTGTCCGCTATTTCAATAACCATCGGCAGGTCTTCCGAAAGTCTCAGGATCTTCGCAGTATGAAGCACACTGTGCTTACCGAATCCCATTACTCCGCGCAAAACTGTAGCGCCTGCCAAGCCAGTCTCCCTGACCTTTAGAACAATCGCCTCATATAACGGCCGATGGCCGTACTTGTCACTTTCTCCAACGAAGATCCGCAAGAGGTATCCGTCCTCAGGAGTGTGCATATCGCGTCTCCTCATAACATCTTGCCGATAGAGTATCCGGCCCACACAAGAACCAAGCCGATCAGATTGGAAAGAGAAACATTTAGAGCTGCCAGTCCGAATTGACCGTTTTGCAGTAGGGTGAACGTCTGTAAACCGAAGGATGAAAATGTCGTAAATCCCCCCAGGAAGCCGACCATGACAATGGTCCGCACCGTCTGATTTACAAGAAAGCGTTCTTGCAGCAAATAGAAAAGCATTCCTACAAGAAAACAGCCAATGAGGTTGACGGCCAGTGTGCCTGAGGGAAATGTCCCCCCGTAGCGTCTCGCAATAACTCCAGACAGCCAGTATCTGCCCAACGTACCGATGAAACCCGCCAACCCAATCAGGAAAAGTTTGCTCATTTCGTTACTCCTAAGCGAAAACTCCTAACCTTGATGCGTGCTGTGCATCCGGTTAGGAGTCATCAACTCTGCTCAAGCAGAGTGGTTATTGGCGAACCCCATCGCCTTAAATTTTCCTGGGTATCTTACCAGAGATCCTTGGCAAGTATCCGGCAGTTTTCACTGCTTTCGCGGATGACTTTCGACGCATTGAAACATCCATATGTCGCCGAGATTTACCGGATGTTTGAATGGTTCATTGGCTCTGCAGCGAAGGCTTAAATTTAGGTTCCCGGCCCAGCACGGTGGGATTAAGTAAGACTCTGTTCCTACCTGGACGAGCCTAACCAACTCCTCCAGATGGTTTTCATAACGACGTTTCGTCTCAAGCAATGAGTGGTGAGCAAGGGCACGGTCGACCTCCGCCTCAACGTGTTGGATGTTGAATGGCTTCGTGATGTAGTCGAAGGCCCCGAGTCTGAGCGCCTGGATGGCGTTGTCGATGGTTTGTTGTCCGCTAATCATCATTATGACAGTGTCGGGCGCTGATTTGAGCGCATGAGGAATCATCTCCAGCCCGCTCCTGCCACTCATTCGGATGTCGCTCAGTACCAGGTCAAACTCCTCCTTTGCTAGAAGTGTCAGGGCTTCCTCAGCGGAAGTGACCGCGCTGCACTCATGACGCACACACAACATTTGCTGCGGGACGTCTCTGATTCCAGATTCGTCATCAACGATAAGGATGCGCGACCGATTGTTACCTGAATTCTGCATAGCTGACGTCTGCTAGAGGGATTTTATGGGCGCATCCAACACGTTTCTCACCTTGCGGGCCAAAGCCTCAGTGGGAAAAGGCTTCTGGATGAAATTCGCTCCCTCATCCAGCACTCCCTGATGCACGATCGCATTGTCCGTATAACCCGACATGAAGAGGACTTTCATGTCCGGACGTAATTGGGCCAGCCGATCAGCGAGCTCCCGTCCGCTCATCTCCGGCATAACGACATCAGTGATGAGCAGATCAATCGGCTCTTTGTGGCGCTCACAGATTAAGAGCGCTGCGCCTCCATTGGCAGCTTCCAGAACGTGATAGCCATATATTTCAAGGACCTGGCGAGCGAGTGCACGTACCGCTTCCTCGTCTTCCGCCACCAGAACAGTTTCTGAACCTTGCATGGCTCCGTCGGTTTCGGCGCTGCGTTCAACTTCTTGTGCACCTTCATCCACCCGCGGTAGGTAGATCTTAAAGGTCGTGCCGCGCCCAACCTCGCTATAGACCCAGATGTTGCCGCCTGACTGCTTAACGATCCCATAAACTGTGGAGAGCCCCAGGCCGGTCCCTTTGCCTGATTCCTTGGTGGTAAAGAAAGGCTCGAAAATGCGTGCCTGCGTCGGCTCATCCATTCCCATGCCCGTATCGCTGACCGCCAACATCACGTAGGAACCAGGGACGACTGCGATATGTTTTTTAGCGTAGTCCTCATCGAGATAGACATTCTTAGTTTCAATGGTCAATTTGCCCCCCTTGGGCATCGCGTCGCGCGCGTTGACTGCAAGATTCATTATGATCTGCTCAATCTGTCCGGGGTCGGCTCTTACGCTGCCGAGTTCAGGATCGAGCACCGTGCGAAACCCAATATCTTCGCCGATAAGACGGCGGAGCATTTTTTCCAACTCCGAGACAACCGCGTTGAGAGTCAGAATTCTTGGTTGCAGAACTTGCTTGCGGCTGAAAGCAAGGAGTTGTCGGGTTAAGCCAGCCGCTCGAGCCGCCGCCTTATTAGCCTCGCTGATATTGCGATGCAACGGATCTTCCTCGTTCAACCGCTTCAGCGTAAGATCGCCGTAACCGAGAATCACTGTCAGCAGGTTATTGAAGTCGTGCGCGATGCCACCGGCTAAGATGCCGATCGCCTCGAGCTTCTGTGACTGCCGGAGTTGTTCCTCGAGCTGTCTAACATCTGAAATATCTTGTTTGACCGCTATGTAGTTTACAATCGTTCCTGACTTGTCGCGGACGCCTGAGATTGTGACCCTTTCAGTAAATTCAGTTCCATCCTTTTTCCGATTGATTAGCTGGCCTACCCAGACGTCACCCCTGGTGATGGTGTCCCAGAGATCACGATAAATCGCCGGGTCATTCTTTCCGCTTTTGATCACGCGTGGATTCTGGCCTACCGCTTCTTTCTTTGAAAAACCCGTAATACGCTCAAAAGCCGGATTGACGTATTCGATGAAGCCGTCGCTGTCCGTGATCATAATACTGTCTCCCGTTTGCTCGACCGCCGTCGCCAGGCGTACCAGTTCGGCCTCCGCAAGCTTGCGCTGAGAGATATCGCGAGCGATGCCGGTGACGCCTATGGGAACGCCATCGCGCAGCATTAGGCGGGTATTCACTTCGATTGGAACGCGGTGGCCGTCTTTGGCAATTAACTCTAATTCGTAAGCGGTAGTTTCTTCGCCGGCCAGTTTGCGGGCCATCATTTCGCGCGCTTTCTCGAGATACTCCGGCGCGATTGTTTCCGTGAAATTCAGTTTGAGCGATTCGGACAGCGTATAACCTGTGATCACCTCTCCCGCCTTGTTGTTTGACGTATAGTTTCCTTTTAGGTCGTGGGTATAAATGATGAATGCGATAAAAAAAGCATCCGAGTATGCTCAACAACACCACTCAGTTTGCGACTGAGAGCTTGGGCCACTCCAAGACAAACCTTCTTGTCTCGCTCAAGCAGCCTCAGGAGATCCTCACGCGCGATAAAGTCAATCCGACAACGCACCAGCGTTTCCACTGTCGCCCCATAAGGGTGTCCTGTTAGCGTCGAGTTGATTCCCAGCAAATCGCCTGGATGCGCAATGCGGAGGACTAAAGTTTTGCCTTCGGCGGACGAGATCGAAACTTTAGCCCGTCCTTCGCAAAGCACATAAACCCCGCGCGGCGCTTGGCCTTCAACAAGAACCATGGAACCGCGCGGGTAAAATTTCCCAACCCTCACATTGTCCAGGCCACGAACTTCACTTATTGGCGAATCGCAGGGGCGTTGGGCAAAACGGTTAGCATCCTCCTCGTGCCCGACGCTCTGTGCGCTCAACATGTTCTTCGCGTGACCTTTGGCGGGGCTCCTTTTTGGCATTGAGTCCGTTATCGATGAAAAGGAAGTTCGGTTATCCCCTCCCCTGCTCACCCTCCATGAGTCGTGAGGGCAACGGATGTGCCAATCGAGAGGGTGAAAGATCTTCGACTAAGTCCGATCCTAACTAAGGCATCAAGTAGATCTCTCGTGGAATATTTCACAGTCGCGTTCAACTTGTGAGAGATTCTCCCCAAACTAGTTCCAGTCCGAGCTGACGTCGTATGTTATGCTCCACAAAAATCGGTACCGGCATGCGTTGTGTTGTGGCTTAACCGTTGCTTTGACTTTTTGCTGCCGGATTGTGTCGGAAAGCAGACTCTAATTGCGACTAGAGATCGATGCCTGCCAAAGCTAATCATCGCTCTGCGGTTTGGATGGCCCTGGCTGCATCTGCGGGGCTGACGATCCTAATTATCGCTGGCTCAAGAAACCTTGAGCACTACGATGCGGCGCTATTCGGCTACACAGTAGCGAGCGTGGTCGCGTTCGGTGCGGTTGTGTTTCGTTATGCCATCTGGTTACAGCGGCCGGCGACGCGAGTCTACTGGCGGCGAGGCTGGAACCTGTTTCGAGATCGCAAGAATCTTGTTGCCAATACAACTAGCGCAGCGAAGACCATAGTCGGTGGCATGGCGATCCAGAAGTTTATCTTTCGTCGCGGCCTTTCGCGTTGGCTAATGCATCAGTTGATTATGTGGGGCTGCATCATCTCGGCGCTGATTACTTTTCCCTTAGTGTTTGGCTGGGTCCACTTTGAACTTGAGGGAGAGCGAGGTTACCGCGCTTACGTCTTTGGCTTTCCACTGAACGTGATGGACGGCCGCAGCCTGATCGGGTGGGTAACATTTCACGCGCTCGACTTCACCGCGATCATGGTGCTCGCCGGTTGCGCGATCGCGATTCGTCGCCGCTTGCACGACCGCGGGGCTATTGCTCTACAACAGTTCCTCCCTGATTTCGTTCCTCACCTGCTGCTAATTGCCATATCTGTAACCGGTCTGATGCTGACGGTCTCCAGCCTCTGGTTGCACGGTTACATGTATTCATTCATAGCCCTGACGCATCAGGCAGTCGTGATCATGACTTTGTTCTACCTGCCGTTTGGCAAACTCTTTCATGTGATTCAAAGACCGGCATCTATCGGCGTGGAGCTTTATCAAAGACGGTCACAAGAAATGCCGCAGGCTGTCTGTCCGCGCTGCGGCGTCGAGTTCGTAGCTGAGATGTGGCTGGGCGATCTAAAAACAGTCGTGGAAAAACTCGGCTTTGACTACAAGTTGAGCGATGGACGCGTTTGGCAGGATTACTGTCCGCGCTGCAAGCGAGTCATACGTGGGCTAGCGTACGCCTCCTTGCCCCAACAGGATGCACGGGTATTTCAAGGGTCCCGGGTTGAGGGCGGCCACCAATCGGAAGACTAAAACAATGGGCAAAGTCGAGCATCTCGAAAAGATAATCGAAGCCTACGGTCCGCATCTGCACGACGCGCCGTACGGTGGTTGGCGTGCGGACCGTGTGATAGACAAAGTTGTGCCGACACACTGTCCATACTGCGCGGTGCAATGCGGCATGAATCTTCTGGTGGAAAAGAATCATGTCGTCGGCTTCGAACCACGGTACGATTTTCCCGTCAATGAAGGCCGTCTCTGCCCCAAAGGCGTAACCGCTTACTTGCAGATTCATCATCCTGATCGCCTGCTTCATCCACTCATAAAACGTAACGGCAGGTTCGAGCGGGCAACGTGGGAGGAAGCCCTTGATCTCGTCGCCTCGAAGATTAAAGAACTGCAAGCTGCGCACGGCAAGGATTCCATTGGCGTTTATTCGGGCTCTTCCCTCACAACAGAGAAAACGTATCTGATGGGCAAGTTTGCGCGCGCTGGCCTGGGCACACGCTACATTGATTACAACGGACGGCTGTGCATGGTCTCGGCGGCGGCCGGTAACAACAAAGCATTCGGGATCGATCGCGCTGCGAATCCGTGGGATGACATCCCACTTGCTGAAGTTCTACTGATTGCAGGATCAAATTGCGCCGAAACATTTCCCGTATTGAACAAGTTCCTTTGGCAGCAGCGCGATAACGGCGGAAGCTGGATAATTATTGATCCGCGTGAGACGGCAACTGCTCGCCAGGGCGATCTGCATCTGCAACTAAAGCCCGGCACTGATGTGGCTCTCGCGAACGGAATGCTGCACGTTTTGATTGAAGAAAACCTTATCGAGCAATCCTTCATCGATCAGCGCACGAATGACTGGGAGGATACGAAGGCCCTGGTGGCTCGCTATACGCCACAAGTTGCAGCCGAAATTACTGGCGTACCTGCTGAACAAATCGTCAAGGCCGCGCGGCTTTATGGGCGCGCCAAGACATCAATGCTTCTGCACGCACGCGGAATCGAGCACCACTCGCATGGCGTCAACAATGTGTTGTCGTACATCAATCTCGTGCTGGCGACAGGGAGCATCGGTGCGCCCGGACGTGGCTACGGCACAATAACGGGACAAGGCAACGGACAAGGCGGGCGTGAGCATGGACAGAAGGCCGATCAGCTTCCGGGCCAGCGTTCAATTTCGAACCCGGAACATCGCAAGCATGTGTGCGACGTTTGGGGCCTACCAGAAGAAGAGTTGCCGCAAGCCGGCGTCTCCGTCGTCGAGATGTTTCAGAAGATGCGCGAAGGCGAAATTCGTGGCTTGCTTTCGATCTGCAACAACGTGATGGTGAGTCTGCCCGATACGAATGAGGTGCGTCGGTCGCTCGAAGGCCTGGACTTCTATGTTTGCATTGATTTCTTCATGTCAGAAGGATCGCGTTATGCGGACGTGGTTCTTCCCGGCAGCACGTGGAGTGAAGACGAGGGCGTGACAGCAAACAGCGAGGGCCGCGTCTTAAAGATTAACAAAGCCGCCGACCCTCCCGGCGAAGCTCGCGCCGATTGGTGGATTATCCAGGAGATCGCGCGGCGAATGGGCCGGGAAAAGTATTTTCAATTTGATAACCCGCGCGCAATCTTCGATGAGATGCGCGTAGCTTCTCGCGGTGGGAACGCCGATTACTACGGCATCACTTGGGAAAAAATCGAAAAACAGAATGGCGTGTTCTGGCCGTGTCCTTCCGAGGATCACCCTGGGACTCCAAGGCTGTTTGAAAATCGCTTCTATCATCCGGATGGCAGAGCGAAGTTTCATGCGGTCGAATACGCACCGCCGCAGGAGACGCCTGATGACGAGTTTCCCTTAATCTTGACCAGTGGGCGTGTCGTTTACCAGTATCTTTCCGGTAATCAGACTCGGCGTATCGGATTTCTTGTCGAACAGTGTCCCGAACCGTATGTTGAGATTCATCCGGAAACAGCGATGAGGTTGAAGATCAACGACGGCGAGCGTGTGAAGGTCGTGTCCCGCCGGGGCGATGGCATATTTCCGGCGCTGGTGGTTAAGACGATCCGCAAAGATACCATCTTCATTCCCTACCATTGGGGCGAAGATCTGGCGGTGAACCAACTGACGAACCCTGTACTCGATCCAATTTCCAAGATTCCGGAGTTCAAAGCATGCGCTGCGCGCATCGAGAAGATTCATTCGAGGCAGCTTCCGATTCTTGGCGAAAGACGCAAAGGCGCTTCACGTAGTGAGGTGAGGTAGTTATGGAAGAGACCATGTTCATCGATCCGCAACGTTGTATCGGCTGTCGCGCCTGCGTGGCGGCGTGTCGAGAGTGCGGGACGCACAAAGGATATTCGATGATCTACGTCGATTACCTTGATCGATCAGAGACAACCGCCACGATGCCGACGGTCTGTATGCACTGCTCTGAGCCGACGTGTGCGCTGGTTTGTCCAGCCGACGCGATCAAGACGACTGAAGATGGCGTCGTCCTTTCGGCATTGAAACCACGCTGCCTCGATTGCCGCAATTGCGTCAACGCCTGTCCTTTCGGTGTGCCCAAGTACAACACTGAGATGCATCTGCAGATGAAGTGCGATATGTGTTTCGATCGTACTAGTGAAGGCTTGAAGCCGATGTGCGCCAGTGTCTGCCCGACTAGCGCAATCGCGTTCGGAAAGTATGAAGACATAGTTCCGCTGCGAAGGACCAAGCCGGTCAATGCCCATGTCTTCGGAAATCAGACGGTCGAGACGAAAGTTTACCTGATGTTGCCGACCGAGGCGGACGAAGTTGAGGTTGATGGCTGCGGTGTGTTTGAGGGCCGTGTGAAAACTGACCAGCAACCGGCAAGCGAATCGTGGATCGACTTACAAGTTGAGCAGACGGA
>DATMDU010000172.1:0-2006 GCA_035557535.1 Pyrinomonadaceae bacterium
TCACACTATCCAGCGGGTTCTGCGCTCTCAAGAGGCGATTACCGTCAGGACGGGTCTCGGCCCAGTGCGGGAGCAGCATCTCTTACACCGGCTGCGCGCAGGCATCGATCGCGCCAGCGTGGCGCAGTGATCGACGTCACAGGACGCTGCTCTCCGCGTTACCCTTGGGCTCTCTTTTTGTAGAACTGGATCATCTTGCTAACAGACTCAGAATCGACACCCTAATGGCAAAAAGCGTGTAAAATCAAACCCGAAAGAAGTAAACGTAACGTGATGACATCCACTGTCATCCGGTTTCTATGTCACTCGTTCGGGGATGGCCCTGCCCATGATGATCGCCTTCACCTATCTGCCCGCTTTTGTCACCGCTTATTTTCAACGGATGCCCGGTGTTTGGAAAAGCCACCATCGGCTCACGCTCTGCTGGCTCATTTTCATGCAAGCGATTCATCCCGGACGCAACACCCTCCAGGAGATGGCGAGGTGGACACCCGCCTCCATCACCGCCTGGCGCTTTTCGCGGCTCCTGAAAGCCACCTATTGGAACGTCCATCTGATGGTCAGCTGGATGGCTCAAGACCTGCTCGCCACCCTGCCGCCTCCAAGCAACCGCATCCTCTATCTCATTGGCGACGGCAGCCAGGCCGACAAACGCGGGGGCAAGAATCCAGTGACTCAGAAAGGCCGCAAAAGCAAGTATCACCCCTGGTTTTTCGGTATCCGCTTCGTGTTGTTGATCGCGGCCTGGGACGGCTATCGGATCCCCGTAGGCTTCCGCATCATTTTGCCCAAGCGTCATGGCGGTTATCAGAACGAAAATGCCCTGTTTCGCGAGATGGTGAGAGAGTTTGTTTCCCCAAACTGGGCCAAGTTGGTGATCGTGTGTGGCGATGCGGCCTATGGCTCCAAGGCCAACATGAAGATGGTCAAAGACCGCGATCAGGCCGATGGCGAGCGGCGCTGGGGCTTTGTCTTTGCCATTGCCCGCACCTGGAAAACGGTGGATGAGAAAATGATCAAGGATCTCGTCACCCATTTGCCCCGTAAGTTGTACACCCGCACCTGGATTCCTAAAGAGATCGAGGGCAGCGGTCGCAAAACCTTTTGGATTTATGGCAAGCGCTTGTGTCTGTGTCATGTCGGTGAAGTCACCGTGGTACTGAGTAAAAAAGGGCGTAACGTGGGCCCAAAAAAGACCAAAATTCTGGTGACCAATCTGCCGGAGTTGACTCCGAGACAAGTCGTGAGCATTTACCAAAAGCGCTGGGCGATCGAACTCGTCAATTGGGAACTCAAATCGGGGCTGGGACTGGGCCAACATCAAGTCTGTGGCGACGAGAAACGGAGTACCAACTCCGTGGGGATCGCGGTGCTGGCCTACTTGTTCTTGCTTCGGACTTGTCATCACGAGATCACTCCTGGCCAATCCTGGAGTATTTTTCAGCTTCAGCATGCGTTTCAGCTGCGGGCTATGACGAATCAGGTGGAGCACAATGTCAAAGTCAAGCTGGCCAAAGGCCGAAAAGCAGCCTAATGCTTCGTGTTAGGGCGACAAGGTGTCAATTCTGAGTACTATATGATGCATCCGGAACTGAGCGTTACAGACTGTCGGAGGTGGGCGGCGCAGCGCGTCGAAGCGATTAATGACTCGCTCCGTGACATCCCGCCCGAGAAGGTGCGGTTTCATACGTGCTACAGCATCGATGTCGGTCCGCGCATCCACGAAATGGAACTGAAGGACATCGTCGATATCATGCTGCAGATCCGGGCCGGGGCGTATTCGTTTGAAGCGGCCAACCCGCGACACGAACACGAATACCATGTCTTCGAGCAGGTGAAGCTGCCCGAGGGGACAGTGCTCATCCCCGGGGTCATCAGTCACACCACGAACCTGATCGAGCACCCCGAACTCATCGCCGAACGCATCGTGCGGTTCGCCAGACTCGTCGGGCGTGAGAACGTTATCGCCGGCGCCGATTGCGGGTTTGCCGCCGCCGCTGTGCGGT
>DATMDU010000173.1:0-2167 GCA_035557535.1 Pyrinomonadaceae bacterium
TGGCGGGCAAACGTCATGAATTGGGATCTTTCAGTGTAGGGTGGGACAAGCACCGCGTCGGCCCACTCTACGTTGTTGCCAACAACGGCAAAATGATGGGTCGCCGCCATTGAAGCCTGAAGCGCCAGCGAAGGAACCTCACGCGAAGGGTTCCTTCGCTGGCGCTTTTTGATGTTGCGCCTTTTTGGGTCTTTCTTGTAACCCGAAGCGTAAGCTAGGGCATCCCTCGCTTACGCTTTTTGATGTTGCGCTATTTGCTTGCTAGCGTTTTGAATTGGTATTGCATGAAAAGCGAGTCCTATCCCATGACTAGATCATTGGAATTCTCTCCAGGCACAGGAAGGACTCGCAATGATCATCGTCACGGAATCGGCGGCGGGACTCAAGGCCTTCATCGCAAGAACTTCACTCCACGATCTGGCCCAAGCCTTCGTCCTTCGCATGGCCTTGACCTTCATCATGCACCGCGGACGAATGACCTGCTCGCAGGCCGCCGGATGCATCGCTTCCGAAACCTTTCATCGTGGACAACTCACGCGCTTTCTCGCCCGGCCACGTTGGCAACGAGACGACTTCAACGCGCCCCTGCGGTTGGCCTTGTTGCAGATGGAGGCCAGCAAGGGAAGGTTCTTCTTCATCATCGACGCCACGCTCACCAGTCAAAGCGGATACAAGACCGAAAACACTCACAGCACTGGCAACCGCCAACGACGGCCCAAAAAGGGACGCCGCTACAACAAGAAGAAGGTCCATCGAAAGCGGTGCCACAGCTTTACCTTCGGCTTGCTGATCACGCCCTCGGGATATCGCATCCCCTGGCAGATCCCGCACTACACCAAAGAGTACTGTGCCAAGAAGGGTCTCCAGCATCGCACCACCGCCGAAGCAGCCGCCGACTTGATTCGCAGCCTGCCGTTGCCCGAAGGCGCCGACGTGGTGGTGCTGGGCGATACGGCCTACGATGCGAAGGTCGTACAGGAGGCCTGCCAGAAGCGCAAATACATCTGGATCGTTCCGGCCAACCCGGAGCGCGTTTACGAAGGACCAACGGGCAAGCGCCCAAAGGTGCGTTCCCGTTTGAAGGATTGGAACAGTCTGTCGCTGAACACGATCAGGCTTCGAGCGTCGACAGGGAAGTACGCCAAGTACCGGCGTCTTTCCAAATGGCGTGTTGGGCCGAAACAGAAACCGCGCGTGTACTACGCCTATCAGGAAGAACGTGACGTGCGCAGCGTCGGCCGCGTGCAGCTCGTTTTTTCGACAATGAAACCAGACATGAAAACAGCGACTCCCGACGATGTGAAAATCCTGATGACGAACGCCCTGGACCTGAGTGTGAGCGACGTGATCGAGATGTATTCGCTGCGATGGCAGATCGAATTGTTCTTCAAGGAACTGAAGAGCACCTTTGGTTTCGCCCACTACAGCTTCGCGAAGTTTTCGGCGGTGAAAGCTTGGGTGGAGATCGCGATCACGACGGTTTTGTTCTTGGAGCACGAGCGTGCGAAGCGATTGAAGGATCGCCGCTTGAGCAAGGACCGTCGTCATTGGTGGGAGACTCAACGTTTGCATGGTTTGTGCGTGGCGTATCGTCAGGAGTGCGAGGGCCAGGAGCTAAAATATCTCTCGGAGCGGTTAAAAACTCCCGGAGGCATCGCCAAACTGAAACGCCTGCTCGCCGCCGCTTTACCCCCAGAATACAGGACCGGAGCGTGATTCATGGTGAAATAGCGCAACTTCAAAAAGCGTAAGCGAGGAAATATTACTCTCCTCTTCGCTTACGCTTCGCGCTTACGTTGCTGATGCGTCGTATGATGATTTTTTCCGAAGGGTATCACTACCGGAAGATGTCGAAATCACGGTTTGCTGGCAGTCAAAGGAAACTCGACTTCCACTTGCAGTCCGATCAAGGCGGACCTGCGATCATCCCCTGCCTTATTAATCAGCTGAGCCACTCGCTGTGAATCCAGGAAGATGACGGCCTTGGCGACGCTGCGATCGATTGGCTTGCGCGGGTCCAGAGGTTGCAGCGCGGCTTGTGTCACCACGCTGCCCAATCGGGCGACTTTGCCTTCCAGCACGGTATTATGAAAAGCTGGGCTGGTAATCAGGGCCTTGTGAGTAATCCCCAAATGGGCGACATCGGCGGCGTCTACTTCGGCAACGC
>DATMDU010000174.1:0-1868 GCA_035557535.1 Pyrinomonadaceae bacterium
AAACCTCGGGACGCGTGGCTGATTTTCTCACGGATGCGGATGGGTGAAAAAGCAGGGGACAACGCTGTGACTAAGCGGATTAGCTCATGGAAACGCCTATCCGGTCGCGAATAGGAACAGCGGCTTAATTATCGAATGCGCCAAGGAAGTAATTTGTCCAGCTAGTGTCCTGACCCAGAAATTCATTGAATAAGTAATTGATCCTGGCGTCCATGTACAGAGAGGAGAAATTAAATGCGTACTGGACGACCGATGGCCGTGTTGATGTTGACGGACGGAGAACGCGAGACTTTGGAGCGGTGGGCACGGCGGCCCAAGACGGCGCAAGCCTTGGCGCAAAGAGCGCGGATAGTACTGACCTGCGCCTCGGGGAAAACCAACATGGTTGTGGCTGAAAAAGTACGGGTAAGCAAACAATGCGTTGGGAAATGGCGCAGCAGATTTGCCAGCAAACGCCTTGACGGTTTGCTTGATGAACCTCGCCCTGGGGCGCCGCGCCTCATTAGCGACGCTAAAGTCGAGCGTGCGGTTACTCTGACTTTGGAGTCCACCCCCACTGAGGCTACTCACTGGAGCAGTCGCTTGATGGCCAAGAGGTCCGGGTTGAGCCGCAGCACGGTGCAACGCATCTGGCGTGCCTTCGCCTTGCAGCCTCATCGTAGTGAAACCTTTAAGCTTTCCACCGATCCCCTGTTTATCGACAAAGTTCGTGACATCGTGGGGCTTTACCTCAATCCGCCGGACCGCGCTCTGGTGCTCTGTGTCGATGAGAAAAGCCAGATCCAGGCTCTGGACCGCACTCAACCTCTGCTGCCTATGCGACCCGGCCAAGTCGAACGGCGCACTCATGATTACAAACGCCACGGCACGACCTCTTTGTTTGCGGCTCTCGATGCAAAGAGCGGCAAAATCATCGGTCAGCTCCATCGTCGGCATCGAACCGTAGAGTTTCGCAAGTTCCTCGATGTCATCGATGCCAACGTACCCGCTCATCTTCAGGTCCATCTGATTCTAGACAACTACGCAACACACAAAACCACTCTGATTCATCGCTGGCTAGCTAAACGTCCTCGCTTTCATCTGCACTTTACTCCCACCAGCAGTTCCTGGCTCAATCTGGTGGAACGTTGGTTTGCTCTGCTCACTCAACGACAGATTAAACGAGGTGCCCATCGCAGTACTCAAGCTCTAGAAAAAGCCATCCAAGACTACGTTGCCTTCACCAACGATAATCCAATACCGTTTATCTGGACCAAAACCCCTGACCAAATCCTTGAAACCATCGCTCGATTTTGTCAGCGAACTTCTGGGTCAGGACACTAGCTCGGGTTCGTATCGAGGGCTGCTCGCCGTCGATTAGGATACACCGGCTTCACTACGATAGCCAAGCGCTGGAGTGCACGGTTTGCTTCCAGGACCAGAGTTTCAACCTCAAAAACTGTCGGCTAACCTGTTTTGCAAAGTTATTTCAAAGAATCAAGATCTTACGCTGGTCCGACCCGGCTCATCTGTCGTCCCTGGCGGTGCTCCATTAATGCTAACTGCCACCTGCAATCCAACAACGTCCCTTATTCCGGCCCCGATCCTTGCCGCCGCGCAAAAAGTTCCGGCGTGAGCTCGTATACTACCCGTTCCCGCCCGTGCGCATCGATCCTCGTTTCAGCGCGCATGCCACCAATTTTCTCCACAGCCCGCTGGGAACGGCGATTCTCAGGACCGATGATGAAGATAACGCGCTGCACCGACCTGAAAGCATGCTCCACCATGAGCCGCTTCATCTCGCCATTGTATCGCCCGCCCCAGTAGGCGCGGGCAAGGAAGGACCAGCCGATCTCGACGACGCTCCGCTCCGCGTCGTAGCCGTGATA
>DATMDU010000175.1:0-1644 GCA_035557535.1 Pyrinomonadaceae bacterium
TGGAATCGGGCAGGTGACGTTGCGCGCGTTGGGCTCCCGCGAGGTGTGTAATCTGCGGGTAGGGAAGGCGTTTTTGATTGAGTGGAGTTTTTTTTAGAGCCGCCATGTTTAAGACGGTCTGCCAGCAAGAACCCGTACGCCGCAATACACAAGGTGGCGTGATGATGAAAGCCACGCCAGTTTCGTCCCTCATAATGGCTCAGGCCGAACTCCTGTTTCAATTCTTGGTAGTCCCTCTCAATGCGCCAGCGCATCTTGGCAACTCTGACCAATTCTATAAGGGGCGTCGAAGCGGGCAACGTCGAAAGCCAGTACTTCGTCGGTTCAGCCTCAGCGCGTGGCCATTCGATCAGCAACCATTGTTGTTCACGCTGGGTCTTACGCTTTTCATCACGATGCGCCGCACGCACGCGCAGCGCCGCGAAGCGCGACGACAGCGCTGCATGGCTCCCCTCGCGCCAGCTCACCGTGTGCCAGAGGCGCGCTTTCAAGGATTCGGCCACTGCTTTAACACTCACTGGCGAAGCACCCACACCGCGCCGCCACCGCGTCGGCGGGCGTCCCATTTTCTTTCGTGGCTTGGGAGGCAGTGGCGCCGTGCCCGCCAACCACACCGTCGTGCTCGATTGCACTCCCACGCAGTACTCCAACTCTATCTCGCTCAGCCCCTCGCGCCATGCCGTTTCATTGCCATAGGCCGCATCGGCCAGCACGATGCCAACCGCAACTCCCGCGGCTTTCGCCGCTCGGATCTGCTCCAGTGCGATCTCGGGCTTGGTCAGAAATTTCACTTCCTTGGGTACGCCGGCTTTTTTCCGACGCCGCTGATCCTTAGCCCACTTTTCCGGCAAGTACAGCTGAAACTCTATCGGCACACTGCCCTGCTCAGTGGCCAACGACAAACTGACCGCCACCTGACAATTATCCTGTTTGCCCAATTGTCCACAGTACTGGCGCGCTACTCCTACAGAGTGCTCCCCTTTTTTCGGAAAACCGGTATCATCGATGATCCAATAAAACTGGCTCTTGTGTCCAAGCCGCGCCATCACCCAATTGCGCACACGCTCCAGAACCGCCGTATCCGACCATTCCGACATGGCCACCAAGTGGTGCAGCGATTGGTGCTGGGAACTCACATGCAACGGATCGGTGTGCGCCGCCAACGGTTCCACACTCTTGCGTTCGATGGGCAGCATCAACCCCCGGCTGTAATCGGCGAATCCGGCGTGACGGTCCTGATGACCCAGTACTTCGCACAATTGATCGATGTAGCGTTCGAATTCAGCAAGCTTTGGCATGGATCTTCACCTCCTACACGAATTTCCATGCATAATAGCACGATTTTATTAACACAGTAGTACTAGGAGGGTGCTGAAAAACGCCTCTTCGCATATGGGTCTTTTTCAGCAGGCCTGCGAGACGACGAAAAGATTGGTCATGACATCTTTAACTGCACGAACAATCGCTGACAGCGAGACATTGCCGGCTTTCGCGCAAGCCTCGGCCGAGACCGTGTTACACTGGGCTCTGGAGAGATTTTCGCCGAGGATCGCTCTCGCGTGTTCGTTTCAAGCCGAAGAGTCGGTGCTGATCGATATGATGCACCGTTTGCGCGGCGCGGATTTTCGCATCTTCACATTGGAT
>DATMDU010000178.1:0-1260 GCA_035557535.1 Pyrinomonadaceae bacterium
GGCCAGCGTTACGCTTTTCGTGCAGGTCGGAACTTACCCGACAAGGAATTTCGCTACCTTAGGACCGTTATAGTTACGGCCGCCGTTTACCGGGGCTTCGATCAGGAGCTTCGCCTTGCGGCTGACCCCATCAATTAACCTTCCGGCACCGGGCAAGCGTCAGACCCTATACATCCACTTTCGTGTTCGCAGAGTCCTGTGTTTTTGGTAAACAGTCGCAGCCACCGATTTCGTGCCTCCTCTAGCTGCTTCGTGGAGCAAGTCCACTAACAACCAAAGGAATACCTTCTCCCGAAGTTACGGTATCAATTTGCAGAGTTCCTTAACCCGAGTTCTCTCAAGCGCCTAAGCAGATTATCTGCTCACCCACCAGTGTCGGTTTACGGTACGGTCAGTTATCACCTGAAGCTTAGAGACTTTTCCTGGAAGCGTGGCATCAGCTAACTCGGGAACCGAAGTTCCCTCGTGCTCGGATCTCTGGATAAATGCCGGCGGATTTTCCAACCGACAATCCCTACGACCTTGAACGGTGCATGCACCGCCTAACCTAGCCTTCTCCGTCATCCCATCGCAGTGATACCTGGTGCAGGAATATTGACCTGCTTTCCATCGACTACGCCTTTCGGCCTCGCCTTAGGTACCGACTCACCCTGCGCCGATTAACGTGGCGCAGGAAACCTTGGGTTTTCGGCGAACGGGTTTTTCACCCGTTTTAACGTTACTCATGTCAGCATTCGCACTTCTCATACCTCCAGCAAACCTCACAGTTCACCTTCGCAGGCTTAGAGAACGCTCCCCTACCGCTTGCACCCCGAAGGATGCAAACCCATAGCTTCGGTACTCGGCTTGAGCCCCGTTAAATCTTCCGCGCGAGCCGACTAGACCAGTGAGCTATTACGCTTTCTTTAAAGGATGGCTGCTTCTAAGCCAACCTCCTGGCTGTCTATGCCTTCTCACATCGTTTACCACTTAGCCGAAATTTGGGGACCTTAGCTGATGGTCTGGGTTATTTCCCTCTTCACGATGGACGTTAGCACCCACCGTGTGTCTCCCGAGTATTACTTCTGGGTATTCGGAGTTTGCATGGAGTTGGTAGACCGAGATGGTCCCCTTCTCCAAACAGTGCTCTACCCCCCAGAGTATTCGCTCGAGGCACTACCTAAATAGCTTTCGGGGAGAACCAGCTATCGCCAGCCTTGATTAGCCTTTCACTCCTATCCACACATCATCGACGCACTATTGCAACAGTGGTTCGTTCGG
>DATMDU010000179.1:0-1705 GCA_035557535.1 Pyrinomonadaceae bacterium
GATTTCTATGAAGATGCTTACGAGTCATTTCTGATTCTACTGTAAGGCCGGAATCTAACAAGCGCATGCAGCGGAGGCCGCGAAGCCAGTTTCTCATCATTCCACGAGTGCGGCTCGCGGCCCCGCTGATGCGAATCGTTAGGCCGATATATTACGGTCGTACATTTCAACCACCCCTACTGCAAATATATTAAGGACTGAATTACTGACTCCAAATTTGTAATCTAATCTGAGGCCTTGATTATCTGGCTGTGTTAATCTAATTATGTTCCGATCACTTGAGGCAGCTTACTACTTAGAGCCTATCTCTAAACCTCACACTTTCTCCAACAAATAATCGCGCAAGCAAAGTAAAGCATTGACAGATAGTTCGCCTTTTTCTTCTCCCACCTCACCAGCAATCTTCGAAACCGATTCAACCAAGAGTGTGTCACTTCCACTACCCAACGACGAGCTTTGCGTCTGCCTCCCTTGCGCTTGCGCTTCTTCTTGGCATTCGCTTTCTCTGGCACGTGTACCTCATACCCTCTCTGTTCGGCCTCTTGTTGTGACGGCTCTCCTGCATAGCCTTTGTCCAAGCACAAGTTCTGTTTTTCTTCCTCGCTTGGATATGGTCTGGCGATCACAACCCCGTCCAGAGTCGCGGCCAACATCTTCACCTCGTGGCGGTTGGCTGGACCGACTTCTATTGCTAGCGGCACACCTTTGGCTTCGACTAACAAGCTTCGCTTCACCCCTCGCTTCGCCCTATCTGTTGGGTTAGCACCCGTTGTTTGCCCTCCTAAAGGCGCTTTCGTCATCGCTGCATCTACCGACTGCCACTTCCACTCCAGCCCTTTTATCTCGTCGTATTCTTTAAGCCCTGCCCTCCACATTCTCTTGAATACTCGCTTGCGGGTCCAAAGTTGAAAGTAGCGGTGCAAGGTCTTGCCACTGCCAAATTCTTTCGGAGCGGCGTTCCACTGGCAGCCAGTTCTAAGGATGTAAAGAATGCCTGCCATTAATTGCCTGGGAGGAGTTGGCGGCCTGCCTCCCACATTCCTGCGCTTGTTGCCACGGCCTCGCAAGCGAGACTTGGGCTTAGGCAGCAGGGGTTTGATTCTGAGCCAGAAGCTATCAGATAATTGCCAAGCAGGCACATCCTTGTAATGTGCCGGATGCTGTACGGACATATTAATAAACCTCGTTCGTACAGCATCTTATCAAATATCAGTTTAGAGATAGGCTCTAAGTACTAGAAACAAAGCAACTGGCCGATTTTCCTCATTAGAGAAAAGTGACTCTCGAGCCTACCCAGAAGAGGACGTTCTCATATTTAGAAGCCCTGGTAAGAGAATTAAGAAAAAGAGGCGAAGCAATGGCTGAAAGCAAGTTTCAGCAGCCAACAGAGCAACAATTGCGAGGCTTCGTTAAAGGTGATCCTATCACCATTAACGAAGTAATTCATCTGATTCTTCCTCAACTTCACCGTTGGGCATTACAGAAATACTCAACACTGCCGCGAGATGATGTGCAGAGTGTTGTTAATCGCGTTCTGGCAGAATCATGATCGTTATGATCCAATGAAGGCCAAAATAAGTACATATATCATTGGATTGATTGATTTGCGGATGGCAACGCTTTACCAGATCGCGCAGAAAAAAGCCAAATTTGAGGAATCCTTCGCGGAGCGGCAAGAAAACCTCTCTCATCAGGTGTATAACTT
>DATMDU010000180.1:0-1288 GCA_035557535.1 Pyrinomonadaceae bacterium
TGGCCTGACCCCAAAAAAGTGGACATGACATAAATGTAGTTCTGCCTCACAAAGGAAGGCAGAACAAACATGAAAAAGAGTCGATTCAGTACGGAACAAATTATTGGGATATTGCGAGAAGGAAGAGCCAGAGGGACGGTGCGCGGGGTATGTGCCAAGCACAACATCGCGGAGCAAACCTATTACGGATGGAAACGCAAGTATGGAGGGATGGAGGTGGATGAAGCGCGGCGCTTGCGTGGATTGGAAGAGGAAAATGGGCGCTTGAAGCGGCTGGTGGCGGATCAAGCCGTGCAGATCCAAATCTTGAAAGAGGTGAACTCAAAAAAATGGTAAGCCCGTCGAGCCGGCGTCGGGCGGTAAGAAGTTGTGTGGAAGAGGGTTTGAGCAACGCCGCGCAAGCGTGCCGGGCAATTGATTTGGCGCGTTCGAGTTTTTATCGGCCCTGCGCGATCAGTCGGAGGAGGAGGCGAGTCCGCAACCAGGTGCTTAAACTGAGTGAGAAGCACCCGCGCTATGGCTACCGGCGCATCACGGCGCTGCTGCGCCGCGCCGGGTTAATCATCAATCCCAAACGGGTGCAGCGCTTGCGCCGGATGGAAGGAGTGCAGGTGTGGAAAAAGCAGAAACGGATGCGCCGGGTGGGGTTGAGTACGGTGGAGCGATTGCGCGCAACCAAAGCCCGGCAGGTATGGAGCTGGGATTTCGTTGAGGATCAAACCGACAACGGCAGCCGCTTCCGCATCCTGACGCTGCTCGATGAACATACGCGGCAATGCCTGGCGCTGCATGGGGCCTGGTCGATCCGGGCCGTGGATGCCATCACCGTGCTGGAAGCAGCCATTGCGCGTTACGGAGCGCCGGAGCATCTGCGCAGCGATAACGGACCGGAGTTTATCGCTTATGCCATCCAGGATTGGCTCAAAGAGCGGCAAATCAAAACGCTCTACATCCGGCCGGGCAGTCCGTGGGAGAACGCCCACATCGAGAGCTTCCATGACAAGCTGCGCGATGAGTGCTTAAACCGCGAACTCTTTGGCACCTTGGCGGAAGCGCGCGTTATCGTGGAAAGCTGGCGCGTGGAATACAACCAGGAGCGCCCGCACAGCTCGCTCGACAATCAAACGCCAGAGGAGTTCGCCCGCAGCAAATTTGGACTCCTCCCGGTCCGGCAGCTGCCGGACCTCCTTCCTTCCAAACTTGCAAAGATTAACCGAAACAGATTTTATCAGACCAAACAACCGGCAGAACTACACTTATAAAGTGTCCAGCAATTGGGGTCAGGCCA
>DATMDU010000181.1:0-2084 GCA_035557535.1 Pyrinomonadaceae bacterium
ATGCGGCATGGGCCATGACGTGCGGGCGTGGGCGAAGGAGGAATTTAAAGTAACGGGCATGGACATTGCGCCGGCGGCGATCCTGGCAGGCACGGAAAAAACCGTGACCGCGGGACTGCGGGCGGACTTTCGGCTGGGCGATTTTTTGCGGGATGATCCGTTCGCGCGGTTTGATTACGTGTTCGAGCACACCCTTTTTTGCGCGATCCAACCGGAGGAGCGCGACCTGTATGTGAACGCCTTGCGCCGATGGATCAAGGAGGATGGGCTTTATGTCGCTGTGTTCTACATGATCCCGGACATCGAGGGACCGCCCTTCGGGAGCACTCGGGAGGAAATCCGGCAAAGATTTGATCCGTTCTTCGAACTGGTCGAGCACTGGGTGCCGCGATCCTATGAAAACCGGACGGGGCTGGAATGGATGACGCTCTGGCGTCCCCTGTGATGCCTAGTACATCGTTTCATTAAAACGTTTACACATTAAGCAAGTAATAAATCAAATTTTTTCCAGCGATGCACAACCGGTGCGGCGTTGATTTCTGCGATGCCTTTGAGAATTCGTTGCTTGAGTTCCTCTTTGGATTTTACCCGAATCTGCCGCAAGAAGGTGTGGGCCATTTTTCCGAATAATGTTTCCACCAGATTGAGCCAGGAGCCGTGTTTGGGTGTATGAACATATTGGAAGCGGTTGGGCTTGCTGGCCAGGTAAGCGCGGGTTTCTTTGGAGATGTGCGCCGAATGATTATCCAGAATGATCCGAAGGGTCACCTCGGGTGGGTAATAGGCATCCAAATCCTGGAGCAGAGCCACAAATTCCCGGCTGCGATGCCGTTCCTCCACGCGTGCGATCACATGGCCGTCATGCAGGTCCAGGGACGCCAAAATTGAAAGCGTTCCATGCCTGATATACTCATGATCCCTGGCGATCTGGGGATGTTTTCCCGGCACGGGCGGCAAATCAGGCGCGGTGTTTTCAAGCGCCTGCACGCCCGGTTTTTCGTCAATCGAAACCGTAATCACGGCGGGTGCGGTCGCGGAGACCGATCCTTCTTCCACCCGGTTTTGCAGCATGACCTCTTGATAAACCAGCAGCACTTCCTTCATTTTGCTCTCAAATTCCGGATCCCGCCGTTCCAGGTAATACTTGATCTTATGCGGTTGCACAATTTGCTCGGCCAGAATTTTTTGCACGGTGGATTTAGCCGCTCGAGCCAAACTCAAATGACCGTCCGTTCGAGCCTGCTTGCGCACATGCGTCGCCAAAGCGCTGCGCGTCCATAATTCCGCCGCGTAACCAAGATCTTTGGGTTTGGTGCAAGCCAGATGAACCACCCAGGCTTTGTCGGCGCTGGTGATGACCGGTTCTTTGGGACGATGAAAGGCGTCCTTCAGGCCCGCCTTCACTCCCATTTGGAGAGCTTTGTGCAGGCAACTGTAGATCGTGACCCGGCTGATCTTCAGAGCACGTTGAATCGCGGAAGGATTATTCCCGGCGTGGTAGAGCCATAGAATCTGAGCTCGTTCCACTTCTCGCACCGGGGCCGCTCGGGAAGTGCGCAAAGCTTCCAAGTCATTCTTTTCGCTCTCCGTGAGCGTCAGCGCGGGCAGCTTCGATTTTCCGGCCATCTTCCAGTCATCATCACAAAATCCTGAACATCTGTAAATGTTTTATTGAAACGATGTACTAGTGCGAAGGATGCGACGTTAGTGATTGAAGCGATGGGGTTGCCCTACGAGGTTCGTTCGCGTGTGACGATCATTTAATTTCGCCTTGTCGAAAGGGGGAAAAGGATTTTTAATTCACTTGGCTACGGCCACCGACCAGCTTTCCTCCGTCATTGGAAAGCCACGTTCCTTGAAATCGCGACGACTGCGCCTTTTTGCGCCAACCTAGCGCGAGCGCGCAAGTGCTGGCGCTCACCTGCACGGACGCTCGCAATGCGAATTCATGGGTAAATCAGGCGAAACATGGTTGCTCGAATACAATTCATGGTCCAAAGAGCGGTTGCAAAATTGTTGCGCTCGCGAATTAGCGCGCCAACCGCTGGTGCGCAAGGCGTTTGACAAAGGGAGCCGCAGTCGCC
>DATMDU010000182.1:0-30231 GCA_035557535.1 Pyrinomonadaceae bacterium
AAGACTTACTGCTTCGGAATCAGAGGGTTGGGCTCAAACTTCTGCTCGAAACCTTTGTAGAAGCCCGGACAGGAAGGGATGTCGCGTGGGAGGAAGTTGTAAGGCGACCTCTGCTAAATAAGGGAAGGACTGAGCAAGACCTAGCCAATTACTTCGACATGAAAACCCACTATGCAAAAGAACATGCGGTCGAATTGTTGGAGAAAATCAGGAAGGAAGAAGCCGAGAGTCGCTAACCGGAAGGGCCCAGGTGTTGGATTTTACATGCACTTTTGGTGTTGTGTTTTACAACAGGGGTGATCGACGCGCTTAGCTAACCTACCAGAATTTCGGGTCACACTTTCCGGTTCTCTCCGATCCAGTCTCATCCCATCCGCTCTTTTCCCATTCCCTCCATGAATGTGCGTTCTGGCACATTGATTGACATAGAGCTGAAACGTGATGAATTTGCCGCAACAGTCGAGCCTCCCTTTCGGAAAGGCAACCATGAATTTGAAACAGGCGAGGGAGCTACCGATCTATCTGACGTTGAAGGAAGTGGCTCAACTTCTAAAAGTGAAGCCACGGACCATCTACGCGTGGGTAAGCGACAACCGAATTCCATTCGAGCGCAAAGGCAGTCTTCTGCGCTTTCGTCTTGATGCGGTTCTGACCTGGAACGAACCAACGCGGTAGCGACCACGAGAACAGACTGTCGAACGTTTAAGAATGCGAATCAGCCGGAGTGTGTGCGTGATAGAATCCTCTCGCTCCTGTAACGGCGGCAAACCGGAAAGGAGCAGCCGATGTCAGTAAGGAAAAGGGGAGAACACTGGGTTGTTGACATCAGTGAAAAAGGAAGGCACCGAGTCCAACGCGTTCTTAAAGGCGTACGAACGAAGGCACAAGCACTGAAGGCTGAGGCCAAACTCAGAACTCAGATCTTTGAAAAGAAATTTGGCCTCATGGAAAGGCCGGAATGCCGATTCGATAAGTTTGTTGATAACTCATTCCTGCCGACCAAGAAACTAAGAAAGAGTTACGCTTCGATCGACAGCATTTGTAAGCCTCTCAAGAATTTCTTCGGGAAGCATTTCATCTCTGAAATCGATACCGAGATGATTGAGATATATCGACAGATGCGTGTCCAGGAAAAGACGAGGCTGGCTCGGAAACGAAGCCCATTGCGCGTGAATAAAGAGATGCAAGTCCTCTCTTCGATTTTCACGTTGGCTCTGGAAAAGGGGTTAATTGCTTCAAGACCGCGAACGACGATGTTTCGGGTCTCTGGCGAAAGGATTCGCTACCTAACGTCAGACGAAGAGACGGCCCTTTTCGAACAGCTTGACGGTTGCGAATGGCTGAAAGGCATCGTCCTGATCGCATTGCACACCGGAATGCGACGCGGCGAAATCTGCGGGCTTCAATGGTTCGATCTCAATTTCGAGCGTGGATTGATTCACGTTCGGAATACCAAGAACGGCAAAGACAGGTTGATCCCGATGAACGCTACTGTCAGAGCCTTGCTTGAGATCCAGCCGAAAACCAGCAGCTACGTCTTTCCCAGTCCGCGAACGGGCGAGCGGTTGGTCGAGATCAAGTATTCATTCGTGCGAGCTATTAAGGACGCGAAGATTACTGATCTACGCTTTCACGACCTCCGCCACACGGCGGCGACTCGCATGGGAGACGCCGGAGCGGACGCGTTTACTCTGGCTGCAATCTTCGGCTGGTCAGACATTCGGATGGCGATGCGTTACACCCACGCAATGGAGGACGCAAAGCGCCGAGCAGTCGAAGCAATCGCGGTTGGAAGTAAAAGAAATGCGGGCGAGACGCCCGCGATTCCAGTTTCACGTGACCACAGCGTGACAAATGAAAAGCCCGCTGCTAGTCAGATCGCCGTAAGTGGTTGATAGGATTGGTAGCGGGGGGGAGACTCGAACTCCCGACCTTGGGGTTATGAATCCCACGCTCTAACCAGCTGAGCTACCCCGCCATATTCTGCGACGGACAGTTTACGAGGAGGTTGGCGCTCAAGTCTACTGGCCGGATCGGGACGAAGGATTCTGTATCGTCTGTTCCGGAAAATGCGAAAGCCAATGAAACGTTACGAGGCTCAGCAATATGTTTTCACACAGCTCGCTTTGCAGTAATCAAGTTATTTACTTTCGGAATTAAGGTTAACCGGCCTTGCGGCCGGCTCGCCTTTCCAAATGTCTCTAATCTGACGTGTGCAAGCGTCTTCAATTCTACGCGTGTTGCTGCGACTCACATCCGCGTCGCGACCGTCGTCGGGTAGCAACCACTTTCCATCCGCCTCGATCACGTGGCCCAACTCATGGAGCAGCATCAACACGCGCGCTTCTCTGGTGTTTGCATGGTACCTTCCCACGCCCGACAGGGTAGGATGCGTTTCCGGCGCCCTGTGCCGGTAAAAGGGACCATTCCGATTTATCGTGACCTTCTCAAAAAGGCGGTACTTCCTTCCTGTGCTCATGCTGACGACATTGGTCGTAGCACCGGACATCACAATTCCTATCGAGGGGGCTAAGAAATCGCTTCCTACGCGGGCGAATAGTTCATTGAATGCATCAATCGACGACGAGGGCCCGCCAAAGAAATCGCTGCATTCATTCGAGGCACTGAGAATGTTGATCGTGTCGTAGTAAGCTGACCGGAAGACCTCATCCTGCGCAAGCAAAGGCGAAGGAGTGTTCACTTCGAAGGCATTTGCCGAAACAAAACCAATACAGACCGTCATCGCTGACACAAATACATCGCGCAGTTTCATAAGGGACCTCCTTACCGGATTTTCGTTTTTCCATCCGGAAGCCGTGCGCGGTGAGTGGGCCACCTGCAAAATGCGCAGCGTACAAATTTAGGGTTCGCGATCTCTTTTTAACCGGATGTCATGCGCAAGCTATACGCCTCGATCGGGAGAGCGGCTTTGGTTTTGTGACGGGAGGGCAGACAGGTGTGACTAGCAGGCTTTACTCGTGACAAACTCGCGGGTGGACCAGGGGACGGAGCAGTACTGCATTCGACGTAACGCAAACCAACAGTTTGCGTTACATCAGCGTGATGCAAAAAAAGGGGCGGCCTCTGCAGGCCGCCCATCAAGTTCAACTCCAGAGTTGAATCTACTAGAAACTGTAACGGAGCTGAATGCGTCCGGTACGGTTGGTTCCCTCATTCTCACGTGGCTGAGCAAAGTCGGTATTAAAGACGTTGCCGTCAGCCCAGTAGAGATCGTAAGTGAAACTCGGGCGATTGAGCACGTTGAAGAACTCAACCCGAACTTCGAAGCGATCACTCTCCCACCTTGTGAACGGGATTTTGAATGAACGGCCAAGGCTCAAGTCCAGACGATCAACGAATGGCGAACGCAGAGTGTTACGTCCTACGAAGCCACTGGTGATGGTCGGGTCAACGATGAAACGAGCATTGGCAGGATTAATGTCATTGCCGTTCACATCCGAAAACCCGGTCGGCGACGTTGTGCCATTGAAATCGTTTGAAAACGCCACTGTATCTTCCGGAGCGTTCGGGTTACCGATCGCCGGTCGATCATTAAACGCATTCAAGTCGCCGTTCAGATCGGCACCACCGATATATGCGGTCTCGACGTTTCCAGACTGAATACGATAAATCGTGCTCAGCGTGAAACCACCGAGAAGTGTGCCTCTCAGGCCTTCGCTAAACAGGCTGGAGGAGTTCCAAAGTCCCGCAAAGGTAAACCGGTGCGGCACATCGTAACTTGCAATTGAACGGTCGGCGCGACGGTTGAACGGATTCGAACCGACGCTGGTTCCGCCAGTCGTTGCAAACACTTCGCTGTTCGTGTTGTCAATCGCTTTCGAGAACGTATAGGACGCTCGATAGAGAAAGCCCTTGCTGAAGCCACGTTCGAGACGCGCCTGTAGCGAGTGATAATTAGAATCACCGCCATTAGTGCGGACCGTGATCGGACCACGGGCCGGGTTAAGGCGCACGTTGTTGACGCCCGGATTGACCTGCTCATTGATGAACAGGTGCGTTCCGCGGGAACCGACGTAAGCGAGATCCAGAATGTTGTTGCCTGGCAGCTCGCGTTGAATGCCGAGGTTCCAAACGTAAGTCATCGGATTGACCAGTTTCGGATCGACACTGTTTACGCCCGCCTGCGGGTTAATCGTTGGCGTCGCTGGCAGCGATTGCGCGCCAAAGTTGGCGAGGCCGCGGCCTGAGTTTGGAGCAACGGTGGTGCCGCCGAGCGAATTCGGGAAGGTCGCCACTGTGTTGCTCAGGATGTTGTTGAAAAACACGTCGTAGTTGACAGCCAAGCCGCCACGAATGACAGTGCGGTTCTCGCCAAACAAGCCTTCAAAGAACTTTGGCGAGTAGGCGAAGCTAAAGCGCGGGCCGAAGTTGTTGTTGTCCCGCTGCTGTTCGACGCGCACCAGCGGATCTGCGAAGAGTCCGCCGAACGCGGGGAATGGCGCGTTGTTTGACACGACGCCGTAGTTTTCGTAGCGAAGGCCGAGGTTCAGACTCAGGTTCTCGCGTACTCGCCATTGATCGTTGACGAAGTAGGCTTGATTCGTAACGTCTGATGTTTCAGCGCCATCACCGAACACTTTGGCGGCCGTGCCGGCTGGGCCCGAGAATCCCTGAACGAAGTTTCCAAGCGCAGTGAACCCGCCGCCATTGTTGTAAGACAAAGCTCCGCGCGTATTGATCGGAACTAGTTGCGTACCGCGTTGCGCCAGGATGTCGACGCCAAAGCGGAAGGTGTGATCTCCCATGGTGTGCGTGACTGTGTCCTGAAACTGGTAGTTCTTGAAATTACGACCCTGCGGAAAAACCGCATTGAGACCCACCGTCGAAATGCTGCCGGTGTTAATCGTGATCGTTGGACCACCAGCAGACAAGGCCGGGTCGCGCGGCGCAAACAACACATCGAATCCGGCGCGACCAAAACGAAATTCGTTTGTGGTCATAGCCGAGATTTGACGCGTGTAGGCAGCGTAGAAACTGTCAGCAACACCAGGAACGTCAACTTCAAAGCCGGGAAACTGACCGCCGGCGACGTTGTTTGGAAACTGGTTGTTGAAGATCTGATCGTTTCGCAAATAACGGAACGACAAGCTGTCTTTGCTGGTCGGAGTCCAGTCAATGCGGGCGATGTAATCGTCAGTATCAACTGGTTGCGCACTCTGGCGAGCCGCGACGCCGAATGGAACCAGCGTGCGATTCGGAGTGCCTGCGGCTTCAATGCCGATATTCCGATCGGATTCCGCCGCGAGGAACGTACCGACGATTGCCAGGTACTGATCCAACGCCGGGTTTTGGCCCACCGGCACCATCGCGCGCAACTGGGCGGCGCCGGCAGCCGTTGGCACGATTGCCGTACTGGATACACCACCGGCACGGAAGAGATCTCTTTGGAAGGTGCCAAAGAAGAAGAGCTTGTTCTTCTTGATTGGACCACCAATCGAGAAACCGAATGTGTTTTGGTTAAACTTCGGTGTTTCCGTCAGTCCTTCAATCGCGATCTGTCCGGGCGTGCGCGATGAAAGAGCTGAATTTTGGTTGATGTTATAGACCGAACCGTGAAACTCGTTAGTTCCCGATTTGCTGATAACGTTGACCACGGCACCGCCGGCGCGACCGTATTCCGCGGAAAAGTTACTTCCGAGGATGGTCACTTCCGAGTAACCATCACGAACTGATGGCTGATACGACTGACCAGTAATCGAGTTGTCGTTATTTTCGAGACCGTCAATCAACTGGTTGTTGGCGCGCGGGCGCAGTCCATTGATTGAGAACTCCGTTCCCTGAACGTTGCCACCGGCGAGTGCGCCCGGATCAGTGACGCCAGGAAGGGTGAAAACGAGGTTTACAGGGTTGAGGCCAACCACCGGAAGTTCAGTGATCTCACGGCTATTGAGCGTGTTGACACGTACGCCATCCGAAGTCTGAAGTTCGATAGCGTCGCTCGAGCTGACCGTTACCACTTCCGACGGATTACCGACTTCCAGCGCTGTCGAAATATCAGCGGTTTGGGCGGCAGCGACGAGGATGCGCTCACGTGTCGCAGCTTTGAATCCGGTCGCGACGATGTCTACGCGATAAGTACCGGGATCGACCGCGTCCAAACGGAAGGCCCCATCGGACTGGGTCGTCGTTTCACGAACGACTCCGGTTTCAGTGTTAGTTATCTTGACCGTGGCGCCGGCAACAGCAGCAGCGTTTTGGTCGACAATAGTTCCCACGACAAAACCCTTACTGGTTTGCGCGAGTGTTGCTGAGCTGAACACAAAAAGTATCAAGCTCAAGCTTGCGATAAATCTTAGTCTTCTCATTCTCTCTCCTTGTTCTGTAATTCAAAAAGGGCTATGCAGTGCGTGGCAATGCAAGAGCCACTTCCTATTTTCCGAATTATTTCTGGAGTCGTTCGGTGTCCACCCTGGTACGAAAATTCGGATCACGAACGACGGGTTGGGGAGTCGACGCAGAAGATGGAGTGCAACGATCGTGCCTGCTCGTTCACCCTCGCGAGAGGCCGTTTCGTCACACCGGTCGGCCCAGTCGTGGACCGAGCTCGGCGTTTAGATTGCGAGATTTGGATTTAATCCGAGTAAGAGTTTTTCTTCCGGATTCTTTTGCGCGATCGTGATCTCGCTTGAAGGTTTGAATTACATTTTTTCGGTGAGGTGCGAAGATCTTTACGGAGACTGCTGGGCGCTCACCCGCCGTATCACGCGCCACACGAAACCTGTTAGCACACGCGAGGTGTTCTGGGAACCAAAGATCGAAGTGATTAACGTTTGCTGGGCGCGGCGTTCGAGGTCAGGCTTTGACGTTATGGGTATGGGGCGGGCGGCTGAAGGTATAGCTGGTTCACGCGCGGGCGAAGTCGATGTAACCGCGTTCCGGATCGGTGGAAACGAGACGAACGCGTGTCTTGTCACCCACGCGAAGCCCTCGCTCGCCGCGCATCACGCGCCCATCAACCGGTGGCGAAATCAGTCGGGCGAAAGTTCCCTTCTCCGTGGCGCCGGTAACTATTGCGTTAAAATGCTGGCCAATCTTGTCTTGCAGCAAAACTGCCGCCGCTACCTTGCGCATCTTCCGTTCAACTTTGCGCGCCGCATCGCCGCGCTGATTACAATGCTCGGCAATCTTCTCGAGCTCTTCATTCTTATAAGGCGCAGGTTTTTTTTCGAGCGCGGCCTTCACGAGTCGCTGCATTATCAGGTCAGGATAGCGACGATTCGGCGCCGTGGAGTGAGTGTAATCCTGTACGGCCAAACCAAAATGCCCTTCACCTTCGCTACCTCGCGTTTCGACGGCATACTCACCAGGGCCAAGAGACTTAACCACCGCCAGCGACAGGTCGGCAAAGTGATCTGGATCTGCTGTCTTTTGCCGCTGGAGAAATTCGGCGAGCGCTCGCGAGTCAGGATCAGCGGGCAATTTCTCGCCCAGGTCTTCCGCTATCTCTACAATGCGCGACCAATACTTTGGCGTTCGAACAATGCGGCGCAGAGATGAGCGGCCGGCGTCCTCCAGAAACGTAGCCATTGAAACATTTGCGGCAATCATGAAGCTGGCGATTAGCTCGCGCGCTCCATTGGGTTCGACCACGGACAATTTGGTAACCTTTCCCTGATCGTTTACGACCGGGTTTGCCTGAATCGTACCCAGCTCGAGCGCTCCCTGTTGCACGCGCAGTTCGGCGAGACGATTTGCAATTTCAAACTGCAACCTGATTTGCGCATCCAACCCGGGCACAGCCGCAACCTTCGGAGGCATTTCCCCTTTCTCATCGAGCCATTGGCCGACCGATTCATAAGAAAGTTTTGCCTTACTCCTGACTACTGCCCGATAGATTTCGATTGACTTCACGTTGCCATCAGGCGCCACCAGCATTTGAGTCACCACTGCGAGCCGATCATGCTCTGGGATAAGGGATGTCAGGTCGTTTGAAAGCTCCTCCGGCAGCATTGGAAAAGTCTTAACGCCGGTATACACGGAGACGCTGTTCTCGGCAGCGTGCCGATCAATGGGCGAACCCTGCGGCACAAACGCATCAACATCGGCAATCGCGACTAACAATCGCTTATCACCGTCGCTAAGCTCTTCCGCGAATTCCAGCTGATCAAGGTCACGCGACTCGCGATTATCAATTGATGACCATAAAAGTTTGCGAAGATCACGGATGGCATCCCTGGCCGCAATTGAGGGCGGACTCGAGACGATCTTATCAACTTGCTGCCGCACCTCGGCGTTAAGGCGCGGCTCAAAGCCGGCTTCCATCACTGAGCGATGGGCTATGGCGACGATGTCTATGGCATTGGAATGGTCTCGTTGTTTTGGCATGCAGGTTCTCAGTATAGCTCAAGCTCTTCCATGGGACCGCGGACGTTCTCACCCCCCTGTCGTCAGAACCGCATGCGTTAACGGGCGGGCCAGTCCACACTTAAGGGAACTTGTTCGCGCATCGCCTTCATTGCGGCGATGGCACCCGCGGTCCCAGTCATGGCGTCAATCAACAGCCGCTACGCCTTTGCAACAACTTTCGCCTACTATCCGATTTAGTGAAGATTGAAGTGATCATTAACGCGGGCGCGGGCGCTGAAGGAAAAGAGGTCATCCCCGACCAATTGGTCGAGATGTTTCGGGCTGGCGGCGTTGACGCCCATGTGTCTCTGGCCGACAGCGGTGAAGAGATCATTGAATTGGCCCGACGCGCCGCAACTTCCGACGCGGAAGTGATCGTAGCCGGCGGTGGTGACGGAACGATCAGTTCTATCGCGGCGGAAATGATCGACACTAACAAGTTCCTGGGAATTTTGCCCCTGGGAACGCTGAATCATTTCGCAAAGGACCTGCAGATTCCGCTCGAACTCGAGGAGGCGGTGCAGACTATCATCGCAGGCCATACTACTGAAGTAGACTTTGGGGAAGTTAATGGCCGCATCTTTTTGAACAACTCGAGTCTCGGCCTCTATCCCAACCTCGTCCGCGAACGAGAAAAAGAGCAACGACTCGGTCGCGGTAAGTGGCCGGCTTTTGTCTGGGCTGGCCTGTCAGTGCTGCGTCGTTACCCGTTTCTCGAAATTCGTTTGAGCGTTGAAGGTGAGCAGTTAACTCTCAAGACGCCTTTCGTTTTCATCGGCAACAATGAATATCTGATGGAGACGCTTAACGTCGGCGGCCGCGCGCGTTTGGACACCGGCAAGTTGAGCCTCTATGTGACAAATCGCGTGGGCCGGCTCGGATTGATCCGGCTCGCGTTGCGCGCATTGCTGGGAGGCCTGCATCAGGAAAAGGATTTCCTCGCACTGCAGGCGGAAGAAATTTGGCTGGGAACAAGACACCGGCGTATGCGCGTTGCGCTTGATGGAGAAGTCACGGTGATGGCGCCGCCGCTACAATACCGCATTCATCCGCGCGGGCTGCAGGTACTGATTCCTGAAACCTGAGTTCAAAGTAAGACAGACATGGTCTGTCTTCTTGAATGAGAGACAGGCAGGATTGCCTGTCCTACTTCGACGAGTTATGAGCACAATCGTTCACCTTTCTGATCTCCATTTTGGACACATCGACCCTGCGGTAGTTGAGCCGCTAATAGCGACTGTCACTCGACTCGATCCTGATCTGGTGGTCGTGTCCGGCGACCTGACCCAGCGCGCCCGCTCATACCAGTTTAAGGAAGCACGCGCCTTCCTGGATCGCTTACCAGGACCGCAGGTGGTAGTGCCGGGTAATCACGACGTGCCATTGCACAATGTGTTTGCTCGATTCCTACAACCGCTGCGCAAGTATCGCCGCTACATTACTGACGACCTTTGGCCGTTTTATTCCGATGACGAGATTGCGGTGTTGGGAGTAAACACTTCGCGTTCACTCACGATCAAAGGCGGGCGCGTGAATGAGATGCAAGTGGCACTGATGCGCGATAAATTATGCCCGCTTGATGAGGAACTAGTAAAAATACTGGTCACTCACCATCCTTTCGATTTGCCAGAAGGCCACGACGAGCGTCAGCTAGTGGGTCGCGCGCGAATGGCCATGGAAGCGCTGGCGAGTTGCGGCGCGGATGTCTTCCTGGCAGGGCACCTGCACATTAGTCATACATCGCATAGCGCCAAGCGTTACCAAATCAAAGGCCACTCGGCGCTCGTGATCCAGGCCGGCACTGCGACTTCTACGCGCGGCCGCGGCGAAGCAAACTCGTTTAATGTGATCCGCGTGAACACGCCGCAAATAACCGTAGAGCGAATGGAGTGGAACATTGGAAGCGCGGAGTTTGTCCCGGCGAGCACGGAGAATTTCAATCATACTGTTGATGGCTGGATAAGAGTTTGAACTTAGACGCGCATTCCTGTCTGTCCTGATTCAATGTAAAAGAAAGACAAGATTGCCTGTCCGACTGCGATTGTGAAGAACCAGATCCATCCAAAGACTTTCGCCGGGTGGCAACTTGCTGTCGGCCTGTTGGTCTTCGCGGTCATGACCGTAATCGTGGGTGAGCTCGGCGAACGCATCGTAAGGGAAGATCAGTTAACAGCCGTCGATGCAAAGCTCAGCACGTGGCTCCATGCAAACAGGTCTCAGACCTTAACTCGGGCGTTGCGCATTGCAACCGGGCTGGGTTCAACCTGGTGGGCAATCTGCACGGCACTAGCGTTTGGTATTTTCCTGATCTCGCGGCGTCAACTTTATTGGCTCGCCGCGTCCTGGCTGTCAGTATTTGGTGGGATGTTACTCAACATGCAGTTGAAGTCTGTATTCCATCGCGCCCGCCCTTCCTTCCACGATCCGGTTCTTTCGTTGACCGGTTACAGCTTTCCCAGTGGCCATACGATGGCCGCGACAGTCCTCTACACGATATTGGCTGCGTACCTCGCAACGCATGCGAAACATGGTGTCACACGCGCGCTCGTCATTATCGCCGCGGCGATCCTAATCATCATCGTTGGGTTTAGCCGGATCTATCTCGGGGCACATTATCTTAGCGACGTGTTGGGCGCGATGGCTGAAGGGCTGGCCTGGTCGACGCTTTGTCTGGCGCTCTTTCACACTGCGCAGCGCCATCGTGCGGGCAAAAAAAAAGCAGGCTGAAGATTGCTCTCCAGCCCGCCAAGAAGTTCGCGCGTGTGCGCAAACTAAAACTGATAACGAAATGCGAATTGCATAACGCGACCCGCCTTGGTTTCGTTAAGCGGAGTTTGGGTGGCAGTGAATCTGCCGAAATCCGCCGTTGGATTAGGATTACGCAGAAATGGATCTGACGGTAAACCCAAGTCAGCGATCGAGTTCGCATCGAAAAACTGCGTATTAGTTACGTTGAAGACTTCCCACCGGATTTGGAGCGCATGACCTTCCCAGGGCATGTTGAAGTTCTTGTAAAGACCGCTGTCGAGCGAGAAGTATCCTGGTCCGCGCAGGACGTTGCGATCGCCCACTTCGCCCGGTCGAGCATTGCGGAATGACGCCAGCGCAGCTTTCGCGTTGCTGAAGACATTAGGACTTGCACCTCGCGTTGAAACTGCGTCCAGCGGACGAACTCGAACGCCATTTGATTGAACGTTCCAGTTAGTGGCCCAGCGGCTCGCATCAAAGGGTGTCTGGAACGGGAGACCACTATTCCAGCGGAAGATACCCGTCAGTTGCCACCCGCCAAGAATTCCATTGGCGACGGAGTTCGAATCGCCAAAAAACCGCTTGCCGCGACCGAAAGGCAACGCGAGAGACCAGTTGGCGTTTACGATGTGACGCGCGTCGAAGTCGGAGCTCGCGTAGTTCTGGTCCGGATCGAGCGCGTTGACGATAAACGCCGTGGCGTAAGCAGTCGAGGCCTGCAACCCGGAGGCGTTGTCCAGCGAATGGCTCAGGGTGTAATTGACGTCAAAGGAGAAATCATTACCCAAACGCTGCCGCAGGCTAACCTGCAGCGCGTTGTAGTTTGAACGAGCAAACGTACCGAAGCTCGAAAGCGCTGCAAACTGTGGCTGGTAGAACATGTTGTTGAATTTGGCCGGGCCGCCTCCAAAAGGACAGGTGGAGCAGGTTGGACTGTCATCCCACAGCAACTGTATGAAGGTGTAGTCAGTGATACCGGCGCCGCCCAAACCCGGGGCAGCGATAAACGCGTACGCCGCCTGGGTTGGCGTCAGCGACAAATCTCCCCACCACTCGGGCATGAATGGGAAGAGGTTATTGAAATAAGGAATGTCCGGGACCGCGTTGATCGGCGTGTTTGCGTAGCGATGATCCACCAGCTTGTTAATCGCCTCATAGTATGTGAGCTGCGATTGCGGATCACGGATGTTGTTCAACTGCATGATGTCGCGCGAGGCAAGCAGGTTTTTCGCGAAACGGCCAACGTAGCTCGCTTCCAGGGTTAGTCCCCTACCTAATTCGCGTCCATACGACAGGTTGAAGCTGTAGTTATAAGGAGTGGTCAGCGTATCGTCCAGCGATTGCTCGATGCGCTGGTCCTCGTTTGCCGCGATGGTTAACGGGAAAGCGAGTTGATTCGCGATGGTGCCCACATTGCCGCGGACGCTTGGGTTTGGTCCGGTGAATAGTGGTCCAAGGCGATCGCTCACATTGAATGTGTTTGCCGAGTTCCCCTGACTGCCGGTAAAGCCGAGGACCGAGTTCAAATCGAAGGTCACGGCCAATTGGCTGCCAATGCGATCGTACGTCATGCGCCAGCCGCCGCGAATAGCGCTTTGGCCGTTGCGTCCGATCAGGCGGCTGAACCAGTTATCCCCGAGGTCTGGCGACCACGCAAAAGCAATTGCCGGGGCAAAGTTGTTCCAGTCCTGTTTGTAATAGCCGGGACGATTGTTTGCCTTTCCGGCGAGGTCAAAAGTGATCGGCGCATTGAAGGGAATACCGTTGAAGGAGCTGGCCTTTCGCTGATCGAAATAGGCGCCGAGACTTGTGGTCGGCTTAACCTGAACTCCCTCCGTCTCATAGACGGGGGTTGAAGTTCCGTAACGAAGTCCATAGGTCAGGGTAAAATCCGGCCGGATGCGCCAGGAGTCCTGCCCATAGAATTCATACTCTTCCGTGGCGAAGGTTCGTTTGGTCGGCGTGCCGGAGGGTTGAAGGGCGCCGCTCTTATCGTAGACGAGGTTTGCCGAAAACTGTGAGAAGCGTCCGATGACGGCCGTCAGCGCATCACGCAGATCTGTTTCACCGCCACCGACGACGTCGTTGAAAATCGGATCGCCGCTTCCGTAAACATCAAAGATTACGGAATCACCGGAGAAATCGTAGTACGAAGGGTTGGCAACCGCATCGTCGAAGGAGCCGGCGAAGGTGGTACGGTTATTACGAATCAGCCGAACGTTACCGCCAAATCCCCATGTATGATTGCCTTTGATCCACGATACATCGTTCACGAAGTTGTGAACCGGCGTCGTGCGACTGAGCGAGCGCGTGAATGCAACCGGCGTAAAGATAAACCGGAAACTGACCAAATTCTCTGTTGAATCGCCACCGTCCGTAAAGGAAGCTCTTGACAATCCATAAGTGAATCGATTGACGAAGTTGTTGGAGGCAGTCCAGGTATGGCCCACAGCAATAGCTTTCGGATGGTTCCAGAATGTCGGGGCAATCGTGTCAGGAAACTGCCTCACCTGAACGATTGTGTCGTTTTGATAGGCACCGCGAACGAAGAGCGTCTGACGATCGGTAAGATTCATGTCGAATCTTCCGTGATAGACATTTAGTTTCGTTGGGGTCGTGGCGTTGAAACGAAAACCGCCGGTATTAAGTCCGTCTCCCAGAGTATTGTCGTTAGCGCGATATTTCAGGGCCGCAGCATTGAGCACTGTCAGCGCTGCCGGATTGATGCCGGGCGAAACGCCATTTACGGCAATGTAGGCGGCGTTGATTTCCGCTGGCGTCAAACAGCTAACTCCTGCTGGAGTGCCGGCTGGACAGCCAACATCACTCGCCCCGCTATCCGTAAAGTAGCGGACGATTCCCTGACCTAAAGACGGGAGGGGCACTTCGCGAACTACCGAGGTCCCAGTCGCTTCCCGGAAACCTTCATAGGTTCCGAAGAAATAAGCCTTGTCGCGTTTGAGCGGCCCACCAATCGAGCCGCCGAAAATATTTCTGAGGAGCTGCGGACGCTCGACACCCGCCGCGTTGTTAAAGAAATCGTTGGCGGACGTAATGGTGTTTCTGTGGGTATGAAATAGCGACCCGTGAAATTCGTTTGAGCCGGATCGAGTAACCAGTGAAACTTGCGCGCCCGAAGATCGACCCGCATCCGCATTTGGATTCGTAGTTGTTACACGAAACTCCTGTAAGGAATCGCGGGTGACTCGGATGACGCTGGCAAATGCTTCGTCGGTGACTACGTCCAGACCGCGCTGTTGTTCGTTTACGTCAATACCGTCAAGAGTCACATTTGCCTGGTCGGCGCGGCCACCATTCACATAACCAGTGCGCGTAACGCCGGGCTGAAGCGACAAGAGACCAACCACGTTGTTGGCGTTGAGCGGAAGGTCAACGATGCGCTTTCTTTCGAAGCTCGTTCCCAGCGTAGCGTCGCTGGTGTTCAGTACTGCTTCAGAACCCGAGGTGACGTTAACTACTTCGGAAACCAATCCGGCCTCGAGAACTGAGTTGACCTCAATTGTGGTGTCAACCAAAGCCTGGATATCTGAAATTACTGTTTTCTTGAAATTTGGCGCTTCGACCTCAAGCCGGTAAGTGCCCGGCGGCACTGCGGTGAAGATATAGTCCCCGTTATCAGTGGACGTCTGCGTCCTACTGAAGTTTTTGTCCGCGTCGGTGAGAGTTACATTGGCATTCGCGATTACATTTCCCTGCTGGTCTTTGGCAGTTCCCTTCACTGTCGCGCGACCTGTCTGCGCGTAAACGGCACTACCAACCATCAAAAGCATCAGCAAAGCTGCAAAGCTTTTCGAACAGAAAATCTTTCTCATGTCGCCTCCTGGAGTTTGCGGTTTGATCTGGACAAAAAAGGATTGCGCTCGAGCAAAGGGCAATCCAAATTGGTACTGGGAACTGGTCTCGGTCATCCGGTTGAAAACCATTGGCCCGATTTCTTGAAGAGTGCACGAAGTTTTAGGCATATCGCGTTCCACCGCAGCATCCGAGCTATGTTGTTGAGAACACTTAGCAATTTGCGGTGAATTCCGGCCCGATAAGGGATTTTCTTAACCATAGAATCCAAAGCTTTGGGGGCGAGTCCAAAATTTTGGATCGCCATAACTTTCGCGTCCAGCGAATGGCGCGCTTGCTGGTCATGAATCATCAATCGAAGAGTGACGGCGGCGACGCTTGCTGATCGAATTGATCATCTACCTGAGGAGCGTCAACTGAACCACAAAACTACCCGAAAGAGTCGCTCCGAATTAGGACCCGGTGGCTCAACTCGTACTCACGCGAAGGTCGCGATGCCGAAAGGAATGCGATGTAAAATGTCTGGCATAGAATGTGGCAAGCAGTCTTCACCATCTTGCTTGCGCACGCTTGAGGCGGTTGGATATAACGCACCCAATCGGGCGAGTGCTGAATGTGCTCGCCGTGCGCTAATGGGCGCACCTCATAACAACTCCAAGTTATGAGTCCAGGGCGTTGCTGGTGTGAGAACAGTGACGCCTTTTATTTGGTCGATTTTCTTTTCAGACAAAAACTTCAGTTTGTCGCCGCGGACGATAAGGACGACAAGGTGAGACTTGCCGGATAACAAGCTAACGCGACGATTTCCTGGGTCCCGTTTGACAGCAATTATTTGGTACGTTAAGTTTACCGTTTGCTGCGTGCGTAGAGACCTTGTCCATCTCAGTCCCGTTCGTCTAGTGGCCTAGGACACCGCCCTTTCACGGCGGCGACACGGGTTCGACTCCCGTACGGGACGCCAACAAACTAAATTACAGACGCGCTAGGTTGCGTGAACAATCGCATCCTTTTGCCGTGCCGCGCGATACAGGGGTTAATCCACCAAAACATTTATCGACCCGATTAACCCTACCCAACGTTAGCCAGGCGACTACGAAATCGACGAACCTTCGCCAGATTCCCGCAATCCTGCATGCAGCACCATTGGCGGCTCCTGTTTCTGCTTGTATCTTCAAACAGCCAGCCGCATTCTTCGCCACCACACTCTCGCAGGCGCGACAAGTCCCCAGTAGTCAAAAGCTCAGCTGCCGAATGGGCTATCGACCAGAGCATCCGATCCAGCGCAGCTTCGCTGCCGACCCATTCCCACGTAAACCCAACCGCCAGATGAGTCAGCCTTTCATGAGACCGTGCTCCCAATAATTCGTCATTCACGATCTTCAGATCAACCTTCTGCGGTCGGCGGCCTGTCATTGTTGCCTTGCAGATGCGGTAGAGTGATTCCCGCAACGCAATTGCACGGTCAAACACTTCTCTTGCTTCCGCCGCATTTCGCTTGCCTGCCTTAATCAAGCGTCGGGCTTCTATCGCTGTGACGATGCCCGAATGCCTGCTCCACTCCACCAAATCTGAATACTCTCCGAGCTTGTCGCCCACCACCAGACGGTTGATTGAACCTGATTCCCTTCGCGGCGAATCGCTCCTTCGTCCGTCGACTGTGTTAATAAAGTCCAGGCACAATCGACCGCCTATCAGCCTCATGTCCGCTGCGGATGCTGGAATTGCTTTCATAATTTCAAACGGCTCTCACTCTCCTGGTAACCAGTAAACGTTTATTGACAGGTTACCAATGTTCCTCTTAACATATAACCTCCATCAGCCATATTAGCCGGTTACGGAGGTCGATTGTCAAATTTACGATCCGACCAGCAGAACGAAGGAGAAAAGTTATGAATGCAAGAATCTGGCACGGGGTCACGCCTGGTTCAAAGGCCGAGCAATACCTCGTCTATCTCAACGAGACAGGAATTCCCGATTACCGAGCCACTGAGGGAAATCAAGGCGTATATGTTTTGCGGAGAATTGAAGAGAGCCGGGCGCACTTTCTGCTGCTCACGCTCTGGGATTCACTCGATGCCATCAAGCAATTTGCGGGTCCTGACTTTGAGAAAGCCAGGTACTACCCCGCAGACGATGAATATTTGCTGGAACGAGAGCTGACCGTCGATCACTACGAAGTCGTGGGCAACTCCAAGACGTAAATTGGACTTAAATGCCACGCCTTGAGTTCCAACTGCTTTCTTGAAGATGACAAATGCTTTCGAACCAAGCGTCAAATTCCAGCTACACGACGGGCCGGAACCGCCTGCTGACCCTTCTTGCCTTCGCCTGCATTTATTTGGTTTGGGGTTCAACTTATTTGGGGATCCGGTATGCGGTGGAAACTATTCCACCGCTCTTTGTTGCCGGGTTCCGGCATCTGATTGCCGGTGGACTGCTGTTTGGATGGTGCTGGTGGCAAGGACTGCGTCCCGTTAGACAACAATGGTTCGCGAGCATCGTGCTCGCGGTATTATTTTTCCTGATCGGTCATGGCACACTACATTGGGCCCAGCAAACACTTCCTTCCGGTATGGCTGCGTTCTTAATAGCGACCGAACCAATCTTCGTCGCGATTATCTTTACGGCCACCCGACGCGCCCGAATTACTCCGTCACTATTAATAGGTTTGTTGCTCGGATTACTCGGCGTCGCCCTGATTATGGGCGCCGACTTCAGAACCGGTCGCTCCGATATGCTAGGTTCATTCGCCGTTCTGATCGGCTCGGCGTCCTGGTCTATCGGGATCGTTTATTCACGAAGTGCATCGCTGCATCCTGACTCCCGCATGGCGGCGGCAATGTCGCTGCTGGCAGGCGCCGCGTTGCTGTTACTTTGCGGGACATTCACCGGAGAGGCAGCCAGACTTAACTTCGCTTTGGTTTCGCTGAAATCCCTCCTGGCCCTGGGATATTTGGCAATCGCAGGTTCACTGGTGGCTTACTCCGCCTATTTCTGGTTGTTGGACCGTTTTCCGCCAACCCTAATTGCAACCCATACCTACGTTAACCCGCTGGTAGCGTTGATTCTTGGCTGGACTATCGCCGGAGAGGTCCTTACGCCTGGCTTCGTGTTCGGAGGTGTGGTCATTATCGCTGCGATCGCTTTGGTGGGCCGAGCGACGGCTCGGGAGGGTCAAGCGACGACACCTCCCGAGCAGGGGCGTCCACCAAGTAACAGACCTCTATCGCCAAGGCGATGAATTGAATTTTTAAAGCGTTACTCAATTGATGCAGCGTTCAAAGAAGATATAAAGCCGCTCCCACGGCTGATCAATTCAAACGGAAGAGGCTGTCTAAACGTTTTGTCAGACAGCCTCTTCGTTTGCGTCTCCATTAGGAAGGGCTAATTCTTATCCGCGCGGTTGCCAATCTTTGATGTCCTTACTGCGGGCAGGAGTGTTCCCGGACTTTGTACTATCCGATCGGGATCGATCCTGCCGGCCTTTCGTTTCCTTTTGACCTGAGCCGATGCGATCGTTGAGTCCCTTCGATCCCCAGCCAGCAAACCGGCCGAGATCGCTCCTATCGATTCTTGGCGCGAGTTCGCCAATTCTGCTACGTATCCCTGAAGACTCGCCCGGTACTGAGCGCACCGCTGCCCGTTCCAAGTGACGGTCGCCTTGACGGGTCGGTTCCGGTCTGTCGCGTATTTCCTTGACGGCATTGACCACATCGAGGCCAAATCCCACGGCCTCCCGTCGGCGCTCCGGCGATTTAAAGTATTGGCGGACCGCTGTTCCGGCTGCGGTTCCGGCCACAGCTCGCCCGCCCATCATGAGAAGGGGTAACAGGCTCGCCTGCCTTTGAGGCTGCGTCGCAGCCCCGCCTTGTGCCTGAGATCGCATATAAGCCTGCGCCCGAGCACGTTGGTACGCCAGCGCTCGTTCGTTCGCCGCAGTCTGTTGTCGTGGGTATGCTTCGGCCCGCGCACGTTGGTACGCCTGAGTGCGTCCGTAAGCAGTCTGTTGTCGTGGGTATGCTTCGGCCCATGCGCGTTGATACGCCTCAGCTCGTCCGTACGCCGCAGCCTGTTGACGTTGGTATGCTTCGGCCCATGCGCGTTGTTGCGCTTGAGCCCGTTGATAAGTCCCCGCTTGCCAACGCTGAACGGCCTGTGCTTGCGCACGTTGGTAAGCGTACGCGTCGGCTTGTGCGCGTTGGGCCCGCGCATACGCTGACTGAGCCTGAGCGTGGGGGCATCTGCAGGGACCGTAGTTTACGTATTGACCGCGAGCAATTGCCAACGGACACAACATGGTGATGACCAAGAGTAAGAGTCTTTTCATGTTCTTGCCTCGTTTCTAAATTGTCGGGAAATAAGGGGGAGATTCCTTCAGTGCATTAGAGTGCGATCCATGCCGCTAAGTTCCATTGAATTACGATAGGTCGCTTCTCTTTCACGGCGGCGACATGGGTTCGACTCCCGTACGGATGCCATGTCCTCCAGCATTTTGATACCTACTCCGGCGATAGGGTTAGGCCGTTCGAAATTCAAGACCAGCACAGTTGGGAACAAAAACGGGGGCAGTGGTATGCTCCGTTTGTTCCCTACCACCTGTCTGCCCTGATTTCCTTCGAGGTCATCGATCGATTGGAAAGCGGGCGAGCTACGTTCGTTACCGGAGGTAAAACTAATGGTTCATGAAATGATTGATGGAACGTATCGTCAAACTAATTTGCCGAATGAGTCACCGGAATATCTTGCAAAGCGCGAGGAGCTGCGGTTGGCAGAAATTGAATTAATGAAGCAACGCGAACGATGCGCGGGGATGAGGCGGGGCTTGCCAGAAGGTGCGACGATTTCTGATTACGAATTCCTTGAAGGACCGGGTTCTCCCGACGACGGCGATGAACCGACCCGAAAGGTACGGCTGAGCGAACTGTTCACTGCGGCGGATCGTGCGGTCGAGATCTATCAGATGATGTACGGAAAGAAACAAACCAGTCCATGCCCAGTGTGTACGGCCTGGCTTGATACCTGGAATGGAGTTGCTCATCACCTCGCGCAAAATATTGACGTGGCGGTCGTCGCTGCGGCTGATCCAGCTAGCCTGCGCGGGTACGCGCGAACCAGAGGTTGGGACAAACTGCGTCTGTTGAGCGCCGGCGACAGCACTTTTAAGTATGATCTCGGCAGCGAGGATCGTGAAGGAGAGCAGGACTCGACGATTTCGGTCTTTACTCGAGACAATGATGGCACTCTGCGCCATTTTTACAGTGTTCATCCTCGGCTGGCCGCCGACACCGACACGCGCGGCATTGATGAGTTTAATCCGATTTGGAATGTGCTGGACCTGACACCTCAGGGACGAGGCAATTGGGATGCGTCACTCGCTTACGGGACGAAGGTAGAGGCGGAGCGCGGCTGAGGCAGCGGCGGGCGCCGAGCATCTCTCGTTCACGTCTCAAAATAGATCGAAGAACCAACCGTATATCGCGCGGCCGGCGGCGGGCCACAGGCTGAACACAATGAAGCTGACAATTGCAAGAGCCAGGTTGACCATCCTGTAGAGTCCCCCCATGTAAAACGCGCCGACTATGACGCTGGCGACGTAACAAGAAAGGACGCCGAGGGCGTAGACAATTACCACAGCCCAGCCATTCGCATCCGCGAGGAAGTTGCGTATGAGAAGGACTGCAAACGCCGACCAGCCCGCCTGCAAGAAACCGCTAAGGACCAGTGAGGAGATCACATACGCGTCAAAACGGGAGTACAGATCCATGCGAAGGATTCGCTGGAACATAAGTAACACGCCGGAAGTCACCACCATCAGGATCCAGAAGAGCCAATAACCCTTCGCCAGGCGGAAAGCCATGGTCGCTTTGTCGAGGGGCCAAAGTACCAACGCGGTGAGCGCGAGGAAAACTAAGTTTAGGGCGTTCGCGAAAACGTAGTCGAACAGTTCTTTCTGATCCTCATGCAGTAACCAATTGGCGATCGCTCCCATAAATCAGCGTTCACTCCGTCTCAGCTCCCAATGGTTAAACGCCATTCACGTTGGCGGTCAGGGTTAATCGGTTTTTGGGCGCGGCCTGATGCGACAGCGAGGCTTTAGCCTTGTCGGTGAACTCTCTCAACTCTTTGAACTGTGAAGCTCTTTCTGCCTGGCTCAGAGACAAGGCCCACTTCCAGGCTGCTTCGTAGTCGTATATCCCTTTCCGTTTCTTCTCCACTTCAACTGCCTTGTCGGCAAACTCTTTGCCATAAAGTTTTTCCCAAATGTCGTACAGGATTAGGAAAAGAACTCTATGTTCATCCAGATGTTTTCCCTTCGGAATTCGAATGGGGCTGATCAGACGATGGCCAAACTCATGAATCAGTGTCGCCTTTTTAATGTCCAGTGGATAGCTGGCCCTTAGTTTCATCGGGCGGTCGCCATAACCGGACCAACTGACCCCCTCATACACAACCACGCTGATATCTTTCTCCTTAAATTTCAGGCCGGAGACACTTTCCATTGCTTCGATAATTACTTTGCCCTCAGCATTCCAGATAGCCTGATACTCGGCGGTGGCTGGAGCAAAAGTGTTTGATTCTGAAGAGAAACTAACCCGTAGCGCGGACTCTTGCGCAAACGTGAAGGATGTAAAAGCAACCAGTACGATCGAAAGAATTCCTTTCATGAAAGTCACCGTACATTGAATGTAAATGCACATCCCAAATGAGTCCTCGATCGTTTGGGGACTATTACTGAGTTCTAACTTTCACATTTCACCCCATCACTGCTTTACGCCAATATTCGCGTTCGGTAAGTCTGGGCACTATTTCCCTTCACCCGCCGTTTGCTTACCGCTCTCTGGCGCGTAACGCTCGTGCAAATTAACCGGGTCTCGTTTTTTGCGTAAACGTAAGTTAAGAAACTCAACGAACACTGAAAAGCCCATCGCGAAATAGACGTAGCCCTTGGGAATATGAACCGCGAAGCCTTCGACGATAAGCGTTAACCCGATGAGCAGGAGGAAACTTAACGCCAGCATCTTGATCGTCGGATGTTTGGCGACGAACCGGCCGAGGGGCGCGGCAAACAGCATCATGAAAGCTATCGCGAACACGACGGCAGCAATCATGATTCCGATTTGATCGACCATGCCGATAGCCGTGATGACTGAATCGAGTGAGAACACCGCGTCGAGGATGATGATTTGAATGATGATGCTGACGAAAGTGCCTTTAACCCGCGCCGAAGCATGACCTTCCTCGCCTTCGAGGCTGTCGTGGATCTCGAACGTTGACTTGCCGAGTAGGAACAGCCCGCCGAGAATCAGTATGAGGTCGCGCCCGGAAATCTCGTGATTTAGAACGGTGAATAGCGGCGCTATCAGGCCGATCACCCACGAGAGTGAAAACAGCAGGATGATCCGTATCACGAGCGCTAAAGCGAGCCCGATATAGCGGGCTTGGGTTTGCTGCTCGGCGGGGAGTTTACCCGCCAGAATTGAAATGAAGATGATGTTATCGATGCCGAGAACAATCTCCAGTGAGAGCAGCGTCAGAAAGGCAATCCATATCTGTGGATCAGAAATCCATTCCATAAAGTAACTTTTCCCCTTTTCGTCCCTATAATAACTCGCCGATAATAACTTGCCGATTGGCGATCGCCAACGCCACAACTGGAGAGGATCAGTATGAGCGAACTTCGAACCCTGTACCCCGAGATTGAACCTTTCGACACTGGACGTCTGCGGGTTTCTCCCGTTCATGAACTCTACTACGAGCAGTGTGGCAATCCCCACGGGAAGCCAGTCATTTTTCTCCACGGTGGACCAGGCGCGGGTTTGGTCCCTGACTATCGACGCTTCTTCGACCCTCAGGCTTACCGCGTAATTCTTTTTGACCAGCGTGGCTCGGGAAAGAGCACTCCTCACGCCGCTCTTGAAGACAACACTACCTGGCATCTCGTCGCCGATATCGAGCAGATACGCGAGCACCTTGGAATAGAGCGGTGGTCGGTGTTTGGCGGCTCCTGGGGCAGCACCCTCGCACTTGCCTATTCAGAGAGGCATCCTGAAAGAGTGACCGCTTTGGTACTGCGTGGGATCTTTCTCGGCCGGGAACGTGAGACGCGATGGTTTTATGAAGACAGCCAGGGCGCAAGCGCGATCTTCCCGGATGGTTGGGAAGATTTTGTTCGACTCGTTCCTGAAGAAGAACGACGTGACATGATTCGCGCTTACTATCGACTCTTAACGGACGAGAACGCATCAGTGCGGAAAGAAGCCGCGCATGCGTGGTCCGTCTGGGAATCGAGTGCATTGAAACTGATTCCAGATCAGAAGTTGATCGACGAATTTAGTGAACCGGAAACCGCGATCGCGCTGGCGCGAATCGAATGCCACTACTTCATGAACAATTGCTTCTTCGAAACTGACAATTACCTGCTGGAACATGTCCGTAGGATTCGAAAAATACCTGGCGTGATCGTGCAGGGTCGGTATGACATTATTTGTCCAATGACGAATGCCTGGGATTTGCATCGCGCCTGGCCGGAAGCGCGATTCGAGATCATTCCCGACGCCGGTCATGCTTCCATCGAGCCTGGCATTGTCGATGCACTCGTCAGAGCTACAGATAGTTTTCGGCAGACGTAGATTCCGCAGATTATGCTGCGAGACCAGATTTAGGTTCCAAAATACCTCACCCATGTCAGAGGTCGGGAGGCGACCGAGCGCAACCAGGCAATACTCCTGGCTCCAGCGGAGCCGAATGTTCCGGCAAGTTCGTTTCGCTCCGTTGTCGCGAGTAACAATCTTTTGGGTTCTCGTATTATATAAACATTACGTCCCTACGGGACGGGGACCGCGGCTAATCGTTCCCCCGAGACTGTTGAGCCGTTAGCTGCAAGGTTGTCATTCACGGGTGCATCGTCGTATTCACTAAACAGCATTGACATAACGACCAGTGACTCGAAGCCAACTTCACCTTTGATACACTCACGCAACACGCCTTCCGCCACGAAGCCTTCCGACTCATACAGATGCCTTGCGCGAACGTTATGCTCTTTCACGTCAAGCCACAAACGATGTGCTTTCAATTCCTGAAATGCCATTTGCTTTACCAAACGTAGAGCTTCCCTTCCATGACCTTGGCCCTTCTCGGTCACGACGATGCGCCGAAACTCGATGCTTCGGTTTATATCTGACAGGCCCGCGAGGATGATATAGCCGACTCGGCTGCCATCAGCAACGCGTTCGATAATCAGATGAGACAAATCTTCAGAGGTGAGCGCAGCCAGATGCTGCTCGCGCGCCCAGACAGTGACAAAAGAACTATTCTCTGCGCTCTGTTCTGCGCTTAGAACAAACTCGAGGTCATTTTCTCTCGTGCCAACCAATCGGATATTCATCGTTATAAAATCCAGAGAACGCCCTGGCCTGCGCTCCTCCCTCGCTTGACCACCGCCACGATCTGCGGTGATCTTGCATGGTATGAAGAAATCGATCAAGACATCGCTGATCGTGATCGCGCTGGCGTTGCTCGCCTGCCTCGTCGGCCTCGTCTGGTTCGTAACGCGATCGGACGATCCTGTTCGGGCGAGTGTCTCGGACATTTCCCAAGGAACGTCGTTCGAGGTGCACGTCGAAAGGCCTCGCATGGACCGATTCCTCGGCGGGATCCTCCCGACCAGGCTCGAAAATAAGCTAATTGGGGGCGAGCTGCGGTTCGATCATGCGAGCCCTGGCGCCAGGATTGGCAGCGTTGGACAGGATCGAATCGAGCTCAGCGCCGAGGGTTGGGACCTCCTCATCGAGATAGACGAGGAAGGGCGGATCGCTCCCGGGACGCGCCTCGTCTTTCCTATGGAGCTCGCGGAGGTAAAGCGGACGCTGCGCTGCCGACCGGCCGATCATCCCGTGGGCTTCCTCCGCACCACGCCGCGGGCCAGCTCAGGCGCGAACGATCACCGGCTCGAGGGCAGCTTCCTCGTCGAACTCGCCAAATGTGAGAACGCCGAGACAGGTAAAATCATTGATACGGAGGCCGGTGGTAATCCAGGACAGGCATGGCCGTCATCACCACTCACTCTGCGCGGTAGCTTCTCGGGGCCTGCTACACGCCCGTCGCCCGAGTCACATGGAGACCGCCCATAGAAACGCTCCGTCAGGAGCGAAATATTTATAGCGCGGTGCCTCATAAATATCATCGCTCCGTCCGGAGCGGAACATCGCGCTCCTGACGGAGCGCGGACGGTTGTTTTTGTCGTTGGCTATAAATATTGGCCGGCGGAGCGCCCGTTGTTTTTGCTTTTCACTTTTCACTCTTCACGGTGTCGGCGTTGCCGGCGTGTAGTAGATGCCCGCGCCCGGCCCCAATGGCAATCCCAGCAGATACCAGACGATTAAGAGCAGTGTCCACAGGATGAAAAAAGTCACTGAGTAGGGCAACATCGTCGCCATGATCGTCCCGATGCCCGCACGCTTGTCGTAACGCTGCGCAAAAGCGACCACGAGCGGGAAGTAAGACATCAGCGGAGTCATTATGTTGGCGACCGAATCCCCGATGCGGTAACCGGCCTGCGTCAACTCCGGCGAGTAGCCGAGGATCATAAACATTGGCACGAAGACGGGGGCCATCACTGCCCACTTCGCCGATGCGCTTCCTAACACAAGGTCGAGCAACACCGTGATGACGATGAAACTGACGAGGAGCGGAATGCCGCCGATGCCTGACGCGCGCAAGAGATCAGCACCCTTGACCGCTGTAATCACGCCGAGGTGCGTCCAATTGAAGAAGGCCACAAACTGCGCGGCGAAAAAGGCCAGCACTAGATACAGAGACATCGTCGACATCGCCTTCTCCATTGCCTTCATCACGTCCGAGTCGCTGCGAATCGTTCCCGCCGCGATGCCGTAAGCGAGTCCCACCAGCAAACCGCCGAAGAAGATGATCGCCACGATGCCTTTCAGGAAGGGCGAATCCAGGACGCCTCCCGTCTTGAGGTCGCGCAGAAATCCGCCGGCCGGGACCAGGCCCCACAGGATGATCCCGATCAGCACGAGCGCCATCGCGAGCGCGCACCGTAGCCCGCGCTTCTCTGCCGCACTCAGCTCCTTCAGTTCCTCCGGCTTTTCATCGCCGCGATACTCGCCGAGCCGCGGTATGACGACGCGTTCCGTGATAAATGTCCCCGCCAGCACGATGAGAAAGGCCGAGGCCGCCGCGAAGTAATAATTGGCAGCCGCCGTGACGACGTAAGGCTTGTCGATGATGCGCGCCGCTTCCTGCGTTATCCCCGCCAGCAGAGGGTCGGTCGGACCCAACAAAAAGTTAGCGCAGAAACCGCCCGACACGCCTGCGAACGCCGCCGCCAGTCCCGCCAAAGGGTGTCGTCCCACGGCGAGGAAGATCATCGCCCCCAGCGGAATCACCAGCACGTATCCCACGTCGCTGGCCATGTGCGACAGCACCCCCGCGAAGACGACCACCATCGTGAGCAGACGCCGCGGGGCCGATAGCACTACGGCGCGCAGCGTCGCCGAGATAAGCCCACTGCCTTCGGCCACGGCGATGCCCAGCATCGCCACCAATACGGTCCCGAGGGGCGCGAAGCCGGTGAAGTTCGTCACCAGCGAAGTCAGAATGCGATGCAGACCCGCCAGGGTCAGCAGACTCTCTGCCCGCACGACCTCTTTCGTTCCCGGATGCACGACCGATACGCCCATCCATGAGGTGACCGCTGAAAGGATGATGACGAGTAGGGCGAGAATAACGAACAAAGTTGCTGGGTGCGGCAGGATGTTCCCGGCTCTCTCAATGGCCCCGAGAAAACGGTTCATGAAAGAGTCTTTAGCGATGCCTTCGACTTTTTTGGTAGCTTTAGTTTTCACGCTTTCTCCCCCTCGATCCTTCGTCCTCAATTATCGAGTTCCAAGTTTTCACTCTTCACTTTTCACCCTTCACTTTTCACTCTTCACCCTCTCGGTGCCAAATATTTGTTCGGTACATTGCGGACTCTTAGTTCAGTCTCGTAGCGACTCCGGTACAAGTAGCGAAGATTGCTGTAGACGTCCTGCTCAGCGCGATGAAACTGTGAGTACAGACCGCATTGTGAATAGGAAATGGGAGTCACGTCCAGGACTAGCGTCTCCCAGTCCTGGCGGGGTCCCCACACTAATCCTTTAAGCCTGACATCGAGATCGGCGCCGGCCTCAACTAGTAGTTCCATCGCTGGCCGGCAATAATTGCGAATGCTATTGACGGCGTGGAAGATCGGTGTCTGACCTCCGAAGCCGTCTGCGTCGATATCGGCGGGAGCATCGACATTCGCACCAGCATCAAGAAGAACTTTTGCGCATCTTACGGAATTGAACTCCGCGCAAATGTGAAGCGGCGTCACGCCGTCGCAGCAGGTAAAGGCGCAGGGCACACTCAGCCTTCGATTAACGCTTCCGCTCTCGCCGTTCAGAATTCGTCGCAAACTCGCGTCATCATCCAACAGCAACGCTTCAATAAGAGGCTCGCCAATCGTCGCCCCAGCATCAAGCAGGACTTGAAGGCACGCCGCGAAACGCGAGGATCGCAGATAACCTTCAATCAGGGAGTGGATTGGTGTTTTGCCCTTGATGAGTTGGGTTGGGCTCGCCCCGGCGGCAAGAGCATCACGAATGCCATCAGGCGAGTGCACCTCGAATGCTCCCAGGTAATCAGCTTCTAAAGACATGCTGGCTCGGTTCTACTTTCTGGTTTATTCGGCAGCAGACCCACCCGCTACCGCGTGGTGGTACTGACCTCATTGCGCACGATTAAAGAGTCCTCACTTTTCACACTTCACTTTTTACTCTCACAGCTTTGTTGGATCTGAGAAACCTTCAATAAGCCAGCGTTCGAGGACTGCATTATTGTGCGATAGAAGAATCGAGGCAAGGATTGTGTGCAACTAGAAGAAGTCAGAACCGGCAGCGGACCGGGGTCCCCACGCGGGCTGTCCGTGGACCCCGGTCCGCTCCCGGTTCTGGATTCATCATTCACAAGGAGGCACGCTACCCACCCGCCACCGCGCGGTGGTACTGACCTCAACGCCAAACGCGCTTCCTCGATCATTCACTGACGATTAACGAGTTCTTACAACTCGCTTACAGACTCTTCAAATATTCCAACAGTGCCTTCTTATCCTCGGCGGAAAAGCTGGTGCCATAATTGTGGCCGCAGCGGCTATTGCCGGAATTCCGGTCGGAGCAATCGGTGGTCTTCAGCGTGTAATTGAATTTAGTCTGCTGCGCTGCCAGTCCTACCCTGTTGATGTCGTAGGCCGGCCCAACCATGAATTGGGATACGCGTTGGGAGTCGGGTGTCAACAGCTCGGTCAACGTCGGCACCGAACCATTGTGCAAATACGGTGCAGCGGCCCAGATGCCCTGCATTACCCGCGACTCGTAAGGAAAGGGTCCGCTCGCCGAAGTGGAACCCAGCCCGAATGGTTGCCATGTGTCTTTCAACTGCTCAGGCTTGCCCTCTTTTCCCGCGGGCAGTCCAAGTATGAAATAGTGCTGCAATATCGAACCGACCACCGCCAACTTCAGCACAGTGACAGCCGAGTCAACCGGTTTTAAGGGAGCGCTGCCGAAAACACCGGCACCTTCGAGCACTCCGGTTTTGACTTGCGAGCCCAACAAATTGATTTCGCGCGAATCGGTGCCGACATCGACAATCGGCGTAGCCCAGGATTCGTGGAACAAGCGGCGGAACTTGCCCTTCTTGATGCCGTGGCAGTCCTCGCAGCTTTGATTTCCTTGCGCCGCATCTTTCTGCTTGTAAACCAGCGCACCCCTGGCAACCAGGGCCTGGTCCAAAGGCCATGGCCACTTAGGTGGGCCAAGCTGCATAATCAGGTCTTCCAGCTTGTTTAGACCACGGAAGTTGGCTGAATTGTTTTTAGCATAATTAACTTTCAGAAATTTCCATTTGTCCTTGACCGGATGAAACTCTGCAAACACGCCAATGACTTCTCCTACATTGCGTGACAATCCGAATAGTTTGTTGCCGTTGGGTGAAAACCCCGGCCATTGGGTGAAGTCCTGCTTCGACGCATTCCATAAGAATGGATACCGCACCGGTACGTCGGCCAATTTGATGTTTTCGGGGATCATGTAGGTAGGCGGCGGCCCGATGTCCAAACCAGACACGCGGTTGAAGATCAAAGAAATTGCATCCGCGCGCACCGGCCCCCAGGGCGCATTAACCGGGAGCGAGCCTTTTACTATCGCGTCGTTAGGCAAAAACCAGGCGGCTACGGCATCGCGCAATTTCTTCTTAGCACTTGTGCTCGGAGTTCCACCCAGCACATCCTTCGCGAATTGATTGAAGGCGGCATCGTCACTGAGCACAGTAGCAACGGCAGTATTCAAATCACCGAAGAAACTTTGGAGGTCGGTGAACGCAGGGCCGCCGTCAATCCGGTAGGAGGTGCCGGCAACATCAATCTGGCGCGTGTGACAAGCAGCGCAAGTCATGCCCAGGTAGGTCGTGTTGTTGCCAGTATTGGTGGTGAACCCAACAGGCAACCCTGCCGGGCTGGCGGGGTTGGGTAAGTAGCCATATCGATCCAGATTGGCGGCCAGGAAAGGTTCGCCGTTAGGTTGTTTCAAGGCCCTGGCCCATTTTAGCGGAATCATCCGCGACCCCTGATCCTGGCTATAGAATTCGTTGCGCGTTTTGTTGTTCCACTGGCTCCCCTGATTCATCATTGTCGGCGCTGTTTGAGCAACTGTTTCCGCAATGGACGCGCCAGAAGCCAGCGTCAACAACACCCACAGCAAGCTTTTGAGACAAAGCATAGGTTCATGTTTCTTCATTTGACTCTCCAATCTGGAATATTCAACTGTGGCCCACGGAACACGACTTTCTATATGGCGAAATCGGATCGATAGAGAGTTGCTTTATGGCTCGAAGGTGTTTTGGTTTAACGAAATTCTATTCATGGTGTGAGCCTCCGTAGAAAGAAGTGAGAGAACGGCAGGCTTATATACCTTGTCGGGTTCTAATACAAGAATTCTGTGTAACGAATACTGGTGGAATTTGGTTGGCGTTCTTTGCGAGACCTTCGCGTCCAGTAGCGAACCGACGTGGGCCAGGCGGCCGTCATAACACACGACGACTCAAAATATTCTCGCTCCGTCAGGAGCGAAATGTTTATAGCCCACGGCGCCTCACAAATATTCTCGCTCCGTCAGGAGCGAAATGTTTATAGCCCACGGCGCCTCACAAATATTCTCGCTCCGTCAGGAGCGAAATGTTTATAGCCCACGGCGCCTCACAAATATTCTC
>DATMDU010000183.1:0-1757 GCA_035557535.1 Pyrinomonadaceae bacterium
CGTGTTTTTTGGTTAGTGCGACAACACCGAGAATGCGGCGAATGCCCAGCTCGGCTTCATTGCGAAAGATAGCCTCGCAGAGCTGGCCGATGGGCTTGTGTCCCTGGTTGTGGTGGAAAATCGATTCTCCGGTATCTCAGCCTCGAATTTTTCTTCCACAGTTGCTTTATAAGGAACGATCTCCAATCAGCCAAGGCTTGAGCATCCCCCCTTCACGCGGCTTTCAACGGTGAAACTTGCTTAAGGTCTCGCCATCCATCGATGCGCCGCATCTGGATCTGACCGCTGATGATCAAACCAAACAACAAACGCTCTGCGGCGCGCGCATCGGGCAGAGCACTCTGGGTCTTCACTCGCCGGCGAAACTCCCCATTGAGTCGCTCGATGGCATTGGTGGTGCGAAGCGATTTCCACTGGCTTTTGGGAAAACGGTAGAAGGTCAACAGCTCTTCGCCTGCCTCCTCCAAACTCACCACCACCTTAGGTGCCAGCTTGTTCCACTTCGAGATGAAATCCCGGTATGCCTTCTTGGCTTGCTCCAACGACTCGGCATAGACGATCCGATGATAATCGGTTTTGACTTCCTCCAAAGCGTGCCGCGGCGCGTAGCGTTCGAGGTTGCGTAGCTTGTGCACGGTGCAGCGTTGTACCGCGGTGGCGGGCCAGTTCTTTTCCACCGCAGCTCTTAGCCCCTTGTTCCCATCAATGATCACTAAGCATGGCGGCTTGAGCCCGCGGTTGATAAGCCCCTCGAAAAATCCTTCCCAGCACGAACTGGACTCGCTCTGAAAGAGCTCCAAATCAAAAATCACCTTCTGGCCATCCTCTTTGACTCCCATCCCCACCAACACCGGCACCGAGATCACTTTCTTGGCGATCCTCACCCGCAACACGATGGCATCGAGATAAAGAAATACCACCGCCTCACTGGCCAACGACCGGCTGCGCCACTGTGTAAACAGCACTTCGAGACGCCCCACCAACCGTGAAATCGCGCTCTTCGATAACGGCGCGCCACGTAAAAGCGGGGACAGCGCTCCCCGGATGCGCCGCCCGTTCGCGCCACTTAAATAACAACCCAAAAGCGCTTGATCCACTGACCGGGCGCGCCGCTGATAGCGCGTAATCAACCCGCTCTGCCATTCGCTCTCCCGCTCTCCCGCACCGATCCGCGCTCGCGGTAACTCAATCACTGTGGCTCCAAGCCCCGTGCTAATCGATCTCTGCCGCTTGCCGTTTCGATACCCCCGACGACCTTCGCACCGCTCATAGCTCCCGGCCGCCAATACTTCGGCCAGTTCCGCTTCGGCCAACACCATGATCATCTCTCGGACTTTGCCTCGTAGCGCTTCGGTCAATCGATCCCGACCGAATAACTCTTCCAAAGCCCCCAATCTTTGTATACCTTCTCCCATAGGCGTATTCCTCCTCGGTCTGACTCACCCCATGAGCCAGTTGCTGTTTTTGGATACCGAGAGAATACGCCTTTCTCTTTTTCCACAACACTCGGGACACGGCCTTACAGCCTTATGCCTGATATCGAACGAAGTGATGAGTCGCTCGAAGGCAGATGCGGCACGGCTGTGGAAGAGGCCTTTGAAACGGTAATCAAGAATCAGAACTTTCTTCTTTCCGAGCAAGGTGAATTGCTCCCCTGGGGTGCATGTGTATCAGTGCCGTCGCCATTGTTTAACATCTGGGACCTGGGTCAAATCACCACCAACTTCGTAATAAACGCGTCGGTACTGTCTCAATCA
>DATMDU010000184.1:0-1628 GCA_035557535.1 Pyrinomonadaceae bacterium
CGTTTCGTTGAGCAGCATGCAGGCAATAGACCGGGCGTGCCGACGACGGTGCGCAGCAGGTCACGTGCATCCACACACACGCGCGCGCGCACACACGCACACACACACACGCACACACACAGACACTCACACGCACACACAGACACACACACACACACACACGCACACAGACACACATACAGTGTGACAAGAAATAGTAGGGAGTACCGAAAGTTCGTATTTCTCACTGCCAAACAAACGGATGAACATGATATGACAACACAAACAACTACACACCCCAGGTATGTCAATACTTTGTCGGTCCGCCATCGGCTGCAACAACAGCGGCAAATCGACGGGGGACAGAATCCACCAGCCCCTGCAGCAGTTCCGGTTTCGTGGCTCGCCACTCCTCGCGAATAATTCGCTTGAGACCGTCCATAGTCCGCGGGTTCCGGGCGTAGACACGATCTTGGACGGCAGCCCAGAGAGGCTCGATGACGTTCAAGTCAGGAGAGTTGGGAGGCCAGTGGCCTGGCGGGATGTAGGACGGAATGTTTGCATCCAACCAGGCAACGGCCTTTTTGGATGTGTGCTTCGGATCGCCGTCCTGCTGGAGCATCCACTTGCCATCGGGGAAGAGGTCTCCGGCATCTGACAGGCGCGCCTCAAGGATAGCGACGTAGAGGTCACCAGTCAAGGTCTCCTGGAAAAGGTACGGATCCAAAATGCCGTAGTAAGACATTGCCGCCCATACGTGCACCTTAGCCGGATGCTTGACCGAAACATTCACGGGCACATTCTCGGCCGAGGATTCCCAAATCACGTCATTCTGCCGATTCGGGTGACCGAATAACATAAACGTTTTTTCATCCGTGAACAGAACGTGCCGCCAATCTGTGCCGGTGTAGAGCCTGACAAACTCCATGCGGCGGCGACGGTGATCTGCCGTGAGAAGGGGCTTCCGTTGCTTGTGGTATGGCGTCAGGCCGGCCATCTGAGCGGCCTTACGGACGGATTCCCTTGACAGCGTTATGTGCTTGCGTTCCTCGAGCAAATTAGCAACTTTCCGGGTCGACCTCTGCCTTTTGCCCTTCATCATGGCCCGCACCGTGTGAACAACTGGAGGCGTCAGTTTCGGCAGCCTGCCGGGATGAGGTGCATCCTTGGGATCACGGCGCCCAAACCACCGGTTCACAAACTTAAAATTGAATCCAGTCTCACGCACAATCGCGGACTTCGTTTTGCCAGCTGCACTGAGGGCCATAACCCGAAAACGGTCTTCTTCCGAACGGCTAGGCATCTTAAAATTGGTTGCGATGCCGGCATTTCTCATCTGCTTATCTCGCTGCTGCTAGTACGGAAGTATTATGGTGCATCTAGCTCGGCGATAATATCTTCGAGGCGCACTACCAACCACCTATGCTGCAACAATCATCGGGTCCGAAACATAAGATTTTCCTTTATGACAAAATACTCCCTACTATTTCTTGTCACACTGTATTTGCTGGGAACACATCACCAAGGTTCCTGGACCCGCAGGATTCACAGTCTTTAGCTTATCTGCAACCAAGTCTGACCCTCTCATAAAGCATGGTCGTCCACATTAAAACTACGAGGCGCCTAAAAGGTTCCTTATTTGTTGTTTA
>DATMDU010000185.1:0-1073 GCA_035557535.1 Pyrinomonadaceae bacterium
GGATGCAGCCATGCGTGCTCCTATTGCATGGCTGGCGACACGCCGGTTTTGATGGCCGACGGTCGGACCAAGCCTCTGGCGGATCTGAGCGTAGGCGACAGGATCTACGGCACTGAGCGCAGAGGCGACTACCGGCGGTACGTCGCAACCGAGGTGCTCGCCCACTGGGGCACCTTGAGGCCGGCCTACCGGATCACGCTCGAGGACGGAACAGAGTTAGTAGCCAGCGGAGATCACAGGTTTTTGACGGACAGAGGCTGGAAGCACGTAACGGGGTCCGAGCAAGGACCGAATCGCCGCCCTCACCTCACCCTCAACAACAAGTTATTGGGGACGGGTGGGTTCTCAGCGTCACCAATCCACACTCCTGACTATCAGCGTGGCTATCTGTGCGGGATGGTTCGCGGAGATGGTCATGTTGGGTCGTATTCATACGTGCGTCCTGGCCGTAACAAGGCAGACGTGCACCGGTTCCGTTTAGCCCTTATTGATCTTGAGGCCTTGCGCCGGACCCGCCAGTACCTTGCCAGTATCGGAGTACAGACAACGGAGTTTGTCTTTCAAAAAGCGGTCGGTAACTACAAGACAGCACATGCGATCCGCACTTCTACACGCTCGGGGGTAGAGGCAATTCGAGAGGCCATCTGTTGGCCGACGCACTCTCAGGAAGAGTGGAGCAAAGGCTTTCTTGCAGGCATTTTCGACGCTGAAGGTAGCCGCAGTTGTGGGGTCTTCAGGATTTCGAATTGCGATTCGACGATCATCGAGCAGATCGAAGCATGCTTAAGCAGGTTTGAGTTCTCTTTCACAACTGAAAGACCAGATCGACCGAGTCGTGTTGCTTACGTTCGCCTAGTGGGCGGATTGAAAGAGCACTTGCGTTTCTTTCACACGGTTGACCCTGCGATCACAAGAAAGCGATCTATCGAGGGGACGTCGGTCAAGAGCAATGCACGCACCAATGTTGTGTCTATCGTGCGAACTGGCGTCGACATCCCAATGTTCGATATCACCACCGGGACCGGTGACTTTATTGCGAACGGAGTGGTGAGTCACAACTGTTTTGCTCGTAC
>DATMDU010000186.1:0-2600 GCA_035557535.1 Pyrinomonadaceae bacterium
CGCGTATTTAATCGCGGATATTTCCAATCCCGCGAATCCGAAGGAAGCCGGACGCTGGTGGATCCCCGGCACGAAAGAAGGCGAAGAAACCCCGCCCGGCTGGGAACCGTTTGCCGGCGAGCACTTTCACGTGCACGGCGCGATCCCGCATGGCGACCGCTCGTACGTCGCCCTGGTCGACGCCGGCATGGTGATCCTGGATATCTCCGATATCAACAAGCCGAAAACCATCAGCCACATCGATTGGAGCCCGCCCTTTGGCGGCTACGCGCACACGACGTTGCCGCTGCCCGGCAGAAAATTAGTCGTGGCCGTCGACGAATCGGTGAAATATGACTGCAATGAAGGCGAGAAGCGCGTCTGGATCATCGATATTCGCGAAGAAAAACATCCCGTCATCGTCAGCACTTGCCCCGTGCCGCAAGGCGATTTCTGCAAACGCGGGCTGCGCTTCGGGCCGCACAACGTGCATGAGAACCGTCCCGGCTCGTTTCAGAGCGAGAACATTCTTTTTGTGACTTATTACAATGCGGGGCTGCGGGTCTTCGACATTCGCAACCAGTTTCGCCCCGACGAAGTGGGCTACTTCATTCCGCCGCCGCCCAACGGGCAGAAAGCGCCGATGTTCAACGATCTTTACGTCGATACCGACGGATTGATCTACGTGACGGACCGGATCCAAGGCGGATTATATGTACTGGAGTACACCGGACCGAAGATTCAGTGAAGCATTTACTGAACCGCAAAGAACGTGATTCGACTTGGCTCATGGTTCGACTTTCGCTCACTAACCAGAGTCTTTGTCGAAGGACCACCCTGAGACCTGTATGATGGATGTTAGGTGTAACCACAAGTCCTCTTTAGCGAGTATAGTGATTCATCAAATCGCCATTGAGCGAAGGAGGACATCAGATGAACAGCAAAGCGTTTATTCCCCGCGACTACGACGTGTTTGCGGGACTGGATGTGGACAAGAAAAGTATCTCGGTGACCTTTACCAATCACCAAGGGTTTATCCGCTCCTTGCGCGTGCCGTATAGCGCGGAGCACCTTGTGAACCACGTGCGTAAACATTTTCCCGATCAGAAAGTGGCCTTTGCCTACGAGGCGGGACCGACGGGCTACGGCTTGTACGATGGGATTGTGGCTCAAGATTACCCGTGCCTGATCGCTTCGCCATCGATGATCCCCAAAGCACCCGGACAAAGAGTGAAGACCAATCGGCTCGACAGTCGAGGAATTTCGGAGAATCTTCGTGGCGGACAGCTCAAGAGCATTCATGTCCCCGCTGTCCTGTACCGTGAGCTGCGCCATTTGACCCAGCTGCGCGATACCTTTGTCAGCGCGATGGTGGCGATGAAGCAGCGCATCAAGTCGCTGTTGCTTATGGAAGGGCTGGAGTTTCCCCCGGCCCCCGCCGGTAGTCAGTGGTCGTTCATGGTGAAGGCTAAACTGAGAAAGCTTCCCTGTTCTTCGACGGTGCGCTTTGAGCTCGATCAGTTGCTTGACAGTTTGGAGTTCAACGAGAAGCAGATCGTTAAGACAACCCAACAGATCCGCCGGTTGTGTCAGAACGATGCCGAATTGTCCCAGTGTATAAAGTACGTGATGAGCGTGTCCGGGATTGGCCAGATTGTGGCCAGTCAGCTTTTGGCTAGGATCGGCGATTGGCGTGAGCTGAGAAACGTGCGCCAACTGGGAGCCTTTCTCGGCTTGGTCCCTACCGAGAACTCCACCGGAGAGCGAACCGATCGAGGATCGATCACTCACAGCGGAGACCCGCGGCTGAGAAGCAAACTCATCCAAGCCGCCTGGTCGGCGATCCGAAAAGACGGTGAGCTGAGGGAATTTTTCCGGGCGGTGTGCCAGAGCCACGCGCGCCCGGTGGCGTCGCGGGTGGCCATTGTGGCGGTGGCCAGAAAACTCACGGTACTGATTTCGGTGGTCTTGATGGAACAAAGACCCTATGTAGTGAGGAAAAAAGTTTAATCGGCTCCTTTGACCCAAGAGGAGACCGTGCCCCAGGGAACGCCTCGACGATAAACAGAACCGGGAGAGACAAACTCCTGACGGTTCGATCCATGAGATAGAGAGCCCGGGGCCGGGTGCCTTAGAGAGGGGCGCATGCCAAGTCAGTGTGACGGCCATGGTGCCGTGCCACGTATAGCAGTCAGTCTCTCTTGGGTGGGGAAGGAAAAGAGTCATAAGAAAATAAGAGGGCGGTGCCGTGACTTGACATCCACATAGCAGTTTATCGAAGGAGCCAACGGAGGAGTGGTTGAAATCAGTCGAGATTTTCCGTTCTACTGAGCTTGCCGAAGTATGAGCCTAGTCGAAGCATTCTCAGGGTTTTTCAACAGAATCGATATTTTCAGCCGACCGCGTTTCGACCCGCTTCAGTGCAGCTCTATGGTCGTTTCATTCGCTGTCAGGAGCCGTCATGGCGTCATTCATCATCCCGAGGCACATAATTGGCGAGCGCCATAAGCGCTGCCATGAAACGGAGAGGTGACGCGTCATGGCAGATCAGAACCCGCTCGATAGGCTTCCCGCGAGAGCCAAAGCCCGACTTCGGAAGATAGCACAACCAGCATGGGCTC
>DATMDU010000188.1:0-7030 GCA_035557535.1 Pyrinomonadaceae bacterium
TCCTTCTCGCGACCTCGGCCTTGCCGTCAGCCGCAACGCAAGAAGGCACGTCACCTCTAAGAGTGGAGACAGGGCCTAACGTTCGGGTGAGCGACAAAGCGGTCCCACATATTGAGCCGTATATAGCGGCTCACCCTGAGAATCCTCAGAACCTTATTATCTCGGCCTCGCAGAGTGTTCCGCGCAAGGGCATTATCGCAAAGAGCTACTTCACTACGGATGGCGGGAAAACTTGGTCATCTGCCCCGCTCCCTAAAATGCAGGAAGAATCACTAGGGAGTGAGATGGAATTTGCGCTCGATAACTGGGTAGCCTATGCGCCGGATGGCGCGGCCTACTACTCAACCCTGGCGCGTATGAAGCTCCAGGACCAATGGAGAATGCCCATATTAGTCTACAGGTCGGCAGACCTGGGAAAGAGCTGGCAAGGCCCCACGTTGATACCCTCCAACAGCTTTGACCGCCCCGCGATGGTTGCGACAGGGACAAAGGATGAGACGCGACTCTATCTCGCCGCCTTCGCGGATGGGAAAGATGCAATGGTAGTTGATAAAGCCATAGACGCTTCAGGCATTGCCGTTCTTGAATCCAATGATCGTGGCGCATCATTCAAGCCCGCCGCTTTTATTGCTCATGACAATCTCGGTCACAACGCGAGGAATCCCCTCGTATTATCGGATGGCTCACTGCTCGTACCGTACATAGATTTTCCCGCCGGTCCTGAGCACCGAGTGAACACTTCTCGAATCTATACTGTGCGCTCAGAGGGCGGGAGCAAAACCTTCGGCTTGCCTCGCGTAGTAACCGATCTGCCTCTTCCAAACCCGAGTACCGCTCATTTCGCCGTTGATCTATCCGGCGGTAGATTCAGTGGCCGCGTTTATGCCGTATGGAATGGCGGAGACGATAAGCAGCGTAATGTGTCAGTCACTTACTCAGCCGATAACGGTAAGAGCTGGTCTAAGGCCGCAGTGATGCGAGCGCAAGTCGGAGGCCCCTGTATGTTCGGGGCCGTCGCTGTTGCTCGGGAAGGGACCGTAGGGGTGGCGTGGATTCAAGATCAGAAAGACGAAACAAAGCCCGATTGTTATCGGCTATACTTTGCCGCTTCCGTAGATGGCGGAGCCACATTTTCGCAGCCTTATGTTGTCTCTGACGCTATTTCATGCCCGGACAGCCCGGAAAATAAAGAGGCCAGGTGTCCGGTCTGAGGAAGCATCTATAGAAGGTGGCCGCGGGGCGGCGACTATATTGGACTGGCAGCCGGGGCTGATGGGAGCTTCTACCCTGTATGGATCGACGGGCGCAATGGCGCGTTTCAGGTCTACACTTCTCGCGTACAGGTCCATAGGTGAGCGCATATGCACTGTTATCTGGCTCACAGAGCTGCGACCACTAGTGCTCCATCGCATAAGATTTAACGGTTTGAGAATCCATTTTCGAGCTTTGATTTGTTGCAGTTAAATCTGATCATCACCCAACAGAATCATTGAGATGAAACACTAGTGTTTCATCTCAATAAATTTGTAGGGTAAAGACGCTTCAGTTTTTCCCGCGCATCAGTGATTGAAAAGCGCCAGTCTATCGTCTCTTTCGCATTGTTGCGTTGCTTCTCCCACGCTGCGACTTCCCGCTTGAGAGTCTCTTCGTCAGCAATCCGCCGATTCAAGCATTGGCGTTGCAGAATGCTCAACTCTATCTCTGCCATATTCAACCAAGAGCCGTGCTTGGGTGTGTAATGGAACTCTAACTTCTTTGCTATACGCCGAGCCTCCCAAGGTTCGAAGGCTTCATACAACGAACCCGCAGCATGTGTGTTGAGGTTGTCGAGTATCACACGGATGACTTCCGCCTCCGGGTATCGCTCCTCGACGAGCCACTTCATTTGATGCGCAAAGTCTGTCTTAGTCCTCCGCTGTGTTACTTCAACGTGCCGCCATCCTGTTTGCGGCTCACAGAAGATAAACAGGTTGCGTGTCCCCTTGCGCTCATACTCATAGTCATAACGTTGAGGCCGCCCGCAACCGACTTCGACTGGAGCGCGAGTATCGGCTATCAATTGGCGGCTTGTCTCATCGAAGTTCACTTTTGGGCGCTTTTCGTCATATTCCTCAGCATACAAATCCAAGACATCCTCCATCGCCGCTACAAACGCCCCATTGACTTCTGGGATGCACCACTGCTGATGAAGCCACGGCTTCAGTTCGTTTTTTTGAGCGCCCGTTGCACAGTGTCGTCCGAACATGACTCGGCCAGGTTCAATTCTACAACTCGGTCAGCAAGCAACTGCAAGGTCCAATGCTTACGCCCGTCTGGGGCTTGAGAGCAAGCTTCTGCGATCAGGCGTGCTTCGCCTTTTTCGTCAAGCAGTCGCTTTCTTCCCGGTCGAGGCCGCTCCTGGAGCGATCCGAGCCTGACTTCGGCAAAGCGTTTTCGGGTACGCTCGACAGTCGGGATACAGGTATCAAGCTCTTGTGCAATATCTTCGTCGCGTAGGCCGAAATCTGCCTTCAGTAGAATGTGCGCCCGTGTCAGCTTGCGCGCAGAATGCTTCCCACGCCGCAGCATCTGTTCGAGCATAGAGCGTTCTTGATCGGTCAATTCAATGTGATATTTCTTGGCAGGCATGGCTATTCACTCCCTTATTTAGATGTGTGCCAGACATTACCTTATTCAAAGATCAACCATCAAATCTTGTGCGATGAAATACTAGTGTTCCATCGCAATGATTCTGTTGGGTGATGATCAGATTTAACTGCAACAAATCAAAGCTCGAAAATGGATTCTCAAACCGTTAAATCTTATGCGATGGAGCACTAGTACTCCGTCAGTCTGAAGTTGAAGGGTAAAGCCGATGCAACTTGCGTCGCGCATCTTCACTTGTAAATCGCCACTCAATCTTGGCGCAAGCCGCATTGCGTTCTTCTTCCAACTTCTTGACCTCGCCCTTGAGCGTTTCTTCATCTCCGATGCGCCGGTCAAGGCATTGACGAGTAAAGACGCTCAACTCGATTTCCGCAATATTCAGCCAACTCCCATGCTTGGGCGTGTAGTGAAACTCCAACTTCCTCAAGATACGCCGCGCCTCTTCTGGCGCGAACGTCTCATACAGCGATGCCGCACGATGGGTGTTGAGATTGTCGAGCACTACCCGCACTCGTTCGGCCTCTGGGTAGGCTTGGTCAACCAGCCATCTCATTTGTCGAGCGAAGTCTTGCATCCTTCGTTGCTCGGTCACCTCAACGTGCCGCCATCCTCGCTTCGGCTCACACATCATAAACAAGTTGCGCACCCCTCGCCGCTCATACTCGTAATCGAAGCGTTCGACTTTCCCTCGTCGCGCCGGAGACGGCTGGCGGGTTTCCGCAATCAGTTGTTTGCTCGTCTCATCAAAGCCCACTGTGGGACGCAACTCATCGTAATCTTCGGCGTACAAATCGAGCACATCTTCCATACAGGCGATGAACTCGGAGTTGATTTCACCAATGCACCACTGCTTCTTCAACCACGGCTTGAGTTCGTTTTTTTGAGCACCTGGCGGACGGTCTCACGGGCAATGGATGAAGCGAAGTTCAACTCCACAACCTTGTCGGCAAGTAGCCGCAGCGTCCAGCGGGCGCGGCCTTCGGGCGGTGTGCTACAAGCGATGGCGATAATATGCGCCTCCTGCTTGCCAGTCAGTTTGCGTGCTTGCCCGCGACGTGGCCGCTCGTTAAGGCAGCCGAGTCCTTCTTCAACAAAACGCTTGCGGGTGCGCTCGACGGTGGCGAAAGCGGTCTTGAGCGAGACGACAATCTGCTCGTCTGTTAAACCATCGGCAGCCAACAACAGAATGCGAGCGCGGGTAACCTTGCGCGAAGAATGTTTGCCCCGCCTGACAAGTTGGCGCAAACTTTCGCGCTCGTCGGCTGATAAATCAACGAGGTACTTTTTCTTGGGCATAGCTGGTCGGCCTCCATTTCTTGGTCTGAACCAAACTATACCCTTTCAAAGAGCTAATCTTCAAAACTAGACTGACAGAGTACTAGTGGGTCATTTGACATGAATGTTGCCATTGTTGAGTAATCGTTTGTCGCACCCTCACCGGTCGTGCTGCACACGCACCTGACCCACCTAACGCGTGTCGTCGCTGCCGACTTCGCGCTCGCCTCGCTGCTCGCCTACCGCCCCACTCAAACGGCGTCGGCTCTCGGTTCCATCCTCTCACCGTCGCCTCCAACAACTCTATTATCTCTTCCGGCGTTTGTGGATGCTGACACTCTAATGCTCGTCGCTTTATGATTCGCTGAATCGATTCTGCCATGTTCAGCCACGATCCCCCTAACGGTGTGTACAATGGCATTATGCCGTGAGCGAACATCCATAGCACCATCTGTGGTGTCCTATGCCCTTTGAGATTGTCCATTACCAGAAGCATCCTCAGCCTCGGTAGTTTCTCTGGCAATGTGATCGGCCAAAGTAATCCCTCTTGCCATCGCCGCCACATCAAACGATTCTCTTCTTCATTAACTGCCTCAGCAACAGGCAGATTCTCTACTATTTCGCTCAACTCCTGCCTCAGCCATTCATGCAGCACAAGGTTTGTGCAACTTCGTACTCCCTTTGCTCGCACTTGCCCATCTTTTGGGTGAAACAAGCATAAGAGTTTAGCCGTGCCATTTCTTATGTACTCGCTTGGCTGGCGCAGTGGCAATCCATCTTGTTGCCAACTATTGCCTCCAAACGGCACGGTCTGAAAGGGTCCTGCTTCATCCTGCGTCCAGACTGCCAGCCCCTTCTGCTCGCCTACTCGATAGGCCTGCTCGATCAAGTTTTTTTCGCCGTCGCATCTGGATCACTAACCTTCACAGCACCGCCCTTGCGTTTACGCATAACCTGACCTGTCTCACACCAACTTCGCGTGCGCGGCCAACTATAGCCAGCATTCTTCAACACGGCGCGAATCGTGTAGGTGCTGACAAGAGGCAATCCATCCGTGGCTTTTCGCAGTGACCGACGCAAAGTCATTAAAGACCAACTAGCAGTTCCGTCTTGCTCTGGGTCGGGAGATCGCCGCGCTTCTTTTAGGATACGTTCTCGCTCTTCTACACCATACTTTGGCTTTGGTCCGCCACGCTTCTTACGCTCAAGAGCAGACAATCCGAAGGCATTGAAGCGGGCGACAAGATGAGATACTGCATCACCAGATTTACGCCCAGACGAAATAGCTGCCTCTGTAAAAGATTGATCATCAGCGACTGCAAGAATCTGCTTTGCCCGAACCACATGACTTGTCGGCTCGCTTGTTGATCGAGCAATGCGATGGAGCCAACGTCGTTCATCGTCGGTCAATTCTCGCAAGGGGTTGTTTTGTCGTCGTGCCACAATACACCTCCAACTGCAGCGATTCCCGGTCTAGAAAGAAGTACAACGGAACGGGTACTTTGTGAAAGATCAAATTGCAAAGATTCTCAACCGCGCAAAGGCTTGGCTTGCCTCAAGCAAATTGGCAAGCTATTGCCATGCGTCAACCTATCCATCTCACTTTTGAAGCCGTCCTCGCTTTGCTCGCTCACTCTTTCGAGAAACTCCCTGACACGCGAGATCCTGCTCGTGTCAAATACCCGCTGCGAGACTCTATGCTTTCGGCCTTCGCCATGTTCTTCTTTCAGCATCCGTCCTTGCTCCAGTTCCAGCACAAGCTCAAGCATCGTAGTGGTCGCAGCAACCTCGAAACCATATTCGCGGTTAAGGACGTGCCCTCTGATACTCAACTGCGAGACATCCTCGACGGCGCTCCCACAGAGCCGCTTCGTCGGTTGCTTGCAGTTATCTTCAATCGCTATCGGAGGTCGGGCTGGGCCTGGGAGTACCGCACTTCTGAGGCTTTGGGCAAGAGCTACTATCCTATTGCTATTGACGGTACGGATTATTTCTCTTCAACCGAGATTAACTGCTCAGCCTGTCTTCGCCGCGTCAGTGACGACGAAAAGATCAGCTATCGCCATTCAATACTTTCGGCGACTCTGATCAAGGGGCGCAGCCACAAGATTCTCCCCATAGATGCTGAACCGATTCTAAACACAGATGGAGACGACAAACAGGATTGTGAGATCAATGCCGGCAAGCGGCTCGTCGAGCGACTGCGACGCGAAGATGCTCGACTTGAGATGCTGATATTAGGCGATGCGATGTTCGCTCACGAACCTATGGTAGAACAACTCAAAGCCAGGCAAATGGCTTTCGTGCTATCAGTAAAGCCTGGCTCACATAAAGAGAGCTTCGAGTGGGTTGAGGAGCTTGAGCGATTGGGCAACTGGGTCGAGCGAGGCAGTTGGACACAGGGGCCTGCTGCAAAGAGGAGATACTTCGAATATAGGATCTGTCGAGAAGTACCGCTTAGTCAGGCGCGCAAAGCGTGGGTGACATTCATAGAAGTATGGGAGCGGGATAAATCAGGCAAGCAACTCTATCACTCGTCGTGGGTCACGGACCTGGAAGTTAATAGCCAAAACATAGAAGAGATCATCTGGATAGGGCGTGGAAGATGGAAGATAGAAAACGAGAACTTCAACACACACAAGAATGGAGGCTACGAGTTGGAGCACAACTACGGACACGGCAAGCAGACTCTTTCGACAGTATTTTATTACCTGAATCTGTTGGCATTCGTGACGCACAAGATACTGGAGCGAAGCGATGCGACCTACCAGAAGTTGCGACAGAAGTGGAGGCTAAGAGATATGTGGCAAGAGTTGAAATACTGCTTCCACCGATTCGCTGTCAATAGTTGGGCGGAGTTGCTTCGAGAGTACGACCCGCAGATAGAAGAAGCAAGCGGGTAGAGAAGGCGGCCCAGGCCGGGGCAAAGGAGCGGCCAGTTGAGAAACAACAAAGACGAGCGAGAGCGGAAACAGAGAAGGCAGAACGAACAGAGAGAAGATAGAAGAAAGGGTCAGCTCCAGAGATTGGGAGCATTGATAAGGGTGCGTCCTCATTGAATCGAAGGCTTGGTCTGACCTACTAACCTTCTACTGACCGGGAATCGCTG
>DATMDU010000189.1:0-1596 GCA_035557535.1 Pyrinomonadaceae bacterium
GGCAGGGCGTCCATGTCGGCGCGGACGGCCACGATCGGGCCGGGCTTGCCCCCCTTGAGGATGCCGACGACGCCGGTCTTGGCGATCCCGGTGCGGACTTCCAGGCCGAGCTTCTTCAGGTAGTCGGCGACCAAGCGGGGGTGTACCGGATTTTGTGTAAACGGGTTTCTGTTTAAAGCGGCGGCATGCGATCTTCGAATTGAATTGTGAAGCGGTTCAGAGCGGCTTTCCAGTCATGAATGGGCCTGGTCCATTTGCGGCTGATGTTGTTTAGTGCCAGATACAACAGTTTACTGGCAGCCTCGTCGGTGGGAAACGAACTGCGGTTCTTAATGATCTTGCGCAAGCTCATGTTAATCGATTCGATGGCATTGGTGGTGTAAATCACCTTGCGAATTTCCGGCGGGTAGTCGAAGAACGGGATGATGCGTGTCCAGTTGCGCCGCCAGATCTGGGCAATCGGCGGGTGCTGGGCATCCCATTTGGCTTCGAAATCAGTGAGCCGCTGCTCGGCGTCTTCAACGGTTGCCGACTGGTAAACCAGCCGCAGATCGGCGGCGACTTCTTTGCGGGTCTTCCAGGAGACGAAGTTCAGGCTGTTGCGCACCATGTGCACGATGCACAGCTGAACGCTGGCTTTCGGATAGACGGCTTCAATGGCTTCCGGGAAACCCTTGAGCCCATCGACGCAGGCAATGAAGATGTCCTGCACGCCGCGGTTCTTGAGCTCGGTCACCACCTGTAACCAGAACTTCGCGCCCTCGGTTTGGGCGATCCACAGACCCAACACTTCCTTGTGGCCGGCGAGGTTGACCCCGATCGCCAGGTACACCGCCTTCACCCGCACGGCACCGGTATCACGGACCTTGATATGAAGGCAGTCCAGATACAAGATCGGGTACAGCGGGTCCAGAGGACGGGCCTGCCAGGCCTTCACTTCCTCGCTCACCGCGTCGGTGACCGCGGAGATGAGGCTCGGCGATACCTCGGCGCCATACATCTCGGTGAGATGCCCCTGAATCTCCCGTACGGTCATACCGCGGGCATAGAGCGACACGATCTTGTCGTCGAAGCCCGCCCAGCGGGTCTGGTGCTTACCGATGAGCTGGGGCTCGAAGGCACCTTGGCGGTCGCGCGGGATGTCCAGCGGCAACTCACCAAACTCCCCCTTGAGCGTCTTCGCACTATGCCCGTTGCGGGCATTGCCGGTGACATTGGTCACCGGATCGCTCTTGTCGTGACCGAGATGTTCGGCCATTTCGGCTTCCAGAGCCCGCTCTACCAGCATCTTGGTCAGCTGCTTGAGCAGACCATTCTCACCAATGAGGTCTTCCGGTTTCTTGTAGTTCGTCAGCAGACTGTCGGCCCACTGCATTAACTCGACGTTCGGCTTCTGTCGTTTGGTGCCTTTCGTTACGGTCATCATCTCTCCTTGAAGGACGGCAGTTTCCTGCCAAATGACCGTTTACACAAAACTTTTTACACCCCCACGCGTATCCGGACTTTCAGTCCGCAACCCCAACCCACCGGCTTTAGCCGGTGGTTGTTGAGTGCAAGAACAATACGCAGCGTTCCCGCTTGACGCGCTTGAAGCGC
>DATMDU010000191.1:0-1405 GCA_035557535.1 Pyrinomonadaceae bacterium
GAAAACCGGCGTGAATCTGCGGGGACCACCCCGTAAGTCTAAGTATTCCTTGGCGACCGATAGTGAACCAGTACCGTGAGGGAAAGGTGAAAAGTACCCCGGGAGGGGAGTGAAATAGTACCTGAAACCGTTGGTTTACAAACAGTTAGAGCGTCGTCATTCCTTCGGGAATGGCCGCGATAGCGTGCCTTTTGAAGAATGAGCCTGCGAGTTACGGTGTGTGGCAAGGTTAACCCGTGTGGGGTAGCCGAAGCGAAAGCGAGTCTGAATAGGGCGTACAGTCGCATGCTATAGACCCGAAGCCAAGTGATCTATGCATGGCCAGGTTGAAGCGGAGGTAAGACTCCGTGGAGGACCGAACCCACGTCGGTTGAAAACGGCGGGGATGAGCTGTGTATAGGGGTGAAAGGCTAATCAAACTTGGCGATAGCTGGTTCTCCTCGAAATGCATCTAGGTGCAGCGTCATGTGTTCAGTGCCGGAGGTAGAGCACTGGATGGGTAAGAGGGCCTACAAGCTTACCGACCCCAGCCAAACTCCGAATACCGGTACTCCAGAGCATGGCAGTGAGTCCACGAGGGATGAGCTTCGTTGGACAAAAGGGAAACAGCCCAGACCATCAGCTAAGGCCCCTAATTCTGAACTAAGTGGAAAACGATGTGGGATTGCCCAGACAGCCAGGAGGTTGGCTTAGAAGCAGCCACCCTTGAAAGAGTGCGTAATAGCTCACTGGTCGAGTGATCCTGCGCGGACAATGTAACGGGGCTCAAGTTCAGAGCCGAAGCTATGGATTCGTACGCAAGTACGAGTGGTAGAGGAGCGTCGATGCCGCAGTGAAGCTGCCGCGTGAGCGTGTGGTGGAGCGTCATCGAGTGAGAATGCAGGCATGAGTAGCGAGAGAGGGGTGAGAAACCCCTCCGCCGTAAGCCCAAGGTTTCCTGGGGAAGGCTAATCCACCCAGGGTGAGTCGGGAGCTAAGGCGAGGCCGAAAGGCGTAGTCGATGCACAACTGGTTGATATTCCAGTACCACCGTGTCCGCGCCAGGCCCAAGAGTGGCAACGTGGGGGCTGTTCCTTCGGGAGCGATCTCACCGAGCTGCTGGCGGGTAACTGAAGGAGGACGCAGGAGGGTAGGTGAACCGGGGCGATGGTAGTCCCCGGGTAAGCGCGTAGGGAGGTCCCGATGAGAGTCGGGGCCGTCATCCTGAGACGTGATGCCGAGCCACATCAGGCGAAGTCACTGATCCCAAGCTGCCTAGAAAAGTCCAGCAGTGAGTTGGCACGGTGCCCGTACCCCAAACCGACACAGGTGGGCGGGTAGAGAATACCAAGGCGATCGGGAGAACTATGGTTAAGGAACTCGGCAAATTACCTCCGTAACTTCGGGAGAAGGAGGACCCTTTTTG
>DATMDU010000192.1:0-2867 GCA_035557535.1 Pyrinomonadaceae bacterium
GACTAGCGATGAGAACCGCCGCAACACTGATGGCTACGGTCGCAGCGACTGAGATACGAAACTTGGCAAGCATACCTTACTCCTTGGCAAGTTGTTTCCCGGTTTGACCCAGCATCGCGATGGACTATTCGACGGCCAACGGGTTTGCGCCTCAGCGCGCGGCGTCAGCCGTCCGCTGCAGGCGCTGGTTAGCCGCATCTTGTGACCTCGATTTGCCATATTGCTACCAGATCTAAACTCCCTATTGGCAGGTCTTGAATAGTTCCGCCAGCTTCTTCGCGTAGTCAGAATGTTTTTCCGGACTCTCGTTTTCTCCTACAACACCGAAAAGGGTCTGATTGGTTAGTAGGTCTACGGCACTGCGGGACATAAAGATCATCTGGGGTCGTTCATTCGGCGACTTTGGATTTCTGATCACCACCCTCTTGTCGCTCTCATAGATGCATGTATTTAGAGTTGTACTATAGCACCAGTGGGCACTCACCAGTGGCTCGATATCTTGATGCTCCTTGCGCGTCTCCTCTTCCAGTCGAACGCGCCCGGCCTCGGCGCAGGCGCGCTTTCGCTCAAAATCTTCTTCACTCGAGGTCGACCGGCCCTTGGCCGACTGTTCGCACGCAAGCATCAAACAAGGAAGCATAAGAACTAGGAATGCTCTCCACATTCTACAAGACCCCCCGAGACATCCCGGAACCGGCAGCGAGTTCAGGCGCAACACCAGCAAGTAGAACCGCTAAGACAGCTAAAAGCGACGGCTTAGGTGAAAGCGACGGGTGTTGCCACCTGCAGAGAATTGTTAGCCGCCTCACTGAACAAACGGGCTCGGAGCATTGGCCCTAAGAACTTGACAGTGTCCCTCAGCGGTTGCACGGAGAATCGCAACAAAGTAATCCCCATCAACACATGTGACCGAAGACCAGAATCTATCATCAGCGGCCCAGGCAAACGTGTCTACGATGGCCAGCAACTTTGGTTCCATGACTTTAGGCAGCAACTTGATCTTCGCGCTGATTGCGCGATTGACTACACCCTGAAGTTCCTCTGCAATCTCGGACCCAGACCGACCATCCGGGTGGGTGGTGATGAGGGATGCGACACACGAGCCATCCGCTGAGACCTTCTCAATTGTGACCTTCCGTCCCTTGATTAGTGCAAACGGTTCAGTCTTTGAGAGGAGAGCAGTTCCATCGATGAATCGAAGGACCGACTCAATGAGTAAGCGGCGATCAGGTCTGGCGAGCGCCAGCTCTTCGAATGTCATCACGTAGGATCCGACAGGAGGTTCAAGCGGGACAGCCCGATTGATCTCTTCCTCAATTTGCTCGAACAATCTGATGGATTGTGGCACTTGCCGCCCCTCAGAAGTGAGTCCGTAAGAACGGGTCACCTCTACAGCGTAGCAGACTCCCTCGATCTCTGCCCACCAATCTGGAGGTTCCCCTCCTCGCAACCATCGGCTTCTGATGCCGCGCCGCCGGAGGAATCTGCCCACTGCCCGGCGCGCGCAGAGCTCGGACCAACGTCTGGCATCGTCTTTTCCTTTCATACGGCTAACGTCGCTGGAGGTGAGCGTGCGGGACCGCCTGAAGGGCGGTATCCGTCCGCTCGACCGATCGGGTTATGCGCTTCATGCCTTTCCCTTCAAAGCGAAATCCACCCACTCCTGCAGTCTCTCATAGTCTCTCAGCTCTAGGTGCCATTTATACTCATTCGCAAGCTGCCAAGCGCCACGAGTGAATCTAGATGTAGTCGCCAAACAAGATCTTGTGACTCTATGGTAAGAATGAAGGAATAACAACTCTCGCACAGGCTCGACGCCCACAGGAGCTTCCCAGCGCTTTGCCTGAAGAAGATAGCGATGAGGCCCTAGGATGCCGCAATGTTTGATCGCGAAGATATCTACCCCGCCGTCTTTGGTACCTTGCTGCAGCTCTACCTCATACCCCAACATTGAGAGTATCTCAGCTAGAAGCTTCTCGAACACGCGAGAGTCTAGAATTTTCAATAGCTGCGGATGGGCACGTATGGTTTTTAATAAAGAAGGATCAACTAGATCTAAGGTAACAATTGAGGCGCCAGGAGATCCATCAATAATCTGCTCATTGTCATTGGCTTGATCAATCTCTGCTCTACCCACATCCAGTCGTCGACTACCACTTCTAGCTGAAAGCCGACTACTCGACTTCCTTTCAATCTCTTGCCTTATACTACGTATTCTTTTCGCTACCGTTATGCGAGTAATATTCAATTCGCTAGCTATCTCGTTGGGGTAAAAACCAGAAGCCAATAAGGACAAAACTCTTTTTTGCTCCACACTCAAGACATCCGAAAGTTCACGTAAAGTCCAGACAGCATCAGAATCAGACTCCAGGGTAACCACCACATCCTCGATACTACTCTGATCTACACGCCTCCGCATTTCCCGTTTGGCTGACGTCCGCAGTCGATTCAAACTTCTGGCCAGTTGGATTGATACTTCTCCAGAACTAACGGTCGGAGCAAGTAGATCTGCGATGTTCTCTACGATTGCAGCATCGACGAGATCATAAGTGTCCAAGCCCTGACCAAACACGGAGATCCACCGCTCGCAGAGTTGTCGAAGAACACGCCAACCCCACTGAGAAGCGACTGCATCATTAGATCTGATAGCCACCAAGATATCATCGGTAACTCGCAAGCTTGCCACGGGAAAACTCCTTGACCAGGAAGCTACCTCTGCTCCGCATAACGCTGCTGCGGCTCAGCGGCGCCGACCGGAGCGAAGCGGAGGTTGGCGTCCGACTGGAGCCGCTTGGTTGGCCGGACCAAGATTTCTTACTCGCGTATATGGCTATGGCCTCACTGCGCTGCCTTTCTTTATTCTACAA
>DATMDU010000193.1:0-1212 GCA_035557535.1 Pyrinomonadaceae bacterium
CCAGGCCGTCACACTTCTTTGCAATGCGCTCTCTCTAAGGCACAAGGCCCCGGGCACTCTGTCTCAAATCGCGAACCATCAGGAGTTGTCAGTCTCTCCTGGTTCTGCGCAACGTCGAGTCGTTCCCTGGGGCGATGTCTCCTCTTGGGTCAAAGGAGCCGAATGAACCTGTTCTCTAACGATGTACGGTCGTTGGTTTTTCAACACCGCATAAATCCGCGTGCTCAGTTTGCGCGCCACCGCGACGATAGCGATCCTTGCACCTTTACCACGGGGGTTTCTCTGGCAAACCGAACGATAAAACTCTCTAAGCTCCCCGTCTTGGCGGATCGCCGACCAAGCCGCCTGAATCATCTTGCTTCGAAGCCGGCCGTCTCCCGCGCGGGTAATCGATCCTCGATCGACCGAATCACCCGTGGAGTTCTCGGTCGGCACCAAACCCAGAAAGCTTCCGAGTTGTCGGACATTGTCGATTTCACGCCAGTCTCCAATACGCGCCAGAAGCTGGCTCGCCACAATCCAGCCGATTCCCGGGATGCTCATCAGATATTCAATGGACTGGAACAGTTCCGCATCCTCTTTACAGAAACGGCGAATCTCTTTGGTACTGCTTACCACCTGCTTTTCACAAAATTCCAAACTGTCGAGCAACTGATCGAGTTTAAAGCGCACGGTACGAGAACACCGAAGCTTTCTCAGCTGAGCCTTGACTCTCAACGTCCACTGCCTACCGGCAGTCGCCGGGGGAAAGCCGATGCCTTCGAGCAACAACAGGGCTTTGATCCGCTGCTTGTGAGCGGCGGCCTCCCGCACCACCGTGTCGCGCAGCTGCGTAAGATGGCGAAGCTCGCGATAGATTGGAGAGGGAACATGAATGCTTTTGAGCTGTCCTCCTCGCAGACTTTCCGACAACCCTCGACTGTCGAGCCGGTTGGTCTTCACTCTTTGTCCTGGAGCTCTGGGGATCATCGATGGAGCGGCGATCAAACACCTAAACCCTTGACCTACAAGCCCATCATACAGCCCGTATCCCGTGGGCCCAGCCTCATAGACAAAGGCAACCTTCTGATCCCCAAAGTGCTTGCGCACATGATTCAGCAAGTAATCCACGCTATACGGCATGTGCAACGACCGGATGAATCCTTGCTGACTGCTAAAAGTTGCCGCGATACTCTTTTTGTCCACATCCAATCCGGCAAACACATCATACTC
>DATMDU010000194.1:0-1872 GCA_035557535.1 Pyrinomonadaceae bacterium
GGATGTGTCCAGTCCTTTGTGTAAACGATCAGGTTAATCAATCGGCAGCCTCCCTTCAAAGACTATCGCAAACCGGTTGAGCGCCGCCTTCCATTCCTTTATCGGCTTTGTCCACTTCTGGCTGATGTTGCCAAGGGCCAGATACATCAACTTCAATGCTGCCTCATCGTTGGGAAACGATCCCCGATTCTTTATTATCTTTCTTAGCCCTCGATTTACTGATTCTATCGCGTTGGTTGTGTAGATTACTTTTCGGATCTCTTGCGGGTAGGCCAGGAATGGAACTATCCTCTCCCAGTTGCGTCGCCAACTCGGGCTGATCGTCGGATATTGCAAGTTCCATTTCTCAGCGAATTCCTCCAGCCTCATCTCAGCCTGCTCGCGGGTCGCCGAGGTGTAGATCATTCTCAGATCAGCGGCGACTTCCTTGCGCTGCTTCCAGTTGACATACTTCAATGATTGGCGCACCACATGCACTATGCATTGTTGCACTTCCGTTCGAGGGTAGATTGTTTCGATTGCCTCTGGCAGACCCTTGAGTCCATCCACGCAAGCTATAAAGATGTCCTCAACTCCTCGATTGCGAAGCTCGGTTACGACCCCAACCCAGAACTTTGCTCCTTCTGTTTGCGCTACCCACATCCCCAATACTTCTTTGATCCCTTCGAGATTTACTCCAATCACCAGGTAGATGGCCTTGTTGAGGATGTGCGCCCCGTCTCTAATCTTCACCATAATGGCGTCAAGATAGAGGATTGGGTAAAGCCGTTCGAGCGGGCGTGTCTGCCAGGCCCGAACCTCATCTATTACAGCATCCGTGACTGAGGAGATAAGCCCTGGCGATACCTCTACCTGATAGATCTCTTCGAGGTGAGCGGCAATGTCACGCACCGTCAAGCCGCGAGCGTATAGAGATAGAATTTTGTCGTCGAAGCCAGAAAAACGAGTCTGGCCTTTAGGAACTATTTTTGGCTCGAAGCTCGCTTGGCGGTCGCGAGGTACTTCTATGGGCAAAGTACCGAAATCGCCTTTGAGGGTCTTCTTCGATTTGCCGTTTCGACAATTGCCGGAATTATTGCCTGCCGGGTCATGTTTTTCATAGCCCAGATGATGAGAGAGTTCGGCTTTCAGAGCACGTTCAAGGACGGCTTTGGTGAGTTGCTTTAGAAGGCCATTTTCACCAAGCACATCCTCAGGAGATTTGTAGTCAGCAAGCAATTGGTCAATCAAGTCAAGGTTGATAGCGGTTGATTGTTTGGTCATAGCGTCTCCATTAATAGAGTTTTCACTCTACTGGTCTATGACCGTTTACACAAAAGATCTTACACCCTCCGCTCAACCGGTTTGCGATAGTCTTTGAAGGGAGGCTGCCGATTGATTAACCTGATCGTTTACACAAAGGACTGGACACATCCGCAGTTGCTTCAACAGCAGCGGTGCGACTTCATTGTCTGCCCTGTTGGCAACCGTCAACTCAGCCGCCAACGGTATCCACAACCATCCAACGCTGACACCCAGATGCAACTTCCAGCCATACCACCAGCCCTGCCAACCCGACTTCGACCAACCGGCTTGTGTGTCTATCGAAGTATGCGGAATCTCCCCTTTTTCTCTATGTTTTTTATGCCAGACACCACCAGCTGTCGAGAGTTTTGTGCTATCCAAAGCAGCGGCGTATCCGCCATCAGCCCACGCCCTGACTACTGCAACCAGGTGGCGACCCAGATAGCCAATCAAGGACGGCAAGGTATCTGGCAATTGCACAAGCCGACGTTCCCAGGTGCGGCGGGAGGGAAACTTGCCATCTTCGTGAAGCAGAACTTTCAATTGTTGTGCAACAAAATCCTCTTGCTCAAGAAAAGCCAACAGCGA
>DATMDU010000195.1:0-1166 GCA_035557535.1 Pyrinomonadaceae bacterium
TAGTGTAGTGGGTCCGATATTCGGGAACCTTTGTTATGCTCTCCTGGTATGGAATGCCCCCAGGAGGGAAGATGAAAGTAGCCGTCTTAGTATCTCTCTCGGCAGAGGAGAGGGAAGAGCTTGAGAAGCTTGCCCGGGGCCGGAAGGTTGCCGTGCGCGTGGCAGAAAGGGCGAGAATCGTCCTGCTGGCTGCCGAAGGCAAGCAGAACCAGGAGATCGCTGAGATCTGTGGGGCGACGCGGAGGACCGTTGGTGTTTGGCGTCGTCGCTTTGCTGAAAAGAGGGTATCCGGTATCTTGAAGGATGCTCCGCGAGCTGGGCGGCAGCGTTCGATCGGCGCGGAGGCTATTCGAGAGATCGTGCGCAAAACGACGCAAGAGACGCCTGTGGCCGGAACTCACTGGAGCACCCGCAGTCTAGCCAAGGTGATGGGTCTTAGCCCGAGCACGATTGGCCGTATTTGGAGGAGGCACGGCCTGAAGCCGCATTTGACTCGAACCTTCAAGTTGAGCCGAGACCCGAAGTTCGTCGAGAAGTTGGACGATGTCATTGGTCTGTACTTGAACCCTCCGGAGCATGCCTTGGTGTTCTCTGTCGATGAGAAGAGCCAGATTCAGGCGCTCGACCGAACGCAGCCAGGACTGCCTCTCGTTCCAGGTCGCTATGGCACGATGACCCATGACTACAAGCGCCATGGGACGACGACTCTGTTTACGGCACTCAACACGCTGGATGGGACGGTGATCGGGACCTGCATGCCGCGACATCGCCATCAGGAGTGGATCAAGTTCCTAAGGCTCATTGACCGCGAGACCTCGAAGGGTAAGGAGATTCACCTCATCGCGGATAACTATGCGACTCACAAACATCCGAAGGTTAAAACTTGGCTGGAGCGCCATTCGCGATTCAAGGTTCATTTCACTCCAACCAGCGCTTCATGGCTCAACATGGTGGAGCGGTTCTTCCGTGACCTGACACACCGTCGGCTGCGTCGGGGAGTCTTTCGTAGTGTTGGGGACCTGATTGCGGCAATCCATGAGTATCTGGCTCACCACAACGAAGATCCCAAACCATTCGTCTGGAGGAAGTCCGCGGGCGACATCCTTGAGAAGGTCACCCGCGCTCGCCAAGCTCTGGTTAAGGGCACATCTGTTTGACCCACTACA